>NZ_BANH01000039.1 GCF_000964465.1 Gluconobacter thailandicus F149-1 = NBRC 100600 | reverse complement strand
TCATAACCTGAAGGCCGCAGGTTCAAATCCTGCCCCCGCAACCATCTGAACCCTGCACCAGGAACTTCTCGAGAACGCCAGCGTCCGGATGACGCATGGCGCTCTTCCTGTTCAACGCAAAGCCCAGCATCGCTGCCAGGTCGCCCTCAAGAAAAATCGCAGGCTCCCCATTGTCTGGAATGAGGCAGATCCGCGTGATCAGGGACCGGATCGCTTCTACCGTCTGCAGGTGCGGCAGTTGCCTTGCATTGAAAGCTGTCGCGCAACGTCACGATCTTTTTCCGATACAACTCCGCCATGTTGGAAGGCCGCAGAGCAGGTGGGTAGGCGCGAAAGAAAACAATCGGCGCCTAACGCCAGACAGCCAGAATCGCACCGTCAGCCAAGGACGGCATCATAGAACTTTTTTAGCGCGATTTGATAATTCTCCATGTCAAACTTTCGGGCTTGTACAGGGCCATCCTGATGCATTTGGCTACAGAGGGCATCGTCCCGATCAAGTGTCTGGATACCTTCCATAATGCTGAGAGTGTCATAGGCATCAACCATCAGCCCGGCCTCTCCTACTACTTCCGGCAGTGATGCCTCCCGTGAGGTCAGAACAGGCGTTCCCAGCATCATCGCTTCTACGACTGGCAGCCCGAAACCCTCGGTCAGGGACGGAAACAAAACCGCTCTCGTACCGCGGATCAGCATCATCAGGTCGTTCTCTGGAAGATATTCCATCTGAATGATACGTCCCAAACGCTTGCCACGTTCCAGAAGTTGCTGTTCGCTTTCTGATTTCCAGGCCATGGCACCTACCACAACCAAGGGTCTCTGGCTTTCTGACGACAGAAAAGCCTCGATCAGGCGGGCAATGTTCTTCTTGGGCTCAATGGATCCGTAATAAAGGAAGTATCCGTCGGTCTTGAGACTATAGAGACGATTCAGGGTCTGGGTGATGATGTCAGCGGAGAGGTTCTGAACAGCGGTCTGCTCCCGGACCGATTGGTAGGTGTTGTGGGTAATCGCTGCAGCGTGCGGTGCGAAGTCGACGATGTCCCGCCGGGAAGCCTCCGAGACGGTACAGATTGCATCCGCATGCCGTGCGATGTCCGTGATCAGTCGAAGATGGTTAGTCTTGTTGTCCAGCGTGGTATGCGGCAGTCGCAGGGGCACGAGATCGTGAATGGTATAGACGTTCTTCGTATTCCGAACCCGGATTGGCAATGGATAGGTCCAGTGCATGACATCTGGCGTGTTGGGAAGTGTAATGCTCAGGAAACGGCGCGTCCGGCGGTAATGTGCCCATGCCGTGATGAACAGGTCCCGCGCATTGAGAAGACTGTCAAAAGCCGGCAGCCGTTCCGAAAAGGATCGGGCATCCACATGCCGGTCTACCGGAATGTTGACCGCTCGGTGGCCCAGCAGTTCCGCGCGGAACCGCTCTTTCCATCGCGCGCCCATGAAGCGTGCACGACGGCTTTGCTCTTCTGCGCAGACCTGATCAAAAAACAGGATCTCACGCAGCAGACTTTTTGCCTTGGATGGAATGTTCAGCCCATACAGCACATCGACCTCACAGGACATTTCCTTGAGGGCATAGCTCAGTGTCCGCGCGTAGGTCGCTACCCCCGTGCCACGGGGGAGGGCTAGATTGAAACCATCGAGAGCGACATGAAGGCGAGGTTGAACGGACACTTGAACTCCTTGGATGGGAAGAGGGGAACGGCATCAGGCCGTGGCGTTGTGGCGGGAAGAAGGCTATCTTGCGGTCACCACCTCACGATACAGGGCACTGAAGCGTACTCCGTAGTCATGAGGGCTGAAATGTTTCACATGCTTGCTGCCAAGAGCAGCGAGGCTCTGGCACAGGGTTTCGTCCCTATCCAGTTGGATCAAGCCGGCCGTAATTGATCCGATATCGAGAGGGTCAACCAGGCAGGCGGCGCCACCTGCTATTTCCTCAGTGGTGCTTCCCCGGGAGGTAAGAACCGGAATACCCAGAGCCATGGCTTCCACGATGGGAAGCCCGAAGCCTTCGGCCAGAGAAGGAAATACGACGGCGCGGGCTCTTCCGAGGGTCGCAAGAAGATCTGCCCGGTCGATCCAGGGCAGGCGCATGACCCGCTCCGGATGGAGATGGTCGGAGAGTGCCGCGAGTTCCTGCTCCGCCCCGAAACCGTCCGGACCAATCAGTACCAGCATGCGTCGTGTCCGGCTAAGGCTGTGGGCCCTGATCAGCCGTCCAATGTTCTTGCGCCGCTCAATGGTGCCGATATGGATGAAACTGTCATCAGGACAGCGATTCTGCCCTGTAGAGCCGGTATGTAACAATTCCGAGTGGATGTTGGTTGCCTGATGGATGACACGGACGCGTTCTGGCGGAAGTCCAAAATGCGTCATGAGATCCTTTTTGACGGTTTCTGAAATCGTAACGATCAGATCTGCCCGATCAATTACACTTTCGAGCAGGCGCTGGATTCGTCCGGGATCTGTCTGGCAGAATTCGGGGTGTAGCACGGGGATGAGGTCGTGAATCGTCACGATGTTCGGACAGCCCGGCATGTAAAGCGGGAGTGGACAGGTCCAGTGCATTACCGACGGCTCTTCGGTGGGCTCAACCGCCAGAAGCTTTCCGTAGATATTGAAATGCACATGCCCGATCCGGAAAACGTCTTCGGAAATCAGGTTTCCTGTCTGCTGGCCGGTGCCAGTGAAAGCCTTGCGTCGGCGACTGCTCAGGGCTCGCCCGAAGCGCAAACCGCGTGCGGAAAGGGAATGCGTCGCCGCAGTCGTTCGTGAGTCGGACGTTTCATGAAGCCACCCAACCGAAATGCTTTTCTGATCCTTCAGGGCCTCGGCGAGTGTCTTTGTATAGGTCGTGACGCCTGTGCCCATGGCGCGGCCGGTATTTCGGGCGTCCAGAATAATCTGCATGAAGTCGCGGACTTACCGTGGCCGGATATGGGTTCGGAAGACACGATCCAGCAGTGGGACTGTCGTGGCGTAATTGCCATGGACAGGCGCATAATGATGCAGAAGATGATGCTTTTTCAGGAGCCGGGCAAGCCGCCCGCGTGAACTGGTCTGATGGCAGGCCCAGTGCATCGTGTCATAGATCGTATAACCCACGACAAAGCCGGCAAATCCTGAATTGTGTGCCACAAGCCCTGAATGACGCCAGGCAAGCCATATCAGAAACCCTAGAGGAAGACTGACGGTCAGGGGCATGATGCTGCGCAGGGGATCCTTCGGATCCGCATGATGGTTGCCGTGAATCAGAAAGATGAAGTGGCGCCCCAGCGCCGAACTGAGTTTGAGATGAAAGAGATAGCGATGTGCGACGTATTCAAAAAGGGTCCAGACCAGAAGTCCTGTCAGGAAGCCTGCGATCATTTTCCAGCCTGAATCCGTTTGGAAGGCCGTTGCGATTGCAAGAATATCGATCAGAAACCATACACTGAAAAACAGAGGGAACGGGGTCAGTGTTGTCAGTTCAAGCCATTTGTTTCGAAACAGGCGTACCCGCGTCGGATGTGCCCTGAAAGTCCGGACCATCATTGCAAACCTCACCTGTCTTTACAGAAACAACCTGTAATTTTGCACCCTATCATTCAGCCACTTGCCTGTAAATCAGGGTAAAATTTCAACATCTTCTTCCAAACCGCTACACATGAATGGAACAGGACAACCGAACAAGGTTTTCATGGGAATGTTGGCAGAGGCCCTTAGAAGAGCAATATAGTGGCAACATCAGAAGTGTGAGGCCAGCCGATCCATACAAATAGAGTATCTGTAGGTTTTGAGAATGACGGGATAGCCGGAGAAAAAAGATCTCTTGGCAGGATGAACCAGACCATATCGTGGATCCGGCGCCGATCTGTTTTTCTGGGGGTTGTTATTGTTCCAACCCTTCTTGCAAGTGGCTATTACGGATTGGTTGCTTCTCCGCAATACCAGTCGGAGGCCGGATTACTGTCTGATGGCAGTTCGGGAGGCAGGGAAGACACTTATGTCGTTCATGAATACGTGATGCCACATGATTCAGCGCCAATGCTGCGTCGTACGCAGGATCTGGCCCGTATTTTTAACGAGCCGGGACCAGTCCTCCTGCTGGCAGGCCTCCAGCAGTTCGTCTCCTGAGACGGATTGCGGCTGTGCACGCGTGTTATCATGCTGTGCTGTATCTGTTCGCAGGGTGGAAAAAGGCCAGAGCCGCCTGAAAAGCATCAAAAGTATGTCCTGCCGAGGGATGGAGAGGCATAAGAACAGGGAAGGAACGGGAAAAAATTTCTCCCGGATGCAGAAAGCCGTAGGTCGCTAAGACAGGGTCCGGATGTGATCAAGTGCGCGGGCGACACTTTGGGGCCAGGCGAGGATCTGGTCTTTGGCCAGATGCACAGGGGGGAGGGGAGGGTCTGTGTGGGTGGTCAGTCCCGACATGGTCTCGATAGCCCGGACCCACGCCGGACCGTCCAGCGGATCGAGATACGTGGCACAGTTGCGGCCGATCTCGTGGAAAACCGGAATGTCCGAACACAGGACGGGCGTACCCAGGGCCAGCGCTTCTGCCAGAGGCAGGCCGAACCCCTCGGAAAATGATGGGAACAGGAGCGCCCTGGCACCTCGAAGCAGAGTTACAACCGTCGTGTCCGGGAGAGAATTATGTTCTTCCACCATCCCTTTGAGGGCTGGAGCACGCTCCAGCATGTCGATGACCTGCTCATTCTCCCAGCCCCGCTTGCCCACGATGATGAGATGAGGCGCAGCCTTTCCGTGGATATCGACGAGGCGTCGCCATAGGTTAAGAAGCAGGAGATGGTTCTTGCGCGCCTCGATTGTTCCCAAACAGACGAAATAGGGGTGGCTGCGTCGGGCGGCCGTGTCGGCTTCATCGCCAGAGAGCATAGGCGTTTCCGACGTGGCGCACAGATGGACGCCGAGCGGAACGGGCCATATGGGCACGTTCCGCTGCGCGCGTTCAAAATATGGGAGAAGAGACTGTCCGGTCGCCTGCGAAGGAACAAGGACGGCATCGGAATATTGAACGACCGTCTGAATGCGACGCAGGTGCCGGGCGTATTCGCGCTCCCGGGAGTATTCGGGAAATTCGAGCGGGATCAGGTCATGGATCATCGGAACGAACAGGCCGTTGCGCCGCCGGATCGCAGCTGCAACCAGTTCGGGTCGTGTCAGATGATGGTGGGACATCAGGAGATAGATGTTGCGGCCACCGGTGTGCGCGTGGCGGGCGGTAGAGCGGACGGGACGTGGGAAAAGAACGCCGTGCAGAAGGGCCCTCCCCAGTCTGGCAGCTTGTCCTCCGTCGTCTGCTCCATTGTTCCAGACGGTGCTGATGGCCTCTATAAAGGCGCTGGCTCTGTCATAGGGAAGAACGGCAAAGCGTCCGAGCGGATGAACAGCGGCGAATTCAAGATGGTCGGGTGCGTGCTGGCGAAGATAGCGGGCATATTCCAGCTCGACGCGGTCGATCCCTGTCGGGACGCGGGCGCTCGCGCGGGTGAGAATTCGCGAGATGTCGAGCGTGTAGAACGGCCTGTGGCCAGACGGCGCACGGGTCATGACGAGACCTCTTCCAGAACTTCACGTTCCGTTTTGGACCTGGTCTCAACCGGAGCGGGAGAGGTGATCGCCGCCGGAGTGTCGGGATGGCAGGCCAGTTCCTGACGCAGGGCTTCGCGGCGTGCCATTTCGGCACGCGATGTGGCGGCGAAGTCCCGCGGACTGTGGCGCGTCAGCCGGTCGATGGCGTGGCGCACCAGCTTTCCCATACCTTCGTTTGAGAAGAAGCCGCCAGGAATCAGGCAGCGCTCGATCAGGACGCGGCGATAGGCTGCGAAGATTTCCGCGTCGGGTTGTCCCGGGTTCGACCAAAATTTCTCCAGCGGCCCCTGAAACGTGATGCCCGGAATATCGTAGACGGCGTTGCCCAGAGTGATGACGGGTTTACCTTCGGCGAGCGCCAGCGTTCCGGTGGTGCTGTTGATCGTGATGACGCCAGTGGCGGTACGGACCAGATCCGCGATGTCCCCTGCCTCGAAATAGTCAACCCGGTCAGAGACGCCGTAGGCTGCGGCCTGCATAGCGACTTCGTGGCACCAGTTCCGGATGTTGTTGTCGAGCGGATGTTCCTTGATGACGAGACGCATGCTGTGGGGGGCATGTGACGTGAAGGAGGCGATCACGACCCGGATGGCCTCCGCCATTCCGCTGAAGGAGGAATGGAGGCGCACCTGGGCGTCAGCGTCGAGCTGAAGGGGAAACAGCATGTATGGGCTGCCCGAGGCCCGCAGTGCCTCAAGTGTCTTCTGGCTTCGGGTGCGGCGTTCGTCGCGGGCGAGCAGTTTGCGCAACCAGCCTATGCCTTCCGTCAGAGGGTGCCAGGGGCGGTAGTTGTTCCAGTGACGGTAATGCCAGCGGGAGAGAAGATCGGCGGTGTTGTAGGCCAGTCCCTGAAGGGCGCGTGTCCGGAAGGAAGACGGGACAGGGTGGTGCGGCGGCAGTACGGGAAGGGTTCTGGCGCGCTCGACGTAATAGGCTGGATCGCGCGAGAGGGTGGAGTTGCCGTTGACGCCTCCGAGTTCAAACGTCACCCAGTCGGGGCGGAGATAGCCTTCCTCGAAGACATGCACCGGAATATGCAGCCGTGCGCAGACGGCAATGGCTGCACTATGCAGCGGGCGGCAGTCTCCGAACAGCACGACATCGGTGATGTCGTGCTCGATGATGATCCGCGTCAGTGCGTCCGGCCATTCATTGGCACGCCCGGTGAAGTCGATTCCGCCGGGCAGGCGCCAGAAAAGCCGGTCACCGCCGTTGAAATTGACTTTCCAGACTCCGTATCCCTGACGGCGCAGTTCCCTGCCGATCAGCCTGAAGAACGGACCCATTAGTCCCTGAAGGAGCAGGATGTTCCGCTGTACGCCTTCGATGCCTTGCATTGCGGCGGGAGCCGTGTCTCTGACAACGGTCATGACCGGCCCTTCTTTATCGCAGGTGTGTGCAGCACCGTATGAACTCCCTGAACAAAAACTTTTCTGATCTTTCCCTGGGCTCCACGCAGGCGCATGAGAAGGTCAGGCCGCCAGACTTCGGGGGTGCCGAAGCGGTCGATAAGAACTTCCGGTCCGCAGAACAGGCCAGTCAAAGGATCAATATATCGTGGATAGAGAAGCAATGTGGCAGCCGTGAGTTGGGCGACGTTCAGCCGTCGGGTCCGTCTCACGACAGGCGCCCGGTCGTGGGTCAGGCCCCAGCCTGCATAGAAGGGCTGTCCGTACGTCGTGACGGAAAGTCCGCGCATGAGGGCTTCGAAACCTGTCAGGGAGGTCAGCGTATGGACTTCGTTCACCACGTCCAGCAGGGGCGCCATGCCGCCTCCACGGGAAATCCGGTCGGCCACTTGCAGGACGTCGGCATCGGGAATGGCGCCGGCGCGGTGGCCTGCATCCACGTCCGGATGTGGACGATAGACGATGAATGCATCCGGCCTGGCTGACCGGACGCGACGTAGCAGGTCCATGTTGCCTGCTACGGTTCCTCCTCCCAGCCGGACCGACATGTCGTCGGCCACCTGTCCAGGCACGAGAATGATCTGTCGCCCTTCCGGCGCGCCGAGTGTCGGAACGCTGCCACCGGCTGAATATTTGGAAATGCTCTGTGCGCGGATCAGTCTGGTCAGGGCGCGGGCGCGTTCCTGAAGTTCTTCCCCGAGAGGGTGGGTGGCAAGTAGGACTTCCAGATCGCTGGGCTGCGCTGGGTCGTAATAGGCGCCCCTGCTGTCCGCGATGATGGAGGCGGGAGGCAGGAAGCCGCTTCCAAGGCCGACGGAGCGTATAAAGCCGTCTTCAACGCGGAAAAGGGGAAAATGGTTCTTCCGGGCTGCCTGTTCCAGTCCACGCGGCAGGCGGGTCGCCCAGACAGCAATACCGTTCCGGCCTGGGCGGTTTCGCGCCACGGTCAGGGCACCAGTGGTGGTGCGGCGGAAGAGCGGGAGAGGGCGACGTTTTTCCGCAGTCGCGAAGAATGCTCCCATCCGGGCGCGCTTCCAGAAAGACATGCCGACACACACGCTGATGGTGCGATTGGTCATGAGGATGCGTTTCCATTCCGTGAGGAGGGAGATCGCCTCCAGGATTTCGATCGGTTGCCCCGAAAATGGTGACCGGTACTCTGTTGCGGAGTGGAGGATATGAAGTGCCTCCGAAGGGGCGTGCAGGTCCGGTTTCCAGTCTGCATCCATATCGGGGCGCAGAACGGGATGTCCGGTCAGTGCCGCGAGTGCCGAGAGTGTTGTCAGGCCTTTCGGAGGCAAGAGAAATGTGCGGGTTCCATCCAGCAGGGAGTGCGGGTCCACATTTTCTGAAATGGCCTGCGCCCCTTCGGCCCGGGCCTCGCTGCGCATCCTGCGCCATTTCGTACCGTCATGCGGCGTGACGAGAAGCAGCCGATCCGGACTGGTCCATGCTTTTGCGTTCCGCCACATCTGCCGGGCATGCCCGGCATGAGGGGGGACGCAGACCACGATTGCGGCTGCCGTTGCTGCAGAGCGCTCCCAGAACATTCCTCCTACCCGTGCCTCGGAAATCATCCTTACGGCAGGGTCGTTCTGGATATGCTCCGGCGAGGCCAAGGCTTCAGCCATCCGGTCAGGGATGTATGATCGGATCTGCGTAAACGGATAGATAGCATTTCCCAAGGGCGGCGCGGAAAGAATGAGCGGGAGGGAACTGGATGTCGAAACGGCTCCTAGGCTCAAGACCAGTACTCTTCCTCTGTCGTGCCCCTGTCCGGTTTCATGTCTGCGGGGGTGTGGAAAATCTGTTGAACAGGCTAACATTCAAAAAGTGGGCGTGAAAGATACAAAATCAATTATGAAGCGGAATGTTTATGAATGCACATAAAAATAGCAAAATTCGTCAAAAATAGATAATGGCAAAGTAAATATAAACAGGTGAATATGTGAAATTACTATATTTTTCATTTGTGGTATGTGTCGTTTTTGAAACAATAGACCTAACAAGATCTCGTTGTGTAAATTATTCAAAAAAAACCCGCGCTCATGGTTGCAGTAATACAGTTTTCTTTCAGGGCACTGTATTTCGCTTCTTCATGGCCTTCATGATTTTCGGAGCGCTGGTGTCGCTGGTGGGGCATCCTGTGGCTGCCGTAGGACTGGCGGTTCTGACGGGAGTTTTTCTGGTCTTCGGCTCCGGTCTGAAGAGGAATGTCCTCGGAGAACCGCTGATGTTCAGCGATGTGGCGGTGATCGGTTCTTTTATCCGACATCCTAGATTTTATATCGGGGCCATTCCTTTATTCGCCCGGGTTCTGGTTGTGGCGGGGCTGGCATTTCTGGGGTTGTCGTTCATCAGTTTGCTTCTGAAGGATATGCTTTGGTCACGGACCAGTTCTGGTCTTGCTATCCGGGTTCAGGGGGTGTGCCTGTTCGTAACCGGGTGGCTGTGTCTGGACATTCTAGGTCGTGCCGGACTAGCGCGCAGAGTTCTGCCTGTTGCGGACCTTGATGTGGGAGAGGAGCGCTACGGCCTGCTGGCGACCATCATTCTGGGGTGGTTGAGGTGGAAGGATGACCGTCGTCGGAACCTGCCGGACTGGCCGCAGATTTCTGCGGGACAGCCTGCCCAGGCACCCCTCATTGTAGTGATCCAGTGCGAATCTTTTGCCGATCCCCGTGAGTTCGGCGTTGAAGAAGCCTCAGCCTGTGTGCTGCCTCATCTGCTGCGAGCGGAACGGGAAGGGGACATCGGAAAGCTTCAGGTCTCGGGGTTTGGCGCATATACCATGCGTACCGAATACGGCGTTCTGTTCGGTCACGAGGAAAGCGCACTCGGTTTCCGTCGTTTTGATCCTTATCTTACAGCAGGGAAACAGCCCGGCGACGCTCTTGCTGCCCGGTTGACGCAGGTTTGTGAGGAGAGGGTTTTTCTGCATCCACATGACCTTAAATTCTATGGACGTGACGTCCTGATGCCGGCCATGGGTTTCAACCGACTGATCGGTACGGGGGAATTCGTCGATGCGGCGCGATGTGGGGTCCATATCGCAGATCAGGCCGTGGGAGACCGGATACTGGAAATGATCGACGAGGCTGTTTCCAAACCTTCGGGAACATTCATTTTTACGGTCACGATTGAAAATCATGGGCCATGGTCAGGGGGCGTTGCTGATTATCTTTATCACGTCCGGCACGGAGACGAGCTTCTGGGGCGAGTGACACAGGCTTTGGGGCAAACCGGTCGGGACGCTCTTCTGGTGTTCTATGGAGATCACCGTCCCTCGCTTTCGGGTGCCGTCATGCCGGGTGGTGCACGCCATACACCGGTGGTCGTCAAGGGATTTGGGACGTTCGCTACCATGCCGCGACTCAATGGTATGTCCCTGACGCCGGCGGCCCTTCATCATTGGATTATCCGTCTGGTTGCAGAGCGGACGGCTTCCTGAAGTAAGGGGTGGATTTTAGTGGACCAGTGACGTCAATCCGTCGATCTTGTCCGCCAGTGCAGCAATCATGTGTTTGAGATCTTCCGAAGCGCCCGATTTGTTCATCATGATGTTCAACTGTTCCGCATCGGTCTGAAGTTCTCTGACCAGTTCACGAATTTCCGAATCTGTTCCGTTTTCATCATAGGACATGAGCACATTTCCTTAGGCTCAGGACCCATTGATTTTTGTAGGGAATTTTGATTCA
>NZ_BANH01000040.1 GCF_000964465.1 Gluconobacter thailandicus F149-1 = NBRC 100600 | reverse complement strand
CCTGATGGCGTGAGTTGCCGGGGGCCCAAGCAATACAGGGCCCGCAAGCTGGTCAACGGCCAGCGGATCATCAGAGCATTTGACACCGCCCGCCTCGCCCGTGCCTGGCTCGAGGAAACCTCGGTCAAAGTGCGCGAAGGGCGTCATATCGACGTCCGGGCCCTCGACGGGATCGTGCTTCGAACACCTAATTTTACACACTGGCTTTGAAATGAGTTGGAAAAATCAAGGGGGTGCCGTGCAGGGCGTGCTGTCCAATGACGCGGCGGGCCAGGACTTCCGGATCATGGGACGAAAGCGTGCGGACGTCACGCCAGTACTGATCGAAATCGGCGCTCCATAAGGTTCCCCTCCCCCCGGCGAGTTCGAAAATGCGCGGTGTGATTTCAAGGGCCGTCCGGGAGGCGAATGTCCGCAGTGACAGGGTTTCGAGAGCGATGTTGCCGCGTTCCTCGTCCGTCAGCTCTGCCCGACGCCTCCAGGCGGCCTGCACGCTTTCTATCACCCTTTCAAAATAGGCTTGCGCCGCTTGGGCCTGCACCCAGTACTGCCCGAACTCCGCCTGGATGAACGGATCATCCGCGGAGACCGATGCCCCGCCAAAGGTTCCCTGACGTCGGCTTTCCAGCGTGTAGTCCCGGATGCGTTCGAGGGCGCCCAACGTGCGTCCAATGAAGACGGCGGAATAGAAAATGGCGCCGAAACTGGCCCAGAGCGGGAGAGGACCAGTCTGTTTGGGGCCATGCGACCAGTGCAGGACGTCTTGTGGCAGGATCCTGACATTCTCGAATTCAATCGTGCTGGAATCCGCTCCACGGAGGCCGATCGGGTCCCAGTCTTCGTGAAATGTCAGGCCTTCCCGGTTCGTCGGGATTGCTGCGTAGATATAACGGTCCCGGTCGGGATGGATGGCCAGAACAGTCGTGATTTCAGCAAGAGGCGCACCCGTATTCCATTTTTTCGTGCCGCTGATCGTGAAGCCGCCATCAGGGTGATGCTCCGCCACGAACTCCTTGTTCACATATTGCGTGACGTTCCCCCACAGCCAGCGAGCCTGTGTAGAACGTCTGACGAAACTGGCGTTCTGACCCGTGTAGTCGGTGAGCAGCGGCACGAGCGAATTGTAGAAGTGAAACCCGAGAAGCGCTGCCGTGGAGCCATCGACTTTGGCGATTTCCAGAACGCTGCTGGCGGCCTCGCGCAGGGTACCACCCCCGCCCCCAAGTTCGGCGGGATAGAGCAGACTGACGATGCCGCTTTCACGCAGACGCCGGATCTGATCGACAGGTGACGTGCGCTCATGATCGCGCTCCACGGCGCCCTTCCGGAACTCTCCGGCGAGGTCGCGTGCGCGCACCACCCAGTCCTTTGGATAGGCCTCAGCCGTGACGGGGCGGGTTGCGGCGATGCGTGCGTTTCGGGCAGCGGTTTCGGAGGACGGAGAGGCGGGAGACTGGATATTGAACGTGTTCATGAGTGTGAACCCTCAGACAGAAAAACGAAAATCAGGATGCGCGGGTGCGGAAGGCGTGAAAGCTCAGCCCGATCCAGAGCACGGCCGCGAGTGCGTAAAAGGCCGGTCCGACGAGAACGGCATGGGCAAGGCCGAAACGGTCTGACAACAGGCCGAGGAGCCAGGGCGCAAACAGCCCCGAAACGCCGCCTGCGACCATCGCGCCGAAAGACCCGGAAATGGTGCGGAGCGAGACCGGAACCGTCTCGATCAGCAGGGTTGTCAGGCTTCCCGCCGTGGCCCCGAAAGTCACGATCGCCAGCAGGCTGAAAACCTCGCAGAGAGGCAGGCTGGCGATCGTGAAGGCAACGAAAAACAGACCGGAAGCCAGCAGGGCGCTCGCTGCGAGGGACGCGGAAATGCCCCAGACTTTCCCAGCGAGAAAGCGCCCGGTAAGCCAGCCGCCCACCGGACCGGCCGGCAGCGTGACAAGCAGAACGCAAAAGGCGAAGCGCGTCGCATGCAGGTTATCCAGACCATGCGCCCGGTGCAGGAAAGCCGGCAGCCACATCTGTGCGGTCATCATCCCGGAAAAGAACAGGCACAGCGCCAGAAGATGTGTCACATAGGGGGCGATCTTCAGCACGGAGAGCTGCTGCTTCCAGCCTGTCGGGGCTGCACTGGTGCTGACATGACCGTCAGCGTGACCGGGGGCGGGTTCCGCAACCCAGAGCAGCAGCAGGGCGAGCACAAGGCCGGGCAGTCCGGTCAGGAGAAAGGCGCGGTGCCAGTCGGCATGGGCCGCAATCCAGCCGCCAATGCCGAACGCCAAGGCTGATCCCAGCTTATTGCGCAGCATGAACAGCGAAAAGACAAAATTGCGCTCCCTCCTGTCATACAGGTCCGCCAGCCATCCGGGCGCAATCCCCTGATAGGCCGCGATGCCGAAATTCGTGAGCGTCCGCCACAGGACAAGCGTGGCTAGACCCGAGGCAAAGGCGCTTCCCGCAGAGGCGAGGCTCCACAGGATGATGGACCCGATCAGGACGCTCTTGCGACTGAAGCGTGAGGACAGGGCCGCGAAAAGCGGCGCACCGACGACGCCGGCGATGGTCGAAATGGAGGCAACACTGCCGAAAGCCGCATCAGACAGGTGAAGGTCTTCCTTAATGGGCGTCAGCAGTCCGGCGAGGATCATGCCGTCCATGGCGCAGGTGGTCCCTGTCGCGAGCAGCAGGATGAGCGCCCAGCCGCGCGAGGCGCGAACGCGCTCCGGGATCGTGGACATGGCAGCTCCAGTCTCGGCGGAGAAGGGCAATGAGGCGTCGGACATGGGCTCAGATCTCCGCGTTCAGGGCCTGTCTCTGGCGATGCAGGACCGTGGCGTCGGCAAGGATGGAGTAATCAATCCAGCTTTCGAGATCAAAATCATGCTCGATGAGACGATGCCGCAGCAGAAACTCTTTCTGGGTGGCGAGCGAGGCGACGTAATCATCGTTCAGGTCGAGGCGCACGCCCTGGGGGATGTTCTCGTAAACGGCGGCCAGTGTCTCCGGCGCCTGACCGAGATCCCCCGCGAGCGTCCTGAGGGCATCCAGCGGAGCCCGCGCGGCCCGCTCCGAGGCCTCGATCAGCCGCTCGACGATTCTGACGACCAGATCACGACGCTCGTCGAGGAGGGCCTGACTGACGACCAGCCCGCGCAGGACAGAGGGATGCACGCGCTGGATGCGCTCGGGCGCAAGACGTGTGTCGTAAACCACGTTGAGCTGCGGGTAAAAGCCGCCATCGGGCGGAATGGACGCGGCGACGGCATCGACTTCCCCGGCCTCAAGCGCCTCCAGCCCCTTTTGAAACAGCGACAGGAGGAAGCCGCCTTTCGCGGCTCCGGGACGGAAGCGCGGGAGATAGACCGGCTCCACATCGTTCAGGGACAGGCCGGCCGATTGAAGGGCGCTCTGATAGATTTTGAGCTGCTGGGCGACCATCAGATCGAACGGGCTGTCGGGGTTGTGAAAAACCGCGACGCGGCGGCCTTTCAGGTCCGCCGGACTGGCGATGCCCGCGCCGTGCAGCGCCAGAACGGGATAGCGTCCTTCGAGAAAGGCCAGCCCGACGACCTTGCAGGCCACGCCCAGACTGCGTTTCCACACTGCCGGGGCATGACCGGCATTGCGCAACCACAACCGGTCCGCTGGCGCATAGTCCAGCTTGGGCGAGAAGCCGACGGAGCTGAATTCGAAATCCACATCTGCGTCGTTGCGGAATTCTTCTTCCAACAGGCCCTGCGCCTGTGCGAGAGCTGTGACGGTCGGGACGGAAGGGCAGCGGGTATAATGAATGACAGGGCGCGTCATGATGCTGTTTTCCTGAATGACGCCAGATGTGCGGGGAAGGCATCGTGGCGGGAGAGAAGCGACAGGGCATTTGAGGACAGGACGGCGTGCCGGCTGTCGGGATCGGTGGCGGTTGCCGCGCGGACGCGGTCGAGCGTGGGGCGGATATCAGGCAGCGGGGCGTAATCCGAGCCGAACACGATGCGCTCCGACCCCAGCACGCGGATGGCTGCCGCCACGGCGGCACTGCCGCTGCCCGCAGCCCCCGTATCGAGCCAGATCTGGCGGAAGTGGCGACGCAGGGGACCGGCCTGGATGCGGGGGGAGACTTCGGCCTGTTCGGCAGCCAGAGCCCCGAGGCCGCTGCCGCCGAGCATGGCGATCTGAAGCGTGACATCGGGGAACGGGTCGAGGAAATCCGTAAAGGCCAGCGTCGCCACGGCGGAGGCGAAATGAAAGCCGTTGTCGATAACCCAGCGGAGTGCCTCGTTATCCCCGTGGAGGATATCGGGCGGCTGTCCCGTGATGACGGGATTGGCGAAACCCGTATGCAGATAGATATGGCTGCGATGGGCCTGCGCCACCTCGAAAATCGGCCGAAACTGTTCGGCGGAGGCCCGGGAAAAGAAGCCGTTGACCGGCAGGACGCCGCCGATCAGTCCCAGCTTTTCATGAGCGCGCGCCAGTTCGCTCCGGGACCAGTCGAGATCGCTTGTGCTGAGGGCCGCGACGGCGCTGAAGCGGTCGGGGTTCTGACGCACCAGAGCGGAAGTTTCGTTGTTCCAGCCGGTCCAGAGATCCAGCGTGTCCGATGCCCCAAGCGCGGCATCGACGCCGAGGGTCGTAGGCCAGGAAATGAGCTGATGCACGATCCCGGCACCGTCCAGATGATCGAGGCGGGCGCTGATATCCGTCCATTGCGGGCCGAGCGGGAACGGCGCGCCGGTTCCCGCACCCGCGCCCCTGCGCCAGATGGTCAGATCGTCGCCCAGTCGGCCGATGCGGGGCGCTTCGGACCGTCGGCCGAGGATGTCGAGGGTGGAGGGCGCGAACCAGTGCGCGTGCAGGTCAATGACAGGGAATGAAAGGCTCATGACTGTGTCCTCTGGCTCAGAAGAAATCGACGCGGGCGGAGAGGAGAAACATGCGCGGCGCGCTGTACTGGTAGGTGAAGGTCTGGCTCGTTGCGGAGTACGGCAGGACCTGCACGAGGTAGCGGTTGCCCGTGATGTTCGTGACGATGCCGCTCAGTTCCCAGCGGCTGTTTCCGGGGCGGAAGGACGCATGCACGTCACCGAGCCAGACGGGAGACTGTTGCAGGGCCGAGGCTTTCTCGTTTGAGACGAGGTAGAAATAATGCCCCGTATAGTTCCAGTGCGTGCCGACCGAGCCGTCTCCGATCCGGGTTCTGAAGTGGTAATCGACGGAGATATTGGCGGTCTGGTGCGGGGCGCGGGCGAATTCGTTGCCTGTGAGGTCCGTGGCGCCGGTGGCACTTGCGGGGGCCGTGAAATCCGTGAATTTCGTGCGCAGGATGCCGACATTGCCCGAGACGGTCAGATCATCCAGCGGGCGGGCCTGAAATGCGACTTCGCCACCATAGGAAATGCCGGATGCGGCGTTGGTCAGGGAAATAATGGTTGATTTCGTAGCGGCGTCCGTCGCGGTCCAGGAGACCTGGATATTGTCGTATTTGGAGTAAAATCCATCGGCGCTCAGGGTCAGGCGTTTGTCGAACCAGCTTCCCTTATAGCCGCCCTCATAGGACGACAGGGTTTCCGGATTGACGGGGGCGGCTTTCTGAAGGGGTGTTCCACCGCGATTGACCGGATTGGGCGTGATCTGCGTGTTAAACAGTCCGGAGCGGTAGCCGTCGGCGATGCGAACATAAACCATCTGATTCTTACCCAGCAGGACCTGCGGCTCCACCTCGTAGCTGACATTCGACCAGCTCCTGCCGCCATGATAGCTGTCGATCCCGACGAGCGATGACGTCACGTTTCCGGCGTTCCACCAGTTTGCGGGATTGGCTGAAAAAGAGACGGGCGACAGGCCCTGCCGGCTCTCAAGATCAAGATGCAGATGGTCATGCGTCCAGCGGACACCCCCCGCGATCTGGAACCATTTGGTAACGTGGATGGTCGTATTACCGAACAGTGCGAAACTGTCCGTGGTCTGGGTGTAGTTCGTGGCCGCGAAACCGGGCTGGCCGATGATGGCCGGGGTCGTGACCGCGCCGGGAGGGAGCGTCGCGGTGGCGTAGCTGTCTTGCAGGTTTTCGTGGAAATAATAGGCACCCGCAATCCAGGAAATGCGCCTGTGCGCGTCCGATGCCAGACGGAACTCCTGACTGACCTGCGTGGGATGCAGCTTGTCGTAGGAACGGCTGAATTCCTGCGGCGTATAGTCCCCGTCCCCGGACTGGCGGCGCTGGGCATTTTCGAAAGCCGTAATTGACGTGAACGCCAGCCCCGCCCCCGGCCGCCATGTTGTGTGCAGGGATGCGCCTTCCGAAACGAGCGCCTGTCGGCCATTGACGTTGGTGTTCGTCAGATCGCGGCTGCCGGTTTTCAGCGGAGAATAGACCGAGGTTCCCGACACGCTGTAATAGGGAACATTCGTCCCCTGCATGTCGCGTACATGAAGGTTGAGAAGGAATTCCAGCCGGTCACTGGGACGCCAGAGAGTCTGGAAGCGGGTGGCGAAATCACCAAAATTTCCGACCCGCTTGTTGCTTTGCAGGTTCCGCGCCCAGCCGTCGGAATTCTCATAACGGACGGAAAGACGAGTGGCGAGCGTCTTGCTTATGACCGGGGTATTGAGGACGAGTTCGCCGCGTTTCTGGCCGTAATTGCCAAAATCCACCTGCGCATGACCGTCATTGCGGAAGGTCGGGCGCAGGGAGGTGAACTGGATGGCCCCGGCTGTGGCGTTCTTCCCCCAGAGCGTACCCTGAGGACCATTAAGGACCGCCACCTGCGCCTGATCGAAGAGCGGGAAGCCCTGGAACGCCAGACTGTTCAGATAGACATCGTCGGCATAAAGCGCGACGGCGCCCACCGCGTTGTTTGCGACGTTTCCATTGCCCACGCCACGGATATAGTAACGCGGACGCAGACGGCCATCGAAATTATAGCCCAGCGCATTGGGCGCGAAAGCCGCGATGTCGGCGGCGCTGTCCAGATGCTGCCGCGCGATGGTCTCCGCGCTGATAGCGGTGATGGTGGCGGGGACTTTCTGGATATCCTGCGCGCGCCGGTTGGCCGTGACAATGACCGTCTCCACGCCCGAGGGGCGGTGTGCAGGCGTCGCTTTTCCAGCCACGGCATGGCGAAGCGGCTTTTTCCTGTCGGGAACGTCCTGGGCGTGTCCCACGGCTGCGGAAAAACCCAGCGCCACGGTCACAAAAACAAGCGTCTGGCCGCCGGCAGGCGTACCCATGCCTGCCCTGCCCCGGCAGACACAGCCCGGCACGCCCGGAAACAGACGATGCACAGTACGAAGCGCTGCTGAACGGACAAAACCAACCACGACGTGAGCTTTCCTGCTAAATTACACCACGAAGTGATAGAGTGAGAATCTTATTTAACGATAGATACGGATAGTATAATTTCAATGGGTACGGTTATCACTATTATTTTTAGTTTTTAATGCCGGAGAAAAGCCTGTGGTGATGTTCCTGCCGTTTCTTGACCGGCAGTCTGGCGAAAGCCTTCAGAAACAGATCGTGCGACAGCTTGCGGCTGCAATCAGCAGCGGAACCCTGCGACCGGGAGAACCCCTCGCGGGGATCAGGGAATGCGCCACCAACTGGGGCGTTTCACGCAATACCGTCATGCTTGCACTCGAACATCTGGAGGCTGAGGGCTATGTGGAAAAGCGCCCGTCACGCGGCACTTACGTCCACCAGACTCCGCCACACTCTTCTGAAGCGGCGGCCGAGACGATCGCTCTGGCCGAGCCGGACGATATTACGGGCGCAGACAGTGTTGGCTCCCGTCCCGAACGGACATTCGCGGACCAGAACCACAGTGATTTTTCGTCAATTAATTTGGCCGGGCAAGTCAATCTGGGCTTCGGGAGCGACCAGCCAGTCTATCGGTCCCTTGAATGGAAACGCACCATCCAGAAGCTCTTCCAGTATGAAAACTGGAAGAGCGGGGGCCAGTTCCAGTCTAATGCCGGCCTGCCTTTCCTGCGCAATACGCTTGCCCGCTGGCTGACAGCGCGCCATGGAACCGCCGTGGACGAGCGGCAGGTCATTATCATTTCCGGCCTTCAGCAGGCGCACTCGCTGATCGCACAGGCGCTCCTGAGCCCGGAGATGAAAGTGGCGCTGGAGGCACCGTGCTACATCGGGAAGAGGCTGCTCTACGAAAAAATGGGCATGGGGATCGTAGACATACCCGTCAATGGCAAGGGCGTAGGCATTGCGGGGATGGACCTGTCGGATGTTCAGCTGCTCTGCGTCAATCCGGGCTGTCAGGTTCCCACGAACGCCACGCTGTCCCTTCCCCGTCGCCGCCAGCTTCTCGCCCTCGCAGCCCGGAACCGGACCCCGGTGTTCGAGGAATCGATGTTTGATTTCCTGACGCTGGACGGAAAGTCCGTCCCCTCCCTCCTCTCTCTCTCGGGTGGGAAGACTGTCATCCATGCCGGGCTGTTCGCACCGGCGCTCGGTGGAGGCATGATGCTGGGTTACATGGTGGTTCCATGGCCGCTACTGCCTGCCGTGCTCGACACCAAGCTGATTACCGATAACGGGCTGCCATGGCTCGAACAGGAAGCCCTGGCACGCTTCATGGATGCCGGTGATCTGGACGAATTCCTCAAGCGCCGGCGGATGACCCTGATGCGGCGGCGCGATCATCTCGTCAGTGCCATGCAACACCATCTGGGGGAGTTCCGGATTTTCAATGCCCGACAGGCCCCCAGAATAAGCTGGTTCCTCCCCGCAGGTGTTCCTGACAGCGCGACCTATGTCAGCAAGGCGCGCAAACTGAACCTTCAGATTCCCGGAGACTACCCCCTGCGTTCAGCCACGGATCCGCTAACCACCGACCCGGCGTCAGCGGATTTCAGGCGCCTCATCTCCCACGGATATGGCGAACTGGCGGAGAGTGGGATCGAGCAGGCCGCGCAGCTCATAGCGCAGGCTGCGACCGCATCGTTTGTATAGGCCTCGCAAATCTATGGGTTAGGGCCTGTTAGAGCATAATCCGATCAATCTGGTTCATATCCAGCGGCGATGAAGCAAGTGGCGGCCTGACGATGGGAGATATCGTCAATCGCCCCACATACCGCATCCTGAAGAGCATCGAGGGTTCGGGGCGACACTCAGCTATCGATCTTCAAGCACAAACCGGACTTTCTGTTGCCCCCGCCTTGCGGACATTATGTTTGCAGATTGACATTTCGAACATTCAATCGATCACAAGATAAGAAAATGATTTCATTCAAACGATATCAATAGGTTCCAGTTCTCGGTTTCATTGCCGTTGGCACACCAAGCTTTACGATGATTTAGAATTTTCTAGGTCATGTAATAAGCTGATTTTGATCTTGGGTTGAGATCAAACAAGGCGGATTAAAAATCCATCATAGCTAACGAAAATATAGCTTTCGTTTGAATGCCTTGAGCTCTGTCTTTCCTGACAGGGCAAAATAAGCCTTGGGACCCTATTCGTCAGCGTATCCGCTGTAAGAGCCGCTTTTCTTGCATTCAAGCGTGATTGCGGCGCTAGTGGCTCTCAGAAGAACAGATGATACGCAAGAATACGTTGACAGGCCCAGAACAGACCAATAGCCGCAATGACAAGCGATCCCGGAATTGCAATCCGGCTTCTGAACCATGGGCGTTTTCTGAACCATCCGACCGCCAGAGTGGCCAACAGGATGATAAAGAGCTGCCCTGCATCCACACCCAGGTTGAATCCCAGCAGGGCACCGATGAAATCCCGTTTGGGAAAGGGGACTTCGCTCAGACTACTGGCAAAGCCGAACCCATGAATCAGGCCGAAAGCAAAAACAACCAATAACCTGGCTATTCCCAACCGGGGGCTAAAGACATTTTCCAGCCCCACGAAGGAAATTGACAGCGCAATGGCCGGCTCCACGAAGCGGCTGGGAAGCTCGAAAATTCCATAGGTCGAAAGAAACAATGTTGTGGCATGAGCAACTGTAAAGACCGTGGTCTGCGAAAGCAGTTTTCGCCAACTGATCCCGAGGAAGAAAAGCCCGAGAACGAACAGGATATGATCTGTTCCTTCGGGGACAATATGTTTGAATCCAAGCTTCAGATACACCGGAAGCTGTTGCCACCACGTCAACGCATCCGGATCGAAACTGGCGGGTTGATCTGCGTGGTGAGCAGGCAGTTTGCCTCGATAATCGAAGGCCAGGCTTTCATGTTGGCCAGCATCCAGCCAACGGGTTTGAGTGAAATGGCGCTCGGGAAATTGCAGTGTGTAGGCGACCGGATAGTCGATCTGCGCGCCCAACGGAATCCGGAGCTGTAGAGGGCCGCCATCCGCGGGTAGAGGGATATTGAACTGGAAATGTGCGGGCTTGTCAGCCGCCAGGTCCATGTATTCTTCGCGGCTCTTGACGGAAAAAACATAGCTTACAAAAGTCGCATGCAGCGGACGCTGCCCAGCGAAAAGCGGCAATACCTGCGTAATACGTTCTGCAACATGCCGAACTTCTACCTCATGCTGCGGGCCAGTCCCGGTCGCCAGAGCATAATAACGGCCGGGATCACCAAGCAGAACCGTCAGATCCATGTCGATCATGACAGTTGCCGCATCTGGCCGATCCAGCGATACCAGAACTCTCGTCATGGATTCAGGATCGGCCTCGGCGACAGGGGCAAACCCGAACAGAGCCGTAAAAATAATGATACGGATGATGGACCTGAAGGTGAGGCTGATATTCTTCAGCCCCCCGTAAACCTCACCCATACCTTACCAGACTGTCGGCATTGTCTGCCCTGTCTGAAGAAGAACAAGCCCGCTTGGATTGCCAGGATACGGAACAACCAGCCGCCATGTGAACGGACTGCAGGTAATCATGGAAATCAGAAGTCTCCGCGGGTAGCCGGGCGTCCCGATCCACTCCAGAGTGTCAGCCTTGGCATAAACGTTTTCCATACTTGCCGCTGCCTCCTGGATGGGTCGGCTTGTCATCAGGCCTGCAATTTCCAACTGCATTTCGGCAAGAACCTTTCCGTGGGACACCATCACAATGCCGCCCTTGAGTTCGGCAATGCGATTGACAGCCAGCGCCATGGCCTCGTCACTCGTTCCCATGACGGTAATGTTGTGGAGGTCATGGGAAACGGATGTGGCAATCGCACTATCCGGCGTCTTCGGACCATTTCCTGTCCAGAACATCTTTCCCAGACGTCCCTGCCCCATGTAGCGATCCACAGTCGCCACCTTGATGATATCATGGGCAATGTCCCGCTGAACAACTCCATTCACAACAGGAAGCGTTGCCGTTTTCTGCACCGGGTCTGTGTAAAACGGGGCCTGAATTGCGGCTGTAACCTGCGTTGTTTTCCCATTGGGAGCAAGAATTTCGAAATCTTTTGCCGTCAGTGTTCTGCCAATGTGGATCGTATCGGAAGCCCAGGATGGCCATGTAATTTTAGGAACCGGCAGCAGGTATTTCCCGTCCTGAGCTGCCAATTTTCCATTCGCGAAAACATATTTGATTTTGACGTCTGGAACCGAAGACAGAAGAACCACGTCCGCGTAGCGACCTGGCGTAATTGATCCGACAATCTGATCCATATGACCATGCTGCGCCGGGTAAAGGCTGGCCATGGCATAGGCCGCCTCCACCGGAGCGCCCATCTTGATGGCCAGCCGAATGTGATAATTCATTGTCCCCTGCTTCAGGGTGTCGGCAACATTCCGGTCATCTGTGACAAGGGAAACATTGCTCCAGCTCTTCAGCCCCTTGCCAACGAAATAGGGGACAGCACGCTCGATATTATCGTCCCGCAATTGCAGGAATAATCCATGCTGGAGCTTGTTCCATGCCTCCTGTGGCAATCGGGTTTCATGATCGCTGGAAAGACCTGCACCCGCAAAGGCGTTGATCGTGTCCATGTCCCACAGTCCGGCGCCATGCCCGTCAATCACACCACGATTATCAAATGTTGCCTGAATATTCTCCCAGATCCGCTGATGACCTGGATGAGAGGGGTTGGACACCGCAGGCCAGTCCATGACTTCATCCAGCCCCTGAACCCGGGGATTGTTGCGAATATTGTCTGCGATTTCCTGATAAGCGTAACTGCCACCGCCCTGCTCGAAAGCTGAAGGCGGCGTGGCCGATCCCAATGCAGGGAAAATTTTCAACGGGCTTCCGAGCCGTTCAGGCGTCAGCCAGAATTCGACGTTATGCACCCCGCTGACATTGGCGAATTCGTGTGAGCCCTCGGTCGTCCACGTATTCCCAAGGGGAATGACCAGTGCCGCCTCCAGTTCAGGCGACAACATCGAGCTTTCTATGTGTTTGTGGGATTCACCAAACCCCGGCACGGCAGGAAGACCTTTGGCATCGAAGACTGACGACGCATGCCCTTTCCACTGCCCTGCTGGGCCGACCCAGGCGATGCGCTGTCGGGCGATGACAATATCCTGCCCGTCTTCCCAGCTCAGAGTATAGACGTTCAGCACCCTCGCATTGTGAATCATGAGATCCGCCGGCGCCTGCCCCAGAGCAACCGCTACAAGAACCTGCCGTGTTTTGACCTCATCATTGAAGGCAATCGGATGAAGAACGTGACTCGCTGTTGGAACGCTGGCCGGCGCCCCGGTAGCCATTGCACAGGGGGGCATCAGGCCTCCGATGCAGGCGCAGGACAATGCAAGTATGTGACGACGCCATTGAGGCGAAAAGGAAAGCATCTTCGGTTATCCAGCCACCTAAAAAAGTGTCGGATTCTAGCGCTTATAATAACGATTTAGCAATGTTTTTGCGGTATGTTCTTTTGGAAAAATGGTGACGTTCTGGCGCATTCTTTATGCTGGAAATTCCCCCTGAATCTGAAACTTTTCGATCACAATTTTGCGTTACAGATCAGACATCTTTTGAGAGGGAGTATTTCGTTGTTTTCCTTCGCCTTTCAATCCAAAAAATTCTGATGAATAGGTATCACCTCTGGACTGATTGCGATTATTCCTCCCCCATGACGACGATGACGTTCCGTCCCGTATGAAGCAGGAAGTGCATCGGCGGCGATCCGCATACCAGCATGAGTCAACTCTTTTTCGATTTCCGCTATCTGCCCTTCCGGTAAAGCGTGGCTTTTTCCATTTTCAGCTCTTCGTCCAGTAACCAGATGCCTTGATCCACTGCGGCGAAATTCCGCGCTCATTTTCCAGAACATTCCGGATGGCCCGCGCGACAGATGCTTCCGCCGCAACCCAGATGAATGTCTGCGGCACGATCTGAATGGTCTTCAAGGCATGCAGAAATGGTTCGGCCTGATGCGCCTGTTCAACTGGACGATGAACCCAGACAGGCGTGTGGGACGCCTGCGTTTCGAAGTGCTGTTCTTCTGCCGCATCCGTCACTGCAGCCAGTGTCGTGACAGGCGTTCCGGCAGCCAGTTCTTCGACGCGTCTGCCGATGGCGGGAAGAGCCGTTTCGTCCCCGATCAGAAGCCAGTTGCGAATATCACCCGTAATGACGCGCGATCCTTTGGGGCCACCAATAGCCAAACGATCACCAGGCTTGGCATTGCGCGCCCAGTCCGCTGCAGGGCCGCCATCATGATCCACAAAATCCAGAACCAGCGTCCCTGCGGCCCGGTCGAACACCCGCGGCGTGTAATCCCTGCGGGCCATTTCGCCGTCAGCCTGCGGGACAAATATCTTGATATGATCATCCGGAGATACGCTGGGAAAATCCCGAAGGCTCTCATCCTGGAGCGTAATGCGGATCATGTGTGGCGTCACACGCCCGACGTCCACCACGATCAGATCACGGCGTTTAAGCGCGTGCATGACACGACGGATTTCCGGGGGAGCGATGGTTGTCATGTCAGTAACGGTCATCTTCTCATCCTTGAATTGCCCCTGAGCAAGGCATCTCTGGCAACGGGTCTGAAGACTGCATGACAACAGACGCACAGGCCCGGTACAGAGGCTGCCCGGTTCTGTGCGTTGATTGACGTTAACGCTTACGGAAGCTGGAGACGTCCAGTTTCGATGTCATCTCCAGCCACGATCTGACGGGAGCATTCCTTCAGCTTTTCCCTTTACTGGTCCTCGACGGAAAATTCGATAGGAACAGTAAGGGAAACTGTCGCACCTTCAATCTCTGCGGGTGGGGGCGGAAACGGTTCTGCCCGGCGCACGACGGCCAGTGTTTCTTCGTCAAGCAATGCAAAACCACCGCTCTTCCGGATCTTTGCAGACAGAACATGCCCGCGTCGATCCATGACAAAGAACAGAATGGGCGTGCCTTCCTGATGCTGCGCCAGAGCTTCTGCAGGGTAACGCTTGAAACGTTCGAGACGCGCCAGAATATCACCCTGCCAGGTCACAGGCGCGTTGCTGGACCGACTGGCATGAGACGTCGAAGCCGCGCTGCTGCTCTGGGACGGCGTGCTGTCCGCAGCGGGGAGCGCCGTCATTTTCTCGGCAACAGGCGCCTGCATCGGGATCGGTTTTACAGGCTGGGGAGGCGTTTTTGCTGTCTTCTTGTGAACCTTGACCTTCTCCACCTTTGGAACAGGCACGGGCGGATGCGGGGCCGGCGACGGCGGGGCATCAACCTGCTGCGGAGTATCCGGCTGCGACTCTGGCGGCGTGACCATCTGCTGCGGCCCGGGATCGACATCCTGTGGCGGGGCTGGCGCAGGGGTCGGCATGGGTGACATGTCAATCGCAATGGCCGGAGGAGGCGCGGCGCTTGGGGCTGCAACCGGTGACGGCGCATGCGTCACAGCCCACCAGAGTGCCATTCCTGTCAAAACAGCCATAGCGACACCGGACAGCCCCCAGACACGCACACTCCGCCGGTCTTCGGTCTGCTGATACCATTGGTACCAGTCCCGGAAGGATGTGGGTACGGACACGTGCGAAGAACTCACCGCCCTTCCCCTGCCTCCTGCCCCTGAAGGGTGACGAGAGCGACCTTGAGATAACCAGCTTTCCGAAGCTGGCCCAGCACGTCCATCAGCGCTCCGTAATCAACGGTTTTATCTGCCCGCAGGAAAATCCGCTCTTCCTTGTTGCCCTTGCTAGCCTTGCCAAGCGCATCAACGAGTTGATCCGAAGTAACGGCATCCTCCCCCAAAGCCAGCGTATGATCAGCCTTGACGGTCAGAAAAACTGGTTCATCCGGGCGAGGCGCAGGCGTTTCGGTGGAAGATGGCAGATCAACCGGAACGTTGACCGTCGTCAGCGGCGCAGCGACCATGAAGATTACGAGAAGCACCAGCATGACGTCGATAAACGGCGTTACATTGATTTCGTGCGCTTCCAGCACTGCCTCATCGGCATGACGGATATGAATGGCCATACCTGCGATTACTCCGCCGCAGCCATGAAGCGAACGACGTTTGCGTTCGCTGCAAGCGCCGCACGGGCCAGATCACGGGAGACCAGACGCATCACGAGCGATGTCAGATCTGCGACGCAGGCACGGCAGGCCGCCGTCTGACGGGCAAGATGGTTATAGATCACGACAGCAGGAATAGCGGCGACCAGACCGAGAGCCGTAGCCAGCAGGGCTTCTGCAATGCCGGGAGCGACGACAGCCAGACTGGTCGCATGAGCGGCGGCAATCCCTGTGAAGGATGACATGATGCCCCAGACCGTTCCGAACAGGCCGATGAAGGGGGACGTCGCGCCAATCGTGGCGAGAACGCCGGTACCTCTCATCAAACGACGGCCTTCGGCAGCTTCCAGACGCTCCAGATGCAAAACAATCCGCTCCTTGATGCCGTCACGATCGGCAGGAATATCTTCCGAGCGACGGCGCTCCGCCTCTGCGGCCAGGACCATGGCATGAGCAATACCCGCACCATCGCGCGTCCATTCTTCCCCCAGATGCAGCGTATCTGTGTCTTCCAGCGCCGTTTCTGATTTCTTGAGCTGTGTGCGCAAGCGAACCAGTTCCATCGTCTTGGCAATGAAGATCGTCCAGGTGACGACGGACGCAGCCGCCAAAAGCGTCATAACGCACCGGACTACCGGCCCGGCGCCAAGAAACATCTGCCAGGGGGAGAACGTAAGAGACATTACTGTGCCTGTCGGGGGCGACACGCTGCGCCCTCCTGTCTCGGGGTTGGACCATATCCGTTCTTCGCTGGATGCTGACGCAGAACGCGCGCAACCCCTGACACAAAACGCCACATGGATTGCAGAAATCCGCAAAGAGTTTTATGAACGATAATGAGAGTCATTCTTATTTACAAGCAGGATTTTGAACCGACCTTGAGAAAGGCCGCATCTCAAAACAAGGAAGCCCCGGAAACATGCTGATCCACGTCCCGAATGTTCTGTCCGGAGAGGAAGTCCGCTACTGCCGTGAACGCCTGGAGGCGGCGGAGTGGACGGATGGTCGCGTCACAGCAGGAGAGCAGTCCGCAAAGGCAAAGCTGAACCTGCAAATTCCTCAGGATTCAGACGTGTGCCGGGAACTGGGAGAGATCGTTCTGCGTGCCCTTGGCCGCAATCCCACTTTCAACAGTGCGGCCCTGCCCCTGCGGGTTTATCCGCCACTCTTCAATAGATACGACACCGGAATGCATTTCAACGCCCATGTTGATAATGCCATTCGTCCTATTCCGGGCGCAGGCTTCCGCATCCGGACGGATGTTTCCTCAACGCTGTTTCTGTCTTCCCCTGAAGATTATGACGGCGGAGAACTCGTTATTCAGGACACATACGGCAATCAGAGCGTCAAACTGCCTGCAGGCGACATGGTCGTGTACCCGTCGACCAGCCTGCACAGCGTCAATCGCATCACGCGCGGGAGCCGCTGGGCGTCGTTTTTCTGGTCCCAGTCCATGGTCCGGGACGATACAAAACGCGCTCTTCTGTATGATTTTGACCGTTCCATCATCGAAACCCGTAAGGCACTTCCCGATGATCACCCAGCGGTTCTGGGCCTGACAGCAACCTACCACAACCTTCTGCGGCAATGGGCTGAGCTTTAAAGCAGATTGCCCCGCTTCCTGAACGGGGCAATCGGTCTCACATCAATGTTTGTGAGGATCATGCTGATGTCCATGGCCAGAACATCATTCGGGGTCTCCGGAACGACTGCACCCCGATGGTCAACAGACACGCCGACAGGAGTAACTGGAGGGAGGCCAGCAATGAATGTGGCCTTCACAGGCTGCCAGCTCCCTAAAGTCAGCATCATCGGGAACATCGCGGCCAAGAGGCCCCATCCCCAACATCGGACCTCGCTACTCCGCGCACAGTCTCTCGGCAAACGAGGTCTGCTCCAATGGTGTTGAGACAATTTTGGGCTGTTCTTTCCCTGCAATCTGACGGATGGCCTGTGCTTTCACGGTATGCAGAACAGGATTTTCACAAACTCCGATCAGATCGATAATCGCTTGGCAAACATCCGGGAAACCGGATTTCAAAGCCCTCCGGAAACAGGACGAGGCAACAGAGACGTCCTGCTGTGTCAGCGCAAGACGTGCGAGATTCAGGTCTGCCCAGCAGTCTCCCCCTTCTGACGCGGCCTGAAAGAAGACTTTCGCGCCTTCCGGATCCGGCGCCTCGCAGATACCTTCCTCGTGCAGAAGCCCCAGCATGTTGAGAGCTTTCACATTTCCTTTTTCAGCAGAAGACACATAGAGCCGGTAGGCGCGCACGCGGTTCTTTGGAATCCCATCTCCCAGCAGCAGGAGGTCTGCCAGATTGAACATGGCCCACCCCTCTCCTGCCGCAGCCGCTGTTTCGAAATATGATGCGGCCTGAGCAGAATTACGGACGACGCCCCAGCCTCGCTCATAAGCACGCCCGAGCATGTTCACGGCAACCGGATGACCACTCCTTGCAGCAGCCTCGAAATATGGGAAAGCTTCCACGAACCACCCTCTATCCACATGCATTTGACCCAGCAGAAGCTGGGCCTGCACCTGTGGAGGACAGGATGCGGCTGGCTTTTCGTGTTCAGGAACAGGATCGTCTGACTGCCCGCGCGAAACCATGGTTATCTACCAATACTGACCAGAAAACCCTTCCGGCCATCTGACCGGAAGGGCTGAACGTTATTCTTCCTGAGCCAGGCCTTAGAAGTTGAGGCCGAAACTTCCCATGAACGTCCGTCCGGAGAGTGGAACCGCACGTCCTGTATTGAAGGCCGAACCATAATTCAGCTGGTTGGTCAGGTTGTTGGCGTTGAACTGCACATGATACCGGCCGTAGTCATAGGACACGATGCCGTTCAGCGAGAAGTTGTAAGGCATACGCGCCGTATTGGCTTCGTTGGACCAGTAACCAGAGCTGTACTGGGCACCACCGCCAACCTTCAGCGTCCCCTGGCTGGGTCGCAGAACCAGATGCGACAGGTTGTAGGTGCTCCACACCGAGAATGTGTTGTGCGGAAGCTGAGGCGCCTGATTGCCGTACAGAGTGGCGCTCTTCGTCACCTTGCCGCCCATATAGGCGTAGGTGGCATAGATATCCCAGTCCTGAGTGATCTTGCCAGTTGCACTCAGTTCCACGCCCCGGATGCGCCGTCCTGTTCCCGCATCCTGAAATCCTGTGATGATGCTGCCATCATCGTCATAGGTGTAGGAATTGTTCTGATTGATCTGGAACAGCGCACCCGTGACACCAAGGCGCTTGTTGAAGAAATCGAGCTTGCTCCCAACCTCGAACAGGTCGCTGCGCTGCGGCTTGAGATCCCGCCCATTATTTGCCACATCAGCGCTCGCCGCATTATTGGTGACGATGGACGACGCATCCGTTCCGACCGGCTTGTACGACCGCGCGAAGGTGAAATAAACGGTCGCGTCCTTGGTAATATCATACATCACACTGGCGGACGGACTGAACCTGTTCGAAGACTGGGACTGCGTACCCGCAGCAGCCGTAGTCGCACTCCAGAATTTGCTCTGATAACTATCCCACCGGAATGTTCCGAAAACGGATAGCTTTTTTGTCAAATGGATCTTGTCTGCCAGAAACAGGCCCAGATCCCGGAAATCCGTCATGCGGCGCCCTGTAGAAGGCCATGTGATATAGGTCGAGGGGGAAGAATAATACGGATTCCGGAGTGTCTGGGTGTTTGACCTGTTGACATAGGTCCCCATGCTCCGGTCGTCCTTGGTATAATTGATATCCACGCCGGCCCGGATGTCGTGCTTCAGAAAGCCAGTATTGAACTTCGATCGCCCCATCATGACATTCTGAATACCCCAGCCGTCCTGCTGATAGGCAATACCACCTCCTGCTCCGTAAGGCAGAGTAGGATTTCCTCCTGAGAGAAAGCTTGATGCGCATGTGCCAGAGCAAGAACTTGGTGTCGTTGCTGCATATTCACGGTGATAATGGCTAAAGCGCGTATCGTTGCTCAGGGTCAGCCATTTCGAAATTTCCGTCGCAAACTTCGACGTGACCATATGAATGTTGGAATTATCGCGGTCAAAACTGCGCGTATATGTCGTATCGCGATTAAGCCCATGTTCGGTAATCGGTGAATAGGTATTGCCGATCAGGATCATGGGAACACCGTAATCCGGCATTCCACGGCTACCGAGCCACTGATAATTCAGATGATAAGTGGTTTTTGTTCCGAGACCAAAGCCAAGATCAGCCGCTACGCCATAACGGTCTGACCGAACATTGTTGCGGTCAGCCACGTCCTGCTTGTTGTACATACCATTCACACGCAGAGCCGTATGCTTGCCGAGCTGGTAATTAACGTCCCCTGTCCCGCGATACTGCATTCCGCTCCCGATGGACTGATCGAAAGCATAATGATTGCCAAGATGCGCTTTTTTCAGCGTCTGGTTGATCACACCGCCAACGTTGCCGGCGCCGAAATATTCCCCGCTCGGACCTTTGACCACTTCGACACTGTCCGTGTTGAAAGTGTCACGCACATACGTTCCAAAATCCCGCAGGCCATCTTCATAGATGTCCCCACGGGCCTGCTGCCCGCGGATACGGAACTGATCGCCATTCATACCCCCGTTGCCTTCTCCCGTAGACATTGTGATGCCCGGAACATTGGCCAGGGCCTGATCCAGCGTGAACAGACGTTGCTGCTCAATCAGGGCCTTCGGAACGACGCTGATAATCTGAGGCGTTTCCCGCACGGTGTCAGGCATACGCCCAATATCAAGTGTGGTGTTATTCGTATTGGTGGGCTCCGGTACGGCAGTTTCAGCCTGTCCATGAACCTTGACGGCGGGAAGGCTGACTGAAGCGGTGTCGCTCGCAGTTCCGGCATCCTGCGCGTCTGCGTCTCCGGTTTCCGTCACGCCCAGCCCGGCTCCCAGAGCCAGGAGCGCCAGCTTCTGCCATTTCGCTGCGGAGGACTGACCAGCATCGGCGCAAACCAGGCCATCTTTCAAAGATCGCGGGCTAAAATGTTCGTTTTTCGAAGGCATGAAACCACCTGGACTGATTGGCCAACAGCATACAGACGAGACAGTCGCCAGCCTTGATCACCCGGAATAATCCCCCCGCCATCGCCGCATTCAACCAGACGGCATCTTCGGGAACTGCTTCCTCCAAGGCCATGCACATCACATCTGCATGCCGAAACTGGCGCTATCTTCCTCAGAACGAGTGCGAATGCAAATGATTCTCAATAATTACAGGCTGTATTTCTAAGACATTTTATGTCTGCCGAATGCGCCACAGTTCCTGCCGGACAGCATGATGCACGGTTTCTCGCAGCCAACGATGCAGCTGGTCCATGTCCACACGCGGATGCCAGGCCTGAAAAGGCCGCACCGGCGGCAGTTCGAACGGAAACTCGAAACTGTCCAAACCCATGCGTTCAAGAGGGAAACGCTCAATGACCGTTCTGGGCAATGGCAGAATGAGATCAGTCTCGCCAATGGCTGCGATCAGGGAATGGTATGTAGGAACAACCATCGCAATCCGGCGTGAAAGCCCGTAACGTTCCTTGAGAATCGCATCAATCGGCCCATTTGACCGTCCTTTTCTGGACACGCTCACATGGTCGTACGCGACCAGAGACTGAGGCGTTATCTTACCCTTCAGAATAGGATGCCCTTTCCGAACCAGGGCGCTAAACGATGTTTCAAACAGGGTCTGACGCATGATCTCCGGGCTCAGTTCATCCGTCGCCCCAATATAAAGGTCAATCTTGTTGCCGCGCAGAGCTTCGCTGGCCGTCCCCTCCGATTCCGGTGAGAACACAATCCGGCAATCAGGACACTCGTTTTGTAGCGCCTGAAGAATGGGGCGCCCGAATGCTCCCACCACAATATCATTTGCCCGGATGGTGAACTTTGGGGACATGGCTTTCAGGTTCAACGTAGCGCCATCATTGAGAAGATCATCCGCCTCCCGCACGAGCGTCTGCACACGATCCCGGATACGATTGGCAAAGGCTGTCGCCACCATGCGCCGCCCAGACATGACAAGGATCGGATCCCCGAATACGGTCCGCAAACGCGCGAGATGCCGGCTCATGGCCGGTTCACTCACCTTGAGACGGCGGGCAGCAAGGGAAACGCTTTGCTCCTCCACCAGCACCTGAAGATAACGCAGGAGATCCAGGTCATAACGGCGTCCGAGAGGCTGCTTGTCTGACATGGGGTGTCCTTCCTGTCTGCAAGGCGAAACATTCCCGTGAGCATAAACAGGAATAGTGCGGTCCAACATACAGAAATGAAAGGCTTCTCGATCAGTCTTCCGAAAAGTGGAACCCTCACTTATCCGAAGTGAGGGTTTTCTGCCCCCCGTCATGCCTTGATAGATGCGCTCAGACACCAAGAGAGCAGCTGATGGCACCACCTTCACAAACCGCAGCGCCCCCCGCGCAACCGTCCTATATGCCGCCCTTCGGGATGCGCACCCTGATCGGGTGTCTTGGCATGTTGCTGGCTGTCCACGTTGCGGGTTTCAACGAGCACATCACCGAAATCGGTCTGTCGGACATCCGCGGCGCCATGCATATTGGCCATGATGAAGGCACGTGGTTCATTTCGACATACGAAGCGTTCAACATTGCTGCCATGGCCTTCACGCCATGGTTCTACATGACGTTCTCGATCTACCGGTTTTCGATCTTCATGACGGCGGTTCTGGCTCTTCTATCCATTCCCCTGCCCTTCATGCCGGACATGATTTCCCTGTGCGTCCTGCGTGCCGCACAAGGGCTCAGCGCAGGATGTCTGCCACCCGTCCTCATGACCGTCATGCTCAAATATCTGCCACCCCCCATCAAAGTGTTTGGGGTGGGCGGATACGCCATGAGTGCAACATTCGGCCCCAATCTGGGTAGCCCGCTGGAAGCCCTGTGGTTCGAGCATTTCGGTTGGCACTGGCTGTACTGGGAGGTCATTCCCCTCAGTGCGATCGCCATCGCCATGATGGCTTACGGCCTTCCCAGGGACCCTGTGCATCTCGAACGGTTCATGAAGTTCAACTGGCGCGGCTTCTTCATTGGTGTGCCGTCCATTCTCTGCGTGGTCACAGTCCTTTATCAGGGCGACCGGCTGGACTGGTTTCGCTCTCCGATCATTTCCCATCTGACGTTCTGGGGCGGTGCGCTGTTTGTGGGCTTCCTGTTCCACGAATGGCATCATCACAGTCCGTTCTTCCGGCTTCAGTACTGGAAAAACCGGAACATCGCGATGTCTATGCTGACCCTTGTCGGTGTTCTGGTCATCTGCAGTCTGATGATACAAATTCCGTCCACATATCTGGCGGAAGTTCGTGGATACCGCCCGTCCCAGACAGCCCCTATCGCGCTGATGGTGGCCCTGCCGCAGCTCATCATGCTTCCGCTAACAGCGGCCCTCTGCAACATGCGATCAGTAGACTGCCGCTATCTGCTCGGCATTGGCATGAGCTGCCTCGGGCTGGCGGCGTTCCTTGGAACCTGGCTCACGCCGGACTGGGTGCGGGATAATTTCTATCTTCTGCAAGGCCTACAGGTCGTGGGACAGCCCATGGTGGTCATTCCCGTTTTGGTACTGGCAACCATGTCCCTCGGGCCGGCGGACGGGCCATTCATTTCCGGCATGGTAAACATGCTCAAGGGGATGGCCAGCGCCGTTGGTGCGGCTCTGTTTGCAATTCTGCTTCGACGACGCGAACAGTATCACTCCAACATGCTGCTGGACCGCTCCGGCAATAACGCGACGTCCCTGTCCGGCATGGGCAATCCGATCGAAGACGCGATCCAGAACACATCTCCAGATACCGCGCATGTCTCCCGGAATGCGTTGGCAATCTTCCATCACTACCTGCACGAACAGTCTGTCGTACTCGCTCTGGCCGATATCTATTTCGTCGTTGCGGTGCTGTGTGCGGGGTACGTCGCTCTGAATTTCATTCTTCCAAAACGCGTTTATCCGCCCGGCAAGGGCCCGGTGCCCAAGCCTGCTCCCGCTCCTGCCTCCACTCCTGTTCCGGCGGCTCCCCTCTCCGCCCCCGCACATTAAGATCCGGATATCTCAGACATGATTTATGGAAAGCCTCTTCTTCTCGCCGGCTGTGCAGTCGTGGTTCTGACCGGACTGGCCTGGAGCGCCGACCGCTTCTTCGTGGGTGACGGCGTTCATCAGAAAACCAATGACGCTTATGTCACGGCTGACTTCACGACCGTTGCCCCCAAAGTCTCCGGCCGGATCGACCGCGTTCTGGCGGAAGACAACGAAAACGTTCACGCTGGCGAAGAACTTGCCCATATCGAAGATGACGACTATCGCGCCGCCCTTGCCGCCGCCAAGGGCGACGTGGCAGCCGCAGAAGGCGATGTGAACAACCTTCAGGCCATGCTTGCCCGTCAGGACAGCCTGATTGCCGCCGCTTCGGATACTGTTAAAGCTGACGAAGCCAGTCTGGCCTTCGCCCAGCAGAACGCCACCCGCTACCATAATCTTTCCGCAGGTGGAGCCAGCACGCTCGAGCAACAGCAGGGCGCGGATGCCCATCTTCGGGAAGCGATGGCCGCTCTCGCCCGTGACAAGGCTGGTGTTGATAGTGCCCGACAGCAAATTCCGGTTCTTCAGGCTCAGATCCAGCGTGCACAGGGCGCCTTGCTCAAAGCTCAAAGTGCCGAGCATCAGGCAGAGCTGAACCTGTCCTACTGCACCATTCCAGCACCGGTAGACGGCATTGTTGGCGAGCGTGGCGTACGCGTCGGGGCATACGTGCATCCGGGCACCGGTTTACTGGCTGTGGTTCCGGTTCAGAAAGCCTATGTGCTGGCCAATTTTCAGGAAACCCAGCTGACCAAGATGCAGACAGGCCAGCAGGCAACCATCTGGGTTGATACCTTCCCCGGCCATCCGCTCCACGCGCATGTGGACAGTCTGGCACCGGCGACGGGCGTAGCCTTTGCTGCGATCCAGCCGGATAATGCGACAGGCAACTTCACGAAGGTGGTCCAGCGCGTTCCCGTCAAACTGACATTCGATGCCGGGCAGCCTCTGGCGACCAAGGTTCGCGTTGGCATGTCTGTTGAAGCGGAAGTGGACACGGCTTCGCAGCCGGAAGGCCCACATGCCCGTGACAACCGTTACGCCTGGCAGTGAGACAGTCCATGCGCTTTTCTCTATCCCCACGAATGGCTGCTCTTCTGTCCGTCACAGCGCTGAGCGCCTGCACGGTCGGACCGGACTATCATAAGCCCTCCGACAACGCGCCTGCGCACTACCATGAGAGTGTCGCTCCAGCGACAGACCACCCAACCGAAGCCGCGCTCGATCCGCAATGGTGGCACCTTTACAACGACCCAGTGCTGACGCAACTAGAAGCCGATGTTGTCCGCAGCAATCTTGACCTGCGAACGGCCGCCCTGAACCTTGCCGAAAGTCAGGCGGAGCGCCGTATTGCCAGTGCGGCACAAATGCCGCGACTGGATGGTGCCGCGTCCTATGCGCGCGAGCGTGCCAGCACCAATGGTATCCTTGGTCTTCTCGGAACAACCGAGCAGGCCAGTCCAGGGGACGTTGCCAGCGGAGCACAGGGTTTCGGACCGGCGGCGGCTGATGGCGCCAAGGGCAACCCTGCGTTCAACCTTCCACAATATGGGCTGAGCGCATCCTGGGAAGTGGATTTCTGGGGACATGTCCGCCGGCAGGTTGAAGCTGCCACTGCCGCGATGCACGCCACGGAAGACATGCAGCGCAATGTGCTTGTTTCCCTGATGGCGGAAACAGCCCAGAATTATATTGCACTCAGGAATATTCAGGCCCAGATCGCCATCACGCAGCAGAGTATCGAGATCGCACGTCATAGTGTCGATCTGACAAATCTGCGCTTTACCCAGGGAACAGCGACCAAACTTGATGTCGCCTATTCCCGCGGGCAAATGCATAGTTTCGAGGCCCGTCTTCCTGTTCTGAAAAGTCAGGAAGTGCATCTCATCAATGCCCTCAGCTTCCTTGTCGCACGCGAACCGGGAGCACTGGCCAGTACCCTCGGCAAGCCCGGTGCCATTCCGCCTGTGCCCACAACCATCCCGACCGGCCTCCCCTCACAGCTGGCAGATCGCCGACCGGACATTCGTGCCGCACAGGAACGCCTCCATGCTGCGACGGCCAGTATCGGCGTTGCCATTGCGGACTTTTATCCCCGCATCACCCTTTCCGGCAGCCTCGATATTCAGGCTCTCCAGTTCAGCGGGCTCGGGTCCTGGGCATCACGTCAGTATGGCTTCGGTCCGACCATGACGCTGCCTCTCTTTGAGGGCGGTCGCCTGACTGGCCAGCTTCATCTTCGCAAAGCACAGCAGAAAGAAGCCGTGATCGCGCTTCAGAAAACAATTCTGCATGCCTGGGAAGAAATCGATGACGCCATGACGGATCTAAGCACCGCTCAGGAGCGTCAGAAGCGACTGGAAGAAAGTGTCACCGAGAATGAAACAGCCGTTCACATTGCCCAGCTTCAGTACAGCCAAGGTGCCGGGGATTTCCTGAATGTCCTGACAGCACAGAGCGCGCTTCTTTCGACACGAAGTGCCCTGTCTGAAGCACGGGCCGGAGTATCGATTTCAATGGCTCATCTGTATCGCGCTCTGGGAGGAGGCTGGGAAGGAGCACTCTAAGCCTCTTTTTCCACCATGCCAGAAAACATTATATGAATGTGTTTCTGGCATTTGAAACTGTTCTGTTTTAAAGATGCCCGTCTGTTAAGAAACAGTTCTTGCTTTATTGTCTTTTTATAGAGACAACTCAGGAAAAACCTGGTTTTTATCATTTTGTTAGTGCTTTTCTCGCAACACTCACATCTTACGGACCAGCGGGACAGAATTTGTAATGCCTTCTCAAGAGCAGGATTTCAGAACTTACATCGAATCACTTCAGGCCTGGTCTGAAAGTGCACACGACTCTTTTGTTCTTCATGCCCTTGACTGCTCAGCCATTGTCGCAGTTACAGATATACGCGGCCGGATACTCTCAGCCAACGACAAATTTGTGGAAATCAGTGGATATCCGCGTGATGAACTGATTGGCCAGGATCACCGGATGCTTCATTCCGGCGTTCACGATTCGAATTTTTTCCAGAAAATGTACCGGACCATTGCTCAAGGTGGGGTCTGGCATGGTGAAATCTGCAACCGGCGTAAAAACGGTCAGCTTTACTGGGTCGATACAACTATTGTTCCGCGATGCGCCGCAAACGGAAAAGTAACAAATTACGTTGCCATCCGCTTTGACATTACCGCTCGCAAACATGCTGAGCAGCGCCTGACTGCCAACAGGGTCAAGCTGCAGGTCGCCGTGAATACGGACTTCCTCACCAATATTTCCAATCGCACATCGTTCTCGCAGTACCTCAAAGATCTCTTTACCCGGGAACATCCTGATAACCGGTATGTCTGCCTGTGCCTTCTCGATATTGATACCTTCAAGGCCATCAACGATACGTCCGGTCATGAATCCGGCGATCGACTGCTCAAGCGAATTGCCAACAGACTGAAGACTTTTCAGTCTCCGGACTGTTTCATTGCACGCATCGGCGGCGACGAATTCGCCATCATCATGGTGTCGGATGAGCCGCAGACATTTGAAATCCAGCTTAAGAAAATTCTTGAGAATATGCGCTTCCGCTTCCGGGGAGGCGGCCTGACGCATCATTGCAGCGCCAGTCTGGGTTACGCCGTATCGCGCCTGAACGACAGCCGGAAACGTGAAATCCTGCGCTGTGCGGATCTGGCGCTTTATGAAGCCAAAGCCGAAGGACGTAACCGGATCAAGAAATACGCACAATTCATGAAGGAGAAGACCGAACGGCGCTCCCGCATGCGTAAGGCGATTCAAATCGGCCTCAAGAAAAAGCAGTTCAAGCTTTTTTATCAGCTGATTCTACCTATCAACCGGGAAAAGCGTCCATCTTTTGAGGCTCTGCTGCGGTGGGATCATCCAGAACGCGGCCTCCTTGGTCCACATTACTTTCCAGAGGCTTTTGAAGACGCGGAACTCAGCATTGCCATCGGAGATTTCGTACTTCGTCAGGCCCTGATGGACATCCGCCATTTGACAAAGCAGGGAGTACCGTTCGACCGCGTTTCCATCAACGTCACGTCCGATGACTTCCGCGACTATCATTTCACGGAAAGACTATTCCGGGAAATGAATCGATATTTCGTTTCGGCCGAGAAAATCACGATCGAAATCACGGAAAAAATCCTTTTCGGAATGCACAACCAGCATATTCTTGATGAACTGAAGAAACTTCATCGGGCAGGTATTCAGATCTCTCTGGATGATTTCGGAACCGGTTTTGCATCCCTCACCCACCTGCGAACCGTTACCTTCGATCATGTCAAAATCGATCGGGTCTTTACGGCCGGCGTGACGGAACGTGGAATAGACACCGCCATTATTCGTGGCGTTATTGATATCGTGCATAGCATGGGGCGGGTTGTGGTGGCGGAAGGCGTAGAGACCTCCGAGCAGGCAGACGCGCTGGCGCTCATGGGGTGTGACTTCTTTCAGGGATGGCATTTTTCCAAGGCTATTCCCCTTTCACAGATCCCGCATATTCTGAATTTGGACGGGCCACCGTGGATACGCAATGATCCATTCGTACTGGATATGGAAGTAGCGGAATAATTTCCGCCATTTAAAAAAACGGACAAAAAAAGGGGCAGGCATTCTCATGCCTGCCCCTTTTTTTTGGAATCTCAGAACCGCTGATCAATACCCGTCAGGATCGTGCGGCGCAGACCATATTGCGGCGCGCCCACGCCAATTCCGCTGCCATCACGCAGGAGATAAGTCTTGTCGAACAGGTTCGTCACATCCAGACGAAGCTGCGTCTGCTTCAGGAACGGTACGTGAAACAGATCCTTGAAGGATTGAACAAGAGACAGATTAAACGTCGCATATTGCGGGACGGACGCACCGTTTGGCGTCGCGCCATCTGCTCTCAGACCGCTTCCATAAACCATCGTTGCTGACAGACGCAGCGGATGCCCGGTCTTGTAGAACGCCGTGTAGCTTGTGCCGGCAGACGCCGTCCAGCGCTGGTCATGATCAAGATGGACCCAGTGCTTCTTGATGTATGACAGATCGTCCGGATCGAAGTTCCATTCACCGGACACCACATCCTTGCCGATGGCACGCGACCAGGAGAAGTTGCCGTACACACTGAACGCCCCACGTGTGTAGTCCGTTGAGAACTCGTATCCGTGCACCTGTCCGCGGCGATAGTTGAACACCGACAGGATGACCGGGGAGCCGAACTGCCCTTCATCGATCATGTTCTTGGCCAGTTTGACGTAGGCATCAAACGACGCATGCCAGCCCGGCAGGATCGTCTGGGAGAAGCCAGCATCAAAGTAATGGTCGCGTTCAGCTTTGACCGTGCTGTTCTTGTAGTTCGCAGGCTGTGCAGAGGTGCCCGTATATTTGTACAGGGCCGTTCCGGTCACGAGTTCGAACGGCGGCGGCGTGAAGTAACGGGAATAGCCCGCATGCAAGGTTCCACCATGCCAAGGCTTGTAAACGATGTTGATGCGTGGGCTGACCTGCTTTGCATGCGTGTACTCATCCACGCCATCAAAACGCAGACCGTAATTGATGGTCAGGTTTTTGAATGGACGCCACTCATCCTGAGCATACAGTCCGTACATCCAGCCAGTGCGGCCGGAACCATCATGAATGCTGGCCGTATCGCCGGAGTAAGCGGCATTGCCGTCTTCATCTTCACCCGTCTGCGTATAAACAGTTGAGTCAGACTTGGACGTATTCCGCTCGACATAGATCTGGTAGCCGAAACGGACAGTATGATCTTTTGCGGCCTGCCAGGTCGCATCCGTCTGGTTTCCGGTTGAAAAGACAGAACGCGCCGCGCGCTGTGCAATGCCGTTATAAACCAGATCGCCCAGCGGATCGGGCGAGTACCGTAGGGAACTGTATCGCAGAACGGCAGACGTCTGGAAGCTCAGACGCCCCATGTCCTTCTGAAGGGACAACATGCCGAAATCCGTGATTTCCTTCTGATGCTCACTCAGGCTTCCACTGTCCCCAATGCCAGACTGGTTCTGGGACAGAGAGCTTCCAAGATAGGACGGATTGGCAAACTGGCGCTGCTGACCCGGATTGTTCGGAAGCTGGTACTCAGCATTCGAAACACCGGCCGTCAGGCTGATCCGGGTGTTTTCATCAACCGTGTAACGGGCGTGCCCGAGGAAGTGATACTGATTGGTCAGATCGTGGATCGCATTGAAGCTGGGGGTCGTGTTTTCAATGCCAACACGGTTGTGAACATAGTCAGCCGTCGCGAACCAGTCCCATTTCCCTTTGTGACCGCCATATTGAAGTGACGGGAAGAAATAGTCGCGCGCACCGCCGTAGATGGAAATGCTGCCACCGGGGTCGGAATAACCGTTCTTGGTGTTGATATCGATCACACCAGCCTGAAGAAATCCATACTCGCTGGGCAGCGCGCCCGTCGTCAGGGACATGGAATGGGCAAATCGGGTCATCAGCGCCTGACCAAAGACACTCATGCCTTCCGGAAGTGCTACACCGTCCAGACGGAACTGAACTTCGTTATGATCGCCACGGATATGGATCTGACCATAGCTATCCTGCGCCACACCCGGAGCCTGAAGCAGGACGGAAGTGAGTGGAGCATTATCGCCACCCGGATTGGTCTCGATATCCTGACGGCTGAAATGATAGGTCGTGGCACCCGTGGAAGACTGGAGCGCATCGCGGGCACGCTCCAGATGGGCATTGACGACAATATTGTCCTCACCCTGCCGACTGGTTTCCGTCACGGTCGTACCATGCTGGTCGTCGGAATGGCCGAAGCTGGAACGTGAGGTCTCCGTATCGGTACCTGTTGTTCCTGTCGTCGTTTCCTGCGCGTGGGCAGCACCACACAGAGCCGTCATGCATCCAAGAAGCACAAGGAAGGATCGGGCAGACACAAAAGGCAACATGACGTCCTCAACAGGCGAAAGAGATTTTCAGCGCCAAGTCTCTATTATGTTATATCATAACAGATCAAGCGGAAGCGGACTCTTTTCCTCCTGATTGTTTGCTCTGGCGTCCCGGTGAGATATAAAAGCCACAATTCTGCCGTTGCCCGGCACTTTCCTTTCAGAAGAGTATCTTTTCCCATGTCGTTCCGCAGGGTTCTTCTTTTGGGCGTCAGTCTCCTGAGCGCCTCATCAACCCTCGCAGCAACACGCCCTATCCATCTACCCCAAAAGGAACAGAGGCACTCCGCGCCGAAATCTCTTGAGGCTCATGCGGATGAAACCATCAAGGTCAGCGTCAAGAGAACGGATTTTGCATTTCAGTCAGCCCAGAAACAGCCGGACGCCGATACACGACTGACCGCAGAGCATCTTATCGAGCGCGGCGTCGTGACGTTACGGGACATTGAGCGCGTTGCCCCCAATCTGACCATTCAGTCCATCAACGGAACGGCCTCCACGAATTTTTATCTTCGCGGCGTGGGTTTCAACGACTTTACCCAAAACAACATTCCAACCGTTCTGACCTATTTCGATGACGTGCCCTTCGCATTCTCGACCATGGCCAGCGGCCTGATGTTCGACCTGGCAGATGCAACGGTCACACCGGGCCCGGTCGGCACCATGCATGGACAGTCCGACACAGGCGGTGAAGTCCGTTTTCGCACGGCAGATCCGACGAGCACCTGGCATTATGGCGCCAGCGAAGACATTGCGTCCTATGCCCGCAGCCGAAGCGAAGCCTACGTGTCCGGCCCCTTGGCGAAGGGACTCGATTTCCGCCTTTCCGGTCAAACCCGACAGGGTGGCGGCTGGCAGACCAATCCCCTCACGGGAGCCCATCTGGGCGATGCAGACTCCTGGGCTCTGCGTGGCAAGCTCCGCTGGCGTCCTGACAGCCGGACGACCATCATGCTGTCCGGTCATTTCGTGCAGGACAACAGCGAAGTCGTTACCGGCGTTCCGGTTTATCGTCTGATCGGCTCCCAGGGATTGCCCTCACTGGGACGGCAGCAGGCTGAATGGTCTCTGAGGCCTCAGTTTGCCGATCTGATCGGCCGTCCCCGCAGCCTCAAACCGAGCGAGCACAACCAGTTCTGGGGCTGGGATCTTCATATCGACCGCGATCTGGGCTTTGCCAAAATCACGTCCATCAGCGCCTTTGAAACAGAACGCCAGGGCGAATACACAGATCAGGATGCAACGTCAGCCTCACAGGCCGATACGTACCGCACCATCAGCGCAAACGCGTTTACGCAGGAACTTCGGCTCTCATCCCGCGATCCATCCAGCCGTCTGCAATGGGTTGTCGGCGCGTTCTATCAGCGCAGCCGGATGAAACAGCGCTTTCTGTTCGATTACACGAACTACACTGCGCGCGGATACATGATGTCCACCAATTTCGGGATGAATCAGGAAAGCACATCCGAGTTCGGCCATATCAGCTATCGCCTGCCTCATAACGTCACGCTGTTTGGCGGACTTCTGCACGAAATTGATGACCGCTCACTCACAGGTCTGAAATCTGAAATCTTTGGCCGTTCAACACGTATCTTCCAGCCTGAAAGTACGGCATCTGCCCAGTTCGCGGGACAGATCGGCGTATCGTGGCAGATGCTTCAAAGCACCATGGTGTATTACAAGCTGAGCAAGGGCTTCAAACCGGGCGGTTTCAGCGCCAACAATACCCAGATCCAGGCCCAGCTTGATCCCTTCGGCCCGGAGACAGTCCTGACCCATGAGGTCGGCTTCAAAAGCGACCCAATCCCCGGAAAACTGCGCCTGAACGGTGCCGCATTCTATAATGATTTCCACGGACAGCAGGTTGTCGGGACAGTAATGATCCCGAATTACGGACCACTCAGCGAAATCACCAATGTTCCGAAGTCAGAAAGCTGGGGCTTTGAAGGCACTGTGGAAATGCACCCGGTCCGGCATATCTTCGTCACACAGAATATTGGTTGGCAGCGTGGAAATTATCAGGATTTCCCGAACGTCAATCGCGCCGCTACAAACGCCTATTATGCCAAGACAGGCGTCTGGAAGGCCATTACCACCGATTTTGCAGGCGTGGATAACGGGCAGCCCAAGCTAACCCTCAATGGGCAAGCCGAATGGCGTCAGGCCCTGACAGATCGACTAGGCCTCGATATCGGGCCAGACTGGTCATATCGTGGCAGTCAGGCCATTGCTGTCGGAGGGACGGGCTTTTATCGCCTGCCACCCTACTTCCTGCTTGGAGCTCACGCGACCCTGCGCCCCGCCTCGGGGCACTGGGAAGCCACGGTGTACGCTTCGAACATCCTGAACCGCCAGTATTTCGAAAGTGGCGGCATGGCGACGACAACGTACTTCTATATTCCCGGCACGCCACGATTTATTGGCGGCCGTATTTCAAGCAACTTCTGACATCAACAAAGGGGGTTGTGCCCGCTTACTGGCGGGTTCCAACCAAACAACGGATCAGACCCTGGAGGTCCCGGATATTCGCTTCTGTCTCCAGAGTGCAGTTCCACAAGGTGTCCATTGCGCGGAAGTGAATAGTGCTGAGAAGCATGTCCAGAACCGTATCAGCTGGATAACAGAACCCGGCTTCTCCCCGCTGTCTTGCGCGCTCCAGAAAGCAGCGCATCTGTGCCCGTGCAGGCTCGATGCTGACCTCACGCAGAACAGTCCCGAATTGCGGGTTGTGGACCGCCTCGCCCAGCAAAGTGCCGTAGGTACGCCCAAGTGGGGTTGCAAGAAAGCGGATACGCGCTTCAACAAGCTGATCCACATCTCCAAGAAAACTTCCCGTGTCGATATCCGGTGTCAGACTGGTTTTCCACTGACGGATCGCATCGAAGAACATGGCCTGTTTCGTTGGCCAACGCCGATAAACGGTTGCCGTGGAAACCCCCGCCGCTTTCGCCACTTTGCCAATGGTCAGCCCCTGATAGCCCTCTTCGGTCAGAACCGTGGCGATCGCTGACAGAATCGTGTCTTTCAGAAGAAGATTGACGGGCCTACCAGGCGAACGCGCCACCTTCATATCTCCGAGATGCGGCGGAAAGATTTCCTTTACCGCTAAAGATGACGACTGGGACATACCCGGCCTCCCTGTTGAAAAAGGTCTTGCCTCTAGCCTTAACGAAATCGAGAGGCTTTCCACAAGGCTTAAGATTGGTGCGTTTCCTGGAAAAAACACCCCTCATGAAATTGTGAGCAGGGAACCTTAAGCCGTTGGCACCTCTTTCACCTCTCCCCACAGGATAGCGAAGCAGGTCAAACTTCTTTATATATTGCAGCCAAGGCGTGTCTGCCTTCGCAATCAGACCCTGACCGGCCCGCCTGCATCGCATATCCGGAAGCATTGGGAAGAGTAAAAACATGGCTATTGTGCGCGTTGTAATGATGCAGCGAGATGAAGGTACCATGCTCGCTCGCTGGATTGCGCATTATGCTTGGCTTTTCGGTTTCGAAAATCTGACTATTCTTGATAACGGCTCTGTTGATCCCCAAACAATTGCCATTCTGGACAGCGCCGAAAAGCGAGGCGTTCTGGTTCGAAAAGATCTGAACCAGCCGCATGATTTTCATAACAAGGGTGGCCATTTTACCAATATCATCCACAGTTGGGACGGGAATCATGATTATGATTTTGCGCTGCCCGTCGATTGCGATGAGCTTCTCGCTATCTTTACGGAAGACGGCCTCTCCTTGGACAAGGCCGCCATTCATGTAGGCCTTGATGCCCTGAGAGGCACAGACTGTGCGCTCAGAATTGATACATCTCTTTTCAATGTTCCAGGTCAGACCGGCTGGTACTCTCCCATCCGCCATTTCCACAAAGGATTTGTCGCAGCCAAAACGATCTCAGTTTGCGATAATGGACAGCACGAACCCCGCTCAGCCATTCGGGATGAGTTCAAAAGTACTGCTTTCACTTATCTGCATGACCACCACGTTCCCTATCAGGCCTGGAGAGAGCGCCTGAAGAACAAGGTGGTCGGCCTGGTTGATGCGGACGACGAAGCTGCTCTGCGCGCCTATCTTGCCCAGCCCCACGCAGAAGGCGCTCATGCTGTTGAGGCACTTCTCGTCACTGCTGATGAATACGCCCATCTCTATGATGGCAGTGTGCGTGTCTTTGTGGGGGCCGGCGCAACCCCGGTCAATTTCGTCGAAGGACCAAGGCTGGCAACCACGTTGTGGAACAACAACGCCTATCTTGAGGCCAATCCTGATGTGAAGCAGCACTACACAATTGGCGCTCTACAGCATTATCTCAGGGATGGATTCCGGGAAAACCGCCCTCTTCATCCTTGAGAATACACACATCCATCATGTTTCTGTTTTAACAGGCGACTGATCAGAATGTCGGTGGCGTACATGCGCTGATCAGTTCGCAGGGCTCTTCGCTGATACAGCGGAAGCGATGGGGCTTGCGGCTGTCAAAGTAATACGCATCCCCCGGCCCAAGAATATGGGTCTGGTTCTCCACGGTGACTTCCACCTGCCCGCGGATAACGACACCGGCCTCCTCCCCATCGTGAGCATATGCAACACCGGTACCAGATGCCGGCTCATAACGCTCATGCAGGACCTGAAGGGCACGACCGAACAGATTGCCCCCAACCTGCCGCAGGGACACGCCTTTTTGTCCGATCTCTGTCAGGTCTTCGGCGGGGTAAAAATATTTTTCCTGCCCTTCTGTCTCGAAACTGAAGAAATCGCCAAGCGTGACAGGAATACCGTCAAGAACACGCTTCAACGTGCCTATCGAGGGGTTCATGTCTCCTGATTCAATCAGGGAAATGGTAGAATTGGTGACACCTGTGCGCTTGGCCAGTTCCCGCTGGGACAGGTTCCTTGCGACACGAACAAGCCGCAATCTCTGACCGACATCCGCCACCATTCTCTCCCCCGTGCTTCAATATCACGTGTAGTATGTCATAACGGTTAAGGAATGGAACATGGAAAAAGACCGTTTCTCCAATGAGATGCTGGCCTGACGACTAAAATTTCCGTTTCACCAAAAGTGGCGCTTCGTTGTGGTTTTACGGAAATGGAAAACCAGATGTGAGGACGGAGTGTCCGCCTCGCAATACATTAAAATTAACTAAATTCATTAAGAGTAAAGATTCTTGATATGCGAAATGATGTCACTTGAACTCAAAAACCACCAAAAGAAAAAGCCTGCCTGAACTCATCAGGCAGGCTTTGAATGAAAAACATTCGTGCGTCTAAAGGCAAGGTGTCAGAGAGCCGCAAGGCTTTGCCAGATCATGTAGCTTGCAACAACGAAGATAACGCCCGCAAAAAACGTCGTCAGAGTACTCCCTGCCCCAGCCAGACGGCGAGCGGCAGAAGTTCCCAGTGTGCTGCCCACGACGCCGCCCACCACAAACAGCGCCCCCATGACCCAGTCTACATAGCCCGACAGCATGTAACTCAGGGCTGTACTGGCACCAAAAGCCGCGACTGCCACCAGCGAAGTGCCAATCGCATTCAGAATAGGCATCCGTGTGCAGGCAACCAGGGATGGTACGATCAGAAACCCTCCCCCAATTCCGAAGAACCCGGACAGGAGGCCTGTTCCCAGTCCACTGGCCATGACTTTGGGCATGTTGTCGCGGTTACAGGCGGCCCCGGCAATCCCCGGATTCCGGCGCCCCCGGAGCATCAGAATGCCCACAACAATCATAAGAATGGCGAAGCAGAGGAGTAGTTTCTGGCCATCCACGGCCTTGCCCAGAGCCGCACCCACCAACGCCCCAACAACGCCAAAAGGTGCAAAAACGGCAGCACACCGCCACTTGACGGTTTTCTGCCCCGCATGACTGACAAGACCCGCCAGCGCATTCACGGCCACCGCCATGGCACTGGTACCGATGGCAACGTGGGGGTTTTTTACACCCACCACATAGACCATCAGGGGAACAGCGAGGATGGAACCACCCCCGCCAATCAATCCAAGTGTGAAACCGATGATGACGCCACAGAACAGTTCAATCGCGATGTGCATTGCGCTGGCTGACGATCACTTCTTGCCGGGCTTCAACGGTTCCGGCGCGACGAAGAGCTCATGCCCTTTGAGCATGCCTTTCCAGTAAAGAGCAGGCATGACGTATTTCTTGAGCCACCAGGCCAGACGGGTTGGCTTCTGGCCATTCAGCAGCCATTTCGGAAGCGTTGGCGCCAGTTTTCCGCCGTAGGAGAATTCAGCCAGTACGATCTTGCCGTTCTCCACCGTCAATGGGCACGCACCGTAGCCGCCGTATCCCGAAACCGGATCCTTGCGCTTCAGGAACGCCAGAACGTTCGTTGCCACCACAGGAGCCTGAACCCGCACAGCCGCTGCCGTCTTGGCGCAGGACGTGCCAATCACGTCCCCAAGAGCGAAGACCTGTGGATAGCGGACATGCTGCAACGTCTCGGGATTGACCTCCACGAAGCCATCCGAACCGGCAATCGCACTTTCACGCACCACTTTCGGGGAGACCTGCGGCGGTACGACATGCAGCATGTCGAACGTACATTCCACACGATCAATACCGGTCTCCGTCTTGCGCTCGAACACGGCAATCCGCTCAGGCCCATTCACTTCGACCAGCTTTGAACCGAGATGCAGAGCGATATCATAATCGCGCACATAGTTCATCAATGCAGGAACGAATTCCTTAACGCCGAACAGGGCAGGCGTTGCCGTATTGAAGTCGACCGAAATGCTCTTCAGTACGCCCCGACGACGCCATGCATCGCAAGCCAGATACATGGCTTTTTGCGGCGCACCCGCACATTTGATAGGCATGGGAGGCTGCGTGAAAATGGCCTTGCCACCTTTTAACTGCTCCACCAGCTGCCAGGTATAGGGCGCGAGATCGTAGCGATAGTTCGAGGTCACACCGTTCTTGCCGAGGGTCTCCTTAAGGCCCGGGATAGCGTCCCAGTTCAGGGAAATCCCGGTTGCGACAATCAGGGCATCGTAAGACAGAACCGTCCCGTCATTCAGCACAACCTCACGCGCTTCCGGGCGGAAGATTTCCACGGCATTTCGCAGCCAGACCGCGCCCTTGGGAATCAGATCCTGCTCACGGCGACGCGTCTGTGCGGCCTTGAAAATACCGCCACCAACCAGCGTCCAGCCCGGCTGGTAGAAGTGCTCTTCGGATGGTTCCACAATCCCTAGCGCGAGAGCCGAGTCACGCTTCAGAAGGCTTGCCGCAACCGACAGCCCCCCAGCCCCACCACCAATGACAAGGACCTGAAAGTGACGTGCACCTTCGCGAGACGGCATGGACGGTGCCGGCACGGCCTCAAGGCGAGACTTCAAACCACCCAGATCAATACCCGCCCGCGCAGCATCCGCAAGAATGTCGCTGGCTGGACGCGTGCCAGCCTCTGCCAATGCCCAGATCTGAGCAGCGCGGGTTCCAGAGCGACAATATCCAACGATCGGCGAAGGAAGGGACGCCAGCGCTGCACGGGTTGCCTGGATCTGAGAGTCATCAGGCACCGTCCCCGCCTTCACCGGGATGGTGACAAATGCCATATCCGCGGCCTTTGCAGCATCGGCCACCAGCTTGGCTTCTGGTTGATCCGGTGCCTCACCGTCCGGCCGGAAGCAAATAATGCTGCGAAAACCTTCGCTCTTCAGAACAGCAACATCCTGCGGCGCCACCTGAGGGGACACAGCATAGCGTTCCGTGATGTGGTTTGTGGGCATGATTACCTCTCCGGTGACGGTAAAAATGGATGAATATGGTTCCGCTCAGATGCGGTTGACGGGAATCTTGATGTAGCTGATGCCATCCGCTTCCGGCTCGGGCATGTGGCCACCTCGCATGTTGACCTGTACGGACGGCATCAGAAGCTTTGGCATCGCCAGTGTTGCATCTCGCGTCGTCCGCATGGACACGAACTCGTCTTCGCTGATGCCATCATGAACGTGGATATTGCACTCGCGTTCAAGGGCAACCGTCGTCAGCCACGCATACTCGTCACGACCCGGAGCCTTGTAGTCATGGCAGAGGAACAAACGCGTTTCCGGAGGCAGGGACAACAGACGGCGAATGGACCGGAAAAGCTGACGGGCATCGCCCCCCGGAAAATCCGCACGGGCCGTGCCAAAATCCGGCATGAAAATCGTGTCCCCGACAAAGGCGGAGTTTCCAATAACGAACGCCATGTCCGCAGGCGTATGACCCGGAACATGCAGGACGGTCACTGGAATTTCACCAAGCGCGAAAGTCTCCCCATCCCTGAACAGCCGATCAAACTGGGACCCATCGCGCGCAAAACGCGTGCCAGCGTTGAAAATCTTGCCGAAAACATTCTGAACACGAATGATGTCCGCGCCAATTCCCAGCTGTCCACCGAGCTGTTCCTGCAACCATGGTGCAGCCGAGAGATGATCGGCATGAGCATGCGTCTCGAGTTGCCAGTCGACGGTCAGCCCTTCCCGGCGAACATACTCCACAATCACCTGGGCAGAACCGTTGGATGTCCGGCCCGCGGCGGCGTCGTAATCAAGTACGCTATCAATGATCGCAGCGCGACGGGTGACAAGGCAGTGAACAACGTGGCTGGCGGTATTTGTGGCTTCGTCAAAGAACGTGCAAACTACAGGGGACGGAACCTCACCGTTCTGCACACGCCTGATCTGGGCGGTCGCAGCTTCAATGGCAGCATCGCGCATGACGTTTTCACCCCCGGAGTTAAGCATTTCAAAAAAATCAATTCTGTGTTTATTAAAGTCATTAACTATCAAACGTCAAGACCCGGACAAGCTGGAACAGGACCATGACAGGCCCCATCACTGACGATCTTTCCTTCCCGACGCTTCGTATTGGGGATGAAGCCCCGGATTTCACGGCCCGTACGACACACGGTGAATTCGTACTGAGTTCCCTGCGCGGACGCTGGGTGATGCTGTTCGCACATCCTGCAGACTTTACGCCTGTCTGCACGAGCGAGTTCATTGCCCTTTCCAAACTGGAGCCTGCTTTCCGAGAACGGGACTGTGTTCTGCTTGGCCTGTCCGCAGACAGCCTGCCCGCGCATCTGGCATGGATTTCAGCCATTGAAGAGCGCTTCAATGTCCGTGTCCCATTTCCAATCGTGGAAGATCCTTCGATGGAAGTGGCCCGGGCTTATGGAATGATAGATCTCGAAGCCCAGAACAGCGCCACGGTCCGGTCCGTGTTTTTCATTGATCCTACGGGCATCATTCGCACGATCATCAACTATCCGGCCAGCGTCGGGCGCTCGGTTGCAGAGCTGCAACGTGTCCTCTGCGCGCTGCAGGAAGTTGATCGATCCAACATCCTCACACCCGAGGGATGGCAACCCGGTGAGCCTGCCATCGCTCCGCCACCACAAACCCAGGAGGCCGTTCAGAAGGCCGGCCCGAGTTGGTTCCTTCAGCCGAAAAAGCCCCGCTCATGACTCTGCTCGCACTTGAAGAAAGCCGTAATCTTGCCGAATGGCTCCGCCTTCTGGCGCAACCCCAGCGTCTGACGATCCTGTCAGCACTCCTGGATGGCCCGCATGCCGTCAGCGAAATCGAAACCATGACGGGAATCGGGCAGCCCACACTGAGCCAGCACCTTGGCACCTTGCGACGCAGTGGGCTGATTGAGTCGCAGCGTGAATCCCGCGCCATCAGTTACTGCATGGCTGATACGCCGGACGCTGCCCGCGCCCGGATGCTTCTGATGACCCTGCGCCCGGATGGACAGGCCGTTACCCCTTCGGCCGCAACGCCTCTGCGCAAGGCGAATACTCAGGCGGCCTCGCAGGATGGTGCCCGCTTTGCCCGTATCGTCCGGCCCTTGTCACGGTAAATCAAAGAGGACTGTTTCAGGTCTATTTGTGCATCATCGTCATCTTCTTGACGACACCCCAACCAGGCCGGAAACTGCTTTCTTCGCCAGACGCTTTTACATGGAAAGGAGGCGGACCATGACCCGTTATCTTGTGATCCTAGCCTATCTGGCTGGACTTGCCCTTGGCTCTGCTAACGCGGCAACACGCGACGAGCAGAAACAGGCCTGTCAGGGCGATGCAATCCGGCTTTGCACATTCGCCATTCCCAACGAAGCCAAGATTACTGCCTGCATGAAGAAAAAGCTGGATCAGCTCAGCCCGAAATGTCGCGCCATGTTCGAACCACTCCCCAAGAAGAGCGATACTGTTTCCAAACCCAAAGAATGATCTTTCTGAGCTGTCCTGTCGTAATTGTGAAGACGGAATGGAAACACGCAGGCTAGTATTTGTTTTCAGGGCCTTAGCCTTGACGGGTCTGCGCAGTACCTATCAGGATTGCGTAAAAGGCCCGCTTTCATTATTGGACAGTCCATGAAAACCACCCGTCAGCACGGCCGCCGCAAAGTTACCCTCAAGGACGTAGCAGCACAGGTCGGGGTGTCTCACACGACCGTCTCGAACGCCTATATCCGCCCCGGTCAGCTTTCTGCGGCCCTGCGGGAAAAGATTTTCGCCGCCGCGCAGGACATGGGCTACACCGGCCCGGACCCAGCAGCCAAGCAGCTCGCGACGGGACATGCTGGCGCACTTGGATTTCTTTTCAGCGAAGACCTGCCCTACGCCTTTTCGGATCCAGCAGTTCTGACTGTTTTGAATGGTGTCGCCAAAAGCTGCAACGAACTCGAAACCGATTTGGCACTGATTTCTGCTGGCAGCAGCCTTCGCAACATGAACACCCCCGTTTCGCTGGGGAATGCTGCCGTGGACGGGTATATCCTGTATTCCGTTGCCCCTGACAGCCGGTGCGTCATGATGGCTCAACAGAGAAATGTACCGCTGGTGGTCGTAGATCAACCACGGCTTGATGGCATTCCGTATGTTGGCATTGATGACAAGGATGCTGCCTACAAAGCTGCCAAGACACTCCTGGAGCTTGGACATCGCCGCTTCGGAATCCTGTCTCTTAAAACAGCGCATGACGATTACTTTGGTATCCTGACCGCGAAGCGCCGCGCCAATATTGCTCACAGTACGATTGCCATGCGCCTGGAAGGGTACCTGACAGCTCTTCAGGAAGCTGGCATTGCCCCGGAAACAGTTCCGGCCTGGGAAATTCCCATCAATTCCGAAGAAGCTGGTGCTGAAGGCGCCCGGTTTCTCATCAACCGGCCTGAACGTCCCACAGCAATCCTCGCCATGAGTGACCGTGTCGCGATCGGCGCCATGCAGACCGTTCGTGCCGCAGGCCTCAGTATCCCGCAGGATGTGTCAATTTTCGGCTTCGACGACATTCCGGCAGCCGAAGCAGCTGATCTCAGCACCATCCGTCAGCCCCATGAGCAAAAGGGCATGGAAGCCGTGCGCCTTCTCGTTCAGCAGGATGGGCGCCAGAATGTCATTCTGAAGACCCAGTTGATTGAACGCGGAAGTATTGGCCCAGCCCCGAAGGGCTGAGCCGATCTGTTACAGGCTGACGACGTTCAGAAGATCGGTCACGCGGTCGATCCGGTAATCTGGCTTGAGATCAATGCACTGCTGTGCAGAACCGTGACCATAACTTGCCCAGCAGCCTGCAATCCCTGCATTACGGGCAAAAGTCAGATCGGCGGTCGTATCCCCCACCATCAGAAACTCTGAAGCCTTTGCATCCGGAAACAGGGGACGCACACGATCCGTCATGACGCGCGGATCTGGCTTGTGTGGATACTGCGGCTCGGAAGCGATAACACCACTGAGCCATTCTCCCAGCCCAAAACGCTCAATGCTGTGATGAACTGTTGGTGCATGCTTGTTGCTCAGGATGACCAGGGTGGCCCCTTTGCCCTTCAGCGTGTCCAGAACTGACTTTACGCCATCAAACAACACTGTCTCTTCCTGATCCGCCTTGGGATAACAGGCCCGGTAATGGCGAACAAAAGCTCCTGCGGCCTCGTCATCGCTCTTGGGGACAACGGCCTGAAAGAGCGTCTGAAGCGTGCCGCCCTTGGCCAGTTGCTTCTTGAGAGCGTCCGAAGACGGCGCTTCGTAGCCACTGGCCTCAAAAGCTTCCTTCAGGCTGCGAAGAATGGCCGGCTGCGTTTCCGCCAGCGTACCATCGTAGTCGAGAAGAACGATCGGGAATCTTGTCATTCCCTTTTGTCACCCCGTTCGCACAGGAAATCCAGCCCTCTCCCCTTCAGAGCGGACGACACCCGAGAAGGCGGCAAAGAGCAGACGCCGTATCTGCATGATTCAGCGTATAGAAATGGAATTGTTCCACACCTTCCGCTTTCAGTGTCTGGCACAAACGATCCGCCACGGTCGCTGCAACAAGCGCACGTGTCTGCGGCGTCTCGTCCAGACCATCGAACAGATCCCGCATCCACTTCGGCACGTTGGCGCCACACATTTCGGCAAACTTCCATGCCTGCGCTGCGCTCCCTATAGGGAGAATACCTGGCACAATCGGACGCTCGATTCCAATCGCAGCTGCACGGTCCCGAAATCGCAGGAACGTCTCCGCTTCAAAGAAAAACTGTGTCAGAGCCCGGTCTGCTCCAGCGTCAATCTTCGCCCGTAGATGCTCCAGATCCGCCTGAGGATTGAGAGCGGCAGGATGGGTTTCCGGATAAGCCGCAACGGAGATTTCGAAAGGCGCTATCTCCTTCAATCCACGCACCAGATCCACAGCCCCGGCATAACCTTCCGGATGAGGCTCATACACACCCCCGGCTGACGGCGGCGGATCACCACGCAGGGCCACGATGTGCTTCACACCTGCATCCCAGTATGCCTGAGCCACGGCATTGACCTCTTCTTTGGAGGCTCCGACGCAAGTCAGATGTCCCGCCAGTGGCGCGCCAGTTTCCCGAACCATGTCTTTCAGCGTGGCCAGGGTCCGGTCCCGTGTTGACCCGCCTGCCCCGTAAGTCACGGACATGAACTGCGGACCAAAAGCAGCAAGCGTCTTTGCATTCTCCAGGAGGGTAGCGGCAGCCTTCTCCGTCTTGGCAGGAAAAAACTCGAACGAAATTGCGGGCAGAGGCCCTGTCTGTGCGGGCATCACGCCAGCTCCTTGTTCAATAATTCAGATCAGTTGGGGCGTTGGCCGAGCCAGAGTTTGACGGTCAGTTCACCTTCAAGAGCCACCGGCTCCGCGGGGATCAGACCGGCGGCACGAAACCATGTCGCCATCTGCGCATCCGTAAACCCAAGCCGGACATGCGCATCCCGCGTGCGAAGTTCTTCCCGGTTATGAGAAGCAAAATCGACAACCAAAAGTCGGCCATTGGCGTCCAGAATACGCGCGGCCTCTGCAATCACGGCCGCAGGATGCTGCGCGTAGTGGAGAACCTGATGCATGACCGCGACGTCGGCCGAGCCTTCCGGCAAAGGAAGTGCCTGAAAATCGCCCTGCCGAAGATCGGCGTGCTCCAGACCGGCTTCCCCCAGCTTGGTTCGCGCCAGCCGCAGCATGGCCGGACTGCGATCAAACCCGATGACGGTTCGGGCTCCCCGCCCCAGCAGCTCCATCATGCGACCAGTTCCGGTGCCTATATCCACAAGCCGACCGATCGGGAACGCCGAGAGCGTCTGCAGGATGGCCGCTTCAACTTCCTGCTCGGAAACATGCAGGGAACGCAACGCATCCCATTCTGCCGCGTGGGTTTCAAACCAGTCTTCGGCCGCAAGGGCACGAACATCCCGAATGGCCTGCAAACGAATACGATCCGCACGGATTTCCGCCGGTTCCCGTGCCGTCCACCGATCCAGCGCCATGAAAACAGGCTCTAGAACTTCCGGCGCACCCAAGGTCAGAAACACCCAGCTTCCTTCCTTCCGCCGCTCGATCAACGCAGCATCAGCAAGAATCTTCACATGACGCGAAACGCGAGGCTGACTCTGCCCAAGAACCTGCGCCACTTCGCCGATGGACAGTTCCATTTCGCGCAAAAGGGCCAGAATCCGCAGACGGGTCATGTCTGCCAGTGCCTGGAAAATGGTAAGTGCCTGCTCCATACAGGCTTTCATATAAGGAGTTCTTTATATGAGCAAGAGCTATTGACTCTTTTTCAGAATATGCGGCAGTCATGAGGCTTGTCATGGTTCCATGCGAGATGTTCACACATCTGGCGTGGCTAAGAGGGAAGGCGGAATCGGTGCGAAGACCCGCAAGCCAGGAGACCTGCCACCGCACATAACATCCTCCGGCGGGGCGTTCCGGACGGGTCACGCATGTCTCCACGCCGCACATTTCCTGTTCGGGGCGTGAACGGTCCTGCATGCCCTGCGAGCGCAGACCGGCGATCCTATCTGGACTGGACCGTGGAAAGTTTCCGCATTTCAGCCTCGGGTGTACGGGACGCGACGCAGATCCATACCCATATGTGCTACTCGGAATTTAACGACATCATTGCTGCCATTGGCGCGATGGATGCGGATGTGATTTCGATTGAAACCGCCCGTTCCCACATGGAACTGCTCGATGCGTTCGCAGCCTATCGTTACCCTGCGGAAATCGGGCCAGGCGTTTACGATATCCATTCCCCACGCGTGCCGTCTGTCGAGGAAATGGTGGACCTGCTCCGGGCCGCCAGCAGAACCATCAGCCCGGATGCCCTCTGGGTCAATCCGGATTGCGGACTGAAAACCCGCAAATGGGCAGAGACGAAAGCTGCCCTGATCAACATGGTTGCGGCAGCCCACTATATGCGCCCGTAAAAAAGTGGGCAGATGGGGTGGCGCTCCACCCCATCACGCACAGTTACCAGATTTTGACGCGCTGATCCGGCGTCAGATAAAGCTTATCGCCCGGCTGCACGTTCCACGCCTTGTACCAGAGGTCTATGTTGTGCATCGGAATGTTCACACGAGCTTTCGGCGGCGAATGCGGGTCGATGACGACAAGCTGCTTCTCGGTATCCGGGCGCAGCTTCTGACGCCAGACCTGTGCCCAGCCCATGAACACGCGCTGATCGCCCGTCAGGCCATCAATGACCGGAGCCGGCTTACCGTTCAGGGACGCATGATAAGCATCCAGTGCCAGCGTCAGACCACCCAGATCGGCAATGTTCTCGCCCATCGTGAGCTGGCCGTTCACATGAACGCCCGGCTGTACTTCGAAAGCGTCATACTGCGCACCGAAACGGTCCGCCAGCTTCTGGAAGCGCTCTCCATCTTCCTTTGTCCACCAGTTCCGCAGGCGCCCTTTGTCGTCGTATTTGCGGCCCTTGTCGTCAAAGGAATGGGTCATTTCATGCCCAATGACGCCACCAATCGCACCGTAATTCACAGCCGGATCGGCCTTCGGGTTGAAGAACGGCGGCTGAAGGATCGCGGCAGGGAACACGACCTCTACAAAACGCGGATTGTTGTAGGCATTCACTGTGGCGGGCGACATCAGCCACTCGTTGCGATCCACAACCTTGTCCAGATGGCTGAGCTGATAGTGCCATTCGAAGGCAAATGCGCGCTCGGCATTGCCGTACACATCACCCTTCTTCACGACCAGATCGGAATAATCACGCCATTCATTCGGGTAACCCACCTGGATTTCAAAGCTGCCCAGCTTCTTCAGCGCGGCGTCACGCGTCTGCGCGCTCATCCATGTGTTGTGTTCGAGGCGATTGTGGAAAGCAGCTTTCAGGTTGCCCGTCAGGGTCTGCATGGCAGCACGATCCGAGGCCGGGAAATACCGATCCACATAGATTTTGCCGAGTGCCATTTCCATGGCAGCGCTCGTGAAATCCACACCGCGCTTCCAGCGAGCCGCCAGCGCAGGCTGGCCGGACATCGCTTTTGCATAGGCAAAGCGCGCCTGCACAAACGGATCAGACAGGAATGACGCAGAATTATTGGCCATATGGAAAGCCTGCCAGGCGCGCAGGGTATTCAGATCAGTCCTGGCAATCAGATCCGCTTCAGCCTTGATGGCAGACGGCTCTCCCACAATGACGGTCCGCTGTTCCAGACCAGCTGCCGGCACACCAGATGCAAGCAGCCATGTCATCCAGTCAAAAGACGGTGTGCTCTTGACCAGGGCGGCCACAGTCATCGGATTATAGGTCTTGTCTGGATCCCGCAGTTCCGTCCGCGCCCAGTGAACCTTGGCGATTTCCGTCTCAAACGCCACGATATCCGCAGCGGACTTCGTCGGGTCAGCCCAGTGAACAAGCGTCAGAAGCGTCGTGACGTAAGTCTGATAAGCAGCTTTTTTGGAGGCAAATTCCGGCTTCAGGTAGTTATCCCGATCCGGCATTCCCAGTCCGGCATGATCAATGCTGAGTGCATATTTCGTCGGGTCTTTCGCATCAACATCCACATCCACTGCAAACGGGGAAGAACCGAATGTCGTAGCGGACGCACCGCTGAACTGGGCGAATGTCTTCAGGTCCGTGATCTGATGAATGGTAGCAATCTCGGCTTCCAGCGGTTTGGCCCCAACAGCCTCAACCGCCTTTTCATCCATGAAGGACGCATAATAGGTGCCGAGCTTCTCGTTGATTGACTGCGGGTCATCAACCGGATGCGCAGACAGGTCCTTGAGGATGGACTGAATGCGCTGACGGGACGTCTCGGCCAAAGCATTGAACGGGCCATAGCTGCTCATATCCGACGGGATTTCGAGCGTCTTCAGGAAGCTGCCGTTGGCATAATCGAAGAAACTGTCACCCGGCTTCACGCTCATATTGCGGCCCGCGAGATCGAGACCGTACTGATCATATGTGATCAGCGGCACAGCCGGCTTTGCGGAAACAACGGATGGCACTGCTGCCAGCCCAAGACTGGCGGACAACAGCAAAGCTGCCTTACGGGGAAATGTCTTCTGGTGCATGCAAAAAGGCCCGATCGTGAAAATCTGGCAGGCCATGTGGTCTGCCCTCGGGCCTGCTATGTAAGTTTACAGTCGAAACGAATGAGACGCAAAAACCATACCCCGCCTCTAGAAAGCGGGGCATGACCGATCGTCTCAGTTGTGGCTTTCGACGAGCGCCTTGATGCCCGGCAAAATGGCAATCAGCAGACCACCTGGTGGCTGCTCACTCTTCAGGGACAGGATGTGGTTCGACGAATTGTGGAAGAACTCATCCTGTGCCGCGATCAGATGCTGCGCATCCAGACGCCAGGCCGTTCCCGAAGCACCGTTCAGAACATTCAGTCCAGCATTGGAAAGCGCCGCAACCGTATGGGAGACAGGCGTTACCTCTTCGAGAGCTGGCACGTCCTTGGCAATAGCGGAAAAGGCTTCATCATTGGAGGACCAGGCCGTCAGCATGGCTTTCAGTGGGGCTTTCAGGCTCTTCTCACCCGCCAGATACCGCTTGACCATGCTGTTGAAACGCGTGGCCTCAAACGCATCCGGATCGGCAATTGCCACCGGAGCTGACAGCATCGCATCTCCACTCTTGGAAGCCAGACGGTTCAACGCATAGTTCCGTACCGGAACCGTAGCACTCAGAAGCATAGAAAGCGGGCCGGTATGTCCCGGAGCCAGCCCTTCTTTCAGAGCATTTTCATGCTGTGTGGCCTGCAAACCCGTTGCCTGGAGTTCCGCCATAATGACGGGCAGGCGCCGCTCCAGATCATCCACATCCCGCACGCTTTCAGAAGACCAGAACCGCTCGGCCAGAGCTGCCGTACGAGGCCACAGACGGGCATCCAGCATGTTTTCGGACACGACTTCCGTCCACAACGCGCCTTCTGCACCCAGAACCATTTTCTTCTGATCGTCGGTCAGAGGGGCTGCATTCGGGTCCTGAAGGAAGGCCTGAAGCAGTGGCGTGATCTTCGGATGCGTTTCTTCCAGTTCTGCCGGCGTAATGCCATTCGCCTTCGTGTCATACGGATCGACCGCATAATGCGTGCGCGATGGCGTCAGCAGATCCAGATAATAACCCGAAGACACCACAACCGGATGGCCAGCCTGCGTGGCAGAACCAGTCCATTTGGAACCGCGCCACCCTTCCACAACAACATTCTTCGGGATCGGCGCTTCGCTGACTTCATCCCAGCCCATCATGACCCGCCCCTGGCTGGACAGGATCTTTTCGACCTGCGCCGTGAACGCCGCCTGAAGAGCCGGAGCATCCGCGTAACCATGTGCCTTCATGTAGGCTGCAATCTTCGGGTTATTCGTCCACTGCGTTCCCAGAACTTCATCGCCGCCCGAATGAAAGTAATGATCAGGGAAGAGCGTCTCCATTTCCGCATAGAGCGCGCGAATGAATTTCAGCGTCTTGGGATTGGTCGGGTCCATAGCCGGGTTGTTCAGGTTTTCACCCACGGCATTAACGTCCGGCAGCGGCTGGGCTGCCAGTTCCGGATAGGCCTGCAGAACAGCCAGCGCATGACCGGGAACATCAAACTCCGGAACAATGCGGATACCGCGATCCGAAGCATACGCCACGACATCCCGGATCTGGGCCTGCGTATAATACTGTCCGTGTGATCCAACACTGGTCAGCTTCGGGAAAACATGACTCTCCACACGGAAGCCCGTGCCGTCATTCAGATGCCAGTGCAGCACGTTGAGCTTCAGCAGCTCCATGGCATCAAGCTGGCGCTTTACGGTCTCTACAGAAGCAAAATGACGGGAAACGTCCAGCAGAAGACCACGCCATGCAAAGCGTGGGGCATCATCAATATGCAGTCGCTCTACGACCGCCCCATCGGACGTCTGACGCACAAGCTGAAGGAATGTCGCCAGGCCGTAAACAACACCCGCCGGACCATCAGCCTCAAGATGAGCGCCGTCAGCCGAGGTGGTCAGAGCATAATGCTCTTTGGTTGACGTGGTAAGATAGGCCGGATCATGACCAGCACTGATATGGAGAACATAAGGCGCGCCGTGCCCTGCGGCCCCCGCAATAGCGTCAAGCCGCGTCGTGAAACGGGCCGCAGCTCTTTGCAGAAGTGGAGAGGGCTGCGCATCCCAGACAATCCGGACGCCCCCGGAAAGAGGGCTGACGCCATTGGAAGCAGAGACTGTCTGAGGCACCGGCATCAGTACTGAAGCTGCCTGCGCCATTCCGCCAAAGGCCGTACCAGCCAGGAGAACGGCACCCAGACATGCTTTTTTCCAGAAAGAACCGTTAGGGAAAGAGGAGGGCCGGGTCATCCGAGAGTTTCCTTGCAGTTTCGAATCAATATCTGAAACGATTCTGATCGAATCAGCAATCTTTTTGAGTGTTTTTTACCGTTTCAGTCCGGCGGCAGGGCTGCAAGCATCCGTTTTGCATCCTCGGACCGCAGCGCGATGCCATAGAACTGACGGTAGAAGTCCTGCATTTTCGTGATCATTTCCGCCTCATCCACATGGCCGGTCTGAACGATCTGCCGTGCCCAGTCGACCTGCAGCAGCAGTTCGGGGCCGTACCGGTCCCAAGGGAAAATTCCGGACGGATTGCGATAGACACGCCCCGCCTTCACAGCCGCAAGCTGGGACCAGACACCATCACTGGCAAGCTGCGCCGGATCTCCTGCATTGGCCCCGATAATGATGATGTCCGGATTCCAGGTCAGGATCTGCTCCATCGACACCGGCTGCTTGTTTCCATGAACGCCGACAGCGGCATTCCGCCCACCCGCAGACAGAATCCACTGATCAATGATGCTCTGATCGCCATCAACACGCAGAGGTTTGAGCGATTCAACATGAAGAACTTTTGGCCCCTGCGGATTGGTCGCGGCCTGCGAGACGGCTTTCAGGAACGCCACGCGATAAGCCTGCGCCCGTTTGGCGGCCAGAGGCGTCTGAAGCAGGGTCGCCGTTCCGTCCACACATTCCAGAAGGCCGACGAAACGATCAAACCCTTCCGGTACGACATGCAGCCCCACCTTTGAAAGAGCATCCGCCGAATGACCGGACGCCGTGACGAACACCAGATCCGGATCAAGACGCAGCAGCTCTTCACCGTTCAGATTGCCAGCTTCGAGCGGCTGCGCTTTTGACAGGGACGGCACCAGCCTGAACATCCAGGGCATGATGGAAGGCTTGGCCACCGTGGCGATGATATGATCCTGCGCGCCCAGCATGATCAGGGTCGCATTATGCGCGTACCATCCTTCCACAATCCGCGTGGGGGGCGCCGCATAGGCCGTTGTCGCCATGAGGGAGAGGCTCAGAAGCCCGCCGAACAGTCGAGACAGTGTCATCATGTATTCTCCTCATGGTGGAAAAACCGCTTCCCGGCATGATCAATCTGCGCCAGCGGCACACCGTAAAGGCGGGACAGGCGCTCTGCCGTCACAATCTGCTCTGGTGGACCATCCGCAACGATATGGCCCTGATCCAGAACAAGCGCCCGACTTCCGGACGAAAAAAACTCTTCCGGACGATGCGACGTCAGAAACACAAGATGCCCCTCTGACGCCAGCTCTGCCAGAAGTCCCATCAACCTGACCTGATGACCATAATCCAGCCCCGTCATGGGCTCATCGAGCAGAAGCCCTACCGCTTCCTGCGCCAAAGCCCGCGCCAGAACAACGCGCTGCCTCTCCCCGCCAGACAGTTCCGTTACCGGTCGATCCGCCAGTGCACACAGGCCCAGACGCTCCAGCGCAGCATCGACTTTTCGCTGATCTTCCTTCCCCAATTGCCCGGCGATGCCGTGATGGGGAACACGTCCAAGCTCAACCATCCGCCGCACCGTATAGGGAAAAACCGCCGCATGCCCCTGCGGTACATAGGCTAACCGCCGCGCGACATCCGCCGAACGAAAAGACGATAACAGACGACCTTCCAGATGAACCGTACCGGACGCCGGCTTCAGCAATCCCATCAAAATACGCAGAAGCGTACTCTTCCCCGCGCCATTCAGCCCCAGAAGCCCGACCAGTTCCCCCCGGCGGAATGTGAGCGTAATCCCGTCCAGCACGGCCGCTCGCCCGGCGCGCTTCAGCGTGACAGCGTCGCAGGACAGGAACACCTCCGTCATACGCTCTCCCCGCGCAGACGGCGCAGCACCAGAACAAAGGCCAGAGCGCCGAAAAGCTCGGTCATGATCCCGAGCGGCACTTCTCCGGATGTCAGGCTTCGTGCGACCGTGTCTGCCAGAATAAGCCCCGCTGCTCCCAGCAGGGCACAGACCGGCATCATGTTCCGATGTTCTGCGCCCGCGAGCATCCGCGCCACATGAGGCACCAGCAGCCCAACCCAGCCGATGATTCCGGCCATGGAGATCGTCATGGCGCAGACAAGCGTCGCCAGCAGAATAACAACGGGCCGCATGACCTGAACGGAAACCCCGAGACTTCGGGCTTCGTCATCTCCCAGAGACAGAACATCCAGTAAGGGTGCCAGTAGAACAAGGACCATAACCAGGACGAGTACGGGAACAGTCAGCCAGGACAGTTCCGTCCAGCCTGTCTGGGACAATGTGCCCAAAAGCCAGTTCACGACGGCCGGTAACTGATCCATCGGGTCAGCCGTATATTTCACAAGAGACAGAAGAGCCGTGAACACGGCATTGGCGATAAGGCCACCCATCAACAGCGTCAGCAGCCCACCTTGCGGTAACAGCCGGGAAACGGAGAGGCCAGAGCTGACAGCCGTCAGCCCTCCGCAGAACGCCCCGATCTGGATCAGTGCTGGCGAACCACCCAATACAATGACCAGCGCAGCCCCAAACGCAGATCCACTCAGAACACCAAGAAGATCCGGCGAGACAAGCGGATTACGCAGAACAGCCTGAAAAGTCGCTCCACCACAGGACAAGGCACTTCCGACCAGAAGCCCTGCCAGAGCACGCGGCAGACGAACCTGCCAGACGATCGCGTCGGCAATCGGGTCAGAGCCGCCCCATAAGTGCAGTAATCTCCCAAGAACCACCACGACACGCGATGGCGACAGAGGATACCGCCCACAGCACAAGGCCAGCACGCCAGCCAGCAGAAGGGCTACGGCAGACAGGCTGCGAATAAGAGCCGGACGAATGGAAATGAGGCGTCCTTTCACGCGGGATAATCGACATATCCTATCCCCTATCAGGGGGCATCGGGAACAGGGCTGCTCCATTCTCTGTGCGACAGGATTATGCCTCTGAATTGAGGCATATCTTCTTTTTGGCACTGAGTGACAGAATATTCATCCGCTACGAATCGTTTTTTCAGAGTTTCAGGACAGTGACTGGTTCATATAGGACTAATAAAATACCTATTTATAAATATGAATATTGACGCAATCCCGCGTGAGTTTGACTGAAAACCTCTCGAATATGTGTGACATTGAGGCCAACCCACCCTGGAAACTGAACCACAACATCAATTCGGATAAATTTTGAGTTATCTCAATCTTCCATTTCAGGAGCGCGTACCATATTGAGGGACAATCATCCGTCACAATGAGGACGGCAGTTCTGAAACAGTGCCGGGACAGTGCAAGAATGCTCAAACGGATCGCCGCCAGTATTGTGGGCCTCGGCGCGGTGGGTGGCCTCGGGTTCCTCGCCTATGCGTGGTACCCCGCAATCGCTCCCATCTCCCCCCCTTCAACCGCGTCCTTCTCCGCTGACGCCATCAAGCGCGGCGAAATCGTCGCGGCTGGTGGATACTGCGCCGAATGTCATACCCGCGTAGATGGCCAGCCTGGCCCCGAACTGGCCGGCGACTTCAAGATGGCTACTCCTTTCGGAGACATCTTCTCATCCAACATCACGCCTGACCCGGAATGGGGTATCGGCAACTGGTCTCTGGACGCGTTCAAGCGCGCCATGAACAAGGGCATTGCCCGCGATGGCTCGCAGCTTTACCCGGCCTTCCCGTTCGACCACTTCACGAAGGTTAACGATCAGGACGTCTCGGACCTGTATGCGTATCTGATGACACGCCCGGCCGTGCATCTGAAGCCTCGTGACAACACGGTCCCGTTTCCGATCAACATCCGCCTGATCGGTCAGGGCTTCTGGAAGCTCCTGTTCTTCACGCCGGGCCGCTACCAGAACGACCCGAAGCATGATGCACAGTGGAACCGTGGTGCCTATCTGGCCGAAGGCAACGCCCATTGTGGCGCCTGTCATACGCCGCGTAACCTTCTGGGTGCGGAAAAGACGAGCCACGCCTATGACGGTGCCGTCATTGATGGCTGGATTGCGCCACCGCTGAACGAACACAACCCAACGCCGGTGGTCTGGACGGAAGACGAATTCTTCCAGTACCTGCGCTTTGGTGTAGCCCCGCTCCACGGCTCCGCTGCTGGCCCGATGTCGCCAGTGCCGCATCGCTTCCTGTCCAAGATCCCGGAAGAAGATGTGCACGCCATCGCACATTATTATGCTGACGTCGCCAAGGCTGCCCAGCGCTCCCAGGGCGATCAGGCTGCCATTGCCCGTGCCATGCAGATGTCCGGCAAGGATCTGGTTGGCCCGCAGACGCTGGATGCCGATGCCCGCCTGTATCAGGGTGCCTGTGGCGCCTGCCATTACAACGCTGGCCCGCAGCCTGTCTCCGGCCGTCCGGAACTGGCTCTGAACAACGCGCTGTGGCTGGATGAGCCGAACAATCTCTTCCAGGTGATGCTCCATGGCATCGGCGCTGCCGAAGGTCAGGACAACATCGCCATGCCAAGCTTCTACACGGCCCTTTCGGACCATGACATGGCCCGTATCGCCGCGTATCTGCGCCGCACACGCACCACCCTCCCCCCCTGGACGGATCTGGAAAAGAAGGCCGCGGCTGCCCGCGCCACACTGTCCGCACCGCCCGTTAACGCCTCGCACTGATCCGGGCAGGACAGGGAAACACGAAGATGACCACGAAATTTGAACTCAACGGACAGCCCGTTTCGGTCGATGCACCGGATGATACCCCCCTGCTGTGGGTCCTGCGTGACGAGCTGAACCTGACCGGCACCAAGTTTGGTTGCGGCATTGGCGAATGTGGAGCCTGCACCGTGCATGTCGGGGGCCGCGCCACACGCTCCTGCATCACGCCGCTTGCCTCCATCGAAGGCGCCTCGATCACGACGATCGAAGGCCTTGATCCGGAAGGCAACCACGTCGTGCAGGTGGCCTGGCGTGACCAGCAGGTGCCGCAATGCGGTTACTGCCAGTCCGGCCAGATCATGCAGGCTGCGAGCCTTCTGAAGGACTATCCGACCCCAACGGATGCCGAGATTGACGGCGTCATGGGCGGCAGCCTCTGCCGCTGCATGACCTATATCCGCATCCGCAAGGCCATCAAGGAAGCAGCTGCCGCACAGCAGGGAGGCGCCAACAATGGCTAAAATCGAGCAGATTGCCCGCAAGTCGGACAAAGCCCGTCTTTCACGCCGCAGCTTCCTGATGACGGCAGCCGGAGCCGGTCTGATGTTCGGCTTCGCCCGCAAGGCCGAAGCGTCCCAGACCTACCCGTCCGCCATGCCGCCGGAAGCCGCGTTCGAGCCGAACATGTGGTGCGCCATCGCGCCGGACGGCTCCATTAACGTCAATGTCGTCCGTGCCGAGATGGGTCAGCACGTCGGAACCGCCCTCGCCCGTATCATTGCGGACGAAATGGAAGCCGACTGGGATCACATCAAGATCACGGAAGTGGACACCGCTCCAAAATGGGCTGGCAAGTTCGTGACCGGCGGGTCCTGGTCCGTCTGGGATACGTGGGACACGTTCCGTCAGGCTGGCGCCGCTGCCCGCACGATCATGCTGGAAGAAGGCGCAAAGCTCCTCGGCACAACGCCGGACAAGTGCATTGCCCGCAACAGCACGGTCACGGCTGGCAGCAAGAGCGTCTCCTATGGCGAGATCGTCTCGAAAGCCATGCCGACGCGCAGCTTCACGGCGGATGAGATGGCCAAGCTGCCGCTCAAGCCCGCCAGCGAACGGCGCCTCATCAGCAAGCCGGTTCCCGCTCTGGATATTCCGGACAAGACGACCGGCAAGGCCATTTATGGCATCGACGTAAAGCTCGACGGGATGGTCTATGGCCGCCCGAAGATGCCGCCGACGCGTTATGCCGCGAAGGTGCAGTCCGTCGATGACAGCGAAGCGAAGAAAGTCCCCGGCTTCCTCCGCTATGTTGTTCTGGATGATCCGTCCGGTATCGTGCCGGGCTGGGTTGTGGCTCTGGCGAAGACCTATCCAGCCGCCATCAAGGCTGCGGACCTTCTGAATGTTCAGTGGAACCCTGGCCCGACGATCAATGTCTCGGAAACAGACATCATCGAGCACGGCCGCAAGCTGATTGCGGACCCGAGCACAGGGGCCCGCGTCTTCAACGACAAGGGCGTGGATGAGGCTCTGGCCCATCCGGCACACAGCTTCGAGCGCAGCTACACCTGTGCATCCGTTGCGCATTATCAGCTTGAGCCGGTCAATGCCGTGGCCCGTCATGTTGACGGCATGTGGGAAATCCATACCGGCAACCAGTGGCAGTCCCTCGTTCTGCCGCAGCTCTCCAAGGCGCTTCAGGTCCCGGAAGAGCAGATCGTCATGCGCACCTATCTGCTCGGTGGCGGATTTGGTCGTCGTCTGAACGGTGATTACTCCATCCCGGCAGCTCTTGCGTCCAAGGCCATCGGTGGCGCACCGGTCAAGCTGATCCTGACCCGTTCTGACGACATGGCGTTTGACTCCATCCGCTCTCCGTCGCTTCAGACGATCCGCGTCGCGCTCGATGCGGACCAGAAGAAGATCACGGCAATGGATTATGCCGCGACCGCTGGCTGGCCAACGCTCATCATGGCACCTGCCTTCATGGCAAAGGGCGAAGACGGCAAGTCTTACGACCAGTTCGCCATTGCCGGTGCGGATCACTGGTACGACACCGGCCCAACCCGGGTTCGCGCCATCACGAACGATCTGGCCAACAAGACCTTCCGTCCGGGCTGGCTCCGTTCCGTGTCTGCTGGCTGGACGCCATGGGCTCTGGAATCCTTCCTCGACGAAGTCGCTCACCAGACGAAGCAGGACCCGCTGGAGTTCCGCCTGTCCATGTTCACGGGCACAGGCCGTAACGCGGGTGACTCTCCGAATGCGGTTGGTGGCGCAAAACGTCAGGCTGCCGCCCTTCAGCGCCTTGCCGAGAAGATCAACTATGGCAAGACGCAACTTCCGGCAGACACGGCCATCGGTATCGCCACCAGCTTCGGTCAGGAACGCGGCATGCCGACCTGGACGGCTGGTGCGGCTCAGGTTCACGTTGATCGCAAGACCGGCGTGATTACCTGCCAGAAGCTCTGGCTGGTTCTGGATGCCGGCACGATTGTTGATCCGGGCGGCGCACTGGCACAGACAGAAGGTGCGGCGCTATGGGGCCTGAGCATGGCGCTCTTCGAAGGCACCGAGATCGTCAACGGTACGATCAAGGACAGCAACCTCAACACTTACACGCCAGTCCGTATTCCGGACGTGCCGGATATGGACATCGAGTTCGTCCAGAATACCGAGAAGCCTACAGGCCTTGGTGAGCCGGGCGTGACGGTTGTGGCGCCTGCCATCGGCAATGCGGTGTTTAATGCCGCGGGTGTCCGTCTGCGTCATCTTCCGATGCGTCCGGCGGACGTGCTGCGGGAACTGAACGGTCACAACAGCTAAAGCCCGGCTTTATCGCCTTGAAACAGAAACGCCGCGCCCGAACCGGGACGCGGCGTTTTTTTATGGCTGCATCAGCCGTTGCGGTAATAATAGCTGTAACCATTCAAGGCTGGCGCGCCGCCCAGATGGACGTACAGAACCTTTGACCCGTCCGGGAAATATCCCTTCTTCGTCAGATCAATCAGACCCTGCATGGATTTCCCTTCATAGACAGGGTCCGTCATCATGGCCTCTGTGCGGGCAGCCAACCGGATGGCTTCGTTCGTTTCTTCGGAGGGAACGCCATAGGCGGGATAGGCATAGTCTTCGAGGATCACGATCTCATCGTCCCGCACTGTCCGCCCGAGTTCCACCAGTTCTGCTGTACGGTCCACGATCTCCCGCACCTGCTCGCGCGTCTGCTCTGGCGTGCCGGAAGCATCAATGCCAATGACCCGATCGGCCCGATCCTGCGCTGCGAACCCGACGATCATTCCCGCCTGCGTCGAACCCGTCACCACACAGACGATGATGTAATCGAACGTGAAGCCGAGTTCCTTTTCCTGCTCCGCAACCTCTTCCGCAAAAGCGGCATAACCGATGCCACCATATTGATGAACGGACGCACCGGCCGGAATGGCGTAAGGCTTGCCACCAGCATCCTTCACGGATTGGATGGCGTCTTCCCAGCTCTGGCGGATGCCGATGTCAAAACCGTCTTCCACAATGCGGGATTCAGCACCCATGAGGCGCGTCATGAGGATATTTCCGACGCGGTCATAAACAGCGTCATAATGCGGAACCCATTTTTCCTGCACGACAACACATTTCATACCCAGCTTGGCGGCTGTCGCTGCGACCATGCGGGTATGATTGGACTGCACGCCGCCGATGGAGACCAGCGTATCCGCACCAGAAGCCAGAATATCCGGGACGATATATTCCAGCTTGCGAAGTTTGTTCCCACCCATCGCCATGCCGGAATTACAGTCTTCACGCTTGGCATAGATCTGCACCTTACCACCCAGCGCTTCACTCAGCCGCGACAGATGCTCAATGGCAGTCTTGCCGAATGTCAGGGGATAACGCTCGAATTTTTCCAGCTTCATGGTCTGCGCCCTTGAAAGAATGACAGGCCATGATGGGTAATAAATTTATTTCCGAAGGTGCTTTCTAATTTAAGGTGGAATTTATTCCATATATTCGTTTTTAGTCATTATTGTTGAAGATATTATGATTTGTCAGGATAAATATGAAAGAGTCTTCCACCCCAGATCTGGACGCGATTGACCGCCGGATTCTTCAGCTCCTGCAAGGCAACGGACGCATGTCCAACGCAGAGCTAGCGGAACGTGTGAATGTCAGTGCCGCAACCTGCCATCGCAGAACGCAGCGACTGTTTCAGGAAGGCTATATTCGCGGCGTCCGGGCAGACATTGACCCCGTGAAGGTCGGGCTGGGCACGATTGCGCTGGTTGGCGTCGTGCTGGATCGGTCCACGCCCGAAAGTTTTGCAGAACTGGAAGCCGCCGTGAAAGACATGCCCATGGTTCTGGACTGCCATCTGGTAGCGGGCGATTTTGATTATCTTCTCAAGATCCGCGTGGATGACATGGCCGATTTCAACCGTCTTCATGCAGAAAAGCTGATCGCCTTTCCTGGTGTTCGTCAGGCAAGGACGTTTTTCGTCATCAAGGAAGTGAAAGACAACGCACCACTGGATTTCTAAACCTCAAATCAATCCAGCGTCTGGAACATGCACAAAAAGGCTTCTATTGTTCTCAGCACAGTAGAACCAAAGGTCCTGATGTCATGAGATTTTCCGATCTTTCCCGAGGAACGAAAACTGCCGATTGCGGGATTTCGGAATTTCAGGAATGCAGACCTGCTGAAAAATCCGTTGGACCTTTCAATATCTGGGAACTGACGGATCATCGGGGATGGGTTTACGAATATCACTGGAAAAGACCAGCCGAAGACCTCAATCCCGTTGGTTTTTACACAGTCAAAGACCTCATTGTGACCCGGCCGGGAAGTACAACCCTCAACACGCATCTGGCCTTTGACTGCGCCACAGGGCAGGACAACCAGCGCAGCATCCCACACGAAGACGACTATTTTTCCCAGTCTTCCAGAAACAAGATCGTCATCGAAGAAACAGTCATTGTCGCCGATGGTGTTTCTTTTGATATCTGGGGACACTGGCTGATTGATTATCTGCCCCGGTTTGGCGTCGTAAAAGCCCTGAAGGGTGAGCAGTTTTCGGAACTGAAAATTCTTCTGCCGCATTCGTCACCCGAATGGATTTACCGCTTTCTGGCTCTGGCGTGCGGCGTCAAGAGAGACAATATCATCGGATATAATCCCGGCTCCGACATCATTTTATGCAAAGAGGCCATTCTTCCCTCGTACTGCTACACGGAAGAATTTTCCTTCCACAGTTTTGTCAGGGATTTTTACAATTCCCTGAAACCGAACATCAGTATTGAAAAGAAATCCCGCAAGATTCTGGTGTCACGGTCAGACTTCTCCCATAGCAATCGCGCATTTCCCAACCGGGCTGCTTTTGAGACCATGGCAGCAGAACGCGGCTATGAGATTATCCAGCCCGAGAAGCTTTCTCTGGAAGAACAGATCCAGATTTTTTCCGAGGCAGCGGCAGTCATCGGAGAACATGGATCAGGCATGCACAGCACGCTTTTTTCCAGTCCCGGCACGGTTGTAGGCTGCCTTGGCTTCTGGAATTCCGTCCAGTTGAACATTGGGTATCTGATGGGTCATCAAAACGTCTATCTGACCAAAAGCTGCCAGTGGCCCACTCCGGAAAAGAACGAATTTCAGGTCGGCTGTACCGAAGACGATCTTCGCAGCTTCCTCGATAAAATCGACGCTCTTATTCCCTAAACGGTTCAGACATACCCACCTGGAGCCTGATAGACGCGGTTGTTCCAAAGTGATGCGGGCGATGCATGTACGATGTGCAAACCATCCCTTTGAGGTATGGTTTCGCGTTTCTCCGCCAACAGCCATGGACCCCGTCTCCCATGCCTCTTTTCCCAACCGTCCGTAAAACGGAACGTTTCACAAAGATCCATAAACGGCTTTGCCAGACCCTGGCTCTCAGCCTGACAGTTGGCAGCCTTCTGGCAGGGGCGACGCAGGCCAAGGCTGACCCTCGCCTCGTCATTTTTGATGATGACGGTTTCAGCATCGCACAGTGGATGATCATCAAGGCTCCCAACGTGCGCGTGCTGGGCATCACGACTGTCACGGGAGACGTGTGGCAGAAAGAAGCGACGAATGATGCGCTTCGTGGCGTGGAAGTGGCAGGCAGGGCCGATATCCCCGTCGTTCCCGGCGCGACATACCCGTTCCTGAATTCCGAAAAGCTGACAGATCGGTGGGAAGCCCTTTATGGCAAGCTGATCTGGAAGGGTGTCTGGATGAAGAAATGGGTCGAGAAGACCGAGCAGCCCCTGCCCTACTATCATGGCCCCGATGTCGTGCCCGATCTGCCTTACGGCAACCCGGTCAAGAAGCCGGAAAACGAGCGTGCGGCTGATTTCCTGATCCGCATGGTTCATCAGTATCCAGGACAGGTCAGCATCATCGCAACGGGTCCGATGACCAATATTGCACTGGCGCAGACGCTTGATCCGGAATTTGCCGGGCTCGCGAAAGAACTGGTTTACATGGGCGGTGGCCTGAACCCGCGCCAGACACGGCCCGGCGTGGTGGCGCATCAGTTTGCACGTGAGTTTCTGAACAGTCCCCGCCGTGAATTCAATTTCCGTCTGGACCCGGAAAGCGCAAGTGCAGCCCTCCGTGCGCCGTGGAAGCACATCGTGATGGTTCCGGCCGACCCTTCAACGGATACGGAACTCACGCCGGAATTCCTGAAAAAGCTGGAAGCAACCGGTACGCCCATCGGGCATGTCATGAAGTGGCATCTGAGTGGCTTCCCGCTTTGGGATGAGATCGCAGCATCCGTCTGGCTGGACCCGAGCATCATCATGGAGAAGCAGGACCTGTTCGTGGATGTGAACAACCAGTTCGGTCCGGGCTATGGGGACGTTGTCTCCTGGACACCGGGTTATGAGCCGGGTCTGGGCGAGCGAAAAAACGAAGTCGTCCTACGCGTCAATGTACCCAAACTTGAAAAGCAGATCCTTGATCTGATCGGCAGCCCGCAGGCTCCTGTCAGCGGTCGCCCTCTACCCTGAACGACAAAGCCCCGTTGCATCATGCAGCGGGGCTTTTTTCATATTACCGGAAGTGCTGCCGGCTCTTTCGGCCAGCGCCGGTGCAGCCAAAGCCACGCTCCGGGTCGCTCACGGACCCAGCGTTCCAGCGTCTCATTCATGGCCACGCAGATGGATCGGATATCCGCATGACGATCGCCGGTGCGCTCAGCCTGTAATGGCGCTTCACATACCATCCGGAACCGCCCTGCCCCCAGACGCACGATATACACGGGAATAATGGGGAGGTTGAAGCGCAAGGCCAGTTGAGCCACGGCTGGAGCCGTCATGGCGTCCCGCCCCAGAAATGGAATGGCAAGCCCGTCATTCATCTTTTGATCCACCAGAAACCCCAGTGATCCACCATTCTGCAAATGGGTCAGAGCCTGCCGGGCCCCCTTGGGACCTTTGGGGAACATCGTGCCGGTTGAGCCCAAAGCTTTCTGACGCATCTTCTGCGTGGCGCCTTCAACAGCCGGATTGGAGGAAGCCCGATAAAAACCGGCAACCGGCACACCCAGACTGGCCGCAATCGGCAGGATCAGTTCCCAGTTCCCCAAATGGCCGGAAAAGAAAAGAGCCTGCCTCCCTTGTGCCTGAAGAGCGGCGATATGTTCTTCCCCTTCAATCTCCCAACCCGGTCCAATCTCACTCTGCGTGAACGATGCCAGATGCGGGAGTTCCGTGACGTTTCTGCCAAGATTGGTCCAGACATCCCGAATAATCTGTTGGCGCGCATCCGCCGCAAGTTCCGGAAGAGCACGTTGCAGGTTCTGATCAGCGACCCGGGTCGCAGGGAGTTTCATCCCCACCCTGCGCATCAGCCAACCACCGGCGTTAGACGCACGCTCTGGACCCACACCGCGCAGGATGCCGATCACGCTCCACAGCGCAGCAGATTGCATGTAATGGGAGAGGCGACGCAGAGCCGGGACGATTAAAGCCATGCGCAGATAATCGCCACAGAAATAATATAATCAATTTATGTTTTGTATCCAAAGAATACGGATATACCTGAATTATATTTACACAGAAATAATACAGACACAAAAAAACATGATTTATTTCTAAGAATATGAATTTGTTCCTGAAATTATTTTCAAAAAGACCTTTCCTGCCCCCCCCTTTTTTGAAGCGGCAGGAAAGGTTAACGTCTTCGTCAAACCGGAACTGCAATCCTGTAGGTCTGCGCAAAACCCTCAAGAGCCGCCAGATAGGTCTCGCGCTCTGCATCAGAAATCCAGGCAGCCTCAAAGGCATTTCTGCTGATCTGAACAAGCTCTTCCGGCGTCAGATCCGCCGCGCTCTGCGCTTTGGCAAGACTTTCCGTCATATACACGCTCTGCATGTAGCCAGGATCATCGGAGTTGATGGTGATTTTCAGACCTGCCGCCAGCATATCGCGGATGTCCTGACGGGACCGACCGGGACGGATCACATCATTCGGAGATGGGCAGAGTGTAAACGTCACGCCCCTGTCGCGCGCCATTGCAATCAGGTCAGGCTTTTCCAACACGTTCAGCCCGTGATCCAGCCGTTCGCTCCCAAGGTCCTGAAGAGCCTGCCGAATGTGCTCATGCGTGTTCTCCTGATCAAGATCACAATGCATGGTCAGATGAAGTCCCATCGCTTTGGCACGGGCGAAGGTTTTCGCGAACTTTGCAGGAGGGTTGCCCTTCTCGTCTGAGTCCAGCCCCACTCCAATGATGCGACTACGGTCCGGTTGCTCCAGATAGGGCAGCGCCTGAGTGAAGGTGTCCTCAGCCGATTCTGCGCTCATTTCCCGGATGAAACACATAATGAGGCTGGAGCGGATGCCGAAATCGCGTTCAGCTTCCTCCTGCGCGGCATTGAAGCCCCGGATGACGGTCCCAAAATCCAGCCCACGACGGATATGAAGCTGCGGGTCAAAGAACATCTCGGTATAGAGCACGTTCTGCTGCGCGACTTTTGCCAGATAGGCGTAACAGAGATCATGAAAATCCTGCTCTGTCTGTAGCAGCTCAACACCCTCATAGTAGAGCGCAAGGAAAGATGGCAGGTCATGATAAACATAGCCCTGCCGAATGTCTTCCGCAGTACTGGATTTCAAGGAGTGGTTGTTACGCTCCGCCAGCCTGATCTTCAGGTCTGCCTCCAAAGTCCCTTCCAGATGAACATGAAGTTCAGCCTTGGGCAGCTTTTCCAGAAACTCCTGCATGGAGACAGCAGACATGACGTATTTTCCTTACCGATCGGGGCCGGAAACCATCATGCATGGCTGATGGAAAATTGGAACGGTTCCGATACGGCATCAACCTTTTGAAGCAGGTCGGCAGGTCACAAGCGCCTTGTCGTCCGTCGCACTGGAAAAGAGCGCATCATCGCCTTTACTCCACCAGATATACTGAGCGGCCGCATACTTTGCGCCATCGGCTGCTATGACATTCGAAAACACCTGTGTCTGACCACCAACCTGCAGAACCGCCAGGCTAATGTCACCCGCATTGAGGTACTGCACGGTCACACGATTTTCAGGAAGTGCTGCAAGAAGGTCTGTCGCATTCCTGTCCTTCGCACTGCAAGTATAGACTGCCGTCTGGCGGTCTACCTTTGTTCCTGAAAGCAGCTTGATCTGCAGGCTGTTCGCCGAAGCAGCCATAGCCATATCCGTTGCCAGACAGAAAAAAGACAGCAGACCGATTGAATATTTCTTCATCACTTGATCCTCCCTGAGAGGATAACGTCTCTACCATTGCCTGGGACGCATCTTTCAGCCAGATTGGGCGCCCATCCTTTCAGGATGATGACAACTTTCCCCGAGCAAGGACGGACTGTGAGCTGGTTTTACGAAGAACACGGTAGCCGCAAAGGCCCGGTCTCCGAAGATGGCATGCGGGCCCTGATGAAGACAGGCACGATCGAGCATTCCACCCTCTGCTGGACGGAGTCATTCGGGGCAGAGTGGCACCCGGCGGGAAGCTGTCCCTTCTGGCCGCCTCAGCCAGAAGGCGTGCCACCGGCACTCCCTGCCAGCCGGGTTTCCAACCGATGGGCGTGGCTGAGTATTCTTGGCCCCTTTGTCAGCAGCATGATTGTCAATGTGCTGGCATGGTTCAGCGGCATGCCCGACCGGCAGGCCGGGATCATCGCTGTCATTCTCAGCTTTGCCATTATCTTTACATCCATGCTGACCGACCGGCGGGCTCTGATGGCCGCAGGTTTCCGCCCCGGCTCTCCGCTCTGGATTCTGATCCCACCGCTTTATTTCTGGCGGCGCATCCGGTTCGTCGGTCGCGGGATGCTCCTGTTCTTCCTGTCCATGCTGGTGTTCCTGTTCCAGTTCGTTCCGTCATTTTCGGAAAGCTGGGACCTCGTCCGCCATCCGGGCGGTTTTTCCAGTTATGTCTCGCGTCATTACGAGCTGTGACCAACGGTCATAAGAAACGGTGGTAAAACTGCTCGGTCTTTCGAGCCTGCTCTGCAAGATCGTACGAGGACAGATCCCAGACCTGCGCAGATTGCCGCCTGAGGCGTCTCAGCCCGGCTGATAATGCGTCTACATCATCGGGCCGCACAAGGCAGGCTGGATCATGTCCCAGAATATCCAGCGCACCTCCAGCCGCAGTGGCACAAACAGGCAGACCAGCGGCCATGGCCTCCAGAAGAACCAACCCGAACGGTTCCCGGGTTGAGGAAAGAACAAAACCATCGAATGCAGCAAACACAGCGGGGGCATCCGTACTGTAACCGGCGAAGATGATGCGGTCCTGCACCACATACCCCCGCTCCAGGCATGATCGCTGTGGTCCGTCCCCAATCAGAACAAGGTAGGTATCGACGGGGAGTGCAGCCTGCTTCCAGGCGCGCAGTAACAGATCAAACCGCTTTTCCGGGACCAGTCGTCCCATCGTGCAGATGACGAAAGCATCCTGAGGAATATCATGCTTCTGCCGGAAGGTGCTGCGAACAACGGCCCGCTGCTGTGCATCCAGTCGGGAAGGAATGGTCCAGTTCGAGATCAGGGCATGTCGCTCTGCCCATTGTGTCGGTAAGTCGGCCTGCTGCCATCGCGCAATACAGATCAGCCCGTCATGGCCGCCATAACTCCGGCCGCGGTAAGCATTATGAAGCGTACCAACGACGGGTGTTTTACCCGTAAGCCCAGCTTTCTTCAGTGCACCAGCCCGGATGGATGCCTGCCCCAGATGCGTATGAACAACATCAAATGAGCCGCCGTACATCAGCCGGGCCAGACAACCCAGATACCCACGCCAGTCCGCCCGGACGATCCGAACGGCAGAAGCGATATGATGTGCAATATCACCGCCAGTTCTGAAGTCTGCGGTCTGGCTTTCCAGAAGGAGAGTGACATCATGGGAGCGTGCCTGAAACGCCGTCAGTTCAGCGACATGTCGCTCGGTTCCGGCAAACTCCCGTGTTGAAAGACAGTGAAGAATTTTCACTGCCTGCCTCCGTCAATGAATACGGCCGCCAGTGGACCACGCACCTTCAATGATCGGGCCAGTCCGGGAAGACATCCGCTGACGGGGTAGCTGCGGCTGGCAGGACACAAAATACAGCCCCATCACGAATGTCAGCTGCGAAAGCGTCATGAGCTGCGACAGGACCCAGCCAATCCCGACCCCATCCAGCCCGCGGAAGAGCTGATAGATCAGAAACGCAATGGCGATCATACGCATGCTGAGCATCATCGGCCGCAGAGGGTTCATCATGCCCGGCCGGATCAGCGGGACCGTCTTTTTCATCCCCAGAAAGAAGGCCAGGTTCATGAACCAGATGAGAGACGTATCAATCAGTCCTCCCAGCGTCACGCCAAACAGGATGATCGGCAGCAGCAGGGCGGCACCAGTCAGCATCAGTGAACCCAGCTGAAAGCTCAGACCAAGCTGAACTGCCGACAGCCCTGAAGGCAATCGATTGGCCACGGGCTGAAAAATCCGGTCAATCAGCCAGTCATCACAGCGAACGATAAAATTGGAAGACGTCATAATACTTCCGTTCTTAGCGGGCACCGCTCCAGCACGTCACATGATTTTTTATTCATCCTTCAGCAATCCCGCTCCCGTAGACAGCATCCCCGACAGTCGATTTACTGTCTGACAGACCATTTTACCCGCAGGAAGTTAACATTCTATGCCCGGTTTCTCCCGCCTGACCCGTATGACACTGCTTGCAGCTTCCATGCTGGCCCCGCCCTTTCTGGCGCCCGCACAGGCCGCGCCCGCAGTCCCACAGGCCAGCACGGCAGCCCTGGCAACGGTCACACGCGCCACGCTGCCAAATGGTCTGCGGGTCGTAATCGTGAGAGACACACTGGCCCCCGTCGTCCAGACGATGCTCAATTATGAAGTCGGCTCCGTCAACGCACCGAAGGGCTTTCCGGGGACGGCACATGCTCTTGAGCACATGATGTTCAACGGTTCACAGACCCTCTCCCGTGATCAGCTTTCCACGATCAGCGCCCAACTCGGCAACAACGACAATGCGGACACCACGTCCGACGTCACACAATATTATTTCAAAGCCCCGGCAGCCGATCTGGATGTTCTTCTGCGGATCGAAGCAGGCCGGATGCGCGGCCTGAACATCACCGAGAAAGAATGGGCGCATGAGCGCGGCGCGATCGAACAGGAAGTCTCCCGAGACCTTTCCAGCCCGATCTATCGCTACCTCTCGCAGGTTCGCGGAGCGCTGTACGCTGGCACTCCATACGAGCACGATGCCCTCGGAACGCGTCCATCTTTTGATGCAACGACAGCTCCATTGCTGAAGCAATTTTACGAATCCTGGTATGCCCCGAACAATGCCATCCTCGTCATTACCGGGGACGTGGACGCACAGGAGACACTGAAGAAAGTCGAGGCTGCATTTGGCGACATTCCGGCTGCCAAGCTCCCAGAACGCCCGACTGTGACCCCTACACCTGCCAAGGCTCAGTCCCTTGCGCTGGATACGGATCTACCCATCGGTCTCGTGACCATGGCATGGCGGATGCCGGGGCAGCGTGACCCGAATTATGCGGCTGTTACGCTGCTGGCAGATGCGATTGCAAGCCAGCGTGGTGCCCTCTTCGGACTGGTTCCGGATGGCAAGGCACTGGATGCGGGTTTCATGTACGATCCGGATGCACAGGCCGGTCTGGCCGTGGCCTATGCCGGTTTCCCCAAAGGAGCGAACCCGGATGAACTGCGCCATACTCTCGCCTCCCTCATGGACGGGTTCCGCAAGAATGGCATTCCGGCCGATCTGATCGAAGCCGCTCGGCGCAAGGAAATCGCCTCACTGGAATTCAACACCAACAGCATTTCAGAGCTGGCTGAGAACTGGTCCCAGGCCGTGGCCATCCAGCATCTGAACAGCCCGGACGACATGATTGCGGCTTTCCGCAACGTCACCAAGGCGCAGGTGGATGATCTGGCCAAAGCCCTTCTGGACCCGCAGCACGCAATCAGTGCCACTCTGACACCAAGCGAAAATGGCAAGGCCATCGGCGGCAAAGGCTTCGGGGGAACGGAATCCTTCAATACACCACCTTCCGGAAAGGTTGCCTTGCCGACCTGGGCCGAGGAAGCTCTTGCACGTCTGAGCATTCCGGCTGCCGCCCCACTACCAACAGCCTATACGCTTCCGAATGGTCTGCACCTTCTGGTTCAGCCAGAGCATGTCAGCCATACCGTTGAGCTGGTGGGGTCCATCCGGCAGAATCCATCGTTGCAGCAGCCTGCCGGGAAGGAAGGCGTCGCTGGCCTGACCTCAGACATGTTCCTGTATGGCAGCACAAGCCATGACCGTCTGGCCCTCGCCAGCGCCCTGGATGACATTTCGGCAGATGAAAATGCGGGACCTGGCTTCAGCCTCAGCACCCTGACGCAGAATTTCAGTGCCGGTCTTTCCCTGCTGGCAGAGCACGAACTTCACCCCGCCTTCCCGGAAAAAGCATTCCACGTCACGCAGATGGAAGCCATTCAGGCACGTGCAGGCGAGCTTCAGTCCCCGGCCTACCGCTTCGGGCGTGCCACGCGTCATGCGCTTGTCCCAGTCAATGATCCAACCCTTCGGGAAGCCACACCCGCCACGCTAAGCAAGATCACGCTGGACGATGTGAAGTCCTACTATGCGACAACCTATCGCCCGGATCTGACGACAATCGTCGTCGTTGGTGACATCAGCCCGGAAGATGCCAAAAATCAGGTTGAGAAGGCATTCGGCGGTTGGAAAGCCACGGGTCCAGCTCCTGTTGTTGATCTGGCGTCCATTCCGCTCAGCAAAGCGTCACAGGCTGTCGTCGCCGATCCGGGACGCTCGCAGGATGATGTGAAGCTGGTGGAAACCATTGGCATGAAGGTCACCGATCCTGACCGTCACGCTCTGGCAGTCGGCAACGAGATCCTTGGTAATGGCTTCTCGTCCCGTCTGATGCAGGATCTGCGCGTTCGAACGGGCTATGTTTATGGTGCGGGCAGCGGCTTCAGCTATTCCCGGACACGCAGTTCCTTCGGCATCAGTTTCGGCGCAGACCCGGACAAGGTGAGCAAGGCCCGGACGCTGGCCATCAAGGATGTGCAGGACATGCGGACCCAGCCGGTCTCGCAGGAAAGCCTCGACCTCGCCAAGGCCTCCCTGCTCCGCCGGCAGCCCATGACCCGCGCCAGCTTCGGCGCGCTGGCTGGAAGTTATCTGGATCTAATCGACCTTGGCCTGCCCCTGAACTCCCCGGCAGAGGCAGCCAAAGCCATCTATGACATGACGCCCGCTCAGGTACAGGCTGCTTTCAGCAAGTGGGTTCGCCCTGAAGACCTCGCCCAGATCGTTCTGGGTCCACAGCCTAAGTGAACAAATGCTTTCCCAAGGTCGGAAGACTTGTCTTCCGGCCCTGGAACAGGAACCTTTGAAACAGTTATGCCCGAATGTTTTTATTCCCCTGCGTCTGATCCGTCCGAAGGTGTGACGGAGACTCATCGCGTCGGGCATTTCTACCTTTATGGACAAATCCCGGGGCTAAACACCTAGCGCCAGACCGTCATCACGACGCCCCCGCTCACGATCAATGCACCTCCGATACAAACCGGAAGCGTCAAAGTCTGGCCAAAAGCAAAATAAGCGACACTCTGTGCAGCGACAAAAAACAGAGCGACATACACGCCCATAAGCCGCCCGAAATCCCAGTCCGGCAGATTAACGGTCATGCCATAAACCAGCAGCACGGCGCCCCCGGCTGCAATGTATCCTACTCTGCCCAGTCCAACCGTATGCAACCCTGATCGCACAAGGGCGTCGCCTCCGACTTCCAGAAAAGCAGCCAGAATCAAGAGAACGGCGAGCCAGACAGTCTGCATCAACACTACACCTGCAAAAGAAAAAGCCGGACAGAAAGCCCGGCTTTCCATAATCACCTGCTCAGCAACATCCGAGTTCAGAGAAAACCCTCTGACTGCAGCACAGCCAGAGCCTGCTTGATACGGTGGCTGTAAAGATGCTCGGCCTGTGTCCGCGCCTGAGCCTTGCGGGTCATGGCCAGACGCGCTTCATCATCCCCCAGATACTTCTCAATCAGATTTTCAAAGTCGATCCGGTTGGAGAAGACAGGGATTTCGTCCGCGTCGAAATAGCGACGGATTTCATGCGTATCTTCGTGGAAGACCTGGAACGCGCCAGCCAAAGCCGCTTCGAATGTCCGCGGACCTGGCGTGGAAGGCGCAATCACGAAACGCTTGTTCTCGAAATGCAGCGAACGGCCAAGATTGAGAACAAGCTTCGAACGACGATACAGCTCCACAAGCTGGGACTTCTCGATACGAGCGTCCGAGAAACCGATCCCGAGTTCACCCCAGCCCGGACCGACAATCTTGATATTCAGATTGCGCAGAACCGGCAGAAGATTGCGGACGATGTCTTTACGGCTCGTAAATGCCACACCACAGAAGAGAACGTCGATCGTCTTTTCGACGTTCTCTTCGATCGGCATATAGTGCAGCTTGGGGCTGGCTGCGAGCGGCAGATGAAATACCCGGTCACGCTGGTAGAAATTGTGGCCCCAGCGATCACAGGAGAACACAACATCAAAGTCATCAGCGATGCGGTAGTTCGCATCCTGCTCATAGGGATCCTCTGTTGCCCAGAAGACCGTTACGGCGCCGATCTTTTTCGCTTCCCGGCAGACTTCACCGAAATAAGTGCTCTCCGGCAGATAGGAGCCAATGGCGAATACGATCGTGGGCTTCAGAATTTTGACGGATGATGCAGCGGCAGAAATATGGACGGCCGTTACGTTTTCTTCGCCAAAGCATTCTGCCCAGCCATCCATGATTGACTCACGGATCTGCGCGTTGGCCTGGCTTTCATAACGCCCGCCACTACACACCAGAACACGTCCGGTCAGGCCAGACACGTTCCGCTCTGCTTCAGCGGCATGTTCTTTCACTTCTGTGGTCATAGCCTCACCTGTTTCCTTAAACTCTCATGATCCGGTCACCTGGCCCCTCTACGCGATGCAGGCCTGCAGGATCGCCGAAAGATCCTGCCGGAACCGCGCAGGAGCGCAATCCCGTTCTACTGCTTTCAGAGCCCCGTTTCTCAAATGCATCCAGAGTGCACTGTCCTGATAAAGACGGGCAACGCTGGACGCAAATCCTTTGGCATCCTCCGCAGATGCCGACAGCAGTTCCACATCATCCTTCCAGCCGACCTGACTGGCCAAAAGGGATGTCACCACCATCGGAACTCCAAAGGCCGCCGCCTCCTGCACCTTGAACGGCAACCCTCCCGCAAAACGGGTTGGTGCCACGAAAACGCGGTGCCGATTAAAGAGAGGTGCAAGATCATGCACGGCACCAACAATATCCACATGGGGGTGCCTTGCGAATACACTCACATCGACCGACGGATGAATAAATCCGGCAATCGTAAAGCGAACATCTTCCGGGAGCAGTTCGTCCAGGAAAGGCAGAACCTCTCCCACAAACCATTCCAGACTGTCATGGTTGGGCGCGCCTTCGTCATGCAACGCACCAAGAAACAGAATATCTTTCCTGCTCTCGAAAGACGCCGCCGTAGGGCGAATGCGCATTTCATGACCGAGAACCGAGACATTCTCGTAACCCGCCCGCCGCACAAGAGAAGCGTCGTGCTCGGTAACAGCTACGATCTGCTGACAGTAATGCGCACAGTCCAGCTCACGCCGCAGCATCTCGTCAAAGCTCAGCTTTGGTTGCGGCAGATCCAGAACCTTGATCCGCTCCAGCGTCCGTGGCGTGGAAATCACCTCCGTATCAAGAACAGCTCCCCCCGTCGGCAGATAACGGCTGGCTTCATTCATGATCGGGAGCAACCGCGCCATGTTATGCGTGCGCCCAACCCAGACGAGATCATAGTAGCCCGCCCGCGCCTGAATGAAATCCGGGAACGTCGAAAGATGCTGATCTGCGATCAGTTCAACCGTCTCAGGAAAATCCCCGAAAAGCTCAAGTTCGCTCTGGTCTCTCGGCAGCATCGGGAAAACCGTGACCTGATACCCAAGCGCCGCCATGGCACGCACGACATCGTTCGAACGGACGTAGCCCGATCCGAGCCTACGAAGAGGCAACCTGTCCTCAATAAACAGGATGTGCTTCCGATCTGACCGACGTTCACGGGCCTGTACGGCATTCCGGATATGTGCGGGTTGCTGGAACCGCAGAAAACCCTGATGCGTCCGGGCGAAAATGCGCAGGTTGGCGTGCATCAGCGCCTGGGAACCCGCCGAACCGGAACTTCCATACTCCAGATGTTCCACGACAACATTCGGGTCATAGACAATCCGAAGACCCATTTTGAGGATACGAACGCACAGATCCGTATCTTCAAAATAAGCAGGCCGATAACGAAGATCGTACCCGCCCAGACGCCTCAGTACGGACGACCGGATCATCAGAAATGCTGCTGAAACGTAATCCACGTCGCGGACAAAGTTGGCTTCCGGCAAATTGGGGCTGTCTTCGCGCCGGTACCCGTAAGTGGACCCATCACGCCAGATGATGGAACCAGCTTCCTGCAGCCGCATGTTTGTCCGGATCAGTTTTGCGCCGACTGCCGCAACTCCATCATCAAACCGCAAACGCTCCAGGGCATGCGCGATACTGCAGGGATACAGACGCAAGTCATTATTAAGGTAGAGAACGAAGGGGGCCTCGACTTCAGCCAACGCCGCATTACAGCCTTCCAGATACCCGATATTGTACCTGAAGCGCAGGATTTTGGCACCATGCACCAGCTCTCCCAGACGTTGTGTCTGGTCGTGCGATCCTGAATCGACAACAATCAACTGTATCGCACCAGCGTAATTCGCCCGCAGCGATGACAGCGCCTGCATTGTCAGGGCGAGCCGATTATAGACGACCACAATGACGCTGACTTCCGGCACCCCGGAAACCGTAAAATCAAGCGGGTGTCGTGCGAGCGCTGGCAGCAGCGCCTCGGCCTCACGCTCGAATAGCTGTCTGGACTGGTTTTCGTCTATCTCAGGCGTTTCAACGAGCGCTGCCCGCTGGGCCTCGCCGGTTCTTGCCGCAACAAGATGCGCGAATGCGCTGTCATAGAGATGGTTACGAACGTCATTGCGCACCTGCGGACGGCTCATATGTGCAAGAAGGTCTATACCTTCCTTGGGCATCCGAGCTTCATGCGCGCCAAAGCGCAGAAAATGCTCGTATCCGTTTCGGAATGACCCCAGATCAATACACGCGACAACATCCGGATGAGCGTCTGCATAATACTGCTCGGAGAACAGCTCCTGCGGATCAAAACGACGCGCCGTATCATTTGTCAGATAATGGTGTAACGCGCTGCTGTAACGTCCTTCAGCAATTTCGCGGCGTACATCCGGATAGCGGTCCAGATACCAGACCGGATCGAAATACCACGACACCCGCCCTGCATCTGCGATGCTGGCCGGGAGGTTCAGCCATGAAGCAAACAGCCCGATGCTACTGTCGAAATAGTCCGGGAAACGCAAGGCGAGCCGACGGCACAATTCATCATCGAAAAACTGATGCCCGCTATAATAACGCGCCTCACCAACTTCGAGATAATGGTCGTAGCCATTCAGGAAACCCTGCTCATCCAGGAAGCGCCGGGTCAGTTCAGGATAGCGCCGGAGATAACCGGCTTCATCAAATAGCCAGTGCGGAGAATACTGGCGATAACCTTCGGCGCAATAATGTTCGAAACCTGATCGCCATTTCTCCTGAATCAGGTCACGACGAACGTCCGGATAAGCTTCCCGATACCAGATTTCATCAAAGTACCGGTTTGGGGAGTGGCCATACCGCTGGCCTGTCTCCAGATAGAAGGCATGAAGGTCCTGATGTCCTTCTTCATGCATCCAGTCCCTGACTTCCGGGTATCGCAGAAGATACCACTGCTCATCAAACTGGCGCCAGCGGGGCTGATGGCCAGCAGAAGGCTGGTTCGGAACTGGATCAGGCATGAATCGTAACGCTCCCGCCTCAGGCTATGGCTTTCTCATTCAGCAGGAACTCTACCCGTTCGGCCTGCTCCAGCGTCAGGCTTTCGCGGCCCGTGGAAACGATACGTCCGGCATCAAAGGTTACAACAAGATCGGTCAGATGCGTTCCAAACACATCCCCGGCCACATTGATCAGCGCCACCCGGTAAACACCATCCAGTGGGCGTGCATAGCCGTGGAGCGGATTCAGAACCCCGAAGAAACCGGCACACAGTGGAGCGTCACGATGCACTGTCGCCACATCCTGACGAGCACTACGCTCCATCCCGAAGAGCGTCAGTTCATCCTTCTCGGGGCGCACCAGCCCGACATACATCTGCCCTGCACGCGACAGACTCTTCAGGAACGCCCAGCCACGAATTGCAATGGTCCCGAAAGGCTCAACGTCCTTGACCGGCTCACCGATAACACCCGTGAACTCATCAATAAAGTGCTCCAGCAACCCATTGCCATATGGGTGCAGCTTCCCCTTCTGGAACGCAGCGAGCTTGATACCACGCATCAAACCGTCACTGTGAGAAATACGATTGAAATCGGCAAGGATCACATCGTTTGCAGGAGCCGAACGCTGGATCGTTTCGATTTTGCCACCCTCGACTTCAATCTGGATGGACGTCAGCTGGAATGCAGCCTGGCCATTGATGACGTTGACCAGTCCAACCCGGAACCGTCCCTCACACCACTTACCACGAAGAGCTGCTTTTCCAGAGAAGCCCGAACGACGTGGGGCACCATTGAACATTTCAACAATGTCACCGCGAATTTCACGCTCACACTCGAGGAAAATCAACGGGCTGTCCGCGTCTTCCCCGATCAGGACCGTAAGCATGCGTCCTGCCGTGGTGACGCCTGGGATCAGGAACCAGCCACGAATATGGAATTCGTTCGATCCCTTGAAGTCCTCGTCCTCATCGGTTGCGAAGACATGATGGCAGACATCGTCGATGTAACATTCGGCACCCTGAATGGAGAACCAGTCAGAAACCGGGAGAGGAAGTTCAACAGACAGATCACGCGTCGTCGGAGGATCAAAAATATGACGCGGCGGAGCCTGATGGCGCCATGACGGATGCGGCAGAAGGTGGACCTGCCCTGCATCCAGACGAAGATCGGACACACCCATTGGACGGCGCGGCGCAACCTCTTGATAAAGTGCAAGAAGGCCGTCTGCATATTCGCGGGCATGCGTCCACAGATGCGGGCCGATATTGGCCATGATCGCCTTGCGAAGCGGCTCGGAAGAACGCAGCAGTTCAAGACGTTCCAGAACCATGCTGGGGCGGTTGATGGGCACCTTGAAGCCATTGACGCCGTCTTCGACGCGATCACCCAGCGCACCAACATCTGTCACGATGGGAATCAGGCCGTTCTGCCAGGCTTCCGAAAGCGAGATGCAATAGGTTTCGGGCCAGATCGACAGGTTCAGAGCGACATCCGCCTTCTTCAGGGCTTCGATGTCACCCATGTCATAGCGGCCATAAAGCTTAACATTGGAACGACGTCCCGCATTCAGAACGGCCTCATACTCCGGGTGCACATAACCGAAGATGTGGAAAACAAAGTGATCCGGATGCGCGATCTCAATAAGGGACAGGATCGTGTCCGCACCCTTTGTCCGCAGGAAGTTTCCAACAATCGCAATATTGAGCGGCTTTTCACCCAGAGGCTCGTAGCCTTTCGGCTTGACGGATACGGTATTTTCCGGGCTCGGAATACCTGTGATCAGGCTGATCTTTTCGTTGAGGATCGGGTAGATCTCATGGGTCAGATCACGCGAATGCTGTGTTCCGAACATGATCGCGTCGACAGAACGCAGCATCTTGGCCACGAACGCACGGCGTGTCTGTTCGCCACCATACTCGACATTCTCGGAAGCCTTGAGCGTAATATCGGCCGACAGAACCGACCGAACCTCGTCTTCTACATAACGCAACTCATGGTTGAGCAGGTTGTAGCGGGCGGAAACAAGCCAGAAGTCATGCGCTGAAAAGACAACGCCTGCACCATTGGCCTTCGCAATGATGGGCAATGACAGCGCATGATGGCCCAGGTGCTGGAAATGCACGATGTCCATATTGTACTGGCTGATGACACTGGAGAACGCCATCTCTTCTGGCGCATCACACATCGCGTCCTGCCAGCCCACTTCAGGCACATCGAAACGCTCCAGCTCCTGACCGCTCGCAGTTGTCAGACGGCAGAATGTTCCACGACGCAGCCAGTAGAAGAACTCGATATCACGCCCCAGCAGGGAACAGAGAGCCTGCTGATAGACCTCCACGCCACCCCAGGCCTGTTCGTGGATGGTGGAGTGGGTGCACATGAGAATGCGCAGACGACGGCGACGCGCCACTGGCACAACGTCCGACGCCTTCCGGCGCCCAAAATCCGCTCCGGTAATTTCCCGCATCTGCTCAAGGCGATGCTCATAAAGATGATGAGCCAGAACGGACTTCTGAGCAGCCTGGGCCGCCTTGCGACGTGTACTCTTGTTACCCAGAATACGCGCAACAGCATCCACCACACTATCCGGATCACGGGCCAGGCTGACGCCCTCAACCGTGTCGAAATATTCGCTGGCCATACTTTCAGGAGCTTCAACCACCTGTGCCGTACCAGCCAAAGCAAGCTCGAAGAAGCGCGGACCCGGAGCTGTAGCCTGACTGACATCGCCATGGCTGGCATAATCACGGAACATTGTCAGAGTAACGGCGCTGACATTCGCAAAATCAATGAAGGCTTCATGGCTGATGGGCCGCTGAATGGCGAGTGCGGCTAAATCAGCAGGAAGTGGTGGTAGATACTCGTTACCCGGGCAGACCAGCTTGAGCTTCGCATCCGGGAAAGCCGCAATAACCCGGCGCAATGTCTGAACGCGATTCGGCCACATCGTACCTGCGAAGAAGATATCGTATTCCAGCTCGCTGGCAGGAAGAACCTTTCGCTCATGGATGGACGTACTAGCGGCCAGCGGCAGGTAATGTCCCTTGCCGTTATAATATTCGGCACAGGATGGGTCATTTGTGAAGACGTAGTCAAAAAGACCTGCATTCTCAACGTTGAAATCCCGCATGAACGGATCTTCAAACGTCCAGAGAATAAGCGTCTTGAAAGCAGGTCGAACCCGCCGGATCAGCGCCAGATTAATGCGCTGTGCATCCAGACAGATCAGAACATCATGTTCACCTGAAGCAGCAATACTGCCAAGTGACATGTTGTCAGCAACAACGACCTGATCTTTCCCAAATAAAGATTTGGCGGCCCGTTCGACCGCCAGCGTCAGATAGGAATTGGGATTGTGGGTGTAGTTTGTGTTGTAAATAACCGCCATCAATCTCCTGGGTGCTTGACACCCACTCCCATCTCGAACCGAAACCATCAGTCATTCAGGCGATAGGCCGCAAAAGACTGCCGCTATCACGGTACCTTAATTCTTACCCGAAGGTTTCCTTCAACAAAACCCCCCTAAAAAAAGAAGCTTTCTTAAGTGCAGACAAAAAAAGAGCCGCTTCCGCGGCTCTTTTCCAAAATCTTCACAGTAACTAGGCTGAGAAAATTTTCTGGTCTCAGACGTCCGTGGTGCGACGACGAATTGCCGCGCCAAGGATATCACCCAGGGAAGCACCCGAGTCAGAAGAACCGTACTCGTTGATAGCTGCCTTATCTTCCTCGACCTCACGGCCACGGATCGTCAGGGCCAGCTTGCGAGCTGCACGGTCAACGGAAACGATCTTTGCATCGACCTTTTCGCCAACAGCGAACCGCTCTGGGCGCTGCTCGGCCTTGTCACGAGCCAGCTCTGCACGACGGATGAAGCCGGTCAGCAGATCGTCGACCTTCACTTCGATACCGTTCGTCTGAACTGCCGTCACGACACAGGTAACAACTGCGCCCTTCTGGATGCGAGCCAGCGTGTCGGCTGCCGGATCTTCCTGAAGCTGCTTGATGCCCAGGGAGATGCGCTCCTTCTCAGGATCCACGTCGAGGACCTTGGCCTTGACGACCTGACCCTTCTCGTAGTTCGCCATGGCTGCTTCGCCAGCTTCGTCCCAGGACAGGTCGGACATGTGAACCATGCCGTCGATGTCTGCGGAGAGGCCGATGAACAGACCAAACTCGGTGATGTTGCGGATTTCGCCTTCGATGACAGAGCCAACCTTGTGCTCTTCTTCGAACTGCTCCCAAGGGTTGCGCTGAACCTGCTTGAGACCAAGGGAAATACGACGCTTGGAGCTATCCACGTCCAGAACCATGACGTCGACTTCCTGGGAAGTAGCGACGATCTTGCCCGGATGGACGTTCTTCTTCGTCCAGGACATTTCGGAAACGTGCACCAGACCTTCGACGCCAGGCTCCAGCTCGACGAATGCACCGTAGTCGGTGATGTTCGTGACGCGACCCGTGAAACGGGCATTTGCCGGGTACTTGAGTGCAACATTTTCCCACGGATCAGCTTCAAGCTGCTTCATGCCGAGGGAGATACGCTGCGTGTCCGGGTTGAAGCGGATGACCTGCACGCGAACCGGCTGACCGATCTGCAGAGCTTCGGACGGGTGGTTGATGCGCTTCCAGGCGATGTCCGTGACATGCAGGAGGCCGTCAACGCCGCCGAGGTCAACGAACGCACCGTAGTCGGTGATGTTCTTGACGACGCCGTCAAGGATCATGCCTTCCTTCAGGCCCTGGATCAGCTCGGAACGCTGTTCTGCGCGGGTTTCTTCAAGAACGGCACGACGGGACACGACGATGTTGCCACGTGCGCGATCCATCTTCAGGATCTGGAACGGCTGCGGCTGACCCATCAGCGGGCCGACGTCACGAACCGGACGGATGTCAACCTGGCTGCCCGGAAGGAACGCCATTGCGCCGCCCAGATCAACCGTGAAGCCACCCTTGACGCGACCATAGATCGTGCCGTTAACGCGCTGGTTGTTGCCGAATGCACGCTCCAGAGCGGTCCATGCTTCTTCGCGGCGAGCCTTCTCGCGGGAAAGAACGATGGAACCGTCACGGTCTTCGTAACGCTCGACATACAGCTCGACAACGTCGCCCGGCTTTACGTCCGGAGCAACACCCGGCGGGCCGAATTCCTTAAGGGAAACGCGGCCTTCGCTCTTGAGACCGACATCAACGATAGCGAATTCGTCGGTCAGACGGATCACGCGACCGGTGACGACGGAGCCGTCAAAACCGGTGTCGCGGCCCAGGGTCTCTTCGAGAAGGGCTGCAAAATCTTCCATGCCGTGATCGGCAGGGGTCTGATTGGCTGAAGCCATGTAAATACAATATTCCCGGATTTTCGGCCTGAAACCGATCATCCACGTCTGCGCCACGAGGATCAGGATCTGTCGTGACGACTCCCCGCTGCCATCAGAGGTCAGGGCGGGTCTGTTAGGTTAAGCCTGCGCGCAAATACGCGCGACAGACGACATCGTGCCCCTTACGGACACAGTGCTAGCCCGCAAAAACACCCTCAGTGGGCGCTCTGTCAATAAAAAAACGGGTGTTTGGCCGCTCTCTGCGGGCAATCAGGAGCGGCCCTTTCGGCGTGTGACTTCTTCACAGGCTTTTTCAAGCACTTGTTCTGCGGAAAGGTCGTCTGTCTCAATCAGAACAGCGTCCACAGCCTGTAGAAGTGGTGCCGTATCTCGCGAAGAATCCCGCGAGTCCCGCGCGACAATCTCGGCGACAGCCGCTTCAAGTTCAGCCTCGGCCAGAGCAGCCTCGCCATGAACCTGACGATGACGACGCAGAGCGCGAGTTCTGGGAGAGGCCGTGATGAAGAACTTCACGTCTGCGTCCGGAAAGACGACAGTTCCGATGTCACGGCCATCCACAACCGCGCCGCTCTGCGTGGCAAACACGCGCTGACGATCAAGAAGAGCTGCACGAACCGCTGGTTGGGCCGCCACAAGAGAGGCCCCCCGGTCGATTTCCGGAACACGGAGATCCGTTCGGGCAAGATCTTCCGGCTGGAGTGCCTGCGCCTGGGCAGACGCATCTCCCGCCGGGTCCAGACCCGCATTCACCATCCGGCGCGCAACAGCGCGGTACAGCAACCCCGTATCCAGATACGGCAGACCCAGCCGGGCCGCGAGCGCCTTGGCCAGCGTTCCCTTCCCGGCTGCGGCTGGCCCATCCACGGCAATGATGAGCGGATGGCTCATGCCCGGATATCCGCGCCCAGTGCGTTCATCAGGTCAACAAAGCCGGGAAAGCTGGTCTCGATGAAAGCCGTGTCGTCGATATGAACCGGCTTCTGCGCGGCAAGACCGAACACAATGCCGCTCATGGCCAAACGGTGATCCATGTGCGTCGTCACGGTGCCACCACCCAACGGTCCCTTGAAGCCCTGAACGATCAGGTCATCGCCCACGACTTCGGTTTCCGCACCATTGACGTTGAGCAGCGAAACCGTGGCGGCCAGACGGTCGCTTTCCTTCACGCGCAGTTCTTCCAGACCCCGCAGACGGGAGGAACCTTCCGCGAAGGCACAGGCCACGGCCAGAACCGGATATTCATCAATCATCGAAGGCGCACGCTCAGGCGGTACATCCACACCCTTGAGCTTGCTATGACGAACGCGAAGGTCGCCCACAGGCTCGCCACCTTCGACACGCTCGTTCTCAATCGTCAGATCGGCACCCATTTCGAGCAGCGTCGTGAAAAGACCTGTCCGCAGGGGGTTCAGTCCCACATTCTCGATCAGCAGATCAGAGCCCGGCACCAGAAGGGCGGCCACCAGGGGGAAAGCTGATGAGGACGGATCGCCCGGCACCGTCACGTCACGGGCTGTCAGCTTCACCGGACCGGTCAGTTCGATTCGACGTCCACCCGCATCGAGAACAGAGACATCAACTTCGACACCAAAATGACGCAACATGTTTTCGGTGTGATCACGGGTCGCGACAGGCTCTTCCACAACCGTCTTGCCGACCGCATTCAGACCGGCCAGCAGAACAGCGGATTTGACCTGCGCTGATGCAACCGGAAGGCGGTATTCAAGCGGCTTGGCCTGACCATCACCGCGGACAGCCATCGGCAGACGCCCACCTTCACGGGCCAGAAATTCGGAGCCATTCTTTGACAGTGGATCCATGACACGACGCATCGGGCGGGAACGCAGGGACGCATCCCCGGTCATGACACTGTTCATTTTGTGGGACGAGAGAATACCGGACAGAAGGCGCGCGGCCGTTCCGGAGTTGCCCATATCCAGCACATCGGCTGGCTCGATCAGTTCGCCAACGCCCCGGCCGTCGATGGTCCAGACGGCACCATCGCGGGTGATGGTCGCACCCAGCGCGCGCATGGCGTCGGCGGTCCGCAGGACGTCTTCGCCCTCCAGAAGGCCGTAAACATGCGTACGGCCATGTGCGAGAGAGGCCAGCATCAGCGAACGGTGGCTGATGGATTTGTCACCCGGTACGCGGGTACGGCCGGAAAGTCCCTTCGGGGACGCGGAAACTGTCAGAGGTCGCGCTTGCATAGCCCTGTTCATGCGAGGGTCATTCCTGCCTGTCAATCACCTTCAAAACTGTCCGCTCATGCAGTTTTTGGGACACTTCGGGTTTGACATGGCGGAAACAAGCTGGCATGGCCGCGTTCCTTATCCGAGGCATTGGCAGGCTTGCACAACATGGCAAAACCCGAACTCGGTCTAAAACGGACGTGCGTTGAGTGCGGCGCCCGCTTCTATGACCTGAACCGCGTCCCTACCGTGTGCCCTAAATGTGGCACCACCCAGCCGAATGACATCGGCCGTCTCAAGCGCAGCGAAGGCCCGCTGCCGGAAGAGAAAGATCCGAAGGCTCAGCCCGAGGAGAACGAAGATGATGTCGACGTCGATCTGGACACGGATGATGATGCCGATGACGATGTCATCGCGGCAGACGATGATCTGGACGATGACGATGATCTTTCGAATGACATCGAAGTCACGACTGACAAGGACGACCGGGACGACCACTAAGGTTGTCCGTGCTCTTTCCTTTGCAGCAGCATTGAGCGGCTGCGCCGGTCCGGGAGACGCTTCGTCCCCGGATGGCGCGGCCGTTCGTGCATTGAACGACCGGCTGGAGCGCCATCCAAGCGCAACAGCGGTCCTTCAGGAACATTGCGGCCTCCCTATCCGGGTGGTGCGCCTTCCAGCCCAGGAACAGCCGTCCGGAGATATTCTTCTTCTGCTGGATGTGCAGAAGGCCGATCAGATCCGTACTCGGCATGTTCAGCTTCTCTGTGGGGATATTCCGCTGTCAGACGCGTGGAACTGGTATGTTCCGGAACGACTGACCGCAGACATGAACCATGTTCTGGAAACGACGGACACGCCATTCGGCAAGGCCGTTGCGGACACGCATTTCCATCGACAGCGACTCGAATCGCATTTTCCTGATCCCGCTACGGGAATCGTTCTGGAAAACAGAGCGATGCTTCGACGCGCCTCTGACAACGCCCCTATTTCTCTGGTTGTGGAAGATTATCTTCCAGCGGCTCTGAAACCTCAGCCCTGAATTTATCGGGGAATTTATCGGGCGGGTGACCAGTTCAGGTGCTGACCGCCATCCATGGCCAGCATCTGCCCCGTTACGGATGGCAGCGAGAACAAGGCCAGAGCAGCCTGAGCAATCTCCTCAGGCGAGGCACCACGCTTCAGGGGCGTTCCTGCACACATCCGATCAAAATGTTCCTGAGACTGTCCTACAGCCGGCAGAACAGGCCCTGGCCCGATGGCATTGACGCGAATCCGTGGTGCCAGCGCGAGAGCGAGCGTCTGCGTCAGGGTCCATAAACCCGCCTTGGAGACCGTGTAGCTGACGAAATGCGGCGTGAGATTCCAGACACGCTGATCCAGCATGTTCAGAATCAGACCTTCCGCATCTTCAGGCAAAGCCTTTGCCATGGCCTGCGAGAGAACAAACGGTGCTCTCAGATTCGGCTCAATATGCCGGTCCCAGCTTTCGCGGGTCGCCGTCTCGATCTCATCGCGCGTAAACGCCGAAGCGTTGTTGATGAGGATTCCGATCGGCCCCAGCTTGTTCGTGGCGTCGGCAACGAGTGCCTCAACGTCTTTTTCAGAAGCCAGATCCGCTTTCAGAAGACAGCCGCGACCGCCGATCTGCCGGAGAAGCGCCTGAGCATCCGCCTCGCTGTCACGATAATGGATGGCCACCGTGAAGCCCTGCTGCACTAGCATTTCGACCAGCGCACGCCCAATGCGCCGGGCTCCTCCCGTCACAAGGGCCGTACGGGGAACGTGCGGAGAGATCATAAGGCCCGTCGTGCAATCAGGGCAGCGGCGAGCGTGCCATCATCCAGCACATCCAGCGCCCCACCCATCGGAACACCATGACCGACACGGCTGACCGTCACATCCGTCGGAGCAAGTTTTTCCTGAAGCCAGTGCGCCGTTGTTGCACCTTCAACAGTCGCGCCAAGGGCCAGAATGACCTCCCGCACGCCACCTTCGGCAATACGATCCAGCAAAGACGCGACATTCAGATCATCCGGCCCAAGCCCTGCGAGCGCCGAAAGCGTGCCTCCCAGAACCTGATAGACGCCCCGATGCACTCCGGCCCGCTCCAGCGCCCAGAGATCACCGACAGTCTCAACAACACAGACCAGACCGCGATCACGGTGAGCATCCGTGCAGATATGACAGGGATCGACCGTATCGAGATTGCCGCAGAGCGAGCAGGTCCGCACACTTGTTGCCGCCCGCTCCATGAGATGCGCCAGAGGCAGCATCCTGGCCTCTGGCTGGCGCAGCAGGCTGAGGGCAGCCCGCCGCGCGGAACGTGGCCCAAGTCCCGGCAGACGGGACAGCATGGAAATCAGCTGTTCGATGTCATTGCTGATCATCATGGCGTCACGTCCGCAGGTAAAAGGATCAGAACGGAAGCTTCAGACCCGGTGGCAGATCCAGACCACCCGTCACGTCACGCATGGCTTCGGAACTGGCTGCTTCAGCCTTGTTCTTCGCGTCCGTGTAAGCTGCAACGATCAGGTCCTGAAGCATTTCCATTTCATTCGGATCAGCCAGCTTCGGGTCGATCTTCAGGCTGCGCATTTCGCCCTTACCCGTAAGCTGAAGCGTTACAAGGCCTGCACCAGCCGCGCCATCCACAGTCAGATTCGCCAGATTCTTCTGGGCTTCTTCCATCTTGGACTGCATCTGGCTGGCCTGCTTCATCAGTCCGGCGAGGTTCTTCATAACGGCTCCTGGTCTTTCAGTAGATCGTCTTCATCAAGGAAATCGGCGTCGAGAGGCGCGAATTCCAGGTCGGGAGGAGCATCCTCCGTCAATGGTGCGGTTATTTCGGGTGGCAGACCGTATTCATCAAGGGAATGATCCTGCACATCCCCGATTTTCGCACCGGGAAAAGCTTCTAGAATGGCTTTGACCAGAGGGTGAGCCTCAACTTCGGCCCGGTTGAGCTGCACGACCTCGGCCCCCTGCTCATCAAGCGTGGGTTGGCCTTCGGCTGTTGAGAGGCTGATACGCCATTGTCCAGGGAAGTGCTCTTCCAGAAAATTCTGGAGCAGCCTGTCAGCCTTGGTGTGGCTATCTTCCAGCCGGATCTGCACGTCCGGTGGCGAAAAACGCACCAGATGCACGGAATTACGAAGAGTACCGTGAAGCTGGGGAACCTTGTCCCATGTGAGGGCCACCATTTCCCGCCATGTGCGTGGTGGTGTCAGAGGCTCAGGCTCTGGCGCCTGTTCAGCTTCTGCCTCCGCGTAGCCCGGCTCAATGATTTCCCCGCCATTGGCGACCAGACGCACATGTGCCCGTGGGCCGCCCGGATCCATGGATGTCGAAACCTGCTGGGTGGCACGTGCCTGAACGCCCGCTCCCTCTGCGGGGCCTGCCTGCGCCGAGCCACCAGACGGACCAGACGGACCAGACGGACCAGACGGCAGCGAGAGGTCTACGCCCCCCTCCGTCAACTGGCGGATCAGACGGTCCGGCGTCGGCAGGAGGCTGGCATGACACAGACGGATCAGGACCATCTCAGCGGCCTGACGACGGTCAGGGGCTGACTCGACTTCACCAACACCTTTAAGCAAGATCTGCCATGCACGTCCCAGAACACTGGTGGACAGACGATCCGCCAGCATACCGCCGCGCGTCCGCTCTGCTTCCGGCAGATCCCGGCCTTCCCGCAGAGACGGCATGGCCTTGAGGCGGGACACGAGATGCAGAAGATCCAGCAGGTCAGCCAGAAGGACGCCGAGATCAGCGCCTCTTGCATAGGCCTGATCCGTCAGGTCCAGAGCCTCTGCCGCCTTACCCGCCATGAGAGCTTCAAGCAGGTCAAAGACCAGTCCACGATCCGCCAGACCCAACATGTCGGACACGGCATCCGCATCGCTGGCGCCCTGGGCAATCGCCTGATCCAGAAGGGAGAGACCATCACGCACTGAGCCATCGGCCGCGCGGGCAATCAGGGCCAGCGCATCGTCGGACAGGCTCGCACCTTCTTTCTGCGCAATGCGGCCAAAATGCTCGATCAGCAGGGATTGCGGCACACGGCGCAGATCAAAACGCTGACAGCGGGACAGGACCGTAACCGGCACCTTCCGCAGTTCTGTCGTTGCGAAAATGAATGTGACCTGCGGCGGGGGTTCTTCAAGCGTTTTCAGCAGCGCATTGAATGCATTGCGGGACAGCATGTGCACTTCATCGATGATGAAGACTTTCATGCGGGCCTGCATCGGGCGGAAACGGGTCGCCTCAATGATTTCACGGACGTCATCGACGCCGGTGCGGGAGGCCGCATCCATTTCCAGAACGTCGGGGTGCCGGTCTGCAAGAATGGCAGTGCAGTTTGCGCAGACACCACAGGGTTCAGCCGTCGGGCCACCCTTCCCGTCCGGGCCGACACAGTTCAGGGCGCGTGCGATGATACGGGCTGTTGTGGTCTTCCCCACACCGCGCACACCCGTCAGCATGAAGGCATGGGCCACACGCTTCAGTTCGAACGCGCGCCGCAGGATACGGACCAGCGAGTCCTGACCAATCAGATCTTCAAAAGTCTGAGGCCGGTATTTTCGGGCAAGAACGCGATAGGGCGTGTTGTTTTCTTGGAGCGCGGGAACCTGAGCAGGCTCCGCAGGCGCATCGCCGAAAAAGCCGCCACCGCTTTCAGGCGGTAGGGGAAGATCGTCGTTATCGTCAGTCATGAAACTGGAAAACCGTCAGAGCGGGACATAAAGACCGCTCTCTGTCGGCCTTGTGCCGGGGCGCAGAACAGGAAACCTGTCGCGCCCACAGGCTGCACTTGGTAGGAGGCCGGACATTTGACCCGGATAAAACTCACTGCGGCTGCTTCCTTCCGGACCTGACCGGGTTGGCAAGGTATCCGTCCAAAGCCGACCTCCCGGCGCTCTCCTAACACGGAGATGGGGGTGTCTGACAACCCCCTATCATTCACCCGCCGCTTCACCCCCGGCATGACGCGGATCTGCAGCACCATAAAGGAGGCCGGTCCTGGGCGCGGACAGGCTTGGACGATCCGCCAGAATACCCTCAGCCACACCCCATGGACGGTGCAGGGACAGCGCATATCCTTCGGATTTCAGCGTGTTCATGACGTCATCCGTCAGCGCACCCGGCTCCAGTTCCACGGCAGACGGCTCCCACTGTTCGTGGATTCGGGGCAGATCCACGGCCTGCCGGATATCCAGACCGTAATCGAGCACACCCAGAATGGCGGACAGCGTAATCGTCGGGATACGGGAGCCACCTGGGCTGCCAATGACCATGATCACCTTGCCATCCTTCGAGACAATCGACGGCGACATGGAGGAAAGCGGCGTCTTGCCCGGAGCAATGGCATTGGCCTCGGACCCGACAATTCCGAACATGTTCGGCGCCCCCGGCTTGGACGAGAAATCATCCATTTCGTCATTAAGCCAGATGCCGGTGTTGCCGCCCATCACGCCCGAGCCGAACCAGCCATTGAGGGTATAAGTGGCCGAAACCGCCATCCCACTCTTGTCCAGCACGGAGAACTGGGTCGTCTCGTGCTTTTCCTGCGTATCCGGCGCGGCTTCTGCGGCCTTGACCGGAAGGGCTTCGCCTGCCCGCAGCGTGCTGGATGGCAGAGCATGATCCAACGGAATGCCAGCCCGCACCTGCGCGGCATAAGCGGGATCATTCAGGTGCTCGATCGGATTTTTGACAAACGCCGGATCGCCAAGATCGCGCCGGTCTGAATAGGCATGACGCATGGCTTCGATTTCACGCTGTGCAGAAGCCGCCGTGTGCAGGCCAAGCGCGTGCATGTCATAGCCGGACAGGATGTTCAGGATCTCGCAGAGTGCCACACCGCCGCCACTTGGCGGTGGAGCCGTGTCGATCGTGTAGCCGCGATAGGTGCAGCGGATCGGCTCCATGAAACGGATATGGTAGTTCGTGAAATCCGCAGGCTCCAGAAGACCGCCGCCCTCTTTGCTGGCGCGAACGATTTCAGCAGAGATTGGCCCGTCGTAGAAGGCTTTGGGGCCATTCCTGGCGATCAGTTCAAGAGAAGTGGCAAGATTCTTCTGGACCAGCCGGTCGCCCGGTTCAAAGGAAGAACCGTCCGGACGAAGGAAGACCGGTCGGGCATACGGGTCCTGACGGAAATACTTCGTGGACGTGTTCAGAAGCTGAACGTCCCCTTCATTCAGGATGAAACCCTCACGCGCCAGAGCAATCGCTGGGGCCATGACCTTTTCTCGCGAGAGATGTCCCCATTTCTGCAGGATCGTATCCAGTCCGGCGACCGTTCCCGGAACTGCAACGGCCTTCCAGCCCTCGGTGGACATATCCGGAATGACCTTGCCCGACGCATCCTGATACATGGTTGCCGTTGCGGCACCCGGCGCATGTTCGCGGAAGTCCACGAATACTGTCTGCCCGGATTTCAGGCGGATGGTCATGAAACCGCCGCCGCCGATATTGCCCGCTGCCGGATAAACAACTGCCAGCGCATAGCCCACAGCAACAGCCGCATCGATGGCGTTACCGCCCTGTGCAAGAATTTTTGCTCCTGCTTCCGACGCAAGATGCTGCGCGGAAACGACCATACCGTGCTTGCCCGAAGCCAGAACGCCCGGTGACATCTGATCCGGCCCGAAGGCCAGAGGATCATGAGCGGAACTCAGGGTGGTCGATGCGGGGGCAGCCAGCGCCGTGCCCCCTGTCAGACCTGCAACAATCAGGGCAAAGATTTTTTTCATGCGCCAGCTCCGTATGGGGGCTTGTTGTAACCTTTCGGGGACAGGGTAAAGATTTCGCAACCATCTTCCGTGACCCCGATCATGTGCTCGAACTGAGCTGAGAGCGTGCGGTCACGGGTAACGGCTGTCCAGCCGTCATCAAGAATTTTCACGTCTGGCTTGCCGATATTGAGCATGGGCTCAATCGTGAAGACCATGCCTGGCACCAGCTTCACGCCCTGCCCCGGCTTTCCGTAGTGCAGCACGTTCGGAGCCGCATGGAAGTCACGACCAATTCCGTGACCACAGAAGTCACGCACGATGGAGAAACGGTTCTTTTCCGCATAGACCTGAATCGCATGGCCGATGTCTCCAAGCGTATTGCCTGGCTTGACCTGCTCGATCCCGAGCATGAGGGACTCATACGTCACCTCAACCAGCTTCTCGGCCTTCTTCGGGGCTTTGCCGACAATGTACATACGGGAACTGTCGCCGTACCAGCCATCCAGAATGGACGTCACGTCAATATTGACGATATCGCCGTTGGAAAGCTTCTTCTCACCAGGAATGCCGTGGCAGACGACATGGTTGATGGAGATGCAGCAGGACTTCGGGAAGCCATGATAGTTCAAAGGCGCAGGCGTAGCACCGCGGGCCAGCGTGAATTCATGGATGAGTCTGTTCAGCTCTTCCGTGGTGACACCTGGCTGAACATGCTCCGTGATCATGTCCAGCGTTTCTGCGGCCAGCTTCCCGACCGTTCTCAGGTGTTTGAAGTCTTCACTGTCGTAAAGAACAATCCCACGCGAATTATCACCCATGTCTGCCGCCCGATCCTCAATCTTTTACAGGTCGGGACAAAATGCGACTGTCCTGCGCTAACCGCAAGGCAGGGGCGCGAGTTTTTCAGCCTCGCGAGTGACGGCCTGCCTTGTGATGGGTAGCAACATGATGGGCGCTGACCATACGAACCGACGCTCCATGGCGCGTGATACGGCCAAAGCGGCGGGGGCTGGTCGGTGCGTCAGCCACTTCCATCGGGCGGCTGGACGCAACCAGCGTCCGGCTATGCGCGAAGCGCCCGCCATGGCGGGCCGAGGCGATCATCATTGTCCGCGGTGCGACCGGATGCATCAGCGGCTGCGGTGCAATACCTTCTGAGGCGAAGCCATCATCCAGAATGGACGCCATTTCCATCGAACGGCGAGCATTGGAAGACGATCCGAGCACGACACCGATCAGCCGGACATTGCCACGAATGGCGGACGTCACGAGATTGCGGCCGGCAGCATCGGTGTAACCCGTCTTCATGCCATCAGCGCCGGCATAGATCTTCAGCATCGGATCATGGTTCGGAACCAGATGACGATGGAAATAGAAGGAAGGCACACCGAAATAGTGATAATACTGCGGGAAATCGTTGATCAGGTGCTGGGCCAGAATTCCGAGATCATGCGCCGTTGTCACCTGATCCGGGTCTGGCAGACCGGATGCGTTGCGGAACGTTGTGTTGGTCATGCCAAGAGCACGGGCCTGCTGCGTCATGAGCTGAGCGAAGCGGACTTCATCGCCTCCACCCAGAAATTCACCCAGAGAGCAGGCGGCGTCATTGGCCGACTTCGTCACGAGTGCGAGAATCCCCTCCTCGACCGTCAGACGCGTTCCCGGCACCAGTCCAAGCTTGGATGGCGCCTGCATGGACGCGTGAATGGATACTGGCACTTCCTGATCGAGCGTGATCTGGTGGGCTTCCAGCGCACGGAACGTCAGATAGAGTGTCATGAGTTTGGTCAGGGATGCCGGATAGCGTTGCAGATCCGCATCAGACTGCGAGAGAACGGCCCCCGTCCGGGCATCCATCACGAAGCTGGAAATATGGCCCGCATACTGCGCTCGGGCAGATCCCATACCCACTGCCGTGAGAGCGCATAACAGAAGGGCCTTGCGGAAGGGTAAGCGCATTATGTGGCAGCCTCTGAACAAACATTATCGCCGGGGACGGTCAGACTGCTCAGGACAGTCCGTAATCCCAGTACATTAGGCGCAACAAAAAGCGCCCGTCCACAGGGTTTGCGGGAGTTTGCTTAATTTTTCGTAAGCATGACGCAAAGCTGACCAGATCATGTCAGGAACATGGCGATATTCACGAAATGTACTGCTTCTTACCCCCTTCTCAAGTCGGGGGAAGCGTCCCATATCATACCAGTCATGTCTTCTTACGATTTTCTTTCACCTGCCACCGCCCGTCTGACAGCCGAGTCCGCTTGCGGATCGACCGTGATGGGACCAGGCCCGTCGGCCCCCAAGGAGCCGACGGGTCCACGCATGCCCGATGACGACGATCTGGAGATCAGCGTTGTCGTGCGCCCGCGGACACGGACGCGCAAGCCGTCCATGTACAAGGTGCTGATGCTCAACGACGACTACACGCCGATGGAATTCGTCGTGCATGTGTTGGAGCGTTTCTTCTCCAAGAACAGGGAAGAAGCCACCGCCATCATGCTGCACGTTCATCAGCGGGGTGTGGGCGTCTGCGGCGTCTTCACTTACGAAGTCGCGGAGAGCAAGGTGGCTCAGGTCATGGATCTGGCACGTCAGAACCAGCATCCGCTTCAGTGTACGATCGAAAAAGACTGACTTTCCTGCCTGAGAAATGCAGGTACTGGACAATTTCTTGTTCAGCCTTGCGTTTCTGACTGGCGTTACGTGTTGCACCACGACAAGATACCTCTTCCACGAGAGGTCGAGAGGAGCGCCACCCTATGCTGTCCCGTACGCTCGAACAGACGCTCCACCGCGCCCTGACATTCGCGGGAGATCGCCGTCATGAGTATGCCACCCTCGAACATCTGCTGCTGGCCCTCACGGAAGATGCCGAAGCACTGACGGTTTTCCGCGCCTGCGGAATCGACCTTGAGAAACTGCGTTCCGACCTGACGGACTTCCTCGACAAGGATCTGGCAGGACTGGCGTCAGACCGTCCGACAGAGCCGAAACCGACTGCGGCTTTCCAGCGCGTGATCCAGCGCGCGGCCATCCATGTGCAGAGCACAGGCCGCGATGAAGTCACGGGCGCGAACGTGCTGGTTGCACTTTTTGCCGAGCGGGAGAGCCACGCCGTGTACTTCCTGCAATTGCAGGACATGACGCGACTCGACGCCGTCAACTTCATCTCACATGGTATTGCAAAGGCTCCGGACCGTGGTGCGGGCCGGAAGGCTGCCGCGGCGTCCAAGGAGACGTCCGAACGCGAGGAGCGTAAGGAAGCGGCCAAGGACGGCGCACTGGCGACCTATTGCGTCAATCTGAACGATCGTGCCCGTGAGGGACGGATTGATCCGCTGATCGGCCGTGATCAGGAGATCGAACGCACAATCCAGATCCTGTGCCGCCGCACGAAGAACAACCCGCTTTATGTGGGCGATCCAGGTGTGGGCAAGACTGCCATTGCGGAAGGTCTGGCCAAGCGCATCGTTGAGAAGGACGTGCCTGAAGTCCTGCAGGACAGCACGATCTTCTCCCTCGACATGGGCTCGCTTCTGGCTGGCACGCGCTATCGCGGTGACTTTGAGGAACGCCTCAAGGCTGTCGTGACGGAACTTGATCAGACGCCGGGTGCAATCCTGTTCATCGACGAGATCCACACTGTCATTGGTGCAGGCGCAACATCGGGTGGAGCAATGGATGCGTCCAACCTCCTGAAACCTGCTCTGGCGGCGGGAACGCTGCGCTGCATCGGGTCCACGACGTACAAGGAGTTCCGTCAGCACTTCGAGAAGGACCGTGCTCTGGTTCGGCGCTTCCAGAAGATCGACGTGCCGGAACCTTCTGTCGAAGACGCCATCAAGATCCTGCGTGGCCTGAAAGGCAGTTACGAGAAGCACCACAAGGTTCGCTACACCGACGAGGCCCTGCGTGGCGCCGTCGAACTGGCAGCCCGTTACGTGCATGACCGCAAGCTGCCGGACAAAGCCATCGACGTGATTGATGAAGTCGGTGCAGCCCGGATGCTGGTTCCCGAGAACAAGCGCCGCAAGACCGTGACACTGAAGGATGTGGAAGACGCCATCGCCAAGATTGCGCGTATTCCGCCCAAGGCTGTCACGGCGGATGATCGCGAGACCCTGCGCCATCTGGAGCGGGATCTGCGGAACATGGTGTTCGGTCAGGACAAGGCGATTGATGCGCTTGCCGCAGCGATCAAGCTGTCTCGTGCGGGTCTGCGTGATGCGGAGAAACCGATTGGCAACTACCTGTTCTCCGGCCCTACGGGCGTCGGCAAGACGGAAGTGGCCAAGCAGCTTGCCTCGTCTCTGGGCATTGAGCTGATCCGGTTCGACATGTCCGAGTACATGGAGCGTCATTCGATCTCCCGTCTGATCGGTGCACCTCCGGGGTATGTCGGGTTTGATCAGGGCGGATTGCTGACGGATGCGATTGACCAGCATCCCCATGCGGTCCTGCTGCTGGACGAAATCGAAAAGGCCCATCCGGACCTTTACAACGTCCTGCTTCAGGTCATGGATCATGGCCGTCTGACGGATCACAACGGCAAAACTGTCGATTTCCGCAACGTGATCCTGATCATGACCACGAATGCGGGTGCGGCGGACCTGTCCAAGGAAGCGATCGGCTTTGGTCGCACCAGCCGTTCGGGCGAGGATGAAGAGGCGATCAAGCGCACCTTCACTCCTGAGTTCCGTAACCGTCTGGACGCGGTTATTCCGTTCGCCAACCTGACGCCGGAAACCGTGGGTCGCGTGGTGGAGAAGTTCATTCTCCAGCTCGAAGCCCAGTTGGCGGACCGTCACGTCACGATCGAAATCTCCTCTGCCGCCAAGGAATGGCTGGCCGAGAAGGGTTACGATCGCCTGTATGGCGCACGTCCTCTGGGCCGCGTCATTCAGGAGCACATCAAGAAGCCACTGGCGGAAGAGCTGCTCTTCGGCCGACTGGCAAAGGGTGGCGCTGTGAAGATCGGTTTGAAAAACGACGCGCTGGACTTCGAGATCATCGAAGGCTCGGACGTCAAAAGCGAAGACGCTACCGAGAAAAAAGACGAAGCGACGAACTGAGTCGTCTCGTCAGGAGAAAGCCCCGGAGGACGATCCTCCGGGGCTTTTTTTATTCGTAGCGATGTCCGTTGACAGTTACGTACCCGGCCCAGGGCCATTTGCGGCTCGTGCCATGATGCGTCCAGTCGATGCCCTGCTTGCGCAGGCTGTCGTAGTAATACCGGCCCTGCACCTCAACAGTGTCGCCCTTTTGGACCCATGGCCATTGAGGAGCACTCATCTCGTCCAGCCCGGAGACGATCCGGATCGAGACACCCTGCCCGACATCAACGTAGAAATAACCATGCCAGCCGCTGCGTGTCCTTTGCGCCCGCTGTGCCACGGCGATAACACGTCCGCAGATATGTTCGGGAAGGTCTGTACGTGTTGCACCACGCTGTTCAAACGTCTGCTGGTCGTTCAGGAATCTGGAATTGTCGCAGGTCGCGGGCATAGGCGCAGAAACTTGCGCGAGTGCCGAAACAGGGGCGGCAAAACACGCCATTGCGGCCAGAAGTCTCAGACGGGACATCATGAAAAGCACTCTCCAGTCAGGAAAGTGCTTTTATGCTCCGATTCACAGAGCGAAACAAACTTGTCAGCACGTTAGAGAGACCCAAAGAGCACGGCAGTATCAATCATCCGGTTCGAGAAGCCCCATTCATTGTCATACCATGAGCAGACCCGGACCATTCGGCCACATTCCATGATGGCCGTCTGCGTGGCGTCGAAATTGGATGACGCAGGAGAATGATTGAAATCGCTACTGACCAGAGGCGCATCACTATAGGCAAGAACCCCCTTGAGGGATCCTGTCGCGGCTTCCTGTATGACGCGATTGATCTCTTTCGCCGTCTCGGGAGGTCGCTTCGACAGGAAATCCAGCGAAACCAGCGAGACATTCGGTGTCGGGACGCGGATGGACGTTCCATCCAGACGGCCCTTCAGATGAGGCAGCACCAAACCAATCGCCTTGGCAGCTCCTGTGGAGGTCGGGACCATGTTCAGGGCAGCGGAGCGTGCGCGTCGCAGATCCCGGTGACGACGGTCCACGATCTGCTGATCCCCCGTATAGGAATGGATCGTAACCATATAACCGCACTCGATACCGTAATTGTCATCAAGCACCTTCACCAATGGGGCGAGGCAGTTTGTGGTGCAGGACGCGTTGGAAATTACGGTCATGTCAGGCGTCAGCATGTCGTTGTTCACGCCGTAAACGATAGTCGCATCGACGTCCGTTCCCGGAGCAGAAATCAGAACCTTTCTGGCTCCGGCTTCCAGCAGGGTGGAGGCTTTTTCCTTGGTCGTGAAAAGACCCGAACATTCCATTGCTACGTCCACACCAGCAAACGGAACTTTGGACGGATCACGTTCTGAAGAAATCCGGATCGGGCCGTAGGTGTGGCCATTATGGGTAATGGTCAACATGTCACCCTCCAGGTGAACATCTCCCGGCATCCGTCCATGTACACTGTCATAGACCAGCATGTGAACCTTGTCTTCGATGGAGCCTGGCCCATTAATGGCCACGGGGATCACATCGCTCCGACCGCTTTCCACAATGCTGCGAAGGGCCAGTCTGCCAATACGGCCGAAGCCGTTAATGGCGATCTTTACTGTCATTGTCTTGGGTCTCCGTGAGGGAAAACCACTGCTGGGAAGAAGCCACGGCAGCGGATTGTCCCGGCAGGCGTGAGAGCGCCGGGACCGTCTTGCCAGAAGTGATGTCAGAACGCGGTGTCACAGGCCGATCCGGTTAAGGGGCTTGCCGGCCATGAGATTCCGCTCGATCTGCTCGAGCGTCACGCCGCGTGTTTCAGGCACGAATTTCAGGGTCAGGTAGATGAAGAAGGCATTGAAGGCGGCGTACATCCAGAAGGTCTGAGCGTTGCCGATCGTGTTCAGGAGCGTCAGGAACGTCAGGCCAACGATCATGTTCGTGACCCAGTTGGTGAAGGTGGAGCAGGCAATGCCGAAGTCACGTCCCTTGATGGGCTGCACTTCCGAGCACAGGATCCACACCAGCGGCCCGGCGGAGAACGCGAATCCCACGATGAAGGCCAGAAGCATCGTAACCGCCCCATAACGGGCCAGTTCGCTGTCACCCGTTCCGAAGTAGAGGAGCGTGCCAACCGTGAACATGCCGATCGTCATGATGATAAAACCGGCGATCAGCATCGGACGGCGGCCCCATTTGTCCACGAAGCCAATGGCAATGAACGTGGAGAGCACATTCACCAGTCCAACGATCGCCGTACCCCACATGGCCGCATTATCGCCGAAGCCTGCGACTTCGAAGATGCGCGGTGCGTAGTACATGACCACGATGATGCCAGTGAACTGCTGCATGGTCTGAAGCAGAATCCCGAGGAACACGGAACGACGGAAGTTGGCATTGGCCTTGAAAAGACCGTAACCGCCTTCGATCTGTGCGAGCTGCTCCTCAATGTCTGCAATTTCAGAGCGTGCTTCTCCCTCATGTCCACGGAGTTCATGCAGGACCGTGAAGGCTTCGTCCTTACGGCCGCGCAGAACCAGCCAGCGCGGGCTGTCCGGCAGCAGGAGCACGCCCAGGAGGAAGACCACGCCGGGAATGGCCACGATACCCAGCATCCAGCGCCAGGAACCGGAGTAAGCCAGCAGCGCATCGGAGATGAACGCTACGAAAATCCCGACCGTGATCATGAGCTGATAAACCGAGATCAGGGACCCACGGTAGTGCTGATGGGCGATTTCGGAGATGTAAAGTGGAGCGGTAAAGCTGGCGATGCCAACAGACACACCCAGCACCATTCGTCCGATGATGAGAAACGTGACGGACGTTGCCAGCGCGCAGAGCAGCGAGCCTAAAACGAACAGAAAAGCGGAAGACAGCAGCAGGCGTTTGCGGCCGAAGAGGAAAGAGAGCCGCCCGCCGGAGACTGCGCCCAGCGCCGCCCCGACCATCATGGCCGAGACGATGCACTCCTTGCCGAAATCCGTCACGTTGAATTCCTGACCGATGAATTTCAGGGCGCCTGAAATCACACCGAGATCGAGGCCGAACATCAGCCCCGCGACCGCAGCCAGAATTGCGGTCAGAACACTTTTACCATTCAGGGACACTGGCGGCGATGCCGAAAGGTCGATGCCACTCATTGCCTTGTTCCTCTTCTTCAGGTTCCAATTAGGGGAACAGCCTTTAATTATTCATGTTCTAGTGTTATCCTAACAGGTAAAATCAAATAAAAGAGACTATTTATATTTCTCTTTATTTAATTTTTACATGTTCGGATAGTTCGGACCATCACCACCCTGCGGCGTTGTCCAGACGATATTTTGACTCGGGTCTTTGATGTCGCAGGTTTTACAGTGCACGCAATTCTGGAAGTTGATCTGAAAGCGTGGCTGCTCGCCCTCCGGCCGCAGAACTTCGTAAACACCCGCCGGGCAATATCGCTGGGCCGGTTCGTCATAGAGCGGCAGATTGACCGTTACCGGGACAGAAGGATCACGCAGTGGCAGATGACATGGCTGGCGTTCTTCATGGTTCGTAAAGGAGAACGCCACGTTGGTCGTCCGGTCGAAGCTGAGTTCGCCGTCCGGTTTGCGATAGTCGATCCGCTTGAACTGTGAGGCCAGCCCCGTTGCTGCGGCATCGGATTTGCCATGGTGAAGGGTCCGGAACGGGGAATACCCGATCAGGCTGGTCACCCACACATCAAGGCCACCGAGTGCGACGCCCCCGATCAGCCCGAAACGCTCCCACAGCGGTTTGACGTTGCGAACAGGTTTGAGGTCCGCGCCAACAGGGCCGTTGCGGAGTTCGTCTTCATAAGCCGTCAGTTCATCCTGTGCCCTACCCGCAGCCAGAGCAGACCGCGCGGCATCGGCAGCCGCGATGCCGGAGAAAATGGCGTTGTGGCTTCCCTTGATGCGCGGGACATTCACCAGCCCGGCGGAACAGCCAAGCAGGACGCCACCAGGGAAAGTCACCCTGGGGATGGACTGCCAACCGCCTTCCGAAAGCGCACGAGCCCCATAGGCCACACGCTTTCCACCCTTCAGCAGTTCGGCCACCATCGGATGATGCTTGAACTCCTGGAACTCGCGATACGGGTCCAGATACGGGTTTTCATAGCCGAGATGGACGACGAACCCGACGCAGACCTGATTGTTGTCGAGATGGTAGATGAAGGACCCGCCACCGGCTTTGCTGTTCAGCGGCCAGCCCATGGTGTGCGTGACCGTGCCTTCATGATGCTTGGCGGGATCGATTTCCCAGATTTCCTTGAGGCCCAGCCCGAATTTCTGCGGGTCTTTACCTTCGGAAAGCGCGAACCGGTCCATCAACTGACGGGCCAGTGACCCCCGTGCCCCTTCCGCGAAGAATACGTATTTCCCGCGAAGCTCCATACCCGGTTCATAGGCATTACCCGGCGTTCCATCCGGGTTCTTGCCGAACTCTCCGGCCACAACCCCCGCGACCCGACCCTGATCGTCATAAACGATCTCGCTCGCCGCCATGCCGGGGAAGATTTCCACCTCCAGACCTTCCGCAACCTGTGCCAGCCAGCGGCAGACGTTCCCGAGCGAGACGATGTAATTCCCATGGTTGTCCATGAGTTTTGGCATCATGCTGTTCGGCAGGCGGATCTGGCTCTTTTCCGTCAGCAGGAAGAAATTGTCTTCCCTCACCGGCACGGTGATGGGCGCGTCCATGGTCCGCCAGTCAGGGAGCAGCACATCCAGCGCGCACGGATCAATGACCGCGCCTGACAGGATATGCGCCCCGACTTCAGACCCTTTATCCAGTACGACCACGGAGAGGTCTGGCTCGTTCTGTTTGAGCCGGATCGCCGCGGAGAGACCGGCAGGGCCAGCGCCGACGATGACAATGTCATAGTCCATGCTTTCCCGTTCGATCGTAGTCATGGTCTTTCTCCTCCCTGCAGGCCGCTGGCCTGTCAGAGTTTTGCCGTCAGTTCGGGAAGGATGGTGAAGAGGTCTCCCACCAGTCCGTAATCCGCGACCTGGAAAATCGGAGCGTCTTCGTCCTTGTTGATGGCAACGATCACCCGGGAATCCTTCATGCCCGCCAGATGCTGGATCGCCCCGGAGATACCGACCGCGATATACAGATCAGGCGCCACGATCTTGCCCGTCTGCCCGACCTGCCAGTCATTCGGCGCATATCCGGCATCCACAGCAGCACGGCTGGCGCCGATGGCGGCATTCAGCTTGTCCGCAAGCCGGGCGATGGTGTCGAAGTTCTCTTTCGATCCGACGCCACGGCCACCTGAGACGATGTTCTTGGCTGCCGTCAGTTCCGGACGTTCGGATTCAACTGCCTTGTCTTCCACCCAGGACGACAGACCCGGATCAGCCGGAACGGAGACATTTTCCACATTGGCAGAACCACCTTCCCCAACAGCCGAGAAAGCCGCCGTACGAATGGTGAAAACCTTCACCGGATCGGAAGACTGAACGGTCTGGATCGCATTGCCGGCGTAAACCGGGCGATCGAACGTCTCGGCATCCTTCACGGCCGTTACGTCTGACAGGATCATGACATCCAGCAGAGCCGCAACGCGTGGCAGAACGTTCTTGGAGAACGCCGTCGAGCCCGCAGCGATATGGCTATAGCCGGATGCCAAAGACACGATGAGGGCGGCGACAGGTTCAGCCAGTTCATGGGCCAGAGACGCGTCATCCGCCAGCAGAACCTTGGACACACCATCGAGCTTTGCAGCTTCAGCAGCAGCATCCGCACCGTTCTGGGTGGCAATGAGAACCGTTACATCACCCAGCGCTTTGACAGCGGAAAGGGCCTTGGCAACGGTATCGGTAGCGAGGTGGCCATTGGCCACTTCAGCGAGCAGCAGAACAGACATCAGATCACTCCTGCTTCAGTCTTGAGTTTCGAAACCAGCTCATCAACGGAACTGACCTTCACACCGGCCTGACGCTGAGGCGGTTCAGCCGTACGGATGACCTTCAGACGGGGCGCAATATCCACGCCAAGGTCAGACGCCTTGCGTTCTTCGAGCGGCTTCTTCTTGGCCTTCATGATGTTGGGCAGCGCGACATAGCGCGGTTCGTTCAGGCGCAGGTCTGACGTGATGATCGCAGGCAACTTCACGCGGATGGTCTGAAGGCCACCATCAACCTCACGGCTGACGGTTGCACTGTCGTTTTCAATCTCGACAGACGACGCGAACGTGGCCTGCCCCCAGCCCAGCAGGGCGGCGAGCATCTGACCGGTCGCGTTCATGTCGTTATCAATGGCCTGCTTGCCCGCGATGACGAGGTTCGGTTTCTCTTCCTCGATCACCTTTGCCAGCAGTTTGGCGACGGCGAGAGGCTCGATATCCACATTCACATCCGTCGTGGCTTCAACGAAAATGGCGCGGTCCGCGCCCATGGCGAGCACGGTTCGCAGTGTTTCCTTCGCCTGCGGCACACCGATAGAGACAGCGACCACTTCCGTGGCGATGCCTTTTTCCTTGAGACGGACCGCTTCTTCGATGGCGATTTCGTCAAACGGATTGACCGACATCTTGACGTTCGCAAGCTCGACCCCAGAGCCGTCACCCTTTACGCGGATGCGGACGTTGTAATCGACGACACGTTTGACAGGGACGAGGATCTTCATGATGCCCTCCGATGGGTCAGCAGACAGTGCGGAAGCGTTCGACCATCGTGTCCAGCACGTCAGCCGGGTGGCGCTTCCACCAGTTATTCGCGGAAAAGATTTCCACCTCGCAGAAGCCGGAATATCCGGCGGCTTCCACCTCCCTGCGGATCCCCCGCAGGTCTGCAACGCCGTCCCCCATCATCCCGCGATCAAGCAGGATGTCGGTTGTGGGAACGAGCCAGTCACAGAGGTGAAAGCCCAGAATGCGGTTTCCCGCACGAGCGAGCTGGCGTGGCAGGTCCGTGTCCCACCACACATGGTAGATATCGATCGCCACACCCACGCTGTCCGACGCCAGAAGGTCGCACAGATCCAGGGCGTCACGGGTAGTCGTGAGGCAGGATCGGTCTCCGGCATAAGCCGGATGCAACGGCTCCAGCGCGAGTTTCACGCCACAGGCCTCAGCATAAAGAATGGCTTTCGCCATCCGGTCCGCCACGATGTCCAGGCTGCGGGTTACGCCCTTCGTGCCAGTTTCCACTCCACCGACAACGATGGTCAGAACATCCGTTCCAAGCGCAGCCGTCTGGTCGATGGACAAATGAAAGTCCGACAGGATCGCCTCTTCGCTCTGAAGACCCAGCGGCCCGACCAGAAACGGCGTCCGGCACAGGCCGACAACCTTCACGCCAGCCTGGCGCGCCCGGTCTCCGATTTCCGCAGCCCGGCCTTCGATCTCCCGCCGCCAGAACACGATCCCGCCAATGCCATGTTCGGCACAGGCGTCGATCGTCTGTTCCGGTGACCACCCTGCCCCGACACCCGGTACATTATGGCCAAGCGTTGCGGTATTGAGGGCGAGAGCCGAATGATCGTGGCGAAAGTCCCGCATGATCAGGCCCCGTACATCGTCAGAAGCGACTTCATGCGGTGCACGGCCAGATCTGGATTCCGCAGCAGGCCGCAGCCATCCGCCAGACGGAAAATCTCCGTGAAATGCTGGAGGGACCGCATGGACTGCGCACCATTCAGCATGACGAAGTGATCCTGAAAGCCATTCAGCCAGGCCAGAAACACCACACCCGTCTTGTAGTACTGCGTGGGAGCCTGAAAGATCACGCGAGCCAGCGGAACAGTCGGATCAAGCGCGTCGTGAAACCCTTTCACATTGCCTTCACCCAGCAGTTTTACCCCCCGTGCCGCCAGTGGCGCGATCGGATCGAAGATTCCGAGAAGCGCGTGGCTGTAGCCCTGCTCGTCACCGGCGATCAGTTCCGGGTAATTGAAGTCATCACCCGTATACATCCGCACGCCCTTGGGCAGGCGTCGACGCATGATGATTTCCTTCTCCTTGTCGAGAAGGGAAATCTTGATGCCGTCCACCTTCGAGACGTTTTCTTCAATGATGCTCAGCACTGTTTCCAGCGCCTCACTGAAGTCATCCGTGCCCCAATAGCCTGCCAGAGCCGGATCGAAATCCTTGCCCAGCCAGTGCAGAACGACAGGCTCATCACAGGCAGAGAGCACTTCGCGGTAGACCCGCTTATAGTCCTCAGCACTGGACGCCACGCGAACGAGGGCACGGCTGGCCATCAGGATGACCCGTGCGCCAACCTTCTGGATCGCCTCGACCTGTTCCAGATAGGCTGCGAGCACCTGATCGACGGACCGTGCATCCTTCGGGTCCAGATGGTCTGTCCCCGCGCCGTTCACGACCATCGCATCCGGCAGTTCGGCCTTGGTGCGACGGATCAGATCCAGCGCGCCGGGCCAGTCCAGCCCCATGCCGCGCTGGGCCGTATCCATGGCTTCCGCAATTCCAAGGCCCATACCGACGAGATAGCGACGGAACTCAAGCGTCTTCTTCCAGTCAATCGTGGCGCGGCCGGAGGGTGCATTATCCGTAAACGGATCTGCGACGACATGGGCCGCCGAGTAGACGATCCGGGCCGGATTGGCAGGAAGGACACTGCGAGGAACAGGAGTACCGATCAGATGGTAATCCATCTTCCGGCCGGTTTCGTCGGGCAGGATGATCTTCATAACCGTTTCTCAGAAGCGCGGCACAAGCATTCCGGCATCCGCCGAAATGACTTGGCCTGTGGTGTAAGGCAGTTTCCCGGTGGCAAGGGCCGCGATGATGCGCCCCATGTCCGAGGGCTCTCCAACACGGGGAAGCAGGGTCAGTCCCTCTTCCGCGCGCTGGCGGTAGTGCTGGATCACGGCAGCCGTCATTTCTGTAGCGATCAGGCCAGGCTGAACGTCATAGACCGCGATATTCTCGATCCCGAGCCGAACGGCCAGAGCCTTGGACACCATGGCCGCCGCAGCCTTTGACGCGCAGTATTCAGACCGTTGCACTGCCACAGCCGTCGCGTTCGACGATGTGACATTGACGATCGAATGGAACGCATCCGCTGACCGTTCCCGCCCCAAAAGACGCTTGGCGAAAGCCTGCGACAGAAAGAACATCGCCTTCGCATTGATCGTCAGGCACCGGTCCCAGCTTGCTTCCGACACATCCAGCAGGTCGCCCCGCTGGAGGACGCCGACGCCCGCATTGTTCACCAGCGTTGTCAGCGGGCCGAGTTCGTCTTCGATCCGCGCCAGAACACCCTCATGGGCGCTGATGTCGGAGACGTCGAACGGGGCAGCCACAACCTTTGCGCCAAGCCCTTCCAGACGGGCGACAGCGGCACGCAGTTCTGCATCATCAACCGGACCGTTGACCGCTAAAGAAAAGCCTTCTTTAGCGAGCGCTTCCGCAGCGGCCAGGCCGATCCCGCGTGAAGAGCCGGTGACGAGAGCGACCTGTTTCATGCACGGGCGCCCTTCTTGAGCAGTTCACGCGCGATGATCATGCGCTGGATCTGGTTCGTGCCTTCGTAGATCTGCGTGATCTTGGCGTCGCGATACAGGCGCTCGACTTCAAAGCCACGGATATAGCCAGACCCGCCGAAAACCTGCACCGCATCGGCCGTACGGGCCACCGCCATGTCACCGGCAAAGCACTTCGCCATGGAGCAGGAGCGTGTAGCATCCTGCCCGTTGTCAATTTTCACAGCTGCGGAATGGACCAGCAGACGGGCAGCTTCGATGTCCTTGGCCATATCGGCCAGAAGCCACTGAACGCCTTGGAATTCCGAGATGTGCTTGCCAAACTGCTTACGCGTTCCGGCATAATCCACAGCAGCTTCCAGCCCAGCCTGTGCAATACCAACGGCGAGCGCTGCAATACCAACGCGCCCCTTGTCCAGCACGCTCATCATCATGTGAAAGCCACGGTTCATCTCGCCCAGAAGGGCGTTAGAACCCAGACGCACATTGGTGAAATCAAGCGCACCGACCTGGCTCGCGCGCTGGCCCATCTTGTGTTCCTTCGGGCCGCGCTCAACACCCTTGGCGTGCAGGTCCACAATGAAGATGGACATGCCACGGTTGCCGGCTTCCTTGTCGGTCCGAGCCAGAACGAACCCGAGATCCGCTACCGGAGCATTATGGATCCAGATTTTGCCGCCATTCAGAACCCAGCCATCTCCATCCCGCTCTACGGTGGTGCGGATACCGGACACATCTGTGCCAGCTTCCGGCTCGGTGATGCAGTAAGCGACTTTGCGCTTCATGGAGAGAATGTCTGGCAAAAGGGCTTTCTGCTCATCCGTGCCGTGACGCACCAGCAGTGTGGAAATCAGTTCCACCAGACCGCACTGGTCGGCAACGCTGGCGTAGCCGCGGGACAGTTCTTCCATCACGACGGCATAGGTCAGGGTATCGAAACCAGGCCCACCCAGCTCTTCCGGAACAGCAATGCCGAACAGGCCCAGACGGCCCATTTCTTCATAGATTTCGGCCGGGAAACGCTCTTCGCGGTCGAGGGCCTCAGCAGCAGGACGAATGACTTCATCCACGAAAGACCGCGTGGTTTCGCGAACCTGCTCCTGAATTTCATTGAGAAACATAACCCGATTCCCTTAATTGATAACTAACCGGTTAGTTAGTATGTTGGCTAATCTGTTTTCAAGGCCATTCTGCATTATGAAATCAAAAGAACTTGATAGTCGTAATAACCAGAATGAATTCGTTCTCGCTCAACAACAGTTTTTACTTCGCCATCTTTTTCTACCTCAGCAGAATAGCGCGAAAATCATTGATGTTTGTTCCCGTTGGACCTGGAACAAACAGATCATCCAAGGCCTCAAAAGCAGTATAGGCATCGTTTTCCGCCAGCAGGACGGACGGGTTGATCCCACGCTCCCTTAGCCGCCCCATGCTCTCCCCATCTGCAAAGGCCCCGGCGTTATCCTCAGACCCGTCAATTCCGTCCGTATCCGCCGCAAGCGCGGAAACAGGCAGGCCTTCAGCCGCGAGCGCAAAGGACAGAAGAAACTCTGTATTGCGTCCGCCGCGCCCGCGCCCACGCAGGGTCACCGTTGTTTCGCCACCCGACAGGATGACGACCGGCTTCTGAAAAGGCTGATTGCGGATACTGACCTCACGGGCAATCGCCGCATGAACCTTCCCGACATCCCGCGCTTCCCCTTCGATCGCATCGGACAGGATAACGGCGGGAATGCCGAGATTCCGGGACGCCGCTGCCGCTGCTTCCAGAGACAGATGAGCCGACGCCACGATCCGGACTTCATGCCCGGCGAATGCCGGATCATCAGGCCGGGGCGCCTGTCCGAGGTCCCCGTCAAGCCAGGCCTGCACCTTTGGCGGAAGAGCCAGCTTCCAGGCCTTGGCCATATGCCTTGCATCTTCACGGGTCTTTGTGTCGGGCACTGTTGGGCCGGACGCAACCTGCGCCGGATCATCGAACGGGACATCCGAAACCACGAGTGAGACCACTTTTGCCGGGGCAGCGACAGCAGCCAGACGGCCGCCCTTAATGCCCGAAAACTGCTTTCGAATGATGTTCATGACGGAGATCGGCGCGCCAGATGACAGAAGAACCCGGCTGAGTTCTGCTTCATCTTCCAGCGTAAAGCCTTCTGGTGGGCTCGGCAGCAACGCCGACCCACCACCGCAGATCAGAGCGACGACCAGATCATCCGGACCCAGTCCCCGCACAGCTTCGAACAGGGCAGCCGTCGCAGCCAGACCAGCTTCATCCGGGACGGGGTGAGCGGCCTCCAGAACACGGATCTGTTTCGTGGGGTAGCCATAGCCATAACGGGTGACGACCACCCCCTCCAGCGGACCACCCCATACGCGCTCGAACGCTGCGGCGAGCTGGGCTGCGCCCTTTCCGGCTCCAACCACCACCGTCTTGCCCTTTGGGCGTTCTGGCAGATTGGCAGCCAGTATAAGGTCTGCATCCGCGGCGGTAATGGCTGCATTGAACAGACCTGTCAGGAAACTGTGATCGTCGACTGTCATGACTTCTTTCAGACTCCACTCACGGAAAATGCGGCCCGGCGCGTTCAGAGCCGGAGACCCATCACGGCATCCCTGAACAGAACGGCATCCATTTCCTTCAGTTCAGGAGAAACCTTCAGCGGCGTAGAAGCCTGATCGAGCACGTCTTTCTGCAGATCAATGCCCGGTGCGATTTCCGTAACCGTCAGTTCACCATTCAGAAGCTTGAGAACACAGCGTTCCGTCACATACGTCACGTCCTGCCCTGTTTCAGTCGCTCTAGGCCCCGAGAAGCTGACCTGATCCACTTCCGGCACGATCTTGGAAATCTTGCCTTCCCGATCAATCACCAGCCGACCGTCCTCGATATACATCTTGGCACCGGCATTAAAATTGCCTGAGAAGATGATGCGCTTGGCGCGTGCCGTAATGTCCACAAACCCGCCTGCGCCCGCGGTGCGATGCGGCGTGGCAGCAAGGCGGCTGACATTGACCGATCCATCAGCCCCGATCTCAAGGAAGGACAGCAGGGAGCAGTCAAAGCCGCCAGCCTGGAAGTAGCTGAACTGATGGGGAGAGGCGACGAACGCCTCGGCATTACTCGCACAGCCGAACTTGAAGTCCAGCAGTGGAACACCACCGACAGGTCCCTGCTCGATGACCCACGTCACGCTGCCATGCAGGCCTTCCTCCAGCAGGATGCGCGGCACATTCGCGGAAATACCGAACCCGATATTGACGGCCCAGCCATCCTTCAGTTCCTGCGCTACTCGTCGTGCAATGACCTTGCCCGGGTTGAAGTCCGGAATGGCGAAGGACGATAGAGGCCGGAAAATCTCGCCGGAAATTGCAGGGTCGTAAGGCGTGGCAGTCGTCTGAAGCTGATCGGGGGCTTCCACGACAACGTCCACGAGAATACCCGGTACCTTGACATCATGCGGTTTCAGCGTGCCCTGCTCTGCTACGCAGCGAACCTGCGCGATGACTAGGCCGCCGTTATTATGAGCCGCCAATGCCATTTCCATCGCGCCCAGCGTGGCGCCTTCCTGCTCGAATGTCAGGTTGCCATTTTCGTCCGCTGTCGAAGCGCGAATGATTGCCACATCCGGTTTCAGCGCCGGAAAATACAGCCAGTCTTCGCCCTCGAAGTCCATGTGACGCACGATCGGGTTAGCCCGTGCGGACGCATTCATCGCACCGCCTTCCCGTTTCGGGTCTACAAACGTATCGAGGCCAACCTTCGTCAGCACACCGGGACGTAGTGCCGCACCTTCTCGCAGCATGTCGAAAATAACGCCGGATGGGAGATTATAAGCCGCCACGTCTTCGGCCAGAATGCGCTGCCAGATGAGCGGTGGCTCCGCATTGCTCGGACCAGACGGGTAAGACCCACCAATGATCTTCCGGATCATGCCAGGCTGGGCAAGGTGATCCACGCCCTTTGTTCCGAACATGTCCCCCGTCGCAATCGGATGGATTGTCGTCAGGTTTTTCGGCGCGGCTTCTTTTTCGAAACGCTCACCAAGAGCTTTCAAAACGTCATCGGGGCACAGGAGGCCGGACGACGCGTTGATTGCGATGGTGACCCCGTCCTTGATGAGACTGACGGCTTCTGCTGCGGTTCTGGTCTTGGTCATTGCCTCTGATCCAATATAACTATCTTATTAGTTACTTTTGGTCGCGTAAAAATATGTCGTTTGCGAGGAAGCGCCTGAAAACATTGTCTTCAGGCATTCCCCAGAATGAAATCCGCCGCTCGTTCACCAATCATGACTGTTGCCGCATTGGTGTTGGACCCGAGCAACGAGGGCATGACCGAACTGTCACAAATCCGGATGCCTTCCAGACCGTGCACATGCAGTCGCGGGTCAACCACAGCCATCTCGTCCCGGCCCATCTTGCAGGTACAGGTCGGATGATAGGATGTGCGCCCCTGCTGTCGGGCATACTCCTCATAAGCTTTGATCGTGCGGCCACCACCTTCTGGCAGGCAGACTTTACGGATGTATTTCTGCAGCGAATGACTGCCGAACATCTCATAGCTCAGGCGAACGCCTTCTGCCGTGGTCCGCAGGTCATCCGGATGTCCAAGGAAGTTCGGATCCACAATCGGCGCTTCCCGCGGATCTGATGAACGCAGCGTGACGGACCCGCGCGCTTTTGGACGGAGCGTATAGCTGTTGAGCGTAATACCTGACGTTCCTTTTGGCACGGAGGCCACACCCGCTTCCGCGCCTGCACCTGCAAGGAAATGGAACTGAAGATCCGGGCAACTTGCAGCCGGATCGCCGTACCAGAAGGCTCCCCCTTCCACGACGTTCGAGGCAACGGGGCCACTTGCGAACAGCGAATATTGCAGACCAGCCCACATCATCCACTTGAACTGGTTGTACTTGTCGAAACTGTCATGGCCTTTCAGCTCGGCGACGATATCGACACCAAAGTGGTCCTGAAGGTTCTGGCCGACACCTGGCAGATCATGAACAACCGGAATCCCGTGTTCTTTCAGGTGCGCAGCGGGACCAACACCAGACAGCATCATCAGCTTTGGCGTTCCGACTGCACCGGACGTGACAAGCACTTCCTGCTCTGCACGGGCGGTATGAACCTGCCTGTCAGCCACGTACTGAACGCCAACGGCCCGCTTGCCTTCAAAGACAATCTTCAGAACCGTTGCGCCAGTAATGACCGTCAGATTTTTCCGCTTCAGGGCTGGACGCAAATAGCCAACGGCCGTGGAGCAGCGGCGGTTATTGCGAACAGTGAGCTGATAAATACCAGCGCCCTGCTGAACTGGACCGTTAAAGTCAGGGTTGTACGGAATACCGATTTCCTGACAGCTCTGCACGAAGGCGCGGCTGACGGGGTTCGGGCAATCCAGGTTCGACACGCCAAGTGGACCATCCGTTCCGTGCCATGATCCGGCAAGAATAGAATTTCCTTCGGAGCGAATGAAGTACTTCTGGATGTTTTTGAATCCCCAGCCGTCTGCCCCCTCCTCTTCCCACCGATCGAAATCGGACGGGTGACCACGCGTGAAGACCTCGGCATTGATGGAAGACCCACCACCCAGAACACGCGCCTGCACATACGGAATCTGGCGATTGTTGGCGTGTTTCTGCGGTGTGGTGACAAGCCCCCATGTCAGGGGACCTGTCGTCATTTTCGCAAAACCAACCGGCATGTGAATGAGCGGATTGGTGTCACGCTTGCCTGCTTCAATCAGGCAGACGCGCACCGCCGGGTTTCGGGAAAGACGGGCGGCAAGAACACATCCTGCCGAGCCGCCACCAACGACAACGTAATCGAAACCAGTCATATCAGGAGATCCAGTGCGTCCGTTTACCGAGATCGACGTGAACGGATTTGATCTGGGTGTATTCCTCCACTCCGTACATCCCCGCTTCACGGCCCCAGCCGGACTGCTTGAAACCACCCAGCGGCATTTCGGGGCCGCCAGCCATGATCGTGTTGACCCAGAAGCGCCCGGCCTGAACCTTGCGTGTCACCTTCAGGGCCTTGCTGATGTCCTTCGTCCAGACAGACGCCGCCAGACCATAAGCCGTGTCATTGGCCAGGGAGATCGCTTCTTCAAGGGTGCCGAACCGGAAGACTGACAGCACAGGACCAAAGATTTCGTCTGTCGCAATCGACATGTCCGGCTTCACATTCGTGAAGAGCGTTGGCGCGATGTACTGCCCACGACCCAGATCGACCTTGTTGCCACCACACAGAACGCGCGCGCCTTCGGCCTTACCCTTCTCAATATAATCAAGAATGGTTTTGTTCTGCGCATCCGTTGTGATGGCGCCAATCTGCGTTTCCGGGTCGAACGGGTCACCCACGCGGATCTTTTCCATCTTGGCGACAACCAGCTTCTCAAACTTGTCGGCCACGGACTCTTCGACAATCAAGCGGCTGGACGAGACGCAGCACTGCCCGGTGTTGAAGCTGATCCCGAAGGCCACCGCATCGGCCGCATCTTCCAGATCACTATCCGCGAAGACGACGATCGGGTTCTTGCCACCAAGCTCCAGGCCAAGCTTCTTGAGGTTGCTGTCTGCGGACGCATGAATGCAGGACCGGCCAACCCCGGTGGAGCCGGTGAAGGAGAGCATGTCTACATCCGGATGCTGCGTCAGGGCCTGCCCAACGCTTTTGCCCGTGCCGGTTACGACGTTATAGACGCCCTTTGGCAGGCCAGCTTCTGTCAGAATATCGGCGAGCATCAGCGTGGTGGCGCTGGTCACTTCCGCTGGCTTCACAACAACTGTGCAGCCGGATGCCAGAATGAATGGCACGCGCTCACACAGGATCATGAACGGGAAGTTCCAGGGCGTAATGAGGCCAACAACCCCGACCGGCTCCCGCAGAACCATGCCGAACAGGCTCTCGCCAAGATTGTTAAAGCTGTCTCCATGCAGAAGACGTGCGGCACCCGCAGCCATCTCGAAACAGGAAATACAGTTGTCGATCTCGGCCTTGGCCTGTGAGATCGGCTTGCCGTTTTCCAGCACTTCCCAGAAGGCAATATCGTCGCGGCGCTGCTTCAGCAGTTCTGCCGTCTTCAACAGGATCGCACTACGTTCCGAACTTGCCAGACCAGCCCATGTGCCGTTTTCAAACGCACGGCGGGCAGCAGCCACTGCGTCGTTCAGATCCTCTTCCGTGCAACGTGCAATCCGCGTGACTACAACATCATGACTGGGAGATTTGCGCTCGAACATCTCACGTCCGTGGCGCCACTCACCATCGATGAAAAATCCAAAGTCACGAGCAACTCCGGATGGAGCCAGTTTCTGTGCCATCTTGTTCATGGACGGCTTCTCCCTGTCTTTCTGGCGATTGTGCAGACACATCGCCGTTTCAGTTTCTGCTGTGAGAAGACGGTCATCAGCTCAAAATCTTTAACGCTACAGATTCTCTTGAACGTTCTTCACACCAACGGCTTCAAAAAGGGACGCTTCATTGACGGGCGATATCCGGAAACGGGCCTCTCCAGAGGAAAGCCGTTCAACCCAGAATGTTTCAGAAAAAACTTCTGCTCTGGGATATTGCTTCCATCTTGCCCGTCGAATTCCTCCTTCTCGCTCCTGGAAGGGAAACTCCCTTTTGCACCGACTGGTTACTTTGGTAGCGCATAACGGAAAATCTCATAAATCACGTTATAGTGATATATAAATCGCTTTTCTATGTGATTTTTTATGTGATGTTTTGACGTCTGATCATTTCTCGCCATAAAGCGGGAAAACTTCCGGCCCGTTCCAGCAAAAGCGAGACCCTCCGTTGAGCGCACAGCCCACAGACACACAGCCCGCCCGTCCCCGTATCCGGGATGCCGAAGCCACCAAGGGCCGTATCCTTGATGCTGCAAAGAAGGAATTTGCACGCAACGGCCTCGAGGGCGCGCGCGTCGATGCGATTGCGCTGGAAGCCAATGCCAACAAGCGCATGATTTACCACTATTTTGAAAGCAAAGAGAAACTCTTCCAGACGGTGCTGGAAAACGCCTATTTCGACATTCGGGAATCCGAAAAAAAGCTGGATCTGGATAGTCTGGACCCAAGAGACGCTCTTGAAAGACTCGTTCGCTTCACTTGGAACTATTACATCCAGAATCCAGAATTCATTTCACTGGTGAACAGCGAAAACCTGGCTCAGGCCCGACATCTCAAGACCTCAGAACCTGTCAAAATTGTTAGCCGACGGTTTGTTGGTCTGGTCGACAAAATTTTGAAGCGCGGGGTGACACAAGGACTCTTCCGAGACGGTGTTGACCCGGTACAGCTCAATATCACCATCGCAGCTGTCAGTTACTATTACTTCACCAACCAGTACACGGGTTCAATCATTTTCGAACGGGAACTAATGTCCGAAACAGCTCAGGCAGAACGCATTCGCTTTAATATCGAGACAATTTTGAGAATTGTTTCTATATAAGAATCTTATATATATCATAATCCTTAGAGCCTGTTTGGAAAATCGATCTGATGTGATTCAAGCTC
>NZ_BANH01000041.1 GCF_000964465.1 Gluconobacter thailandicus F149-1 = NBRC 100600 | reverse complement strand
GGGTCAGCCGTACGACAGTCTGGCGGACCGTCCACTGCGGCCTGCACTGTTCCGATACCCGGAGTTAAGAGACAATACTCATCGTCTCTCTCGGAGTGTTATTGACAGCATTCCTTAAATGACCGGTTTCGGGACAGTCTAACGCCTCTGATGCGAAGCGGTTGCCGGAAAGGCCGTGGTCTTGTGAAGTCAGCTCCGGGGGGAAAGCGAACGGTCAGCTATTAGGCAGGGATATTAGAAAAGTGGCCATTCGTGTCGTCGACGTTCCTAGCAGGCAGCTACGTGCCGATTTTAGTCATCCAACGCCTTGCGGTGAAATTCCAAAAGGCGTCATTCAACCGGACTGAACCTATGGTGGAAAACATTGATCTGGATGCCTTCATAGCCGACAGGGCGTATGACGCAGACAAATTGATCGACAAGCTAACAAAGCGCGGAATTACCTCGGGTATCCCGCCCAAAAGCAGCCGAACGACGCAACTCTAAACAGACTTCGCCCTTGACAAGAAACTAAATCTTGTCGAACGTTCCATTAACAATATCAAATAGTTCCGCAGTATTGCAATGCGCTGCGATAAACTGAAATCCACTTTCCTCCCAGTCGTTCAGTTCGCCTCAGTAGGCATTCTGCTTAACTGACAACACGCCGTAGTGTGAACTAACGTCAGGTAGTAATAGCGCCATGCAATGCGGCGAAATGAAACCCCATCCGCTCGTCTTCGGATAGGAACTGTGAAACTCCGTCGACATGGAGTGCCCCGATTAGTTTGCGATCGAGGCAAGTTTCGAGGTGAAAATTCTGATCTTGGACTGGGTGCGAAAAACGCGATTTGGCCCACCAACTTGCAGGGTGATAATGTTTAGCCATCAGCAAGGCAAAGGTGAAAGGCGAGAGTTTACGAGCCGATGCCCAGCGGTCTTCACCTGACATACCGATGTGAAAATGAGCGCCGGGATGGCGTACGTTCTTGTATTGTTTTTCGCTATATTCGAAGCGGATTCGCGGAATGAAGGTACGTACCGGAATCGCCGAAGCTAGTTCTGCAAACTCTTCGTCGCTCCAGTGCCCCTCGTCACGCTCTCTTTCGTAGCTGCGGTACTCATCGAGGGCAGCCGGGGACCCGCTAAGGCGGGGATTCGGGTAATAGGCAAGAGCGTATTCGGTTTCGCTTGTGTGCGAGAATTGGAAAAAGGACAAATCATTTAAAAGGAAATTATAGTGCGAAAGGGCAAGGCCTTTTTCGTAGATCTGTGCGTAGTCCTTCGTTGTCAGCGCAAGCTGATTGAACGGCGCCGAGCGGGGCAGCCTGCATGTATAGACACTCGACTGCCACAATTCTTGGGTAGTGTAGAATTCAATCGCCGCCCGAATGCTCGCATTGAAATCGGCAAGATTCATCGCTCATCCTCGAATAGGTTTGCCATGTCATCTGGCGAGAGATTGAACTCGCTTTTGATGCGATCGACCCTGCGTTTTGCTTCTAAGAGGCGTGCATGCTTCTCTTCAAGGCCACGCTGGATTGTGTTTAGGTTGGTCATGTCGGGCATGACGAACTCGATGCGCGGACTTTTGCTGAGTGCCATCATGACTTCCTTCCTCAGCCTCGCGAAATTTTTGGTATTACATCCGAAGATACGCAACCAGCCTTTGGTACGGGTAAAAGCCACGAAAAGCTTGTTACGGCCCAGCCGCGTTTCGAGCACGGCAGCATCGGTGCCTAACACGATGACGACAGCGGCCTCGTTACCCTTGGCCCGGTAAACGGTGCTGAGAGTCACCTTTCCATCGATGCGAAAGGCGGGTTCGCTGTAGGGATTGTTTAAGATATTGTTGCAAGCGATGTCAGACTGCGCCAGCAAGTCTGATAGCTTGGAGAAGTAGGATTTAGAGGCCCGATCATCGAGACAAACGACGAGAATCTCGTCGGCCTTAAGACCATCGTTCACGAACTTACGGATTTCGGTCACAGCGAGTTCGACTTCCGCCCCGAGGTTATCGGCCCCGATGATCTCAACGAGATTCATATCCGGCGGGCTGTCGAGCGTGGTCGGGCTGTTGGCCATTGGTCGCTCGACAATGCACTGACTGCCCGCTGTGAAGGTCCCGGCGATCACGTCATAGCCGACATCTTCCCAGTGCTTCTCGTTTTCGAGCATTTGCACAGTCTTACCGTAGACGCCAAAACCGAGCGAGTGGGCTAGCACTAAGACTTCGCGCTGGTTACGATAGGCACGTTGCAGAACGAAGTCGTTGGTATCTGTACCGATTGGTAGGCTGCGCGCAAGCGATATGCGTGGTTCACCATCGTGATCCTGCCCGAAGAGCTGTTCGGGCTCGCGCACATTGACGTCGAATACGTTCTGTAGCTCGTCATAGGCCCAGATGATCTGCTTCTGGTCGCGATTTCCTTTGGCCAGAAAGAAGCACATCTGATAGAAACTGTCGGGAAAGTCCTGCCCTTCGTCGACGAGGATGATGTCGTAGTAGGGCGAAAGCACCTTAGCTTTGACCAATTCGCGGCAAACGGTTCCGAAAGGATCGGCGGTATTGCGTACGTCGCTGAACGAACGCGGCGCGAGGCCTTCACGGATACAAGCCTCGCGATAGACACCGGTAAGGTTGGAGCGACCCCAGCCATGGCGGACGTGTAGATTGTCCCAGTTAGGATCGACTTCTGCGAAGTGGCGATGGAAGCGTGTAATCATCCGCTCCATGACGTCACGTAGGCTGCGCGTATAATACGTAATGAGAATTTTGGCATTGGGATTCTCAATGTGTGCTAGGGCCGCCTTCATAGCAAGGATGACTGTCTTGCCGGTGCCTGCCAGCCCGCGGATACGCTGAGGACCACGAATGGACGTGAGTGCGACAGAGCGCTGGGCGGTATCGAAGTTGTAGATGACCGCTTCCAATTCCCGGTAGGCGCGGGCAACATCTGAAAGTGTATCGTCCTCGGCTTCGGATTCGGATAGCTGGCCGAGCGCCTTAGCTCCTTCGATGATGGCGCGAACTTCGTTTTGCTGGGCTTCGGAAAGGGGGCCGCTTTTTTCCTGAAGAATGCGAACAAGTTCAGCCTCGGTTTTTGCGATTTCGATTTCTTCGTTGTCGTAAGGCTCGCCGAGATTGGGCGCGTAAAGGATAGGGACAACTTCGAAGATCAGCTGCCGACGTTTCTTGAGGACGAGACTTTTGCTCATGAGTGATTCGGTGGAAGCGGCGACTTGCGCGATGCCCTGCGCATCGCGACGTAAGTCGCGTGCATTAGCTGCGACTGATATCTTCAAAAGCTTTACGCCATGACCCTTTCCAAGAATGGTGAGATCAGCGTTATGCGACCGCCCATCGTAATCTTTAACTTTGGGCCATCCAGCATAGATTACGATGTCGTCATTAGCGGCATAGACATCCCCACCGCGGATCTTGCGGATGATTTCGCCAGCTACGGCATTAATGAGGTCACCGCTTACGGTGGGGATATATGAAATCGACATAGGACACTTTCTACGGGATAGCTGACTTAAAACCTAGGGCTGCGCCGTTTTTCCTTCAAGCCCAAGCGGCAGGAGCGGGACGGAGGCGATCTAGGTGTTTGGTCCCGGGGTTTGATGGTGTGATATTTTAACGTTAGTGGATGGAAGCATTATGAGACAGATACGTCATGGCATTGCCAAGACCACGCATCCCGTGAGAGTAGCAATACAGCGATCCGGAGTTTGGTTAGATCGCCACCCAGGCTCTCAATGTCTGTCAGCCAAACTATCTGTGAACGCCCGGTTTCGGGAATTCCAGTTGATGCGCTTTACGACCAAAATGAGGGCGAAAGCGGTCAGTTCGCTATCGCCCTCACCTCAAACGACGGGGACACTTGGACGATCTCCTAAAAGCCACCTTGATAGTATCATTACTTTATCGTAATTAGAATATTGATATAGGGTTATTTTGATATTATTCTAGGCTCAGGACTCATAGCCAGAAGATGACGGTTGCGGCGA
>NZ_BANH01000042.1 GCF_000964465.1 Gluconobacter thailandicus F149-1 = NBRC 100600 | reverse complement strand
CCCGACAACGGCACAGGACCAGCCCTGCCGTGACTGGCTGGCGGATCAGCGTCGTGTCGCGCTGGATCTGTTTGATGAATACGCCCCCGCCACGCCGGATACGGACATTCAGGAATGCGTTCAGATCGGGAACGGCCGTCGCTGGCTCCTCAGCACCCTGTACGGACATTCCAAAGACGGGAAGCAGCTTTTCGAGTTCCTGAAGCAGCCGATTCCGCCCAACGCCCCCAGAAAGAACGGGACAAACCATGCGTCTTGATAAGGAAACAACCGAAACCTTCGTGACATGGTGGCGAGACCTGTATCCGACCAACCCTGACCAGGAAAGGGGGGGCCAGAGAGCCATCAGCGCACGCCTGCGACGGTGTGGCTCTGTCTGGGATATTATGATGGAACCAGCGTTCGCCTCGCTGGTACGTCAGTTCCCAACCGCCCCATCCCCCGACGAGTTGCCCGCGCTGGCTCTCACGATGGGCGTGCTCGCGCATGTTCGGACAGAAACACCCACGCCAAAAGCACCGGACGGCCAAAAGGCTTTTCGAAATGCCGTTGCCCGGGAAATCGGACCAACAGACTTCGGCGGTTCCCCGAATGAAGTGGCAACCTCCGCCAGATTCAAACCCAACCGACTGGAAAAACTGCTGGAGACCCGTGATCCTGAAGAGTGCCTGACTGCGTTCCGCCGCCTTGTGCGGCTGGCCAACGCACCACTCAACATTCGCGATCTGGCCCAGTCCCTTCTTCGCTGGCCGGCAGAAGATGCCGCCGCAGACCGTATTCGTACCCGCTGGGTGCATGACTATTGGGGCATCGGGAACCGCAACCCACTCTCCGCCCTTCCCGCCGACGCCCGATAAGGACATTTCTCATGAGCCGTTTTCTTCAACTGCATCTTCTGACGTTCTTCCCCCCTTCCAACCTGAACCGGGATGATCTGGGCCGCCCCAAGACCGCCATAGTCGGCGGAGCCAACAGGCTCCGACTGTCTTCACAGGCGCTCAAACGTGCATGGCGGACTTCGGAAGCATTCCAAGCGGCGCTTGAGCACAACTTGGGCAAGCGCACCCAACGGATGGGGCAAGAAATCCTGGACCATCTGATCGCAGCAGGTCAGGACGTTAAAAAAGCCACGAAAATCGCCCGCGAAGTCGCAGGTATCTTCGGCAAGCTCAAAAAGGAAGAAACCTCAACCGCTATCGAGCAGCTTGCCTTCATTTCCCCACGCGAGAAGGCAGCAGCCCTCGAACTGGCAGACCGCATGGCGGGCGGCGAAAAGATCGACCCCAAGAAAGAAGCCGCTTCTGTGCTCTTGCGGGCCGATACAGCCGCAGACATTGCGCTGTTCGGACGGATGCTGGCGGATAATCCGTCGTTCAATCGTGAAGCCGCAGCCCAGGTGGCTCACGCCATCACAACACACAAGGTCTCCATCGAAGACGACTACTATACTGCCGTTGATGATCTGAAGACCTCTTCAGAAGATGCTGGTGCAGGCTTCCTGGGAGAAGCCGGCTTCGGATCTGGCGTGTTCTATTTATATCTCTGCATCAATCGGGATCTTCTGAAGACCAATCTTGGCGATGAAGACGACGGCACCCTAGCCGCGGCCACTCTCGGTGCTCTGACGCGAGCCGCCGCAACCGTCGCCCCCAGCGGCAAGCAGAACAGCTTTGCCGCTCATGCCCGCGCGCACTACATTCTGGCTGAAAAAGGCAACCAGCAGCCCCGCACGCTGGCCGGTGCATTCGCCCAGCCCGTCACCGGAACAGACATTGTCGGCGCCTCCATCGCCCAGCTCAAAACTTTCCGGAACCAGCTCGATAACGCTTACTGGCCCGGTTCTGACGCACAGGCCGAACTGGTGCTGGGCGGCGGCGGGACACTGGAAGAGATCGTCACCTTCGCGCAGAAGGACTGATACCCATGCCACGCTATCTGACCTTCGCCCTCATTGCGCCGCTCTCGGCCTTTGGCGGCGTGGCAGTCGGGGAACGGCGGGACGGATTTGATCGCCCGGCCCGTTCGGCCATTCTGGGACTGGTCGCCGCCTGCCTTGGCCTGACCCGGGATGATCCCCGTCAGGACGATCTGGCACGCGATTACGGTCTGGCCCTTCTCTGCCACGCCCCCGGCCAGTTGCTAACGGATTTTCACACCGCCCAGATGCCCTCCGCCCAGCGCAATACACGCTTCCGGACCCGCGCGCAGGAACTCGCCACCCCGGACCTGAACACAACCCTGTCCCGCCGCGATTACCGGGCCGGAAGCTGGCACCTTGGTGCCCTGTGGCTACGGACGGAAACGGCGCCATGGTCTCTGGACGATCTGGCACAAGCCATGCGCACACCGGTTTTCACGCCCTATCTGGGTCGGAAATCCTGCCCGCTCGGTCTGCCGCTCGCTCCCGATCTTCAGGACCACGAGAACGCCGTTTCCGCCCTCCGCGACCGTTACCGACAGGGGCCGGAAGGCAGACTTTCCCTTACCAGTTCATCCTCTTCCCAAGCGGGGCATCAGGAACGCACAACCCTGCGTCATGCGCTGGCACGAACGGCACCAAACCGGAGGCACTGGGCCGAGTGGGATTGCCTTACCACCCCGGCAGAGACCCAATCCGAACACACGATGCGGCACATGATCGTCATGGACCAACGGGATGCGGACCAGCATGGCCTGCCGGACGAGACCATCCAGACCATCTTCCGCCGGGACCAGCCACGCTCCCGAACCCGCTGGCAATTCGACCTGAGAGAGGAGGCCGTCATGACGGTTCCCGTGCTGTGACGCAACTCTACCTCTCCCGCGCACGCCTGCGACGGGATAGCCAGGCGCTCTCCGCCCTCTCCAGCCTGCTCCTGCCCCACGATACGAGCGCCCAGATCAAGAGCGGTCACCACCTGATCTGGGCACTGTTCGGAGACACTCCTGAACGGAACCGAGACTTTCTATGGCGGCAGGAAGAGCCGGGCAGTTTCTACATCCTGTCCGAACGTCCCCCCGCGGACCCGCATGGACTGTTCGAAATCGACGCGCCCCGCCCGTTTGAGCCCAACCTGCGCGCAGGCGACGCTCTGGAGTTCCGGTTGCGCGCCAATGCCACGATCAGTCGTCACATCCCAGGCCAGAAACGCGGTAAACGGCATGATGTCGTCATGGATGCACTGCACCACATTCCGGGCAGACAGCCTTCCGAAAAAGGAGGAACAAGCCTGCGGGCCGAAGCCCGTCTGGCGCTCGTTCAGGACGCCGGCTCTGCCTGGTTGACCCGACAGGCACAGGACAGAGGCTTTTCCCTGCCCACGCCCCCACGCGTGGACAGCTATGACACCGTCGTCATTCCCCGAACGCCGCAGCAGAGCCCTGCAACCTTCGGCGTCATGGAATTCGAAGGCATCCTGACCGTCACGAACCCGGAGATTTTCCTGACCAGCCTGCGAAGCGGTTTTGGGCGGGCCAAAAGCTTCGGGTGCGGCCTCATGCTCATCCGCCGGGCCTGGTAAACCGCTGTGACGGAGCGGCCAGTCCCGGGGCTACCGCCGCCCCGTCCCATTCCCATCCGTGAACGGTCTTCGATCCTCTTTGTTGAAAAAGGCCGTCTGGATGTTCTGGATGGCGCTTTCGTCATGGTCGATGAGCGCGGCGTCCGCACCCACATCCCGATTGGTGGCCTGTGCTGCCTGATGCTTGAACCCGGCACTCGCGTCAGTCATGCCGCGACAGCCCTCGCCGCCCGCGCCGGAACACTCCTGATCTGGGTCGGGGAAGCAGGCGTGCGCCTCTACGCCTCCGGCCAGCCCGGCGGAGCGCGTGCAGACCGGCTTCTGTATCAGGCTAGATTGGCTCTGGATGAAACAGCACGCCTGAACGTGGTGCGCCAGATGTATGTCCTGCGTTTTGGTGAGGAAGCACCCGCCAGACGCTCGGTGGACCAGCTTCGCGGTATAGAAGGCGCCCGCGTTCGGGAAACCTATCGGCTTTTGGCCCTGCAATACGGTGTGAAATGGGAAGGTCGGCGCTACGACCCGCGGGAATGGTCATCCGCCAACGACATCAACCGTGCACTTTCAACCGCAACATCCTGCCTGTATGGCATCTGCGAAGCCGCCATTCTTGCCGCTGGATATGCACCCGCCATCGGCTTTCTTCACACCGGCAAACCCCAGAGCTTCGTTTATGACATTGCCGACATCGTAAAATTCGAAACCGTAGTGCCTGAGGCATTCCGGGTTGTCGCAGCCCTCGAAAAAGGACGCATGCTGGACGGTGAAGCCATCACGAACGTGACGGGAACTGTCCGCCGAAGGTGCCGGGATGCCTTCCGCCGCACCCGGATCCTGGAACGCCTCGTCCCCATGATCGAAGATGTTCTCTCCGCAGGAGGCCTGTCACCCCCTGAAGCACCGGAAGAAGCCATGCCTGTGGCCTTTGAAGACCCGGAAGGATTGGCCGATGCTGGTCATCGTGGTTGAAAACGCTCCACCGCGACTGCGAGGGCGGCTCGCCGTCTGGCTGCTGGAGATCCGCGCAGGAGTATATGTCGGTACCTATGGCCGAAAAGTACGCGAGATGATCTGGCAGCAGGTCTGCGCCTATATTGAACAGGGAAACGCTGTCATCGCATGGGCTGCTCCCAATGACGCAGGCTTCGAGTTCGACACCTGCGGCGCCAACAGACGATGCCCCGTGGACCTTGACGGATTTCGTCTGGTCGAGTTCGGTCCAGAAGCTGCCCTCCCCCTCCTGCCCGGCCCCCTCAATTCACCACGAAACCGACGCTGAAAAATCGGTAGCTTTTTGAAGTGGAAGATTTGCACCCATAATCATATACTTACAAACAAGGGTGTTCCCCGCACACGCGGGGATGAACCGGCCAAACAAGCCCACTTTATACCCTTCTGTTTGTGTTCCCCGCACACGCGGGGATGAACCGGCCTTCTTAACCTTCACGTGGTTTTCGACAAGGTGTTCCCCGCACACGCGGGGATGAACCGCACTGCCAGTTCTCCAGTTCGATCAGCTCGCCGTGTTCCCCGCACACGCGGGGATGAACCGGCTGCGATCGCCTGCGTCAGAATCGTGCCAACGTGTTCCCCGCACACGCGGGGATGAACCGACAGGCGATAACGATAACGGCACGATCCTGCTGTGTTCCCCGCACACGCGGGGATGAACCGGATAGTCTGGCTGTGACAGGATCGATCGGCATGTGTTCCCCGCACACGCGGGGATGAACCGGCGGAGTTCGCTCGCCGCCAGCAGGATACCACGTGTTCCCCGCACACGCGGGGATGAACCGCAGGTAGATTTTCCACTGTAACTGCCATTCTGGTGTTCCCCGCACACGCGGGGATGAACCGTAGCCCGGAAATCCCATGCGGTTGATGACATCGTGTTCCTCGCACACGCGGAGGTAAATCTTTACCGTCAGGCTTCTGAGCCCTGCACAACCGCACTCATTCTCCCAACATTCTTGCACACAAGGAGACAGATCATGAGCAAGCTCAGTAAAGAGGAACGGGACAGCCTGCCTGACAGGGAATTCGGGCTTCCTGAAAAACGGGCCTATCCCGTCGATACAAAGGCCAGGGCACGGAATGCGAAAGCCCGTGCCACGCAGGAGATGGAACGGGGGCTGCTGACACCGGAAGAACGGGATGAGATTGACCGGGCAGCAGATCGTAAACTGAACAAAGACTAAGCCAGAATCAGAAACGGCCCCGGATCACTCCGAGGCCGTTTCATCATTCAATTCCGCAGTCAGTGAGCCTGCGCTGCCCGCAATGGAGCATCTGCCGGAACATCCTTGAGCGGAATGCCCTGATACTTGCCCGTCAGGGTCTTCAGGAACGCAACGATGTCTGCAACATCCTGATCACTGATATCATGATCGGGCGTTTCGTAACGCGCCATGGCACGAACGGCAGCATCCAGTGTCTTGGCAGAACCATCATGGAACCACGGACCGGTCAGTTCGACGTTCCGCAGGTTTGGCACCTTGAAGCGCTCACGATCAGACGGGTTGTTGGTGAAAGAGAAACGCCCATCATCCGCCGCCGTCAGCTTGCTGTGACGGTCTTCGAAATATGGCCCCTCAAGACCCAGAATTTCGTACGCATCGCCACCGACGGCAACACCGCTATGGCAGCCAGAGCAACCAATCGTCTTGAAGCGCTCATAGCCGCGCTTTTCCTGTGCCGTAATCGCGTCTGCCTTGCCCTTGAGGTACAGGTCGAAGCGGCTATCCGGCGTGATCAGCGTCTTTTCGTACTCGGCGATCGCATCCGTAACAGTGTTCTTCGTGATCTCGTCAGACCCGTAAACCGCTGTGAACTGGTCCGTGTAACCTGGCTCTGCCCGCACACGATCTGCCACGGCTGGCCAGTCATGCGAGCCCATTTCCAGCGGATTCATGACAGGGCCAGCAGCTTGCTCGGCCAGATCCTTGGCCCGACCATTCCAGAACTGCCCGATGTTGAAGACGGAGTTGTAAACCGTCGGCACATTGATCGGGCCGGTCTGGCCGTTGATACCTGTCGCAGTCGTCTGGTTGTCCACGCCGGCCTTGTCCAGTCCATGGCAGCTTGCACAGTTAAGCTGGCCATTTCCAGAAAGCTGCTTGTCAAAGAACAGGGTGCGTCCCAGTTCGGCCTTCTTCCAGTCCACGGCAATCGTTTCCGGGATAGGCTGAATGACTTCCCCCCGGAACTGCGGCGCAACATCCGTACTGGCGTAATAGCGCTCGCGCTGGTCACGCACCCACTTCAGAATATCGGCGCGCTGCTTCTCGTTCAGGTGAGCGTGCGGATGCATTGTGAGATAGGCTGCCGGTGGCATCCGGTTCTGCACGATGACTTCCTCGATACGAGAAAGCTGCTCAACGGAAGGTGGCTTGCCCTGCTGGAACGCCTCGATGATCGGCGCAAACTCAAAGTGACGCTGCCCCTGCTCCAGATCGCGGTTCATGATCTGATTGGCCAGCGGCAGCTTGAAGTAGAACGGCAGATCAGCGTTACGCGTGTGACAGTAATCACAGCGCACTTCCTGAAAAGCCGCGAATGCCGTCATGGCTACAGGGTCATGCCGAGTAGGGCTGCTAGCAGGAAGCTTTGGCGCGCCAGCATGATCGAAATGCTCAAGATAGGTGACTGTACCGCCCCAGGCGACGACGCCCAGTGCCACCAGACCGGCAATTCCTTTGGTAATTGTGCTGCGACGCACCGCAAATCTCCTCACTGTCACGAGAATGTGAGGTTTGAAGATTGTAACACGAGAAGTCAAAACGATTGATCCTGTCAGACCTAAAGGCCTGACCGATCATTCGTCCACCCAGTCCTCTTCTTTCATCCCGATCGCCGCACGCAGACGCTTGCGCGCAATATTCACGTAACGCGTGTCTTTTTCCACGCCGATGCCTGACAAACCTTTGCGTTCTGCCGCAATCAGGCTCGTTCCCACCCCCATGAACGGGTCCAGCAACACGCCACCGGGTTTGACACCGTGCAGACGTATACAGGCTTCTGGCAACGCGATGGGAAACGTGCCCGGATGGCTGAATTTTTCTTTGCGACTCCGAACCGTTTCATAGGGAATGAACCATGTATCCCCTCGACAGCGCCGGTCCATCTCATGCTGTCGGCGTGAAATATTGCTCTTGTCCGTAAACGGAACGCCCGCATCCAGCCGGGCAACTTTCACATCGCCCTTCTTGGTCAGATGGAAAATGTGTTCATGGTTCCGGTTAACAAAACGAGGCGAGTTCAGAGGCTTGAAATGCCCGTACGTGATTTCGCCCACCGAAATCGACTTGATCCAGGTGATATGGTTCTGAAGCACGAACAGCTTACGCAGCCGGGACATCAACTCAAACGGAAGCCAGGGCTGAGACGAGGATCCGGCAATATTCAGGAAGAACGATCCATCATCTTTCATGATCCGCTTCACGCTGGCACAGACGTCTTCCATCCAGTCCAGATACGCGTCTTCAGGCAACTGATCCTGATAGGTACGGTACTCAATACCCAGATTATACGGCGGGGACGTGACGACAATATCGACGCTCTGCGACGGCATACGGCGCAGAACGGTCGTGCAGTCTCCTCGGATCATCGTATGGGCGCCGAGCGTCTCCCGGCGGCTTCGGATCATGGAGCCGAGGAAACCGCAGGAGGACGCGGTAGCAGGATCACCATCCTGCCCCCTTCATGCAGATTTCCTGCGACATACTGGGCAAAAGCGCCCCAGCCCGTGAACAGATCGGCACGTCCTGCGCCCTTGATGTCCGTTCCGATATCCTGGGCAAAGACCAGATGCTGCCAGGGTGCAGGCTGCCCTTTGGCATCCGGCAGCTTCGTCTCGACCCACAGCGGAGTTGCAAAAGGAACCACAGACCGGTCAATGGCCACCGAACGACCGGCTGTCAGTGGCACCCCAAAAGCCCCCGTCGCCCCTTGCGCAAGACTGCCATCATCGCGCCGGAAAAAGACGTAGTTCGGATTACGCTCCATCATCGCCATCATGCGATCCGGATGCGTTTCCAGCCATCCTTTGATGCTATCCATGCTGACTGAGGACGATGCCAGTTCATTTTCCTGAACCAGAACGCGACCAAGCGGCACATAAGGCAGGCCGTTTTTGCCGTCGTACCCCACGCGGATCTGGGAGCCATCAGGGAGGATCAATCGACCCGACCCCTGGATTTGCAGGAAAAACAGATCCACCGGGCTTTTCAGCCAGGCAATTTCCAGCCCCTGCCCGTTCAGAACCCCGGCATCAATCTGCGCCCGATCGTAATAGGGTTTGAACTGACCGTTTTCCCAGCGCCCCGTCACCATCTGGCCATTGGTGGCTTTGGTCCGCACGAGATCCTGCGGCCGTCCATAAACCGGCGTCTGATACGGGCCACCCCGCGTCAGGGATGCTTCGATCTGAGGCTCGAAGTAGCCGCTGTAGAACGCCCTGGCATCGACAACATAAGGCTGAAACCACGTCTGGAGGTAAGTCCGGGTATCCGTTGCTGTCTCGATAACCGCACAGGCCGCGGACCAGTCCCCCGCTTCCCGGCCATAGGGTAGCGTCTCCGCTCCCCCGAGAGGCGTCTCCGGCGGAAGCTGTGTCAGCCGATGGCAGTTCTGACGCAAAACAGGAAGAAGAGAGGAAAAATCCTCCCTCTCCCATCCCGTAAGGGCATCAAAACCGGTCGCTGTCAGGGAAAGAGAGGAGGACTTATCGTTCTGTGTGGCGCACCCGGCCACGAGGGCAAGTGCTGTCAGTGTCAGCAGTTTTCTCATGATGAGCGTATATAATCAGGCCGGGCGTGATGCCGCCAGACGCCATTGCGTTCCTGACACTCCAAACTGACGTTCGAACAGCCACAGGTCGTGGAACTCCGTGACAGCATCCGTGCCCTGAACCGGCTCACCCTGACGGTCCGTCAGCATGTTGACCTGGCGCGACACGATCCGCACTTCGATTCGGCCGGTCTGCGTATTGCCGTCGCCAGACACAAGCATCGCATCCAGAATAGCCATGCTCTCGATGCCACGAAGGTCACTACGCTGCGTTTCGCCAGCTTCCGTTCGCGCATCGATGGCCGCGAGAAACGCCTCTTCAGTCTCTGGCGTCATCAGACCTGACAGAGCCGCCCGGTCACCCGCGGCGAAAGCTGGAACCACCTGTCGGAAGATGGTCTCTGCGTCTTTCAGGAAGCCTTGCGGCGTAAACCCACCGTCAAGCTGCGTCATCTGCCCGAGAATAGTCCCCACACGGGTGGCGGGTGCAGGAATGTCGTACTCAATCTGCGGCGCAGGCTCGGCATTTCCCTGCGCGGAGGCAACCGGCAGAGGCGGCGGCGTCTGGCGGGCCGGAGCCTGTCCTGGCCCTGTAAAGACAGGAGGCCGGTCCTGCCGAACACCCTGCATGCCAATACGACGTCCCAACACGCGGTAGAGGCGAAAACCGAGTGCAATCGCCAGAACTGCCAGCACCACGATGTCCCATGGGAATTCGTGACCGGAATGGCCAATCAGAGCGGAGGAGAGATGAATGTCGTCAGAAGACATGAAGGTTATGTTTCACGCAGGTCGTTGAAATTTCCGTTGTCTTACAGATAGGGCGGCAGCGACCCAATCTCAACCTCATGCATGCAGGAAGCCTGTCTTGGCGTGCATGACACATCATGCTACCGCCACTGTATCGCAATCGTTCCATCGCTATCCGCCCTGCGGATCCGGAGACCGTACATGTCCGAGAATATAAACGACAACACCACGCAGAACATGGAAGGCGCTCCGCCGCAGATGCCGCTTGCCGTCAACCTGCAGTACACGAAGGACCTGTCCTTCGAAGTTCCGGCCGGCGCTTCCATCTTCGCAACGCTTCGCGCTGCCCCGCAGATTTCCGTCAACATCGACGTTCAGGCCAACCGCCTGGAAGAAGAACAGCCGGTTTACGAAGTTGCTCTGGCTGTTCGCGCCGAAGCTGCCGAGCCGCCAGCAGAAGAAGGTGGCAAGGCTGGCCGCACGGTCTTCATTGCCGAGCTGACCTATGCCGCCATCGTGACGCTGGGCAACGCTCCGCAGGAACTCGTCGAGCCTATCCTGCTGGTTGAAGTTCCGCGCCTGATCTTCCCGTATGTGCGTTCCATCATCAGCGACGTCACCCGTGACGGTGGTTTCCCGCCGGTGGTTCTGCAGCCGATCGACTTCGTTGCCCTGTGGCAGGCCAAGCGCGCCCAGCAGTTCCCGGAGCCAGCTGGCGAAGCCTGATCTCCCGATCAGTAAGGCCCGAGCCGTTCCAGCGGATCGGGCCATTCCACTGCACGCCAGTCCTTTCTGGTCAGGCGTGCAGCGATGGCCTCGGACAGACAGAGTGCCCTCACCCCAGACAGGCTTTCCAAACCCTGGCTCTCCAGAGCCTCCATGAAGGCGTCTGCTGTTTTTCCTGAATAAAAGACAACAGCCTCGACCTCATGCCTCAAAAGGGCATCACGAGCGGCGTCCATCAGAAGAGCACGCTTGGTCACGCCATAAACGCTCACCCGGGACGCATTCAGTTCTTCCGCAAGATCCAGCCCATACCCCTCGCCACAGGCCAGAAGAAGGGAAGGACCAGTCAGATCATGGCTACGGCAATAGGCCGCGAGAGAGCGGGCATCTCCATCCGCCGCCTCGACCCGCCGAAAGCCCATGCTCCGTGCACGATCAGCGGTACTGGAACCGACGGCCACAATACGTTGATCGCGAGGCCAGTCTTCCAGTGATGCCAAAGCATTCGCACTGGTGATGGCTATGGCCTCACAATCTCGCACGGTTATTGGCGCATCTGTACGAATTTCCAGCATCGGACATGAAACTGCGTTCCACCCGAGACGCCGAACATCCGCGAGCGTCACGGTCAGGCCAGGCTCAGGACGCGTGACCAGAACCGCGCGCCGTCTCATGGTCAGGCGCGCGTCATCTCGGCGAAAATGGCTGCCGGGGTATCACGACGCAGTTCCTCTGCCAGTTCTCTTCCCATACGGGCCGCTTCAAGTGGCGCGCCAGAAATTTCACGGCGAAGCAGGAACGTTCCGTCTTCACTGGCAATCATGCCCGTCAGCTTCAGAACGCTATTCTCAATCCGGGCATAACCGCCAATCGGCGTCCGGCATGAGCCATCCAGTTCGGCCAGAAGCGCACGTTCGGCCGTGGAAACGGCGCGCGCTTCCGGATCTTCAATTGCCGAGAGCAGCTCACGCAGTTCCGTATCACTCTCGCGGACCGTCACGCCCACAATGCCCTGCCCTGCGGCCGGAAGCATCTGGTCCGGCTCCAGCACAATATCGACGCGGTCTTCCATTCCGAGACGACGCAGACCAGCAAGCGCCAGAAGCGTCGCGTCACAAGCCCCCGCCTGAAGCTTGTCCAAACGGGTCTGAACGTTTCCACGCAACAGGCCAAACCGCAGATCCGGACGGCGGTTCAGCATCTGCGCCTGACGCCGTACTGAAGCACACCCGATCAACGCACCTTCTGGCAAGGAGGCATACGGATCTGCCGGATCAACCTTTGTCGTCCGGTCCCGCAGGATAATCGCATCCCGCGCGTCTTCGCGCTTCAGCGTGCAGGCCAGAACCAGACCTGGCGGAAGATTGGTCTCAAGATCCTTAAGGCTATGAACTGCAAAATCGATCCGCCCGGCCGCAAGAGCCTCATGAATTTCCTTGGCAAACAGACCCTTGCCGCCAATTTCAGCAAGACGCTGTGTGAGATTGCGGTCGCCCTCAGTGCTGATCTGGTGCTCCTGAAACGCCCCCATGTCACGCAGGACGGGGCAGAAGCGCGTCAGACGCGTGAGGAATGTCCTCGTCTGCCAGAGCGCCAGCGGAGAGGCGCGCGAGCCAACCCTGAGCGGGAGTTTGCGCTGACCGGAGGGGCTGGCGGCATGAGATCGGCGGACGGCTTCCGCCGCAACCTTTTGAAGGGCGTCGGAAGACAGGACGGAAGCATTCATGGCCCGCAGCTTTAGCTCATTCATGCGGGGCTGTCATGATGAGAGAGACTCGGTCATAATGCATGGCATGTCCGACCCTGCTGCATTGCGCCCACTTCTGGCGATCGAAACGTCCTGTGATGACACAGCCTGCGCCATTCTCGCCCATGACGGTACCATTCTTGCCGAAGGCGTCCTGTCCCAGAACGATCACGCCATTCTGGGCGGCGTCGTTCCCGAAATTGCAGCCCGCGCACATCTGGACGCTTTGCCCGCACTGGTCCAGTCCGTTCTCTCCAAGGCATCCCTAACGCTGGCTGACATCGACACCTTTGCAGGAACGACAGGTCCCGGCCTGATCGGTGGCCTGATTGTCGGCAGTTCCTATGCAAAAGGACTGGCTCTTGCCCTTGGGCGGCCCTTCATCGCGGTCAATCACATCGAGGGCCATGTCCTGACGGCGCGGCTGCCCTCGCTTGAGGCCAATCTCCAGTTCCCGTTCCTGACAATGCTTGTCTCTGGAGGCCATTGCCAGTGCATCTCCGTGGAGAAAACCGGGCAATATATTCGCCTCGGAGGCACAATCGACGACGCCGCCGGCGAAGCTTTCGATAAGGTTGCCAAGATGCTCGGTCTTGGCTGGCCCGGCGGCCCGGCGCTCGAAAAACTCGCAGGAGAAGGTCGGGATGACGCCTTCGCCCTGCCCCGTCCGCTCAAGGGACGCGAGGGATGCGACTTCTCGTTCTCCGGCCTGAAAACTGCTGTTAGCCGCCTCATCGAGCCGCAGGGTTCCGGAGCACTTCCCCGCCAGTTCGCCGCTGATGTTGCCGCATCCTTCCAGCGCGCCGTTGCCGACGTCATGGCAGATCGTGCGGAACACGCGCTCGCTATGGCTCCACACTCCACAGCTCTTGTCGTGGCTGGTGGTGTCGCCGCAAACCGCACGCTACGCAGCGCTCTCGAAGCCGTAGCCGAACGTCACGACATTCGTTTTATCGCGCCGCCCCTCCGCCTCTGCACGGATAATGCCGTCATGATCGGCTGGGCCGCACTGGAACGCCTGCATGCAGGCGAACAGCCCCACGAAATCGACGTCGCCGCACGTCCCCGCTGGCCCCTTTCGGAACGCCAGCCCGCCGCCGCATTGTCCTGACATCACAACCGGAATACAGATCCCTTGAATTACCGCCACGCCTACCACGCGGGAAACTTCGCGGACTGCGTCAAACACGCAATCCTTCTGGTCCTTCTGAAAGCTCTCGCGCGCAAACCAGCGGGGTTCTGCGTTCTGGACACCCATGCCGGCTGCGGACAATATGACCTGTCTTCCGAAGAAGCCCAGAAAACCGGCGAGTGGAAAACGGGCATCGGCCTTCTGGAAGAGTCGGAAGACCCTGCGCTTCAGGACTATCTGGCCGCGGTTCGGGATCTCGGGCTCTATCCCGGCTCCCCAGCCTTCACACGCCATGTCCTGCGCCCGCAGGATGAACTCATCGCCTGCGAACTGCACCCGGAAGACGTCCGCCCTCTGCGCCGCCTGTTCAGGGATGACCCGCAGGTCTCCATCCATCATCGCAATGGCTATGAAGCACTGCGCGCGCTCCTGCCACCAAAGCACCTGAAGCGCGGCCTGGTTCTGATCGACCCGCCTTTTGAGAAACTGGATGATTTCCAGCAATGCGCGCAGGCTGTTTCGCTCATCCGCAACCGGTTCCGGGCTGGAATCGTGGCGGTCTGGTACCCGATCAAGCATCGCACACCCGTCCGCGCCTTCTACAATGCCCTGACGGATGCCGGCATTCGGGACATCATCGCCTGTGAATTCCTGTTGCGTCCTGCTCTCGACCCATCCCGGTTGAACGGATGTGGCATGCTGGTCGTGAATGCCCCATATGGGTTTGAGAACGAGGCTCGTGCCATTCTGGAAGCAATGAAAACAGAATTGGCCACGGAGGACCGTGAAGACATGCAGGTGCATATCGAACGACTGGCCGAAGAATGACCATGACAGGTCGCCATATCGCCGTCATCGGAGCAGGCGCCTGGGGAACAGCCCTTGCCTGCGCCGCTGCCCGCACAGGTGCCCGTGTGACGCTCTGGATGCGCTCGCCGGTTACCCCCGAAGTCCGGGAGCTTCCCCGCCTGCCCGGCATCCGCCTGCCCGATACCGTGCACGTTACAGGGGAGTTTCCAACACAGGCCGATATGGTCCTTCTGGTCGTTCCCGTTCAGACCGCGCGGCAGGTCTCAGCCGCGCTGGAACGGTCTTTGCCGCCCGGAATACCCGTCATCACCTGCTGCAAAGGGCTGGAAAAAGGCACATCCCTCCTCCCCCTCGACGTCCTTGCTGAGACAATGCCCGGTCGGCCCACAGCCGTTCTGTCAGGTCCGAATTTCGCCATTGAAGTCGCCCAGGGCCTGCCCGCTGCCGCAACGCTCGCAAGCGCGGATCTGTCGCTCGCCCAGCATCTGGCCAGCCAGCTCAATTCCTCTTCCTTCCGCCTCTATGCCAGTCAGGACACTGCCGCCGTCCAGCTTGCCGGAGCTGCAAAGAACGTTGTGGCGCTAGGAGCAGGCATCGTCATCGGAGCAGGCCTTGGCGAGAATGGCCGCGCCGCCCTCATCACACGGGCTGTCGCGGAAATCGCCCGTCTGGCCGAAGCGCTTGGCGGCCGGGCATCCACTCTTGCAGGTCTGTCCGGCGTTGGCGATCTGATCCTGACCTGCACCGGCCGTGGATCACGAAACTACAGCCTTGGCGTCGAACTTGGTGAAGGCCGCTCTCTGGCGGACATTCTCGCCTCCCGCACAACCGTGGCTGAGGGCGTTCTAACGGCTCCGGCACTCGTGGCTTTGGCTCATAGGCTGAACGTCCAGGTGCCTATCATCGAAACCGTGACGCATCTGCTGTCAGAAAAGCTGACGATTGATGAAGCCCGGTCCCTGCTACTGGACCGCCCGCCAACCGTGGAGTAGCCCCTTATATTGAAAGGAGAAATATGAAGCTCTCGTGGCACTCTTTTCTGGCGATGCTCATTTTTTCTCTGCTTGGAATGAGCGTCAACCTGCTGAAATTCTTCACGACCGGAGAAAACGTCTTCAGCAGCTTTCACTTCTGGGAATGGGTCGGGATCACTGCAACTTCCCTATGGGCGACGCTCATTTTCAGAAAAACATCGCCGAAGTCTTAACCTCTCTAGAACACCCGCAAAAAGCTGGATCAGACAAACAGCCCAGCGATAACAGCGCTCATGGCATTGGAAAGCGTTCCTGCCACAACGGCCCGGACAGCCAGCTTCGCCACATCCGTACGCCGACGTGGTTCCGCGCTCCCGAACGCGCCGATCAGAATTCCGATCGTGGAAATATTAGCAAACCCACACAACGCAAAAGACAGGATCGTAATCGTTCGATGTGACAGAGCGTGCGCGTGGATCATCGGTGACAGGTTTACGTATGCCACGAACTCATTGAACGCGATCTTCTGCCCCAGCAGTCCGCCAGCCGCCACACACTCGGACCACGGAACACCCATCAGCCACGCGAAGGGCGCAAAAACCATCCCAAGGATCTGCGTCAGAGACAGCCCGATCATCGCCAGAAGGCCATTGGTCAGGGCAATGACGCCCACAAAGGCGATCAGTACCGCCCCCACTGCCACAGCAATTTTCGCGCCATTCATCGCGCCTTCGGCCAAGGCTTCGAACATGCTGTGATGCCCGTGGTCGGCCCCGGCGATTTCCGTACTGGCATGACGTGGACCGGGAAACAGCACCCGGGAAAACAACAAACCACCGGGAATGGCCATGGCAGATGCCGCCAAAAGGTTCTCCATCGGCACACCAAGAGAGGCGTATCCCGCAAGAACAGACCCGGCGATAGAAGACGTACCACTGCACAGGACAGTGGCCAGTTCACCCATCGACAGCCCTGCGAGACAAGTCTGAAGAGCGATAGGCATTTCGCTCTGGCCCAGAAAGATCGTCAGAACCGCTGAGAACGACTCAAGCTGAGTCGTACCTAGAATTTTTGCCAGCCCACCACCAATGATCCGGGACAGGAACTGAAGAACACCCCAGTGCTGCAACAAGCCCAATAAAGCTGCCACGTAAACGATCTCTGGCAGGACCTTCAGGGCAAAAATAAAACCGCCATCGCCAAAGACCGTATCCATCTTCGGTCCGACCAGACCACCAAACAGGAATGCGCTCCCCTGATCCCCATAAGAAAGGATTTTTGTGACGCCATCCGACACCAGATGCAGGGCATGAGCACCCATGGGCACCCAAAGAACGACAGCAGCAATAGCCACCTGAAGGGCAAGCGCGCGCGCAACCAGCGTCCAGTCAATGGCCCTGCGGTTCGTGGAAAGAAGCGCGCCAAGACAGAGAAGACCAGCCATGCCGATCAGGACGCGCAGGATCACGAACAGAAGCTCCCTTTCAGAGACAGAACGGTTCCACAACCTGTCTGCATGACAGCGCCGTGTCCAGCCCTCCTCTCGCCTCATGTGCCTTATGGCATTACACTCATCTCAAACGAGAGGGAGAAACCATGTCCTGTGCCTATGACTTCCACCTGCCGGGCCTGTCAGGTGAAACCATCGACCTCTCGGCCTATCGTGGCCGTCCGCTGCTTATCGTCAACACGGCTTCCAAATGCGGCTTCACGCCTCAGTATGAGGACCTGCAACATCTGTGGTCCCGTTACGGCAGAGACTATGCGGAAGGCCTGATGGTGCTCGGTGTGCCCTCAAACGATTTTGGCGAACAGGAGCCAGGCTCTGCAGAAGACATCAAGACATTCTGCTATCGAAATTACGGTGTGACATTTCCAATGGCCGCCAAGTCGCATGTCAAAGGGTCAGACGCAGTGCCTCTTTTCCAGTGGCTGCGCCAGGAAGGCGGCTTTCTTTCCCGGCCACGCTGGAATTTCTACAAATATCTGATCGGCCGTAATGGCAAACTGAATCGCTGGTTTACACCTTTGTCAAAACCCACCTCTGGACGGGTAGAAGAGGCCATCCGCCGGGTTCTTCTCGATCACTGAGTCCGCGCCATCCCGGAATGTCGTTTGCATCAGCGCCTGCTCTATCAGGGCGACATTCCGCAGATCAGCCTTGAAGACGGTGTCAAACACATCCCCGAGGAATGGCACCACACCAAGAACAGCTTCGATTCCCACATTCAGCAGCATTTTACGGACAGTACGTGTTCCAACGCCCATCCGATGGCCTTCCCATACGATGTAAAGCGAAAGAAGCGTCCCGAGAGCGAGCCCTCCTCCCGGAATAAGGCCCAGAATCGTATCGACGCCTGCTCGCAGGCGCAAACCGGGAATGCGCACCGCAGCATTCAAAATCCAGGCCAGCCGCCGAAGCTTCTGCAGCCTTTGCATGAGGTCTTCAGTGCTGGATGGAGACGTGGTGAACGAAGTTTTGATCATGATACAAAACAACACAGCAATGGCATCGCAAGTTGCGTCTTTTTCCTTGACGCTGCGCACCAAAAAACGCGAGCTTCATGACAGCAATATGACAGGAGGCTTGTCATGACGGTGTCTGTTCTCCGCCCTATTCTGCCGCTGCTGGTCGTCGCCGCCCTCGGCGCGCTCACACCGTCTGTCGCCCATCACGTTTCAAGCTTTCTGGGACTTCCCGGAATTTTCTGGGCCAGTGTGATGCTGACGCTGGAAATTGTCCTGCTCTGCATCGGTCTTGCCGCTGTTCGTCCGAGCATGACCCGTCCTTCTGAAAAGCTGTACGCCAGGGAAACCGTTCTGCGATAAAAATCGTTCCTCCAGCCCTCAGGAGGATATGTTACCCGCCCGCGGGATAGGCTAGAGACGGGAAATGCTTCGCAATTTCCTGACTGTTGGCAGCTGGACCATGCTTTCGCGTGTTCTGGGCCTGATCCGTGACCAGCTTCTCGCAGCTTTTCTGGGCGCAGGCCCGGTGCAGGACGCCTATCTGGTCTCTCTGCGTCTGCCCAACATGTTCCGGCGCCTCTTTGGCGAAGGCGCATTCAACGCCGCCTTTGTCCCGATGTTCACAGCGAAATATGAAACGGAAGGGCGTACCGCAGCCCTGCGTTTCGCGGGGCAGGCTCTCTCGACGCTCGTCGCATGGCTCGTGATTCTGACCGTTCTATGCGAACTGTTCATGCCGTTTATTATTCCAGTTCTCGCAACGGGCCTGCAGGGAGAACGATTTAGAATCGCCCTCGAACTAACGCAGATTACTTTCCCTTACATGATTATGATCTGCGCAGCGGCTCTTGTTTCTGGCGCACTTAATGGTTTGGGAAAATTTGGTGCCGCTTCGGCAGCCTATTTGAGCTTTAACGTCATCGGCATCACTGCCATTTTTCTGGGGGCGTATGTCTGGCATAATGTTGCCCTCACCAGCGCCTGGGCCGTTACGATTTCAGGCGTCGTCCAACTTGGGGCGCTGTACTGGGCTGCGCATCGGGTAGGCGTTGCCCCTCACTTCGTTCGTCCATCACTCTCAAAGGATATTCGTGATCTAATGCGCCGGATGGGACCGGGGTTAGTGGGATCAGGCGTCACACAGCTAAACCTGACAGTGGATATGAACATTTCCACCCTGTTACCCGTTGGCACCCCCTCCATCCTGTACTTCGCGGATCGTATCAACCAGCTTCCGCTCGGCGTTTTGGGTGCTGCGGCTGGCACAACGCTCCTGCCGCTCCTGACACGGCATGTCGCCAACAAGGACCGCGCCTCTCTCCACGCCAGCATGAACAGGGCTCTTGATTACTCACTCCTCCTGACATTGCCGGCCACGATCGGGCTGATTGCGCTTGCGCCATCCATCATGGCTGGTCTCTTCAGCTACGGGCACTTCACGGTTGCAGACGCCATGAAATCCGCTCAGTCCCTTCGCGCTTATGCGCTTGGGCTGCCTGCCTTCGTGCTCATCAAGGTGTTTTCACCGGGTTTCTTCGCAGAGGGCGACACCAGTACACCAGTTCGGATCGGCTTCTTCACGCTAGCCCTGAACCTCGTCCTCAATCTTGCGCTGTACAAACCGCTCGCCCATGTCGGCCCTCCGCTGGCCAGCACAATCGCCGCTATTGTCAACGTTGCCATTCTGGCCGTTCTTCTTCGTCGGCGTGACGTTTTCAAACCTGACCCTCGCCTGAAAAGTCGCGTCACACGTATCGTCGGAGCTGCCATCATGATGGGACTATGGGTTGCTGCCGCCCAGAAGTTCGTCGCCCCGGATCTTCCTTACTGGCATGGTGTGTGGCGCCTGAGCATGCTTGGTGCACTGATCGTTTTTGGCGGCGTGGTTTATGCCGTTTCCCTGGACGCTCTGAAGGTCGTGAAACTTCGGGACGCAGCCGCAGCGTTGCAAACGCGCATCGCCCGACGCCGGACACGATAAGAGATCCATCCTGCCGGTTCACACACCGGCAGGGACAGGGTACTTTGCCGCCCCTCCCCATTCACCATCGGAGACTGGACCCATCGGCACGTTCATGCCCCTGCCTTCTGCTGCGAATGCCACGCCATCCATGGCTCAGTGGTTTGACCTGAAGCATCAGGAGCCGGATGCCCTGCTGTTCTTCCGCATGGGGGATTTCTACGAGCTTTTCTTCGGTGACGCCCAGGCAGCAGCCATGGCGCTCGATATCGCGCTGACAGCCCGTGGCAACCATAACGGCGAACCGATCCCGATGTGTGGCGTGCCAGTCGCGGCAGCGCCGGCCTATCTCTCCCGCCTGATCCGCCGCGGCTTCCGTGTCGCCGTGGCCGAACAGACGCAGACTCCGCAAAAGGGCCAGAAAGGTCCTCTCCCCCGTGCCATCGTCCGCGTTGTCACACCCGGTACGCTGACCGAAGACGAACTCCTGGAAGCCGGACGAGCCAATCTTCTGCTGGCCATTGCCCGCTCCGGGACTCGCCGGTCCAACATGATCGGCGCCGCCTGGATCGACATTTCGACGGGTGCATTTGAAACAACATCCGTGCCGGAAGCCGCACTACCGGAACTCATGGCCCGGCTCGACGCAGCGGAAGTTCTGTCCGATCCGGAACTCATTCCCGCTGACCATGCGAGCCGCCTTGCTCCGGTTGCCGTCCCGCCGACCATCGACAGTGCCCGCACCCTGATCGCCCGCGCCTATGGCGTCGCCCAGCTTGATGCACTGGGAGACTTCCCGGACGAACAGGCCATCGCCTGTGCCATGGCACTGAATTACGTCCAACGCAGCCAGGCTGGTGCCCTTCCACGCCTTTCCCGCCCCATTCCACAAGGTGTCAGTGGCGTTCTGGGAATCGACCCGGCGACCCGCGCCAGCCTCGACATTCTTCGCACCCGAGATGGGGAGACAAAATACAGCCTGTTTGGCGTTGTTTCCCGCACGGCTACAGCCGCCGGCTCACGCCTGCTTTCACAATGGCTGTCCTCACCGCTCACCAACGCCCAACAGATCACCGACCGACAAAACGCATGGCTGTGGCTCCAGGCCGTTCCGGGCCTCGTGGGATCGCTGGGTAACATCCTCAAACGCACGCCCGATCCGGCGCGCGCGCTAGGACGCCTGTCTGCCGGGCGCGGCCAGCCCCGCGACCTTGCCGCCATTCGGGACACGCTGATCGCCGCAGACGACCTCACCGGCCTATTGCAACCCGTTTGCGATGAACAAACCCCGACCCTGATTCGTACCCTGACAGCCGGATTGTACGGCAGAGCCGACACCCTGCTCGATCGCCTGAAGGCTGCGGTCGCCGAGGATCTTCCTGCCCGTATCGAAGACGGCGGGTTCATTGCCGCCGGATTTGATTCGGAACTGGATCGCTATCGCACCCTCCGGGACGAGAGCCGCCGGATCGTCGCAGCGCTTCAGGGACGACTGTCAGAAGAATACGGCATCGGCAATCTTAAGATCCGCCATCACGCCCAGCTCGGCTACGTGATCGAAGTTCCGTCCGCCGCAGGGGCGAAGCTGAAGGATCGGCCTGAACTGTCCTTCCGTCAGGGAACGGCAAGCCTCGCCCGTTTCTCAACAGAAGAACTTGCCGCTCTGGACCGCGCCATTCTGGAGGCTGCCGATAAGGCCAGCGCCCTGGAACGTCGCCTCTTCGCCGAACTCTGCGCGCATATTCTCCAGACCCCCGCTCTGGACGAAGTGGCAGAATTTCTTGCTCTGGCGGACGTTCTGCGCTCCTGCGGGCTCCTGTCCGAAGGCGGATCATGGTGCCGCCCTGAAGTCACGGACGGAACGGATTTCGAACTCATCGCCTGTCGCCATCCCGTCGTGGAAGCCGCACTTGCAGAGTCGGGGAGTGCAGACGCGCGCTTCATTCCCAATGACTGCAAGCTGCCACCCGAACATCGGGCCATGCTCCTCACCGGCCCCAATATGGCCGGTAAATCGACATTCCTCCGCCAGACAGCTCTGGCTGTCATCATGGCGCAAGCGGGACTACCTGTTCCCGCAAAGAGCGCCAAAATCGGCGTTGTAGACCGGCTGTTTTCCCGCGTAGGCGGCGCGGATGACCTCGCCCGAGGCCGCTCAACTTTCATGGTCGAAATGACCGAGACCGCCGCCATTCTCAATCAGGCCGGACCGAAATCCCTCGTCGTCGTCGATGAAATTGGTCGCGGCACCGCAACGCTGGATGGTCTTTCCATTGCCTGGGCCACGCTCGAAGCACTGCATACGCAACTCGGCTCCCGCACAATTTTCGCCACGCATTTCCATGAGCTTGGCGCACTGACGGAGTTCCTTCCCCGCCTCGCGCCATACACCATGGCGGTGAAGGAATGGCGCGGGGAAGTCATCTTCCAGCATGAGGTGCGCCCGGGATCGGCGCGGAAAAGCTGGGGCCTGCATGTCGCCAAGCTTGCTGGCATTCCGCAATCCGTCGTCAATCGCGCCTCCCGCCTGCTGGCAACATTCGAGCGCGAACAGGCAGAAGCACGGTCTTCCCTGCCGCTGTTCGAAGCCGTTGAAGAGACGCCAGACCCGGCCATTGAGACACCTGCGCCACAGTCCGCTGCTCTCGATGCCCTCACGACGCTGAATCCCGATGATCTCTCTCCCCGGGAAGCGCTCGCCGCGCTATATGATCTTAAACGCCTCGCCACAGGAGACAGGACTTGAAAAGAGCGGGTTTCTGGGGCGAAAGTTCTCCCTCCCCTTTCGCTGACGATACGGATACGACCCTGTCTGACCGCAAAGCCATGACCCCGTCGCTGCAAACAGCCCTCCAGAATGCTGCAGCCCAGGGGCAGACATCCCGTGAAGATGTTCTTTCCATCCTCCGTCGTCATCTCGGCAATGGCCATGCGGCCATCCGTCAGCGGTTTGAAAACCGCCAGATGTCCGGAATCGCAGCCGCACGGGCTCTCGCCGCGCAGGCGGACAGCGTCGTCTGTGCGCTGGCAGACCTGTCAGCCCAGCAGGAAGGCACGTCTGACGAACCTCTCTGTCTTTGTGCGACTGGCGGCTATGGCGCTGGCCTCCTCGCGCCATTCAGTGACATCGATATCCTCTTCCTGATCCCGGAAGACGCATCCACCGCCCTCACGACCCGAATCGAATTCATTCTCTACGCCCTGTGGGATCTCGGCCTGCGAGTCGGCCATGCTACGCGCTCCATCAGCGCCTGCATCAAGGACGTCGCCGAAGACCTGACGATCCGCACAGCTTTGCTGGATCTGCGCCCGCTCTACGGAGATCGCACACTTGCACGCGATTTGCGCTCCGCTTTAGGCGCTGATCTTCAGAACGATACGCTCTGGGGCTTCGTGCAGGGCAAGATTGAAGAGCGCGAACAGCGCCATCGCCGCTTCGGCGATAATCCGTACATGGTGGAGCCAAACATCAAGGAAGGCCGCGGCGGCCTGCGAGACCTTCAGACCCTGAACTGGATGGGCCGCGCCGCCCTTGGCTGCGCGATTACGACGGTCGACCAGAACGCCGCCCCTGCCGAAGCCGTCCCGACACCGTCCTTCATTTCCTTTGGCCTTCTGACCAATCGTGAAACCCACCGCGCCCGGCGCGCGTGGGATTTTTTCTGGACGGTTCGCCTGCATCTTCACTACATCACCGGCCGCGCTGAAGAGCGTCTGACCTTTGATGTCCAACCCGTCATTGGTGGCCGCATGGGCTACGCAACCCATGGTCGCCAACGCGGCGTCGAACGCTTCATGCGGCACTATTTCCTGACAGCCCGCGACGTCATGCGCCTGACGCACGTACTGCAGCCGATTGTCCTGATGCGCCTTCAGGATCAGGCCAGCGACACCCAGCCGGAAACCCTGGCTGGTCCCGAAGGCTTCGAGCGCATTGCCGGTCGTCTGTGTCCTGTCGAACCGGTAACATTTGCAAAAAATCCGCGCGACATGTTCCGCATGCTGGATTGTGCCCGCCGCCATGATCTGGAGTTGCATCCGCTCGCTATCCAGCAGCTCATTCGCAACGAACGTCATGCCGTTGAACTTCGGGATGACCCGGAAACGGCTCAGATTTTCCTGAACATGCTCTGCGAACCCAGCGCGGACGAAACAAAAAACGTTCCGTTCTGGCTGCCAATCCTGAACGAAACCGGTCTTCTAGGCCGCCTGCTGCCAGACTGGTCCCGCGTTGTCGGGCAGATGCAGTTCGACAGCTATCATATCTACACCGTGGACGAGCACATCATTGAGGCCGTCCGCATGATGGGGCAGATCGAAGCCGGGCACATGGCGGATGAAATTCCGCTCGCTTATGGCCTAGCCAAGGATCTGCGGTCCCGCCGCGCCCTGTATGTGGCCGTCCTTTTGCATGACATCGCCAAGGGTCGTGGCGGTGACCACTCGGAACTCGGGGCCGATCTGGCCCTCACAATCTGCCCACAGCTTGGCCTCGACCCGGAAGAAACGGACACAGTTTCCTGGCTGGTCCTGCATCATCTCCTGCTCTCGCAGACAGCCTTCACCCGTGACATCGACGATCCACGCACCATTCTGGATCTCGCGGATACCATCCAGTCCCCGGAACGCCTCCGCCTCCTTCTTCTACTGACCATCGCTGACATGCGTGCCGTCAGCCCCAAAGTCTGGAATGCGTGGAAAGCCACACTTCTGCGCGAACTGTTCTCCCGCGTTGCAGAAGTTCTGGAAGGCGGCCTGGCCGCCACGGAACAGGATGGACGTGTCAGTCATGCCCGTGAACTCGCCCGTGACGGCCTGACCCCTCTCCTTCCAGAGAGCAGCATCGAGCACTTCCTTGCACTCGGTTATCCAAGCTACTGGCTGGGCTTCGATACCGATACGCACATGCGCCATGCCCGCATGATCCATGACTCAGACCGCTATCGTTCTCCCGTAACGGTAGAAGCCTATCCCATTCCGGACCGGGGCGTGACGGAGCTTACCGTTCTGTGCGCTGATCATCCGGGCCTGTTCTCACAGATCGCTGGGGCTTTGGCTGTTGCCGGCGCGTCCATCGTGGATGCCCGCATCCATACGCTGAGCGACGGCATGGCATTGGACACATTCTGGGTTCAGGATGCCGACGGGTGCTCTTTTGAAGATCCGCATCAGCTTGGCCGTTTGAACCATCTCGTTGAGCAGGCTCTGTCTGGTCGACTGGATCTGGAAAAGGGTATCTCCGAAGCCCGTCACCGTGGCGCTTCACGCCGGATGCGTGCAATCCATGTTCCACCGCGTGTGGTCATAGATAATGCCGCTTCCGACCGTCATACGGTCATTGAAATCAATGGTCGTGACAGATCTGGCCTGCTTCACGACATCACACGAACACTGAGCCAGCAGTCCCTACAGATTTCCTCAGCTCATATTACAACCTACGGCATGCGCGCTGTGGACGTGTTCTATGTCCGGGATCTTCTGGGGATGAAAATCACGGATGCAGCCCGTCTGGCCCATATCCGTGCCTCCCTGCTGGATACTCTGACGCCCCTTCCCGTCAAGAAAACCGCTACTGTTCCCACGCCCTGAGCGCTTCGGCCACCTGTTCCAAGGCAGGTGGCCAGGCCTCCGGCAAGAAGCCGTCAGGCCGGAACTGTCGAACATTCTGGTACCAGGGCACATCCTTCCAGCGCCAGTCACCCCCTCGGCGATTCAGCAACCAAAGCGGACGCCCCACGGCTCCAGCCATATGCGCTACAAGCGTATCCACACTAATAACCAGCGCACATTGGCTTACAGCACGCGCCAGAGCCTGTGGCGTGGAAAGATCCACTGCGTCCATCCAGTCGGGACACTCTCCCCGCTGAAGGGACACAATCCTGATCCCTGAAATCCCTTTCAATGGCTCCAACCATTTGGCCTTCAGGGAACGCCTCAGATCAAAACGGTAGGAAGGGTTTCCCGCCCAGCACAAACCAATCGTTTTCTGCTCTGAGTGCAGCCCCGTCTCCAGATAAGGCTTATCGTCGGGGACATTCTGGAGGCCAAGAACAAAGGGCAGGCTCAAGAGGCTAACTTCACTCTCCACCGGACCTTCGGACTCCAAAATTCTCTCCCTATCCAGTTGCGGCATGAAAGAAACAAGCTCAGCCGCCGGAAAACGGAGGCGCAATGGACGACGCTTTGCGGCCTCAATCAGAAACCGCAGGAACTGAACACTGTCCCCAAGCCCCTGCTCGGCCGTGACTGCGATCGGCGCTTCACCCACGGAACCATTCCAGACTGGGCTCTCCGGCACGTAGCCCAACAAAGCGTGGCGGCTTTCGAACTCTTTCCAACCCTGAGCAAAAGCTCCCTTACCCAGAAGAAGCGTGGCGTGATTAAAGCGCGCCTGCTCCCTGTCGAAACCGCTTTCCCTGCCCATAACGGCACTAAAAAGCGTTTCCGCAACGGCTTCCTCGCCCATTTCCATGAGAACAGTCCCGAGACTGTTGGCGATGCGACCGTCCTCTGGCCGTAGCGATAGTGCTTCTCCAAGAATGGCGCGGGCCGAAGGCAAATCCCCCAGCGCCATCAGGACAAGCCCGAGATTATTCAGTGTTTCGGCCGTTCGGGCACCAAGTTCACACGCCCGCAGCAGAACATCCTGTGCTTTCCCATACTGCCCAAGTCCGAACAGAACGGCCCCCAGATTGGCCCATGCCCGTCCGTCCTGAGCGCATCGCTGTGTGACGGCTTCGAAGCAGACAATCGCCTGTTCTGCCTCTCCATCCTCAAGATGGATCTGCCCCAGTCTTGTCAGATATTCAGCATCATTTGCGGCAAGCTTTGCAGCCTGTTCCAATGCTGCTTTTGCCTCCGCACGGCGCCCCAGAAGCAATAGCGCTTCTCCGAGGGCTGCAAAGGTTCGGGGATCCGAAGGCTGAAGCGCTTGAGCCACGACCAGTGCAGCACGCGCAGGTTCAGAATGGCCTTCGGCTATCAAAGCGAGGCCAAGCGTCAGGTGAATACGCGCCAGACGAGACGCTGGAAGACCTGCCCCTGCCTTGAGCGCCTTGCCACACAGGGCAATCGTCATCGCATTCTGGCCATTGGCGCGCGCCATGCAGGCCATGCCGTGCAGGGCATCCGGCTGAGATGGATCAGCAGTCAGAATTTCCCGGAAAAGACGCCCGGCTTCAATCAGATCTCCCTGTGCAAAGCGATCAAAAGCATATCGGGTGGGATCAGAGATAAGGCTGGTCATCCTGGTTCCGTTATTTCAGAAGTCGAAAGAGAGCCAGTACAGGAAATGACGCACTGAAACCTTTAATAAAAATATAAAAGGCCGTTAACGAAGTATTCAGATTTTGGACAGCATTGTGCGTGTGACCACGACCATAAAAGGCGTCTGACCATGCACCTTGAACAACGGACAGGCAATGTTCCCGGCCTGGTTTTCGCAACAGTGCGTCAGGGTATGACCACACGTACCTTCCCGATTGAAGTAAGGCAGACCCCGTCAGGGCATTACATCTCCCGCATGCCGGATCAGCGCTGGTCCATCGAGTGTCAGACCATTGAGTCTGCTCTCCTGATGCATGCGGCTGTCATCTTCCCTTTTGAGTATGAACATGCTCCCTGGCTGTCCAATCCGCGCCCGGCGCCTCGACCTACCCAGCGATATCCTCACGTTACAGAAAAATTTGGCTCTGCTCGCTCCGAGACAAGATACACGGATAAAGCTGACAGAGCGCTGACACTGGAGAATTAATCCCTTTTCAGGCTTGTCAAATTTTCCAGACAGGCCGATGTCTCGAACCATGAAAAGTTGGCTTCTGCGCTCCGTGTCCGTCGTTCTTTTGGGAACGTCCTGCCTGTTTGCCTCCCCCGCACTGGCAGACCACCCATGGAAAGACGCTGTACAGACAGCGACGATTACAGCAGATGCGTCACTTCAGAATGTTCAACTCACCACCCTGATGCGTCATGATTCGGCATCCGTCATGGGGCTGGATCTGAACGGGCGCCCTGTCTTCATCGATTCGACAAACCAGACACATCCGTTTCCTGCCGATGAGGCTGAAAGAGCAAAAATTCCGTCCCTTTCGGTGTTAACGGGCCAAGGTACAGCTCTCTGGGGACTCACCACTTCTCCAAAAGCCGCGCTTGTTCAGTTATCCGCAGAAGGAAAACTGCTCCAAACAGTGTCTCTTCAAAAGCCACTCGCGGCAGGCAGTCATTTAACGGCCATTCAGGTTCATGGAAATTACGCTTACCTGACCGACGAAGGACGGGCCGCACTCGTTGTGGTGTCTCTCCAGGACGGCAGGACGCAAAGCCTTCTTCCCTATGACCCATCCGTGACAGGTCGCCGTCCCCTGATACGAAACGGGCGGATCAATAATGGACCGGACAATCACCCGCTGACAGGCGGAAATGTAAGGTTTCTGGCCCTTGATACCAAAGGCCAATGGCTATTTTACATGCCAGCCTGCGGCCCTCTTTACAGAATTGATAGCGCCCTTCTCACCGATCCGGCATTCACACCTGTGGAGCAACTCGACGGAATCGTGGAATGGCGTGACACACCCAGCCTGGGCGGGATCACACTCTCACCCGACAACGTCTTCTACATGTCGGACATTACGGATGGGGCGCTCCTGAAATTTGGAAGCGAACGCAATCCTCTGATTCTTGTTCGGGATGTGCGCCTCATAAATGCTGGCGCATTGACGGTTTCAGGCGATCATGAGGTCAGCGTTCTGACATCAGAAGATGGAAAACCGCACATTCTTCGCATCGCCTTGCCATAGGAGGTCGTGATATAAAGTCAGCATGCGCTACCGATCTACTCGCGGCGACCTGACCGCCGACGCCCCCAACTTTTCCGACATTCTGCTTGCCGGCCTTGCTGGAGACGGCGGTCTCTACATGCCGGAGACATGGCCAAAAATCAGTGCCCAGACATTCCGCGAATGGCGTGCACTGTCCTACGCGGACCTGACGGCTGAGGTCATTTCCCTTTTCTCCGAAGGTGCCATTGATCGCGATACCCTGCGCGATATGGCCCGCGACGCTTATGCAGGCTTCGATCATGCTGCCGTAGCGCCACTTTGCGAAGTTGAGCAGGATCTCTTCTCGCTCGAACTGTTCCATGGCCCGACGCTCGCCTTCAAAGACATGGCGATGCAGATGCTGGGGCGTCTCTTCGATCACGTTCTGACGCAGCGCAACCAGAAGGTCACGATCGTCGGCGCTACATCAGGCGATACCGGTTCGGCCGCCATTGAAGCCTGCCGTGGACGTGAGCGTCTCTCGGTGGTTATCCTTCATCCAAAGGGCCGCACATCGGAAGTCCAGCGTCGCCAGATGACAACTGTGCCAGACGACAACATTCTGAACATTGCCGTCGAAGGTGACTTCGATACCTGCCAGGATATCGTCAAGGCCCTCTTCGCCGACCAGCCGTTCCGGGACGAAGTCTCCCTGTCCGCCGTCAATTCCATCAACTGGGCCCGTATTGCGGCACAGATCCCCTATTACGTCCGTGCAGCACTGGCTCTCGGCGCACCAGATCGGGAAGTGTCCTTCTCCGTTCCGACCGGCAATTTCGGCAATGTGCTTGCGGCATGGGCTGCCCGTCAGATGGGCCTCCCGATCCGTCGCCTGTGCATCGGTTCCAACCGCAATGACATTCTCACACGTTTCCTTCTGGAAAACGACATGAGTGTCCGCACAGTCGAGCCGAGCCTGTCCCCGTCGATGGATATTCAGGTTTCGTCCAATTTCGAACGTCTGCTGTTCGAGCTTCTGGATCGCAACCCGACGCGCTGCGCCGCGATCATGAAAGAGTTCCGCGAGACTGGCCGTATGGCCGTTCCGCACGATGCCTGGACGCGCATGAAGGATGTCTTCGACGGCATGACGCTCAGTGATGAGCAGACCAGCGAAGCCATGCGTCATTTCTACAACGAGAGCCTCTATCTGGCTGATCCGCACACGGCAATCGGCCTGGCTGTTGGCAAGCGCTTTCAGGAACCCGGCATTCCAATGATCGCCGCAGCAACAGCTCATCCCGCCAAATTTCCGGATGCAGTCTTCTCAGCGACCGGCATCAGAGCTGCCCTTCCCCCGCATCTGGCCGATCTTTTCGAACGGCCAGAGCGTTACGACACGGTGAGCAGTCAGATCGCTGGCATTCAGAATGCGGTCCGCGCCCATCTCAAAAGCCACTAATACCTTGTTCCTTCCCGCAGGCTCCCCATCTCAGGGAGCCTGTCTTTTTATGACTTACGGAAACTCATGCCCGATACGATTGAAGTCACTACGCTCGACAACGGTCTGACCATCATTACGGAACGCATGGAACGTGTTGAGACCATCTCGTTCGGGGCATATGTCTCGATTGGCACCCGTGACGAGACCGCAGAAAACAACGGTGTGTCCCATTTTCTTGAACATATGGCCTTCAAGGGAACCGAGCGCCGCTCTGCCTCCCGGATTGCCGAAGAAATTGAGAATGTCGGCGGCTATATCAACGCCTACACAGCCCGTGAAACCACAGCCTACTATGTCAAGCTTCTCAAGGAAGACCTGGCGCTGGGCGTGGACATTATCGGCGACATTCTGACGCACAGCACGTTTCTGGATGCCGAGATCGAACGTGAGCGTGGCGTGATCCTTCAGGAAATCGGTCAGGCGAATGACACGCCGGATGACATCATCTTTGACCAGTTCCAGGAACGCGCCTTCCCGGAACAGCCCATGGGGCGCCCAACGCTCGGCACGGAACAGCTTGTCTCCGACATGACGCGCGAGACGCTGATGGGCTACATGCGTGAGCACTACACCACGCACAACATCACGATCGCCGCGGCGGGAAACCTGCATCATCAACAGGTTGTCGATCTGGTGAAAGAGCACTTCCGGGACCTGCCAATGCATCAGACGCCCCGCCCTCGTGGGGCAACTTATGCGGGTGGCGATCTGCGGACGACACGCGAACTGGATCAGGCCCATCTGGTCATGGGCTTCCCTTCCGTCAGCTATCATCATCCCGATCATTACGCCGTCATGATCCTGTCCACCCTTCTGGGTGGCGGCATGTCCTCACGTCTGTTCCAGGAAATCCGGGAACGGCGCGGGCTGGTGTACAGCGTTTATTCCTTTGCCTCCCCCTTCAGCGACAGCGGGCTGTTCGGCCTGTACGCAGGCACTGGTGAAGCCGAGACGGCCGAACTTGTCCCGGTCATGATTGATGAGCTCAAGCGTCTTCAGGATGGCCTGACAGAGGAAGAACTCTCCCGTGCCCGCGCGCAGCTCAAGTCTTCGCTGCTGATGTCTCTGGAAAGTACCGGCAGCCGCTGTGAACAGCTCGCTCGCCAGATCCAGATCCATGGCCGTCCCGTCCCCGTGACCGAGACAGTCGGCAAGATCGACGCTGTCACGGAAGAGGACATCCTACGCGTCGCCCGCGAAATCTTTGCTGGCACACCCACCTTCACAGCCATCGGCCCGGTCAAGAACATGCCGACGATGGACGACATCACAGCGAGGCTTGCTGCATGAGTACAACCCGTCACGTTGAAGCCCTTCTTGCTGCGGCAAAACGTCACGGCGCCGATCATGCCGACGCCATTTTCATCCGGAACGAATCCGAATCTGCCATGGTGCGGAAAGGCGTTCCTGAAGGCATTGAGCGCTCCGAAAGCGTAGCCCTCGGCCTGCGCGTTTTCCGCGGCCAGAAAGCAGCCTCCGTTTCCACCAGCGTGCTGGACGATGCCGAGTTTGACCGTCTGGCAGAGCAAGCCTGTGCCATGGCGCTTGTGGTGCCGGAAGACCGCTTCGGCGGATTGTGCTCGGACGCCATGATTGGCCATTTCGATGCCGCCGGTCTGGATCTTGCTGATACGGCATCTCCGGATATGAACACTATGCTCAGCCGCGCTCGGGAGGCAGAGGACGCTGCTTTGGCCGTATCAGGCGTCACCAACACCAATGGCGCATCTGTCGGGCATGGTCGCACCGTAATCGCTTTGGGCACATCCGCTGGCTTCATGGGCAGCTACAGCCGCACAGGCCACTCCATCAGCGCCAGCGTTCTGGCGGGTGACGGCGCATCCATGCAGCGCGATTATGCGCATCACAGCACCGTTTATCTGGAAGATCTGGATGCGCCTGACGCCATCGGTCGTCTGGCGGGCGAGCGCGCCGTTGCACGCATCAATCCGGGCCGCCCAAAAACGGGCACATACAACGTTATCTATGATCCCCGCGTCTCCTCCAGTCTGCTCGGTCATCTGATCGGAGCAATTAACGGTGCATCGATTGCTCGCGGGACCTCGTTCCTGAAAGACGCAATGGGAACGCACATCCTCGGCACAGGCCTGACAGTCAGGGACAATCCCCGCCTTGTCCGCGGTCTCGCCTCCCGCCCCTTTGATGGCGAAGGCTGCGCCGCTGAGGCGCTGGACCTCGTGACCGATGGCGTTCTTCAGACATGGCTTCTGGACTCACGAAGCGCTCGCCAGTTGGGTCTACGCTCGAATGGGCGGGCCAGCCGGGGTGTTTCCGGTCCTCCAGCCCCGAGTGTGACAAATCTTCATCTCGCGCCTGGTGATCTTTCCGCAGCCGAGTTGCGTTCCGATATAAAGGAAGGAATTCTGGTTACGGAACTGATGGGATCGTCCGTCAACATGTTGACGGGAGATTACAGTCGCGGAGCTTCCGGCTTCATGATCCGCAACGGCGAGATTGCCGAGCCTGTTGCGGAACTGACCATTGCCGGAAACCTTCAGGACATGTTCACCCGGATGGTACCAGCCAGCGATCTTTCCTTCCGGAGCAGCGTGAATGCGCCGAGCATCCGGATTGATGGCATGAGCATTGCAGGACTTTGATGCGTAATTTTCGTCTTTTCTCTATCGCCTGTGCGCTTCTCTGCGTGCTGGGTTCCGCTGATGCCCGTCCGGGTGGAGGGTCGTCCATGGGCAGCCGTGGCTCCCGTACCTGGAGCGCGCCTCCACGGACCTCCATTACGCCAGGCTGGACGCGCCCGATGGACCGGACCATGACGCCGCAGTCCAACTATGGCGCCCAATCCGCTGCCCCCCGCCCGATGGCGCCCATGACGCCGGGATATCGTCCGTCCTTCCCGAACCGTCACCCGTTCATGACGGGCTTTGCCGGCGGCCTGCTCGGGGCTGGTCTGTTTGGAATCCTGAGCGGACACGGCTTCTTCGGTGGCATGACGGGTGGAACATCAATTCTCGGGTTCCTGTTTCAGGTCTTCGTGATTGGTGCGCTGATCATGTTCGCTATCCGGCTGTTCAACCGTCGTCAGGGAGCGTCAGGCTCACCGGCCGCCGCACCATTCGGCGCAGCCAGCAGTGGTAATGCTCCGGTGACCCTGAGCAACGACGACTACACCAGTTTCCAGCGTCTGCTGCTCGATATCCAGTCTGCCTGGAGCGCGCAGAACATGCGGGCACTATCGTCCATGACGACGCCGGAGATGGCGGGTTATTTCAACGAGCAACTGTCAGATCTGGCGAGCCGTGGCGCGCGGAACATTGTCTCAAACGTCCGCTTCCTGCGGGGTGATCTTTCGGAAGCCTGGCGTGAACGCAACCTGACCTATGCCACCGTCGCCATGCAGTACTCCATGACGGACGTGACAACGGACTCGTTTGGCAATGTCATTGATGGCAGCTCAACAGAGCCAGTTACGGTCACAGAACTCTGGACGTTCGTCCGCGCTGATGGACGTGGCAACTGGATCCTCTCAGCCATCCAGCAGGGCGGCTGAAACGTTCCTTAAAAGCGGATCAAAGTAATGACATAGAAGATTGCAGCGAGGGTAATCACCCCTCCTGCAATCCCCACGATCCGGCTCTGACGCCGTTTTGCGGTAAGATCGGTTGTTGTTTTCATGACAGCAGTACCCGATCCACCAACAGGCCACAGAACAGGAAAAACAGATACGCCAGCGAGTAGCGAAATGCGAAACGTGCTGGCTTATCTTTTGTAAGGCTAACGCCCTGAGCGTCCTGCTGATCCATCAGCACACGGACCGCGCAAAGAATAAACCCAAGATCGAGCAGACTGGTCGTGACGGTGTAAAACAGCCCACACTCATGCACGAAAGACGGAACCAGCGAGACGGCCGTCAGAATGAACGTGTAAAGCAGGATCTGCCAGCGCGTATGCCGTGCACCCTTGACGACTGGCAGCATGGGAATACCGGCCTTGTCGTAATCCTTGCAGGCATATAGCGACAGGGACCAGAAGTGTGGCGGCGTCCAGAGAAACACAATGGCAAACATGGCGACAGGCAATACAGCCATGGAGTTCATCGTCGCGGCCCAGCCAATCATTGGAGGGAATGCACCCGCAGCGCCACCAATAACGATATTCTGAGGCGTGCTCCGCTTGAGCCACATCGTATAGATCACGCTGTAAAAGAAGATCGAGAACGCCAGAATGCCCGCAGCAAGAGCATTCGTTGCCAGCCAGAGCACCAGAACTGATAGAACTGACAGCACCACACCATAGATCAACGCGCTATCAGCGGGCATCCGGCCATCCGGAATAGGGCGAACATTGGTCCGCTTCATGACGGCGTCAATGTCGCGGTCATACCACATGTTGATCGCACCGGCGGCCCCTGCCCCGATACAGATGCACAGGATGGTAATAATCCCGATAGGCACGGAAGGCCATCGGGGGGCAACGGCCATACCTGCGGCTCCCGTAAAGACCACCAGCGAAATGACGCGGGGCTTTAGCAGGGCGACCCAATCCTTGAGAGAAGAATCACCGTCAGCGCCCAGAACGGAAAAAAGCCCCGACGGGGCTAAAGGAGTCGTTTCGCTCATGCTCTGACCCGAGCACGCCCGGTCTCCCTGATCAGGAAAAGGCCCAGCAGACCAAAGGTTAGCAGGCTGAGGCCCATCAAACCTTCTCCCACCGGCCTCACAACCGGCGTCAGGGAGCAAAGGGCGCCAACAAACGTCAGGCCCGCATGCATCCGACTGAGCGGGGCAGGAATATGATCTGGCAGAAGACGAATCATCCAGGCGTAGAAACCGCCACAAAGAGCCATCACGCCACCAAATGCCGCAGCCGTATGGTCGATTGCATGTCCAGGCATGAACTCTGCGATCCAGCCTGCAGAAAAAAGAACGATACTTCCCAAGGCCCAGAGCGTCGTGCCGTCCAGAGCGCGCCGTTGCTTCCAGACATCTCCGCAAAGAGCCGTAATAAGCACGAGAGACGGAACGAACTGCGTCAGAGCGACAAGAATGCTCTGGAACGCTGCTGGCATTCCACCAAACAGGCCATCCATCCAGCAAAGTGGCCCCAGAACTGCCATGCAGCCAAAGGCATATGGTGCGACCCGGCCAGAGAGGCCTTTCGCACCCTGACGAGGCATCAGAAGATGACAGACCAGTCCGAGCGCAGGCGTCAGCATTAATGCAGTCTCGGGAAGATGAAGCATCCCGATAAGACCCTCTGCAGCGCTGGCAGGTGCTCCATCAACCATCATCCGTGTGACCACCGCAGCCAGCACCGGCGCGATAATCGTCACCCCAGCAGCAGTGGCAAGCAGGGACCAGGCCAGCGGGGAGAGGTTGCGAAAGCGCTGGGTTCGCCCCTCAAGAAAGGTCGTGATGATATCGACTGCGAGTGCAAGAACACCAACAACCCACAGCGCAAGAGCCATGATGGGCTGCACCGGAAGCAGGACAACGCCCGAAGACAGGAAACAGAAACCTGCCAGACTGGAGGCAGGGAGAGTCGTTCTGTCGGTACCCAGTTCAGCGGGAAGCAGCCACTGGCCAAACCCGCCAAGCGCAGCGGGGCAGATGACGAAAAATGCCATCAGAATACCGTGGCAGAACGCGAATCCCGCAGTCGGATGTGTCTGAAGAAGTGGCAAAGCCAACGACCCACCCAGAAGACCGGCAAACAATGCCAGCAGAATGAATGATGTCCCGATCCGTCTGTTGGAAAGAACAGGAATAGAGTCGAAGGCCTGATAAGTCATGGTCGCGTAGTAGGTCCCTGCCAAGGAATACCGCAGCGAGCGTCGGAATACTCGGCGCCGGCCTGTACCGGAGCCATACGCCGATCAGGCGACCAGGGCTGCGGCGTCGCTTTTACTCTCGCATTGCGGCAATGTCACGAGTGTAAACAGCCCTGCAGGCGGAACAGGCGTCAGAGTTGCGCGTTTCAGATCTTCTGGCGGCAGGAGGGACTCGATTGCGAAGTCCGGGTGCCAGCCCAGGGAACGGGATGCACGGGCCATTCCGCGTTCGACCGTCAAGCGAAGGCCGCCGGTTGCAAGAAAGTGGTTTACGAAGAGAATGTGACCGCCTGGACGAACGACACGCTTGAGTTCGGCCAGAAGCCGGTCCGGATGCGGCACCACAGAAGCCACGAACATGGCAACTGCGATATCGAAACTGTCGTCTTCGAAGGTGGTTGCTTCCGCATCCATTTCCAGAAGATCGTCCACATTCGTCAGACGATCCTGAAGAACGCGCTGACGTGCGCGATCCAGCATGTCTTCAGACAGATCAATGCCTGTAATCCGTTTGTCCGGATTATAGGACGGAAGGGCGAGTCCCGTTCCGACGCCTACTTCGAGCACACGCTCGCCAGGAAGGGCGTTTACTGCTTCAACAGCCCTCTTCCGTCCATAGCCAGAGATACCGCCGAAAACAGTATCATAAACGCGGGCCCATCGACGATAGGCCGCCTTGACGGCCTCCGCATCCAGTGCAGAACGCGGGGAGAGGGTTGAAGACATATTCTATGCGACCTTCTGTGTCCGCTCTCCTTCAAAACTGGAGAGCATGTCCGGAAACGTGGTTCAGTTGGCTCCTTCTTGCCCTTCCAGATATGCATCTGGCAAGACACGGGTTACGGATGGCGACTAACTCGTCCGTTTTTCATCATTTTGGAGGCGACAGATGCTGAATTTTTTTCTTGTCCTGCTCTGTATTGCCATCTGGGTAGCGCTCTATGTCTTGTATTTTCGCGAACACATACGGACGTGGATCGAAAACCGTTTTGGAAAAGACACACCTCCGAAGGCAGATGAGCCACCCGCTCCGATCAAGTACCCTAAGTCACCCCAGTAAAGAGCTCTGTGGCAGGTAACAGTTTTTATCTGCCACGGCCCCCTGCCTGTCATGATCAGGGCGCGTAACGCCGCTCAATGGCGTTCCAGATCAGACCGGCACTGTTGATGCCTTCAAAACGATCCAGTTCCTGCAAGCCGGTTGGAGACGTGACGTTGATTTCCGTCAGCCAGTCACCAATCACGTCGATCCCCGTGAAAATCAGCCCATGGTCGCGCAGATAGGGACCAATCGACTCACAGATTTCCTTGTCACGGTCCGTCAGGTCCACGCGCTCGGCACGTCCGCCAACATGCATGTTCGAACGCGCCTCACCCGTTGCCGGAACACGATTGATGGCACCGATCGGCCGTCCGTCCACCAGGATGATGCGTTTGTCACCTTTACGAACAGCAGGCTCGTAACGCTGGATCATCAAAGGCTCATTGGTACGCGCAAAATGCATTTCCAGCAGGGCCTTCAGGTTTTCATCATCCGGCTTGATGCGGAAAATGCCCGCACCGCCATTCCCGTAAAGCGGCTTGATGATGATGTCCTGATGCTTCTCACGGAAGGCGAGAATGTCCCGTGGATCCCATGCCACCAGCGTTGGCGGCATCAGATGCGGGAAATGCGTAACCAGCAGCTTCTCTGGTGCGTTCCGAACCGCTACCGGATCGTTCACCACCAGCGACAGTCCCTCACCAACGCCATGAACATGCTCCAGCATGTGCGTGGCAGTGATGTAGCCCATGTCGAACGGAGGGTCCTGACGCATCAGGATAACGTCCGTCTCGCCCAGCGGAAGGATTTCTTCTTCCCCAAAAGTCGCATGATCGCCACGAACGCGACGGACCTCCACCCGGCGGGCACGGGCCTGAAGACGGCCGCCTTTGCCCTGCCCTTCCGTCAGGCTAAGCGTCGAAACAGGATAAACCCAGAGCTCGTGTCCACGCGCCTGCGCTTCAAGCATGAGGGCAAAAGTGGAGTCGCCGTCGATGTTGACCTGTTCTAGCGGGTCCATCTGTACGGCAACCCGGAGTGAGCGGGACATGTCGGATACTCCGGTTAAAGGGATGTTGAAACATTATCTGTAGCTGGCAGAACAGCTTTTTCAAAGCCGAGGCCAGCGCCGGATGTCAGGGCTCGTGCTTCTGAAGGGTGGCTGCGGCCTGAACGGTTGACGTCGTCAGCGGGAGCGGCAGTTCCTCCAAAGGAAACCAGCCAAAATCGCTATGCTTTTCCGGCTCCATCAGGGTGGGCGTTCCGGTGAATTTTGTGACCAGATAGACTGGGGCAATCCAGTGGGTTCCCGCTCTCTGATCGGGCTGCTCTACGAGACAGAGCATCTTTTCAGCGTGAATCGTAATCCCGAGTTCTTCTGCCACCTCGCGCTCAACAGCTCGGGCCACAGGTTCAAACATATCCACTTTTCCGCCAGGCAATCCCCAGCATCCGGCTTCCGGCTCTCTCTTCCGACGAATCAGCAGTAGTTTTCCGTCAACGAGAATGGCAGCGCCACACCCTACACGAGGTTCGGATTGCACAGGCGCCTCTTCAGTCCTGCGGATCAGGATAGGTGATTTTCAGGATCTCGATCTCAACGGGCCCACGGGGCGTCTGCAACATCGCCACATCGCCAACCCGCGTACGCATCAGGGCACGGGCGATCGGAGAAATGAGGCTGACCTCTCCCCGCGCCAGATCCGACTCGTCCACACCAAGGATCGTCACGGTATGTTCCGTGTCGTCCTCATCGACATAGGTCACTGTCGCCCCGAAGAACACGCGATCACGCGTTGTCTGCGCAGCCGGATCGACGATCACTGCATTTTCCAGCCGTTTGCCCAAAAAGCGCAGGCGACGGTCGATCTCACGTAGACGACGCTTGCCATACTGATAATCGGCATTCTCGGAACGATCACCGTTCCCGGCAGCCCAAGAAACGATCTCGACAATCCGTGGCCGTTCTTTCTGCGCCAGTTCCTTAAGCTCCGCGCGCATGACGGCAGCGCCTTTCGGAGACAGATAATGGGAGAGCGGCGTTTTTTCAGACATCAGACTGCCCTGACGTGAAAACGCATCCGGCCACCGATCCGCGTGTTCGGCTTAAGAACATGCAGCCCCCGGTCCGGAATATCAGATCGGTTGATGGCATCCGTCATGCTCGTCACAGGTTCCACGGCCACAAAAGGATCATCCGGCGATGTAAAAACAACCAGATGTGTGAAGATCGGATCAGCCTCTACCGTCACCTTTAAGCCTGCATCTGGCCGGTCGAGGACAACCTGCCCTCCAAAACCTGCAAAGCAGTTGTCGATAAAACGCGCATGCGCATTCCTGGGGGCATGGAAGGACCATTCTCCGTCACAAGAGACGGCCTGGACCGGAAGACCATCTGGTGACGTTAACCAGGCTTTTGTCGCTTCAAAGGAAAGTGTGGCAGGACCTTGCGCAGCAAGAAAGGGATGAAAACCAAAGCCAACCGGTTGATCGACCGTATCGCGGTTTTCAACAACCATCTGCACATCGAGCGTGTTTTCGGTCAGCAGGTACGACAGAACGGCACGATAGGTGAAAGGCCACTGCGTATCGTTTTCCTGCGGAACATGATCCAGTGTCAGAACAGCGTGGTTCGCTCCCTGGTGCGCGACGGTCCAGTCCTTTTCCCAGGCGTTTCCGTGAATTGTGTGAGGGTGATCGCCCATGTTGGGCGCAAGATCATAATCCTGTTCGTTGAATGAGAAACGCCCGTCGGCAATGCGGTTCGAATAGGGAATGAGAGGATAGGCCCCCACGGCCTCCCCTTTCTGCGCGGCCAAAGCCTCATTCGATACTGGCAGAAAAATATCTTTCCCATCCAACTGCCAGACACCGATGGCACCCCCCGTTTCAGGAAGAATGGTCAGACGGCTCTTTCCTCGGCTCAATTCGATCATGACAATCTGAAATCCTGATAATAACGGTCGGTCATGGGCAACCCGCTGCCCCATATACTCCGATCAGCGACGACCGCCACGTTTGCGTTTGGCCGGATCGTACCCGCCACCACCGGGCCCAAGCGGCGTTGGCCCCTTCGGTTTCTTTCCGCCCCCGGGACGACCGGCCGTTGATGTCGCGACCGGCGGCGGTTCCAGCCCCATATCAATCGCTTCAAGACGACGCACTTCATCACGCAGGCGGGCAGCCTGTTCGAAGTCCAGATTGGCAGCGGCTTCACGCATCCGCTTTTCGAGTTCCTGAATGGTGACAGGAAGGGATTTGCCAACGAACTCTTCCGTATCGCCAGCAGAGTCAGGCGCAACCGTGACGTAATCCTGCTCAAAGATAGACGACAGCGCATCACCGATCTTCGAACGAACCGTCATGGGTGTAATGCCGTGCGCCTCATTCCACTCCATCTGGCGTGTCCGACGACGGGCCGTTTCCTCGATGGCAAAGGTCAGGCTGTCCGTCATCTTGTCAGCATACAGCAGGACCCGACCATCCACGTTACGGGCCGCACGACCGATCGTCTGGATCAGGGACGTCCGTGAGCGCAGGAAGCCTTCCTTGTCCGCATCCAGAATGGCGACGAGCGCACATTCCGGAATATCCAGGCCCTCGCGCAGCAGGTTAATGCCAACCAATACGTCAAAAGCGCCAAGACGCAGATCACGGATAATCTCGATCCGCTCCAGCGTATCCACATCGGAATGCAGATACCGCACCTTGATCCCGGCTTCGCCCAGATAATCCGTCAGATCCTCAGCCATGCGCTTGGTCAGCGTCGTGACAAGAACGCGGCCACCCTGCGCAATGGTCTCACGCGCTTCGTGCAGCAGATCGTCCACCTGCCCTTCAACGGGCTTTACGATCGTGACCGGATCGATCAGTCCTGTCGGACGAATGATCTGCTCAGCAAAGACGCCACCCGTCTGTTCCATTTCCCATGGTCCGGGTGTGGCCGATACAAAGATGCTCTGCGGTCGGAACGCGTTCCACTCACCAAATGCCAACGGGCGGTTATCAATGCAGGACGGCAGACGAAAGCCATAATCAGACAGAACGGATTTTCGCGCCCTGTCCCCGCGCTCCATGCCGCCAATCTGTGGAACTGTGACGTGACTTTCATCCACGATCAGCAGGGCATCTTCGGGCAGGTATTCAAATAGCGTCGGCGGCGGGTCCCCTGCCCCACGGCCAGACAGATAGCGGGAATAGTTCTCGATGCCTTTGCAGGCACCAGTCGTTTCGATCATTTCCAGATCAAAGGTTGTCCGCTGGGACAGGCGCTCGGCTTCCAGCAGCTTTCCTTCTTCGGTGAACTGCGCGAGCCGCTGTCGAAGCTCGTTCTTGATCCCGATCATGGCCTGATTCAGCGTCGGACGCGGGGTGACGTAATGGGAGTTTGCGTAAACGCTGATTTCCGCCAGATCCGCCGTCTTGTTGCCCGTCAGCGGGTCAAACTCGGTGATCTGGTCAATCTCGTCACCAAACAGTGAAACGCGCCAGGCACGGTCTTCATTCTGGACCGGGAAAATGTCGATCTGCTCGCCGCGCACACGGAAGGTCCCGCGCTCGAACCCGGCATCGTTTCGACGATACTGAAGTTCGACCAGCGCCTTGATGAGCTTCTCCCGGTCAATCTCACCCCCGACCTCAAGCCGGACCACCATTTTCGAGTACGTCTCGACTGACCCGATACCGTAGATACAAGAGACGGACGCGACGATGATAACGTCATTCCGCTCCAGAAGCGCCTGCGTGGCAGCATGACGCATCCGGTCGATCTGCTCGTTGATCTGACTGTCTTTCTCGATATACGTGTCTGACCGCGGAACGTAGGCTTCCGGCTGGTAGTAGTCGTAATACGAGACGAAATATTCGACGGCATTATCGGGAAAAAACTGCCGCATTTCTCCGTAGAGCTGCGCGGCCAGCGTCTTGTTTGGTGCGAGGATCAACGTAGGTTTTTGCGTCGCTTCAATGACCTTCGCCATGCTGAAGGTTTTGCCAGACCCCGTCACGCCCAGCAGAACCTGATCGCGATCCCCGTTCTCCACACCCTGCACAAGCTCGGAAATGGCCGTGGGCTGATCGCCAGCCGGTTCATAATCCGCCTTGACCACGAATTTCCGCGTCTTGGCCTTTGCAGGCTGCTTTTCAGGGATGAATGCCGTCATGGGCATTGCGGTCGCATTGCGGAGCGCAGAAGGTTTTTTGGCCATGAGATCCAAGATGGGAAAGAAACGGGAACATCACAAGAGCGCAGTAGAACAGAAGGCGTTCCGGCGGCGTATCTTTATGTCATTTTATTGCTGAAAAGGATGGAGGGACTCGCTGAGAAGGCGTATTCAGGCCCCGTATCTTTGAAGGGAAACCGGTCATGGACGTCCAGACGATCGAGCAGACATACAACCAGCTTCAGGAACAGGCCCAGCAATCCGCACAATCCCTCCAGACGCTCGGCGCCAAAATGCAAGATGCCGCACAGAGCGGAGACATGCAGGCTCGGGAATGGGCACTGGATCTGCGGGAAGTCGCGCTTTCGTTTCAGGCCGAGCAGCAACAGGTCACAACCCTGCTTCAACAGCTTCATGCAGCGCTTGAAAACGCGGCGAACAGCCAGAACACCTATGCCTCGCCCCAGCCATACCAAGCACAGCCGCCCGTTCAGGCCGTGGAACAACCCGCTCAAAGCAACTTCTTTTCCAACATCCTCAATTCAGGTTTTGCCCGTTCGGTTGAAGCAGGTGCCGGCTTCGGCATCGGCAATGATCTGATCAAGGAAATCTTCTGAGACTGTCTGGCTCGGCATTTCGCGCGGGCCAGCCTACTGCTGTCTCAGATTAGGGCAGCAGCACCGCTTACGCTGCGAGATCCATAACGGGAAGCGTCTCGCGGGCCGAATACCTTCGGTGCACGGCCACACAGGACAAAACGCTCCCAATCACCAGAACAAACGCGGACACTTCCAGAACGCGGGGGGCTCTCTGCTCCCACAGGAGCCCATACGTCAAACCAAAAAGCGTCTCAAACAGGATCATCTGGCCCGTCATGGTCAGAGGCAAAAGACGGGACATCCGGTTCCACAGAGCGTTTCCGCACAAAGATGCAATCACGGCAACGCCCGCCGAGACCGCAGCAAATCGCCCCCATTCGGGCAGGGAATGACTTCCAGAATATGCCAGAAAGGCAACAGGCAGCAGAACCATCGCCTGCCCTCCCGTGACTAATCCGGTCAGCAAATTCCAGTCATGAACCGAAATGTGCTGAAGGCGCATCAGGCATCGACTGTTCCACACAGCATATGTCGTCCAGCATATCAGAGCAGCCAGTGCATAGACTAAACCCATCATGGGACGCCCGGACGTTGCAGGCATGGTCAGGGCCTGCCAACCGATACACACCGCACCGGCCGCACATAGCATCAATGAGGGAAGCAAAGACTTGAGCGCCACCGCGTTTTTGTCCCGACTTCCAATAATGGTAACGGCGACGGGCATGAATCCCAAAACCAGCGACGTCAGGGCAATGCCTCCAGCATGCACCGCGGCCGCCACCAGCACGTAATAAAGCGTGTTGCCAAAAATAGAGAGCCAGAACAGGGCTTTCCAGTCCTGAAGTCTTACACCGCTGAACACTTTCTTCCAGCGAGGTGCAATCAGGACTGTGGCGATAATGCCGTATGCAAGATAGCGTCCGACCGAGAGCTGAAGCGGCGCAAAGGACCGCACCAGTTCCGGAGCCAGAAAAACCAGTCCCCACAAGGCACCAGCCCCCGCACCACACAGAATTCCCAACGGGGTCTGACTGGATTTGGCCGGTGTGTGCGACGATACGTTCACGATGATCTTTCCTCTGGGGCGAGAGGCATATCATCGGCATAGTGAGTTTTGCGCTCTTGATTGAGGGATCAAATGCAACAAAAACTCACCTCATGAACAAGAAAGCTCCTGCGCCTTCCAGACTCTTGGACCTGTTTGACCGGGCCATCCTGCGGATCGTTCAGAAAGACAATAAAATGCCTCAGAGGCAGATTGCGGAGAAGGTCAATCTGTCCGCCGCAGCCGTGCAAAGACGCATTGCTGCGATGGAGAAATCCGGCGTCATCATCCGAAACAGCGCCATGGTGGATGCTCGCTCCCTTCAGATGGGCATTACATCCATCGTTGAAGTCATGCTGACAGACGAACGGCTTCAGACCGTCGACAATGCCAAGGCCCTCTTCCGCGCCGCGCCGGAAGTCCAGCAATGCTATTATGTGACGGGAGGAGTCAGCTTCATGCTGGTCATCGTGTCCCAGGACATAACCACCTACGAAGAGACAACCCGCCGCCTCTTTGCCCAGAATGAGGCGGTGGCCAGCTATCGCAGTCTGATTGCTCTGGATCGCGTTAAGGTTGGAAGCGACATTCTCATTCCATAAAAAAAGCGCTCCCGTTTCCGGAAAGCGCTTTTTCTTTACTCAGAGCGAGGAAATCGCGGGAGGAACCTTGGCCTTGGCAAGAGCTTCTTTCTGCCGCGCCGCCAGAACATTGACGTCAAAGCCTTCGATCAACTCCTGGAACATCTGATGCCAGTTCAGACGGGCGCCAAGACGCAGGAACGCGCTTCCAAGCCCAATGGCTGACCGGTCCATGAGAACGAATTCACGAGGCAGTTTTACGCCCCCCGTGCGTTTCAGCCCTTCATAGACGCGTTCCAGAACCTGCTTGGCCTCTGCCGGATCATTGCTTTCCTGCATGGCACAGACGCGATCCGTCATTAGCGGACGGTAGAAGAACCGAGCCCATTCGTTCAGGACAGCGGCCGTTTCGCGCGAAAGCCCTTCGAAGCCCCATTTGCTGTAAGCATGGAAGGCACGGTCTTCGTCATTGTCCCGCAGAGCCGCAAACAGATCCACCACGCCCTCGACAAAGCGGGGGGAGAAGATACGAACGGCACCGAAATCGAGCAGGTTCAGACCGTAATCATCGCGAACGGTGAAGTTGCCCATGTGCGGGTCACCGTGAATGACGCCGTAGCGATAGACTGGCGTGTACCAGGCCCGGAACAACGCCCGCGCCATATCGTCCCGCTGTTCCTGCGTCGCCTCAGACGCCAGCACCGCCTTCATGCCACGACCGGACACCCAGTCCATGGTCAGCAAGCGGCCTGTAGACAGTTCCTCAATCGGTGCAGGAACGGTCACAGTCGGGGTTTCGGACAGCATATCGCGATACAGGCGCAGATGGCTGGCTTCCCGACGATAATCCAGTTCTTCCCGAAGACGGTCAGACAGTTCGGTGTAAACCTCGTCCTGACGAATTGTTGTCTCAAACCGCTTGTAAACACCAAGAGCCGCACGGAACTGCCGCAGATCGGAATCAACCGCGCCCTGCATGTCGGGATACTGGAGCTTGCAGGCCACTTCGCGTCCATCAACCAGACGGGCCCGATGCACCTGGCCCAGAGACGCCGCCGCAACAGCATCATGGCTGAAAGAGCGAAAATTCTTTTCCCAGCCGGCCCCCAGTTCCGCCGTCATCCGACGACGCACGAAGTTCCAGCCCATTGGGGGTGCATTGGCCTGAAGATGAGCCAGTTCTTCCGCATATTCGTCCGGCAGAGCACCGGGAATGGTGGAAAGAAGCTGGGCCGCCTTCATGAGTGGTCCCTTCAGATTGCCCAGCGAAGACTTCAGACCTTCCGCGTGGACACCCTTGTCCGTCTTGATGCCAAGACGGTTTCCAGCCAGGCGCGCAGCGATGCCGCCGACTGCACCAGATGTCCGAGCCATCCGGCGAAGTTCGCCCATCAAACCGGTATTATCGAGATCGCGCGCCATGGTGCTCTCAGCCCTCCTGCTCGAGCTGATCGATCAGACCCGAGATTACATCCAGTCCTTTACGCCAGAAACCCGGATCCGTCGCATCAAGACCGAACGGCGCCAGTAATTCCTTGTGGCGAAGCGTTCCACCAGCTTCGAGCATGGTCCGGTATTTGTCGGCAAAACCGTCAGGCTGATCCTGATAGACGCCATACAGAGCGTTCACCAGACAGTCCCCGAAGGCATAGGCGTACACATAGAACGGCGAATGCACGAAGTGCGGAATGTAGGACCAGTAGGCGTCATAATCCGGCGTAAAGTGGAACGCCGGACCAAGGCTGCGTTCCTGCACATCGCGCCAGATAGCACCAAGCTGTTCCGCTGACAGTTCGCCTTTGGCCCGTTCATCATGCACGCGCACTTCAAACTGATAGAACGCGATCTGACGGACCACCGTATTGAGCATGTCCTCCACTTTCGCCGCCAGAAGATGACGGCGGCGCTTTGGATCGGTCTCCCGGTCGAGCAGAGACTGGAACGTCAGCATCTCACCAATTCTGTTGAAAAAGTCGCATGCTGTGTCGAGTGGATCGGGGC
>NZ_BANH01000043.1 GCF_000964465.1 Gluconobacter thailandicus F149-1 = NBRC 100600 | reverse complement strand
CAGGAAGCCATGATTATTTCAAGAGCGACTTTTTCAACAGAATTCACCAAAAACGGACGCTGTTTCAGCCAGGGTCAGAGGCGTCGCGGAGTTCAGATAACCCTGCTTCTGACCGGCAAGGATCTGATGCACACCATGCCCAAGCTCGTGAGCCAGCGTCATCACGTCGCGTGCACGCCCGTGGTAATTCATCAGGATATACGGATGGACCGACGGTACCGTCGGGTGTGCAAAAGCACCCGAGGATTTGCCCGGCGCCGCTTCCGCATCAATCCACGGATGCGTCAGAAAGCGATTTACCAGCCCCCCAAGCTCAGGGTCGAACCCGGTATAGGCGTTCAGGACAATCTCCTTGCCGTTCTCCCACGGAATGACCGTGTCAGCCACGCCCGGCAGAGGCGCATTACGGTCCCAGTGTTCCAGCTTTTCCAGCCCGAGCCATTTAGCCTTCATCGCGTAATAACGATGGGACAGACGCGGATAAGCCTCATCAACAGCGCTGACCAGCGCGTCGACAACTTCGTCTTCAACCATGTTGCCACGGTTGCGACTGCTAGATGGACGCGGATAACCACGGAGCTTGTCCCCGATCGCCTTGTCCTTGGCGAGCGTGTTGGTGATCATCGTCAAAAGACGGGAATTGTCCGCAAGAACAGCACTGATCTGCTCCGCAGCCGCAGCACGCTTTTCGCGTTCAGCGCTCGTCAGGGTGTTGAACGCTGCTCCCAGAGGCTTCGTCTCGCCATCAAGTGTGATGGTCAGGCTGGCCATGGTTTCATCGAACAGTCGATTCCAGGCATTCCGGCCTGTTACCGACTTGTCCATCAGAACCTGCTCAACCTCATCCGAAAGCTGATACGGACGGAAAACGCGCAGATCCCGCAGGAAAGGCTGCCACTTCGCCATGTCCGGTGATGTCGAGATCTTCTCCAGAACCTCATCGTCGAGACGGTTCAGTTCCAGCGAGAAAAACAGCAAATCAGCGGAAATATCCGTAATGCGCTCCTGCACGCCCTGCGTGAAGCGACCCCAGGTTGGGTCCGTCGTATGGGCGGCAAAGCCAAGCTGGGCGAAGGAGCCGATGCGTCCCAGCCCTTCCTCGATCCGTTCATATTCCGCAAATGCAGACGCCAAGGCAACACCATCAGCCTGTCCCAGCTTGCCTTTCCAGCCTTCGCTGAAAGCGCGGGCAGCTGATGTCAGAGCCGCAAAATCCTGTTCAATCGCCGGATCGTCCAGAGATGCATACAGGTCGGACAGGTCCCAGCGCGGCGGTGTCCCGCTCTCGCCGGAGGGAGCAAAGGGGCCATTGGACGGATCAGTGACCGCGAAGAAATTCTGACTGTTCATGCTTTGAATTTAGACGTCCCTGCCGCCGGGTCAAACGGGAGGTTGATGACAAATCCGTAGTAAATGCTCCGATGAGAGCATGGGCATGCTTTAACCGGCCCGTTGGAGGGCAATCCTGAGGTCTTCAATCGTGTCCTGACTAAAAACCTGAATCCCGTTCTGGCGCAGAAGCGCTGCTGTCACGCCTGCGCCCGCATGTTTCTGCCCGCTGAAACTGCCGTCATAAATCATCTGGCTTCCACAGGACGGGCTGCCTTCCATAAGCAGAGCGAACCGACACCCCTGTGTTTGCGCGACGTTCAGAGCAATCCGGGCACCTGCAACAAATTCGTCCGTCACATCCGCGCCTGACGTGTCAGTCACGCGCGCGTCGCCCTGAAGAACGTCTTTTCCGTCCTGCCGTGCCCCAATTTCCGCTGGCGGCCGTGGAACCGGCATCCCACCCGCAAGTTCCGGACAGACCACCACAAGACGCCCCTCCTCCTGCCATTGCTGAAGAAGAGGATTCAGAAGGGTTTTTGCCTTGCCATCATATCGGACCGGCTGCCCCAGCAGACAGGCACTGACCAGAATTCGGTTATTCACGAGCGGCGATATCCTGCTTTCAGGGCATTTGAGAGTTCTGTTCTGATACCCTCAAATGCCTGAAAACAGAACGCCTTCTGCCACCAGCTCTGTTCAGAGACGAAAATTTAAAAACTGCCGATTCCAAATTCGCCCCGCTACAACACTCATTAACAATTCGGCGATCTTTTTAGTGGCTACTCTGCGGCAATAAAGCGTCACTCCTCAAACATTTTGCCAATTGGGGAGAGAGCTTTTGTAGGGCGTATCAAACTCTTCAATGAGCTGTGTGAAATCATGTTGATCGTAAATTGCTATTGTCTGGACAGGCCGAAGGCCTTTCAAGGACTTATGTGCCGTACGATTAAGTGCTCGCGTCAGAGGACCGGGGCCAGTCTTAAAAGCTATGTATAAACTCGGAAATAAATAACAGTTTCGATATACTGAGAGCAAAGCATCTGACACAATTTCGCTGTTTGGAACAGTTCCGTAAAAGTCATTATGAACCATTCCATTATCCGTTAGGAAAAATGCGTTCTGAGCAGGCTCAGAGATCATTTTTTTCAACGCATCTGAACCTGACACTCTTAAATCAGCATCCAGCCACCACCCCCCAAGAGTCTGCGTCACATGGAGACGTAAAAAATCTGCGGCTTCTGCCGGGTGCCGCATTTGGAGAAAGAGGTTGCGAGCTTCTACGCCATAAACGTCGTAAAGCCATTCCTGCGCTTCGTCTTTATTGAAAATTTTTAATGGCATGCCTTGCAGGGCGCTATGCAGATTGAAGTTATTTTGAATCTCCGGCGGAGGATTATTGTCCCAATACATATAAAGGGCAGAAGGAATTCTTTTCCCTTCTTCTTGACGGTCCGGAGTAAATAAACTTGGCTCAATTCGCTTTGCAATTTGCAGGATCTGCCAATCAGCTTCCTCGCCCGTATGAAATTCATCATACGCACTGCCGATTTTTTCAAGCGCTCCGCGCAAGTCATTTTGACGCCAGGCTAACCTGATCCCGCTGATATAGTTAGCATATGGAATATGTAAGCTACGAAGCTGCTCTATCTCTTCTTCCGAAATATCCTGCCCGCTTTTTAACAGACAAAGCAAACGAACTTGTAAGAGTGTATAAACACTCGGAAATTCCGCAGGACTCCCTGAGTGAAGCTGCATAGCTCGAAGATAAAACGCCGCCGCCTCAGAAAAATGAGCATGCGTATGCAGTATATTTGCCACCCTAAAGCAGGTAGATACTGTTGAGCCACCATCTTCAAGAAAAGCTTGACGGGCATCCAAATCGCAGTTCAGATCGGCGCCGACTAAAGCAACAACAGAAGTAGGTTTCTCTTGAATAATAATAGGAGAAGTATCCCTTTCTATTTCTTCCTCTTCTGGAGACAGATTTTGGGGCACCGTCATAGTACCTTCTTGAGGCGTTTCTGTTTCAGATACATTCCACTCAGTGGCCCCAAAATTCTTGATACGCTTTTTTGAAGACATCATTCAATCCAATCCGGAATAGAGGTGTGAATACTGCTCTATCGTAAAAATTATCAGAAATATTTTGTAGCAATGCGTTTCGGATTTGACAAGATACTCGGGTGTTATGAGTAAAACTTGGTTGGGAATATAGTTTTAACTACCGATTTAATATGAAAGATAACGTTCAGATCTGCGTTAGAAGCAGAGGAAGGTAACGCGGCATGCCGATTTACATGAAAGCATTGAAATGGCCACCAGCGTTCTCATTATGGTTGACCGCAGATCTCTACTGAAGGATAGCGCCCCATTGATCCTTATGTGCTCAGGTAAATGAGCGGTGGCCGCAAAGCCTGTCGGAGGCTTTGATAGCCCCCCACTATACAGGTCAGTTGCACACCAACAGACGGCGCTATCGGACCACCAGCCATCCCGATATTCAAACTGTTCGGCGAAATTTCGCGCCAGGTATCTGTTGGATAAGGTGTTGAACAGGCCAACCCCATGCGTCGCGAGAATGGTATAAATGTCTTGTGGAAAAATATCCCTCCACATGACTTGCCAATCTAACGCAAGAATTACAGAGCCACAGTCATGTGGATATTTTTATGACCCACTCTTCATAACGGGCCTATTGCCCCCGTACGCTCGCAACCATACGCGGGGCAATCCTAGTCAGTGACGGATGACTTCGTGGACATCCTCGTCATCGTCTTCATCGATATCTGGCGGCCCGGAAATCTCGTCATCGTCCACCAGGCGACGCGGATCAATGGCACGCCAGTCGCGCTCCATGTCTGTCGCTGGATTGGCGGCAAAATCTTCCAGTTCAGTGGAGGACTTCCAGCCATCATCACCAGCATCCACAACCTCGGCATTCTCACCGAAGGCGAACCAGCTTTCCAGCACTTCCTTGCTCGTTGCGCCCGGAACACGGCAACGCTCGATGCTGTCCCGCACATAGGCGCGCGCATAAGCATTGGCATGCATCAGATCCATGAAGTCTTTCACGACCTCGACAGTGTCATCCTCGGATGCGCCTGACAGATCAATGATCCGTACGTTCCAGGACTGGCTCTGCCCTGCAGTCTCAGTTCCTGTGTTTTCCGGTTCGTCGCTCATGAGGCCCCCTGTTCGGCTCGTGCCTTGTTCAGCAGAAATTCACGTCCTACCTTGACGCGAAGCGTGCCGTCATAGGCCACGATGTCCGCTGTTGCATAGGTCTCGGACCAGCGATCCGGAATAAAGGAGCCACTGCCAACCACGTCAATCGGTGCATGGGCATCCCGCATCGTGGTGCATTTTGAGGCATTGAAACCCGAAGAGACCGTGATTTTCACTTTCGGAAAGCCAGCTTCGTCCAAAGCTTCCCGCATCCGCCAGATGGCAGCCGCAGAAACACCCGTCCCAACAAGATCACGCAATTCCGCGTCCGAGCGATAACGCCGGATCGTGCCGGGCGTATAGCGCTCCAAGACAGCATACGAAGACTGGGGGTCCAGTCCTTCGAGGAAACGACCGCCATGCGTATCAAGGCGGACACTTAACTGCCCTGCGGCGGCTTTCTCGGGAAAACGATGACAGACTTCCAGAGCGTCTGTCACTTCCTGCCCGAAATAGTCCACCAGAATTGTCAGCGGATCATTCGGATAAACATCCACATACATTTCGGCAGCGCGCAGGGTCGAACCCGCATAACCAATCAGGGCATGCGGCATAGTGCCAAGCCCATGATCCTGCCCGAAGAAACCCGCCGTCGCGTCATTGGCGTTACCAATGAACCCGCGCGCACCTTCCTTCTGGGCGGCCTGCGACCCGACGGCCGCCGCATAGCCCATCTGTTCCTGCATTTCGAAACCGGCACAGTGCCGCGCTTCCATAGCCAGAAATGCAACGTCCGGAAGCGCCATGGCCATCTGGTAGGCATTATGTGCAGCAACACAGCATGCTCCGAGACGCTGAAGCAACAGCGTTTCCAACGGAGCAAGACGGCTGAAAGGGCCGGTCAGGTAAAGGATGGGCTCGCCCGCCCCAACCCACTGTCCCTCTTCATAAACCTCGCGGACCTGAAGATCGAAGCCCTGCTCTTTGGCAACATTGCGAAGCCAGGTGACAGCAATGCCACAGGCCGCAATCACTGGACGCCGGATGAACACCGCGTAAGTGACCCTGGAGTCCCCGAAATGTTCAACGATCTGTCGGGTCCGCCCAAAATAGGCGTCCGTCCGGGATTCGATTGTTTTCCGATCCAGCGGGCCAAGAACACCGCTGGACCGGTTTAGTGCACGTTGAGAAACGGAAGAGTTCATTCCTGCTTTCCTGCTCGTCGTCCTGTCAGTTCATGAGCAAGAAGGAACGCCATTTCAAGCGACTGTTCCGCATTTAGGCGCGGATCACAGAATGTTTCATACCGATCACCCAGATCGGCTTCCGTCAGGCACTGGGCGCCACCGATGCATTCGGTGACGTCCTGACCCGTCATTTCAAGGTGAATACCGCCCGGACGACGGCCTGCAGCCTCGAAAACATCGAAGAACCCGAGCACCTCACCCAGGATGCTCTCAAATGAGCGCGTCTTGACCTTGCTGGACGTCGTGGTCGTGTTGCCATGCATCGGATCACACAGCCATGTAACCGTACGACCCGTCTTGATGACAGCATCCAGAAGCGGCGGCAGATGCTCGCGCACCTTGTCCTTGCCCATGCGCGAGATCAGCGTGATGCGACCAGCTTCGTCATTCGGGTTCAGGATTTCGAGCAGCTTTTCAAGATCACCAACCGTCGTGGTCGGACCAACCTTGATGCCGATCGGGTTCTGAACGCCGCGCAGGAACTCCACATGTGCACCATCCGGCTGACGGGTGCGATCACCAATCCACAGGAAGTGCGCCGAGCAGTCGTAGTAGTCACCGCTGGTGCTGTCGATGCGTGTCAGAGCCTGCTCATATGGGAGGAGCAGCGCTTCGTGGGACGTGTAAAACTCTGTCTCGTCAATCTGGGACGCAGCCGCATCAAAACCACAGGCGCGCATGAAAGAGAGCGTCTCATCAATGCGATGAGCCAGATCGCGATAGCGCGCAGCCAGCGGAGAGCGCTCCACAAAACCAAGATTCCAGCTATGGACCTGATGCAAATTGGCATAGCCGCCGTTTGCGAATGCGCGCAGCAGGTTCATCACGCCGGCAGACTGGAAGTATCCCGTCTCCATACGCGCTGGATCAGGAATACGTGACGCGGCCGTGAATTCCGGGCCGTTGATAATGTCACCGCGATAGCATGGCAGCGTCACACCATCGACCGTTTCCGTATTGGACGAGCGCGGCTTGGCGTACTGACCCGCCATACGGCCAATCTTCACGACAGGAACCTTGGCGGCAAACGTCAGAACGACAGCCATCTGAAGCAGCACACGGAACGTGTCGCGAACAATATCGGCCGTAAATTCGTCGAAACTTTCCGCGCAGGCGCCGCCCTGAAGCACAAAAGCCTCTCCACGGGATGCAGCAGCCAGACGCGTCTTCAGACGGCGGGCTTCACCCGCAAAAACCAGCGGTGGATATCGATGCAGACGCGTCTCGACAGCAGCAAGCGCAGCTTCGTCTTCATAAGACGGAGCCTGGACGATCGGACGGGAACGCCAGCTTGCAGGAGACCATGACATCGTGTTGTCGGACGTCTGGGTCTTGGTCGAGGGGTGCATTGAATGCCCTCCAGGGGTCGGAAAGTGAACAGAATTGCGGGGCGCTGTTTATGGCTGAAAAAGCGCCGCGTTGATAGCGCGAAAAGTCAGATTGTAACGCATGGCACCTGTCTGCGGATGGAATGTTTCACGCACTGGCGAAACTCCATGCCAGGCCAGTCGGGAAACCCCTCCCCACACCACTACATCCCCGTGCAGAAGGTCATACCGCTGCACCGGGTCCGTCTTCAGAAGGCCTCCAAACGCAAAACGGGCTGGAACTCCCAACGAAACCGAAACAATCGGAGACGCCAGATCGTCCTCATCCCTGTCCTGATGTAACCCCATCTTTGCTCCGGGTTCATACCGGTTGATCAGACAGGACGCAGGAGAAAAATCCGGGTATCCGGCCTCTGCGGCGGCCTCACGCGCCAGATCAAGAAAAAGCGCTGGCATCTCGGGCCAGGGTTTTCCTGTCAACGGATCTGTATGGACATACCGGTAGCCATGCTGGTCCGTATACCATCCGCAAGCCCCACAACTGGTCGTTGCAACCGACATGGGCCGTCCACCCGGCGTTTTCATGTTTCGAAATGGGACCTGTCTGGAAATATCCAAAATTCCCGTGCAGAGGTCCTGGGAACGGGCATTTGCAAACCCGGGTAGCAGAACAGCCCCCTCCGCCAGAAGCATCCGGGCACGCAGCCCTGCAAAGAGATCTTCCATACTCCGCTTCCCTGCCCTTTCACGGATTAGGAAAAGAACGCTTGAACCGCAGCCCAACCGAGCCGATTATATAAAGAGAGTATGCGGTTCTGCTTCCCATATGGTGATGGGGCCGTTGATTTCCATGATTGGTTCAGGACCAGACTCCATGCTGCCCTTTTCCCGCTTTTTCTGCCATGCCATTCTGGCAACCGCCCTGCTAGGCGGGGTAGCGCAGGCTCAGACCACCACATTCGGTCAGCCTTATGACGCCGCCCCTCCACAAAGCAGCACACAGGCCCAGCCTCCCGCCGGGCAGCAAAAAACAAATGGTGGCGAGCATTTCCGTGCACGTGGCCATCGTTCCCTTCCGCCTGGATATCAGGATGCGCCGAGCACTGAATTCGAACACGGACCCGATCCGGACCATGAAGCAGGCGTCGAGCGTGACAGCGTGACAGGGGCTAATCTCTCGAAGTTCGGCTCGGCCTATCAGGGCAGCAACAACACCCAGTCCGGCCAGCTTGGTGACGCCACCGGCAACGGTTATGTCGCTCCACGCGGCAACGGCTGGTAAGACGCAACCAATCTGACTGAGCGGGGTTCTGCTTTCAAGGATGCGGCTGGTATCATTCAGCCAGATCATATGAGGAGCAGAACCCATGCCGTACATTACTGCTACTGACGGAACCAGCCTCCACGTGAAGGATATGGGCGTCGGACGCCCGGTTGTTCTTATCCATGGCTGGCCGTTGACCGGCGATATGTGGGAAAAACAGACTCTCGCCCTTGTCGAAGCCGGATACCGCGTCATTACCTATGACCGTCGCGGCTTCGGCCTCTCGGGACATCCCATCAACTGCTACAACTATGATGTTCTGGCAGATGATCTGGCCGTCATTCTGGAACAGCTTGATCTGTGGGACGCAACGCTTGTCGGCTTCTCGATGGGTGGGGGTGAAGTCGCCCGTTATCTGAGCCGTCATGGCCGCGCCAGAATTTCCAAGGCTGTACTTCTGGCCTCCATCGTTCCGTTCCTGCTGAAGACCGCCGACAACCCGGATGGTGTCGATATCTCTGTTTTTGACGGCATCAAACAGGAAATCCGGCAGGACCGTTTTGCTTTCCTGAAAAACTTTCTTCCCGGCTTTTACGGCATGACCATGCTGCACCATCCGGTCAGTGAAGGCGTGCTCGACTGGTCTTTCACGCTGGCCAGCATGGCAAGCCCGATGGCGACCATCGACTGTGTGGATGCGTGGGGAAAAACGGATTTCCGCAGTGATCTTCAGTCTTTCACCATTCCAACTCTCATCATTCACGGCACCGCCGACAGCGCAGTCCCCGCTGACATCGCCGGCCGTCGCGCTGCGGATCTGATCCCCGGTTCGATTTTCCTGGAATATGATGGTGCCCCGCACGGCCTGTTCCTGACCCATGCGGAACAGGTTAACGAGGACCTGCTGAAGTTCCTCGCGTCCTGAACGGCACGACCTGTTTCAGGTCGTCGCTCTGAGGAAAGCCCTGCTGGTTGGCAGCTCCGACTGAACAATCAGCAGGGACCCAATGGCCAGAACAAGATCATGCCGGATGGATGTGTCCTGTGATTCCCGCTCCAGTGCATAAAGCTCCGCAAGCGTTGGCTCGATAGTCGCCGCCGTATGGGTCAGCGGCAGCTTGCGGCGCAGCAGGTTCCGGAGCAGCCCATCGACGGCAGCCACTGCCGTATCTGGCAGACTTCCGTGCTGCGCCAGCTTTCGCAGCATCAATACATTTCGCCCCACTGTCATGACGGACAGAGTACCACGCAGCATTTCCTCCGCACGGTCACTCTCCAGAGACCCTGCAAAGCGGACCGCGCGTTCCATGCTCTGTGTGCCGTCATTGATCCAGACATATTCGTCCATCACAACACCTGGCAATGCCAGCCGCCGCAGACTGCGCTTGAGCTGATAACGCAGGACTTCCGCCGCCCGGCGAGGTGTAAACGGAAGAACTGCACGGAAGATGACTACACCTGCCCCGAGGCCGAGCAGGAGGGCAATGGTGGTATTGAGCCATGACAGCTCATCCATACGCCCCTGATTGTCCATGCCCAGCAGAAAGGGAAAGAACGTGCCGTAGGACGCGGCCATGACGGCTGTGGCGGGGTTTCGGGTCGCGAGACCGCCAAGCATCATGAAGAAGCCCACTGTCAGACAGAAAAATGCATAGCTGGCTGTGACCGGCATCACCACAAAGACGGGAATGACACTGGCAAGTGCCGCAAAAACTGCTCCGTAGAAGAAGGCCGCGCTGAGCAGGACGGTATTTTCGAAAGTCGCAAAACGGGCACAGACCACCGCAATAAATGTCAGGAAGACGCTGCCCTGCGGCCATGCCGTCACTTCCCAGACATACGCCCCGAAAAGAAGCGCAGCCATGGTCCGCACCCCGTTTCGGACGGCCGCGCGCCAGTCCGTATTCCGGGTCAGGCGGTGTCGCTCGGAAATAGGCGCACCATCCACACTCGCCCGGTAAGACCTCAGTGTTTCACAGAGGTCCGAAATCATGACCTCTACGCCCGTCAGGATGATGCCCTCATTGAGCGAATCTTCATCGTCCCGTGGCAGGACAGCCTGCATCCGCCCCCGACATTCCGCCAACAGAGCCTCAGTCTGAACAAGCGCAGCGATACCGCGACGGTCACTTTCCAGACGTGCAGGCAGCCCTTCAAGAGCAACACCCATATCATGGAGGAACGGAAGAAGTGCCTCCGGAATATGGGACACAGACGTCATCCGCGTCTTGAGACCAAGACCACGTGACAGAACACGCGCCACGAGACCCAGCGTCACATAGGCATGTTCGACTTCATTGCCCTGACTGCGAATTTCAATCCGGGAGAACTCGATCTGGTCACTGGAGGCCTGAAGAGATCCCATGAGGGCGCAGAGCGTATCTGTAGCATCCGCTTTCTGGTTCAGAACATCCGTCAGAGCACCGCTGGCTTTCGTCAGAATAGCCTGCAGACGCTTGCGCAATTCTTCCCGGGCTCGGTCAGCGATATTGGGAACGAATACCATTCCCATGACCGTCTCACAGATCACTCCAAGGAAAATGTATGTTCCACGCGCCATGGCAATATTGAACACATTATCCGGTTCTTTGACGGCACCAAGGGCAATGATGGTGCAGGTGTAGCCTGCGAGAACGAGGGCATAGCCACGGAAATTATGCGTCAGCGTGGCAAAGCCTGCGCAGAGCCCGACCCAGATGGCCAGCGCGGGCAGGAAGAGCCATGGATATTGCGGAAACATTCCCATCAGGGCGATGGCCGCAACCATACCAACGACAGTCCCGACGAGACGCCACCGCCCCTTGGAAATACTTTCCCCGCGGGAGTTCTGCGCAACAATCCAGACCGTCATCGCCGCCCACTGTGGCTCACCAAGTTCCATCCACAAGGCAATGGCCAGCGCCAGCAGGGATGCAATCGTCGTGCGTAGGGCGAACATCACCGACGTGATGGACGGCGCAAACAGCCAGCCGAGTTTCACGCCTGCACCTGTCCTGTTGTGTGATGGCTCATGATCTTCAGGGGCAACAAAGGATCGTCATGAGCCATCGGACTGTCAGTTCTGTTTGTCGGAGGAATGAGGAACATGGCGCGTTGGCGTCCGCATGGTCACGAACTCCTCCGCACTTGTAGGGTGAAGGCCGATCGTGCGGTCAAGATCACGCTTGGTCAGACCTGCCGTGACGGCAATGGCCAGCCCCTGAATGATCTCCGGTGAGTCCGGGCCGATCATATGAGCCCCCAGTACGACCTGACTTTTTGAGTCCACAACCAGCTTCATAAACGCTTTGCCCTTACGACCAGACAGCGACTGACGCATCGGCGTGAAAGACGAGGTGTAGATATCAAGCGTGTGATGCTCGGCAGCTTCCTCTTCCGTCATCCCCACCGAAGCGAGAGGTTGACTGAAGAAAACGGCCTTTGGAGTTGTCGCAAAAGACCATTCACGCCCCGTCTCACCGAACAGACGCTCGGCCAGAAGATGACCTTCGGCGATGGCGGTCGGCGTGAGGTTATAAGTATCGGTCACGTCCCCGATGGCATAAATGCCCGGAACATTCGTCTTTGCATCTTCAATGCGCGTAATAATACGACCGCCCGTGACCTCAACCCCGGCCAGATCCAGCCGCAGGGATGTCAGGTTTGGGTGCCGTCCTGTCGCCATGAAGACGCAGTCGGTTTCGATGACCTTTCCGCCCTTCAGATGGAGGCGATACCCTTCAGAGGTCTTCTCAATCCGCTCCGGCGTGCTGCCAGGATGAGGCGTAATGCCGTTCAAAGGCACCAGTTCTGCAATGTGGCGACGCATTTCCTCGTCAAACCCACGCAGCGGCAGGTCCTGACGATAAACGAAGTCCACCTGCGAGCCGAAACCCGCGAAAATCCCTGCAAATTCAATCCCGATATAACCGCTGCCAATAATGACAACGCGCTCGGGGCGGTTCTCCAGATGAAATGCATCATCCGAGACAATCGCGTGTTCTGCGCCGGGGATATCGAGGCGCGTCGGTGCACCACCCGTCGCAATGACGATGTTCTTTGCACGAACAGTCTGAACCGCAGCATCCGGAGCAAGCTCAGACGGACCGATTTCAACCGTATTCGCATCCACAAAGCGTGCGTCGCCTGTGAACAGCTCAACGCCAGCTTTCTTCAGCATCGAGACGTAAATGCCATTCAGGCGCTCGATCTCGCGATCCTTGGCATCAATCAGCGTGCGCCAGTCATGCGGTCCCGGCGTCACATCCCAGCCATAGGCGCGGGCATCGTCGATCTCGCGGCCATATTCCGCCGCGTAGACCATCAGCTTTTTCGGCACGCAGCCGAGATTGACGCAGGTTCCGCCCCAGTGACGACGCTCCGCAATTGCGACGCGCGCGCCGTTCTGGGCGGCAATACGCGCACAGCGTACACCGCCCGATCCGGCTCCGATGACGAAAAGATCGAATTCCTGCATAAATCCCGGCCTTTCGTGCCTCTGGTCTCAGCGCTCTGCGAACGCCTTCTCGACAACGTAAGAACCCTGACGGTTCATGTTGCCTTCTTCGAAGCCCATACGCTCCAGAAGCGCTTCCGTATCCGCAAGCATTTCCGGCGAACCACAGATCATGACGCGGTCATGCTCGGGGTCGAGCTTGTCGATCCCCAGATCCTCGAAGATCTTGCCGCTCTCGATCAGCTTCGTGATGCGATCCGTTACGGCGTACTCTTCACGCGTCACAGCCGGATAGTACTTCAGCTTGTCGGCAACGAACTCACCCAGGAATTCATGCTGCGGCAGCTCGTGACGGATGTGGTTCTCGTAAGCCAGCTCGCCCGAAATACGGACCGTGTGGCTGAGGATCACATTCTCATAGCGCTCGTAAGCTTCCGGGTCCTTGATGAGACTCATGAACGGCGCAAGGCCGGTGCCCGTGGACAGGAAGTACAGATTGCGGCCCGGCTTCAGGTTGTCGAGCAGCAGCGTCCCCACCGGCTTGCGGCCGATCAGAACCGTGTCACCCACTTTCACATGGCGCAGACGGGACGTCAGCGGACCATCCGGCACGGCAATGGAAAGGAATTCCATGTGGTCTTCATAATTGGCAGAGGCGAGGGAATAGGCACGCAGAAGTGGCTTGCCCTCGACCTCGATGCCAATCATCGCGAACTGGCCGTTCTCGAACCGAAGGCCCGGATCGCGCGTTGTGGTGAAGCTGAAAAGACGATCCGTCCAGTGATGAACGGTCAGAACCTTTGCAGGATACAGATGAGCGTATTCCTTGCTGGGGTCAGCCAGACGATACTGTTTCGGATGGCCTTCATACGGCGTCAGGCCCGTAAGGGGTTCGTCGATCTCAGGAGTCGGGGCGGCAAAACTCGGGGTGGACATATCGGTTTCTGTCTCCGGTGTGGCACGGATAACAGGTCTCGGACCTGATAAGAGCCGGACCTTTTAGCGCAATCATCACGTTTCGGAAAACCCATGCGCGTTGAACCTGCTAGCCGAATGACGCAAAAGTCTTTTCATGACAGACGACTCCGTGAGCGATGCCGCCCTTTCCCCCGCTGAACGCGCCCTGAACCAGGCTGAAGCCGATTTCGGGACGCCGCTGGACATTACTCCGCGTGAGCGGCCAGCCCTGCTCCGGCAGGTCGCCCGGCGGCTAGAGGGCAATGAAGCGACCCTCTCCCATGAAGCCCTGATTGACGCCCTGTGCGTCGTCCGGCGCAAGACCTGGGCCTCCCAGCTCATGAATGTTGCCCGTCGCGCGGGTGAAGTCTGGGTTACGAAGGCCGATACGCAGGAAGCTGCAGCCCGCACGCATGACCCTCGTGCGGACATCGCGGCCCTGCGCCTCACGCTGGACGATGTTCTGGTTTCGCGCTGGCAGGATCTTGGAGACTCGCCACGCAGTGTTCTGGAAGAAGTCCGGGCTGATCTGGCAGATGCCGGGCTGATCCTCTCAGGCGGCCAGCTTGAAAAACTGTCCCGCAGCATAGCAGGCGCTTTCGGGAGTGTTGATCTCGGCTTTGAAGACGATCTGCGTCTGGCCGAAGAGCGCCGTGCCCGCGAGCAGGCTGACATTCAGGCCCGTGCAGAGCGCCGTCGGGAGCGCGAACTCGAACGCCTGAAAGAATGGGAAGCCAATCTTGTCAGCTTCGATGAGGTGCCGGGCATTCTTCATTGCTCGCGGCGTGAGGCCCTGCGCTGGGTTGCGGAAAATCGTCTCCCGATTGCCAAGCGCGAAACGCGTGATGACGGTATTGAACTGTTCTTCTTCGAACCGGACGAACTGAAGAAGCTTCGCGCGCGCCTTCCCGAATGGCGCGGCACAACACCAGCCCGACCAGAAGTTCTGGAGCGTGGTAGCAAGGTCGGCAATGCCGCCATTGCCCGCGTCGCTGCACTGGATCGGTTTGCCGCTCATTTCCGGACAGCGCGCTCTCTCAAGCGCCGCATCACGCTCGTCACTGGCCCAACCAACTCCGGCAAGTCCTATACGGCGCTGAACGCCCTCGCCAACGCAGAGAGCGGTCTGGCCCTCGCGCCTCTCCGCCTTCTGGCGCATGAATTCCGGGAAGCGTTGCTCAACCGCGGCGTGCCTGCCTCACTTGCTACAGGCGAAGAGCGCATCGAAATGCCGGGGGCACGCCATCTGGCTGCTACGGTTGAAATGTGCCCGTTCCACAAGCCTGTGGATGTCGCCATCATCGACGAAGCACAGATGCTAGCCGATCCTGATCGTGGCGCGGCATGGACGGCTGCCATTATGGGCGTCCCGGCGCGGCATGTGTTCATTCTAGGGGCGGCGGACTGCATCCCGCTGGTCAAACGGATTGCCGAACTCTGTGATGACCCGGTGGACGAAATCCACCTGGAACGCAAAAGCCCCCTCAAGGCTGGCGGTACACTCAATCTCAGCGAACTCACTGCTGGCGATGCCGTCATTGCCTTCTCACGCCGCGAAGTGCTGGACATGCGCGCCGAACTCATGGCGCGCGGGCGACGGGTTGCCGTGGTGTATGGCGCCCTCAGCCCGGAAGTGCGCCGTGCGGAAGCCGCTCGTTTCAACAATGGTGACGCGGATATTCTGATTGCAACCGACGCAATCGGCATGGGCTTGAACCTCTCCATCCGCCGCGTAGTCTTCAGTGCATTGCGCAAGTTTGACGGACGCCAAACCCGGGATCTGATCTCGCAGGAAGTCAAGCAGATCGGCGGACGTGCTGGTCGCTTTGGCAAACATGAAGAAGGCTTGGTCTGCGTACTGGCGGAGTCTGGAAGCCCCACGTTTGTCCGTCAGATGCTGGCTGCCCCGCCGGAGCCGGTGACGGAACTGCGCCCTCTGGTTCAGCCGGATTCCGACATCGTTCGAGCCGTTGCCGAGGAAATTGGCAGCGACAGCCTTTACGGTGTCCTGACCCGCATCAAGCGCGCAGTCCTACGCCCGGACGACCCCAACTATCGTCTGGCAGACATGGAGCAGTCTCTTGAGATTGCGGCGGCTCTGGAAGGCGTGGAAGGCCTCGACCTGACAGCGCGCTGGACCTATGCCATGTGCCCGATTGATGAACGGGACAATGGTATCCAGCGCCTCGTGTCCTGGGCTGCCGATCACGCCGCCGGCCGTCCTGTGCCGCCGCCAGGTACCGGCCGCCTCCCCCACCCGGAACAGGCTGGCCGTGAAGAGCTGGAACGCGCCGAGAAGCGACACAAGCGCCTTGTCGCATGGCGCTGGTTGGCCCTGCGCTTCCCCGACGCTTACCCGGCGCAACAGAACGCGGAAATCAATACCTCGATCCTGAATGACTGGATCGAACAGGTTCTGCGGACCCAGAGCCGTATGCGTGAAAGCCAGAAGCAGCAGCGCGGCGGTTTCAAGCCCAAAGCCCGTAGCGACAAGCCCTTTCCCGGAAAGTCAGGCAAGCCTTTCAAGGAAGGCTTCAAGAAAAAAGGCAAACTGTCAGCCCCTCGCAAACGGACCTAAAAAAAAGCCCCTACGGTTCTAATCGTAGGGGCTTATTGTTTTCCTGGAAGGGCAGATGTCCATGAAAGACTGTCTCAGCCTTCCGCTTCTTCCTCAGCCTGGCGAACCCGGCGCTCGATCCATTTCTGCGCCTGAAGTTTGATCAGCGGATTCAACTGTCGATACAAATTCAGAAACATGCTCTCATCCGGCGTCAGCGTTTCCTGAATTTCCTTGTAAGCCATCCCGGTCAACAGAACTTCAGCGTCTACCCCTAGAGCTTCAGCCAGTGCGCCAAGATGCTTGCCGACATGCCCGGACCGCCCGGTTTCCCAGAACGCCACGGCAGACCGCGAAATTCCCACCTTGTTGGCCAGTTGCTGTTGATTGAGACCAGCCATTTCTCTCAGCAGACGAATGCGCCGCCCCAGTTCCAGCCCCGGCGAAACCCGTGCCTTCACAGTGTCGTCCGTTACGTCACTCATTCTTATGTCCACCCTACGCCCAATATCTGCCCCAACCTGAATATCCTGCGGATAATGAACCCTGGACGTCACCAGATCCAAGCTCTGCCTCGGAAAATCTGGTTTTTTACCGGACAAGACCAGCGGCCTGATCTTATTTCGATAAACGCCACACCCGCGGATACTTCAGGCTCCATGCCCTCATTTCGAACACTGAGAAATGCGCTCCCAAGGCTAGAAGAATGAGGACAATGAAGGTGCTATCGTAAAAAGATGGGTATTTTGCAAATAATTTTTACTTCAACACGAAGTTGATAATAAACTGACAGATAATTTTATTTCAACATAAAGACATGCGGATATAATTCTTAATGTTCAGTTAATCTATTTCGGCGCTTCCACAGTACCGTCTGATCGAAGAACAATAACCCCCATCCCGCTCTCAGACTGCAAAATCAGGTTTCCCTTATTGTCTACGGACCAGGAACGCACCTCTCCCAATGCGTGCACAAACGCATTTTCGATTTCCATACCGGAACCGATACAAGCCATACGGGTCATTGCAAAAGGTTTGAACTCAAGAGCGTTACCTGTGATGACAGCCTGCCCCATTAATCTGTTGCATCCGCCGCTACCAAAGACATGGCCATCACGCCCAATAGTCAAATTGGGTGCCTGGGATAAATCAGGCACAGCCTGTCCTTTCAGAGACTGAACAACCCAGCTCCCATAAGGCGGTTCATTCGCAGATGCCGTAATCCGCGTCACCATGATATTCGGTTCACTTGGGGAGTGCGCCTCTTCAGTTGTGAAAAGGAGTTGGTCTCCAGCGCGGATCTCAGCGTGAAGACTATAACGCCTGCTGCTCTCCAATACCGGCACATGCAGAACGTAAGAAAGAGGGGGCATCCCCTGAATCTGTTGCCAACTTTCCGCCAGAACCTTGGCCGGAGCGTCGGCCAGAGAAACATCCTCCAGCCTGACGAGTAGAACAGCGCCGGCTGGAAGCGCCATTCTTTCACGGTATGTGACCGTTCCGCTGAGAGTTTTCAGAGCATCCGCGCGAGCAGTAAAAGTGAGAGCACTTCCAGCCAGAGCGAAAAGAGCGGAACGGCGTGTCATCATGTCAGAAATAATCCTCAGCCTATACGGGTCAGTCCACCCATATAGGAACGCAGGACTTCCGGAATGGTTATGCTGCCGTCTTCGTTCTGATACGTTTCCATGACCGCAATCAGGGTGCGACCGACAGCCAGACCGGAACCGTTCAGCGTATTCACGAAAGCCGGGCCAGTCTCGGAGCGATACCGCGCCTTCATGCGACGCGCCTGAAATGCGCGCGTATTGGAACAGGATGAAATCTCGCGCCAGGCCTGTTGTCCCGGAATCCACGCTTCCAGATCAAACGTCTTGGCCGCCCCAAAACCCGTATCGCCAGCACACAGCAGAATACGACGGAACGTGATGCCCAGGCGCTCCAGAATGGTCTCGGCCGCCTGCGTCATACGCTCATGTTCGATGTCGCTGTCTTCCGGTTTCACGATGGAAACGAGTTCGCACTTCGTGAATTGATGCTGACGCAGCATACCCCGCACATCGCGCCCAGCAGACCCGGCTTCGGAACGGAAACACTGGGAAAGTGCCGTCAGGCGGATCGGCAACGCATCGGCTGGCAGAATGTCGCCCATCACAGAGGCCGTCAGCGGAACTTCCGCCGTCGGGATCAGCCAACGGCCATCTTCCGTGCGGAAAGAGTCTTCCGCAAATTTCGGCAGCTTGTCCGTGCCATACATGGCATCGTCATTGACCAGCAGCGGAACACTGGTCTCGCTGTAACCAAACTCGGTCGTATGCGTATCCAGCATGAACTGACCCAATGCACGTTCCAGACGGGCCAAAGCGCCACGGAGAACGACGAAGCGTGTCCCGGACAGCTTGGCGGCCGTCGGGAAGTCCATCAGACCAAGAGCTTCACCCAGCTCGAAATGCTGCTTCGGCTCAAATGTAAATTCACGCTTCTCGCCACGATAATGAACAACGACGTTGTCATCCTCGCTCTTCCCATCAGGGACGGACGGGTCAAGCTGGTTCGGCAGGGACGCCAGAACATCATCGATGCGCTTTTCGATGATGGCCGCACGTTCTTCCAGACCCGCAATCCGGTCACGCAGTTCGACCGCCTGCGCTTCCAGAGCGGACGTATCTGCGCCAGTGCGCTTGCCCTGCCCGATCTCCTTGGCGAGCGTCTTGCGGGTGGCCTGAGCCTCCTGCAACGCTGCCAGAGCGGCGCGGCGCTCTTCATCTTCCGAGACGAGTTTTTGCCCCACAGGTGACAGGCCCCGACGCTCAAGAGCGGCGTCAAATGCGGCCGGATCGGCGCGCAGGGCTTTCAGGTCATGCATGGTTCAGGGCTCCGTCAGTCTTCTTCATCAGTCACGGGCTTCGGCTCAACCAGCCGCGCCACAAGAATGGATACCTCGTACAGCGCAACAAGCGGAATGGCGAGGCTCAGCATGGTAATGGCGTCAGGCGGGGCAATCACGGCTGCAACGGCGAAGGACGCTACCACCGCATAGCGGCGGAATTTCTTGAGCTGCGCCGTCCCAATCAGCCCGACACGGACCAGCAGCGTCAGGATTACCGGCAGTTCAAAACAGATCCCGAATGCGAGGATCATCTTCGTCACAAGCGTCAGATATTCCGACACCTTGGCCTGAAGCTCGATATCCATCCCGCCATTGCCGGATGTCTGGAACGACAGGAAGAACTTCCAGGCGAACGGGAAAACCACGTAGTAGGCCAGCGCGGCGCCGATGGTGAACATGACAGGCGTGGCAATAAGAAATGGCGCGAACGCTTTTTTCTCGCTGCGATACAAACCCGGCGCGATGAAGATCCACGCCTGAATGGCAATCATCGGAAAAGACAGGCACGTCGCCCCGAAGACTGCCACACGAATATAGGTAAAAAACGCCTCATACAGCGCGGTGTAGATCAGATGCGGCTGCTCGCCCTTCTGCCGCATGATGTCCCCCAGCGGGGCGGCAAGGAAGCGATAGATATCGCCCGCAAAATGATAACAGATGGCAAAAGCGATCACGAACGTCCCGATGGACCAGATCAGCCGGCGCCGTAGCTCAACGATATGGTCAAGCAGAGGCATCGGGGTGTCATTGATGGCATCCGAGTCCGTCACGCGTCTTTCTCCGTGCTTGAAATGGCAACGCGTCGGCCGTGATGAATTGCCATGACGGGCGGCAGAATGTCCGGGGCGCGCCAACGGGGGCGTTCGTGCATCAGGCGGCGCGCCGTCGCGGGCGGCAGGATGGAAGGCGCATCAACGATATCATCGTTCAACCCTTCCTCCGCCTGGTCCTGCATCATGGCGTTGTAAGGCTTGCTGTCCCCCCCACCGAAAGACGGCGGCGGCATCGGCGGAGGCGCCGCAACCTGCGGCAAATCATTGAGCGTGGACGGCCGGGGTGATGCGCCCGTTGTATCCAGTTCAAGGCTGCGCCGGATCGAATTGTCGCCATCTATGGCACGGGTCACACGATCCCGCAGATTGAAATTCTTCAGATCCCGAAGCTGGTCGCGCGTCTCGGACAGGTCTGCCTCACGCACCATATCGTCGATATGGGACTGAAACTCGCCCGCCATCCGTCGCATGGCCTTGATGCCGTTCGAAAGCGTGCGAATGGCGACCGGCAGGTCCTTCGGGCGAATGAAAATCATCGCCACGACGACAAACAGGGCTATTTCCGAGAAACTGAAGTCAAACATGCAACAATCCTAGCCCGTCCCGTCAGTCTCGCCTACGGGGGAAGGCGCTTCTGGTGCCGCTTCCGTCGGTGCCCTGTCCAGAAGGAAATCTTCCCGCTTGGGTAATGAGCCCAGATCGGGCAGACCGAAGCTTTCCAGAAAGGCAGGTGTCGTGCCCCACAGAACCGGGCGGCCAGGAACTTCCTTGCGCCCTTTCGGAGCAATCAGACTGTCTTCCAGCAGCGCATCCAGAATGGGCTGCCCCAGAGAGACACCACGAATGGCCTCGATCTCAGCCCGCGTACAAGGCTGGTGATACGCAATGATGGCGAGGGTCTCCATCGCACCCCGGCTCAGACGACGCGGCTTTTCGACAACCTTTGTCAGCGCCGAGGCATATTCCGGGCGCGTCCGGAACTGCCAGCCCCCTGCAGCCTCGACAAGTTCGATCGCATGGGTCGCATAACGCTCGGCCAACGCCGCCAGAACGTCCGATACCGTCAGATCCAGACCTTGATTCTTCAGAAGCTCCGCCATGACAGCCGACCGCACCGGTTCCGAATTGGCAAAAATCAGGGCTTCCAGAAGCAGGCAGCCGCGCTGCATCTCTTCAGACGTCACGAAACTGCCCGCCATTCAATTTCAGCAAAGGCTTCCGGCTGACGAAGCTCCACGTCACCGCCTTTCGCCATTTCCAACCCAGCCAGCAGCGTTCCTGCCAGAGCGGCATTCCGCCCATACGGCCCGGTTTCCGGATCATCCGCCAGATGTTCGGGCAGTAAGGACGTCAGAGTCTGCCAGTCCGTAACAGCATCCGTTCCCAGCATCCGCCGCAAACGTGCCAGAGCATCCTGCACGCTCCAGTAGCGACGGGTCCGCGGTGCATAAACGCGCTTGCGGTTCGTACGACGCCGGGCAGACAGATAGGCCGTAATCAGGGCCGACAGATCAACACGCAGGCCGGAACGATCAATTTCCGTATGATCTTCGCCTTCCCCACGACGAAAAACGTCGATGCCGAGACGAGGACGCTTCATGAGCCATGCAGCAGCCGCACGCATCCGCTCCAGCTCGATCAGTCGTTCCTGAAGCTGCTCGACCGCCTCTTCCGCATCTTCCCCACCACTCTCCGCAGGCAGAAGAAGCTTGGACTTCAGCCATGCCAGCCAGGCCGCCATGACGAGCCAGTCCGCCGCGAGTTCAAGACGCAAGGCGCGGGCTTCAGCCCGAGCCTGCTCGACCACGGACAGATACTGCTCGACAAGCTGAAGAATGGAAATCTTCGCGAGGTCCACTTTCTGGGCGCGGGCAAGTTCAAGAAGCAGATCAAGCGGCCCCTCAAACCCGTCCAGCGTCAGATGCAGAACCTCGCTCAAACCCGGTCTCTCAGAACTGGGCCGGAGTGCAGGCGATGGACTGCGCGTGCAGCTTTACGCAATACGCACGGGCCGCCTTCAGATCTTCAAAGCCACCAATCCGCAAACGCACGAACGTCTTGTCACCATGCGCGGTCTTTTCGAACAGCGGCGAATGACCGGCAAACAGAGCCGGGGCCTGATGACGCAGGGACTCCCATTCCTTGCGCGCCGCAGCTTCGCTGTCGAGCGCGGCAAGCTGGACTTCACGTGCTCCGCCCGTTTCGGCCTTTGTTGCAGCAGCCTTCTGGGCTGGAGCAACATTTTCAGGCTCCGGCACTGGTGGCGGAAGCGGTTTCTGCACAGGCTTGGCCGGAACGACTGGGGCAGCCTTGTGAACCGGCGCTTCTGGAGCTTTTGGCTTCGGAGCAGACGCCGGCTTCTCCGGAACAGGCTTTGCAGGTTCCGCGTCGTCCGCATCCTCTTCAGGTGCCGCAGTTTCCGCAGGCGTCTTGGAAGCATCAGGCGTAGCAGCCGTTGCTGGAACCGCAACGGGAGCCTTATCCGGGGAAGCAGGTGTCGCACCATCAGAAGGCTTGGCGTCCGGAGACTGGGCATCGGCCGTCACGGCAGGCTTGTCAGCCGGAGCTGCAGGCGCTCCGGGCTGGACACCATACTGACGCGCCAGAGCCTTGGCATCCGGTTGCTCGGGACCGGGAGCCAGATGCGCCTCGCCATTGCCTGTCAGATCAGTATCGCCGCTATCGCTGCCCATGATCTGCATGCCGCCCGGATCAGCCGGAACATCCTTCACGGGGCCCGGCGGCGGCCCAATGATGGGAATGCCACCATGATGACCGCCCATCAGGGACCAGCCACCTACGGCCAGAAGCAGCACGGCACCAATACCAACAGCCCCACCAACGAGCTTACGCGTTGCCGGATCGCTGCCCAACAGGGACGCTACGCCCCCTGCCCGCTCCGTATTCCCCGCAGCAGATGCCGGGCGGCGGCGCGGCGGCGCGTCTTCGTCATAGTCACTGCTCAGGCGCTCACGACCACCTCGCGGTGGCGGAGTGGCCGGGCCCGAACCGTAATCACCGGGGTCCCGGAAGTTCCGGTCGTCGTCGTTGTCAGGGGTCATCGCATTTCCTCCACCGGAACAACGCCAAGAATGGTCAGTGCGCAACGCAGCGTTCCGGCGATTGTGTAGACCAGAGCCAGCTTGGCCAGGCTCGTCTCACGGTCATTCTCATGCAGGAATCGCAGGGTCGTATCTTCACGCCCACGGTTCCACAGAGCATGGAAGTCCGACGCCAGATCAATGCAATACGTCGCGATACGGTGCGGCTCACGCGCAGCAGCAGCCGCTTCCACCGAACGCGGGAAGGACGCAATACGGTGCAGCACCGCCAGTTCCACATCCGAAGACAGACCGGAAAGATCGGCCTTCGCCAGAGCGTCAGGCGTCACGGCGTCAGCTCCGAACATCGTCTCGGCAGAACGCAGGACTGAACGGCAGCGGGCATGAGCGTACTGAACGTAGAACACCGGATTGTCGCGCGTCTGGGCTACGACAGCATCCAGATCGAACTCCATCTGCGCGTCGGCCTTGCGGGTCAGCATCGTGAAGCGCACAGCATCACGGCCCACTTCATCCAGCAGATCGCGCAACGTCACGAACGTGCCGGCACGCTTGGACATCTTCACCGGCTCACCATTCTTCACAACGCGAACGATCTGGCACATCACGACTTCAAAGCCGGTCTTGCCATCCGTCAGCGCAGAAATGGCCGCGCGCATCCGGGAGACGTAGCCGCCGTGATCCGCGCCAAGCACGTCAATCAGAACGTCTGAATTTTCTGCCTTCTGGGCATGGTAGCCAATGTCGTTGGCGAAATAGGTGTTCGTGCCGTCAGACTTGCGAAGCGCACGATCCTGATCGTCGCCAAAATCCGTGGAGCGGAACAGCGTCTGCGGGCGAGCTTCCCAGTCTTCCGGCATCTTGCCCTTCGGCGGCTCCAGAACACCTTCGTACAGCAGACCCTTGCTTTCGAGCCTGGCGATAGCGGCATCAACGCGTCCGCTGGCGAGAGTCTCAGCTTCGCTGGCAAACACTTCATGCGAAATGCCGAGGGCTTCAAGATCCATACGGATCGCCGCCATCATCTGCTCAAGCGCCTCACGACGGACGATCTCGAACCAGACAGAGGGATCAGCCGGGCTACCATCTTCGTTGGCAAGGGCGCGACCATGCTTCGCCGCAATGCTTTCACCGACCGGGATCAGGTAATCACCCTGATACTGAAGACCATTCGGCGTCAGAGGACTGAACGTCTCGGCATCAATCTGCGTGCCGATGGCCTGAAGGTAACGCCAGTATGTCGCCCATGTGAGGGCCACAACCTGCGTTCCGGCGTCGTTGATGTAATACTCGCGCGTAACACCAAAACCTGCCGCCTGAAGCAGATTGGCCAGCGCATCACCCACCACGGCGCCACGACAATGACCGACATGCATCGGGCCGGTCGGGTTGGCGGACACGTATTCAACATTGACGCGCGTGCCCTGCCCCATTGTGGAGCGACCATAAGCCTCGCCCGTTTCCAGAACAGCCTTGGCGATGCCCTGAAGCACATGCGGCTTGAGCGTCATGTTCACGAAGCCTGGTCCAGCGGCCTCGGCATGATCGACGTCCGGCAACTCGGCAAGCTTCAGAACCAGTTCGGCAGCGATATCGGCAGGCTTACGTTTCGCAGGCTTGGCAGCCAGCAGAGCGGCATTCGTGGCCATGTGCCCGTGGGACGGATCACGCGGCGGCGTCACTTCAACGCGCTGCACCACCTCTTCCGGCAGGCCGGGGACAACAGACCGCAGGGCCTCGCACACCTGGTCTCTGGTGCGGGCAAATAGGCAGTCAGTCGTATGGGCAGTGGGTGCAGCGGCCATTTTCAGTTCGAGTCCTGTAACCTGTAACGTCTTGAAGAGGCTCTATCAGCCCAGCACGGAGATGTCCGTCAACCGTCGATGTTCTTCCATCGCGAAACGATCGGTCATTCCGGCGATATAATTCGCCACCAGACGCCGCCGTTCCGTGTCATCCGCAGCCTTGGCGCGGTCCTTGAGCGGGTCTGGCAGAAGGCCCGGTTCTTCCGAAAGGATCGTGAAGATTTCGGCCAGTGCGATCTTGGCTTTCCGCGCCATGCGGTTGACGCGCCAGTGACGGTACATGCGCGCATAAAGAAATTTGCGGATCGCCTTGTTCTTTTCCCGCATTTCCGGACTGAACGCCACAACCGCATGATCGGCATGGCGGATATCATCCGCTGACTGCGGGTTGAGAGCCTCCAGATTCCGGCGCGTCTGCTCTGTCAGATCCGTCGCCAGCGCATTGATGACCACGCGGATGGTTTCATGACGGACACGCTGCGCCTGATCCATCGCTTCACGACCCGTGCGGCGTTCCATTTCGCGCGAGGCCCGGAGCGCATCACCCACGAGCGGCAGATCCTCAATATCTTCAAACGTCAGCAGCCCGGCCCGCAGCCCGTCATCCAGATCATGGCCGTGATAGGCAATATCATCCGACATGGCTGCAACCTGCGCCTCGGCAGAGGCATAACTGCTGAGATCCAGATGATGTCGCGCGTCATATTCGGCCAGATAAAGCGTTGGTCGCTTTACCGGACCATTATGCTTCGCCAGTCCCTCCAGCGTTTCCCATGTCAGGTTCAGGCCATCAAAAGCGTGATACCGCGTCTCCAGAGACGTCACGAGACGAAGGGACTGCGTATTGTGATCGAAGCCGCCCCAGTCCTGCATGGCCAGCGCAAGAGCGTCCTCCCCGGCATGACCAAACGGCGTGTGCCCCAGATCATGCGCCAGAGCCAGCGCTTCCGTCAGATCCTCATTCAGATCAAGACTACGGGCGATCGAACGGGCAATCTGGGCCACTTCGAGGGAATGCGTCAGACGAGTACGAAAGAAATCGCCTTCATGGTTGATGAAAACCTGCGTCTTGTACTGTAGTGTGCGAAAACCGGCGGAGTGCAGGACGCGGTCCCTGTCTCTCTGCCAGGGAGAGCGAACCGGGCTTTCCACCTCGGGATAAAGCCGGCCACGGCTCCCTTTTTCCTGAACCGCATAGATGGCAGCCATCAACACACTCCCCTGATGACCCGCAGGCACGGAACGCACGCTGTTCGTCGGATCACAGGTGTCATTCTACGACAGGCTTGTATCAACGCAACTCTACCCCTTTGCCCTTGGGGGTGGTCAGGCCATATAATCAGGACCAGAACCGTCCTGCCTTGCAGCAGTGCTTCAGAAACCAGGAACGAGCCATGTCCGACACACCCACCTTCACCATGTCTGCCAGCGCTGCTGCGCGGATCCTGGAAATCATCTCCGCCCAGCCGGAACCTGAAGGTCTGGCTCTGCGGGTTGCCGTGCTGGCCGGTGGCTGCAACGGCTTCCAGTACCAGTTCAAGCTGGATCGCACGAAGAATGAGGATGACGTTCTGATCGAACGCGATGGTGCCACCGTGTACGTGGACGAAACCAGCCTCGACCTTCTGGAAGGCGCGGAACTGGAATTTGTCGACAAACTGATGGGTGCGCATTTCACGGTCACGAACCCTAATGCCGCATCAGCCTGCGGCTGCGGTACAAGCTTCTCGCTGGCCTGAGCGCATGTCTTTTACTTTCGCAAGCTGGAACATCAATTCCATCCGCGCCCGCGCCCATCTCGTTCAGGACTGGCTGGAACGCCACCCGGAATGCGATCTGCTCTGCCTTCAGGAAATCAAATGCGAGGACAGCCAGTTCCCGGCTGTTTTCCATGAGGCTGGCCTGCACGTCGCCACGACCGGCCAAAAAGCTTATAATGGTGTTGCCTTGATTGGCCGTCGTCCGTTTGAAGTGACGACCCATCACCTTCCCGGTTTTGAAGACCCGACCGCCCGCTATATTGAAGCAGACATGGATGGGCTCACGATTGGCAATCTGTATCTGCCAAACGGAAATTCAGGCGGTGAAGACGGTTACGCCAAGAAAATGGCGTTCTTTGATGCCCTCGCCAACCGGGCAAAGACATTTCTCGAAAGCGAAAAATCCTTCGCCTTCATCGGCGACTACAACGTCTGCCCGACGGACGAAGACCTTGCGCCCGGTGCCCTTTCCCCGACCGACGCACTGGTACGCCCCGAGACACGGGCCGCGTTCAACCGCCTGCAATGGCTTGGCCTGACAGACGCCCTGCGCGCCGTCCAGCCTACCGGGCGCCACTACACGTTCTGGGATTATCAGGCCGCAGCCTTCCAGCGGAACTCGGGTCTGCGCATCGACCACGCCCTGCTGTCCCCGCGCGTTGCCGAGCGTCTTGTGTCTTTCACAATTGATCGGGATGAACGGGCTGCTGAAAAAACATCCGACCATGTTCCAGTGCTCGTCACCCTTCGCTGAAAAAAGGCCGCTCGATCGTAGCGGCCTTCCAGCGTCTATCGAGGGTAAAACGGGGCGGGCTGCGGCCGAACAGGCCGAATACGGACCATGTGCCCCGGAATCCAGCGATAGCCGTTCCCGACCCACTGCCAGTGCCCCCGCTCCCAACGCATGCCATACCTGTAAGGTGGCACGGGTTCCCGACGCGGATGAGGCGGCGGAGGTGGCATCTGACGGTATGGCCCCTCATAAGGCACAAACTGGGCATGTGCCGTCCCACTGACGGGCGGCAATGCCATGATGGCCGCAAAAAACGCAGAAACCGCGAGCAAGCCCGACAGATATTTCAGCATAGCGTCTTACTCCTTTCACGAGCGGTATGAAGACGCAGACTGTGCGGACCTCACAAGGCGGTGATCGGGCGGCTCTGTGGCAAAAAAAAGTTTCCGTGCTGCGCTCTGTAACACGCCCCGGTTCAGACGGTCAGATCAGGACCTGAAGACATGATTGGGCAATCTCGGTGACAAAATCTGCCATGGCACGCACCTTGGCCCTCATCATCCGTCCCGCAGGAAAAAGAAGCCAGAACTCCACAGGGACCAGTCCGGCAGGCAACGCTGCACCTCTCCCGAGATCAGGTCAGGGGCGAACATCCAGTCTGCCGCAAGGGTCAGCGGTCAGGAGAGTATCGGCTCTCCCTGAAACCTTGCTCTTAGCGATACGGGGCGTTCTTCATGTTCAATATAGACATTATGGAATCATAAGATTTCCATTGATCACGAATGCCATGCAGCACCCGTGTAGAAAAACCGCCCTAATCCCACCGTGAAAATGAGACATCCATAAAGGCTGTGTTCAAAACAGGTCAGGGTGAGCGAGCGATGCCGACTGTAATCGCTGGCAAATAGAGCTCCCCCCACGAGCGTCATGCCCACGGCAATCCAGTTCAGAAACAGAATATGCGCAAAACCGAATGCCACGGCACTGGCCCCGATCGTCACTGGTGCAAGACGGAAAAGAGAGTCGTACCGGGAAAACAGGAACGCCCGATACAGAACTTCCTGCGGCCAGACGGAAAGAATGGGATAAAGTACCATGACAAGCAGCCAGAACAGGGGCCTTTGTTTCGGCAGGCTCAGAAATACATCCGGCCAGACCCACCATGTCAGCAGTATAATCAGCGGAGCGAGTACGGCAAAGCGCAGCGAAATTCTGCGCACTTCTCCCGAGAAATCCTGAACCTCTGACTTCTGATGCCTGAGAGACAGGAAAGCCAGTAGCGCCGCAATCCAGAGCAGACCAAATAACAGCCCGGCCCGACGAACGAACAGAATAAGCAACGGACCACCGCCGTGAAGCGTCAGGAACTCAGCACCCAGATACAGGCGTCTTCCAAGAGGGACGGTCGGGCGAACCGGCATAGACAACACACCTTCCGAATTTGAACCGGAGGGGCAGACTATCATGATGTTCTTGCGTTTTTCGGAGAGCAGACAAAAGAAAAGCCGGTACCCCTTCAGGAGTACCGGCTTCTTCAGACGTCAGGCCAGAATACGTTACTTCGTGACGGCTGGCTTTGGCTTCGGCAGATCCAGCGCCAGATGCAGTTCCTTCAGACGCGCAGGCTCAACCGGGGCCGGAGCTTCCATCATCAGGTCTTCGCCGCTCTGGTTCAGCGGGAAAAGAATGACCTCACGGATGTTCGGCTCATCAGCCAGCAGCATCACGATACGGTCCACACCCGGAGCGGCACCACCATGCGGCGGAGCGCCGTAACGGAAGGCGTTCAGCATGCCACCGAAGCGCTCTTCTACAACTTCCGGGCCATATCCTGCGATCTCGAAGGCGCGCAGCATAACTTCCGGCAGATGGTTCCGGATTGCGCCGGAGGACAGCTCCACGCCGTTGCAGACGATGTCGTACTGGTAGGCGTTGATCGTCAGCGGGTCCTGCGTGTTCAGCGCTTCCAGACCACCCTGCGGCATGGAGAACGGATTGTGGGAGAAGTCCACCTTGCCCGTCTCTTCGTTGAGCTCAAACATCGGGAAGTCCACAACCCAGCAGAACCGGAAAGCGTTCTTCTCGATCAGATCCAGCTCCGTTGCCACCTTGGTGCGGACAACGCCGGAGAACTTGGCAACTTCGTCACCCTTGCCGGCAGCAAAGAACACGGCATCGCCAGCCTTCAGGCCACAGATCTCACGGATGCTCTCGACGCGCTCAGCTTCAAGGTTCTTGGCAATCGGGCCCTTGCCGCCTTCTGTCTCAAAGATGATGTAGCCCAGACCGCCTGCGCCGCTTTCACGAGCCCAGGTGTTCAGCTTGTCAAAGAAACCGCGCGGACGATCGCCTGCACCCGGTGCCGGAATTGCACGGATCTGACCACCGGAAGCCGCAATCTTGGCGAACAGACCGAAACCGGAATCCCGGAAGGCGTCCGTCACGTCCCTGATGATCAGCGGGTTACGCAGATCCGGCTTGTCGGAGCCATAATCGCGCATGGCATCAGCATAGGGAATACGCGGGAATGCGCCGTCCGTGATCTTCCAGCCTTCCGGCGTGAATTCGTTGAAGACGCCAGCCAGAACCGGCTCCAGAACCGTGAAGACATCTTCCTGCGTGACGAAGGACATCTCGAAGTCGAGCTGATAGAACTCGCCCGGGCTACGGTCAGCGCGGGAAGCTTCATCGCGGAAGCACGGAGCAATCTGGAAGTAGCGGTCAAAACCCGCCACCATCGCAAGCTGCTTGAACTGCTGCGGGGCCTGCGGAAGCGCATAGAACTTGCCCGGATGCAGACGTGCCGGCACGAGAAAGTCACGCGCGCCTTCCGGGGAAGACGCCGTCAGGATCGGAGTCTGGAATTCCGTAAAGCCCTGCTCGATCATCCGCTGGCGCAGACTGGTAATGACCCGGCTGCGCAGCATGATGTTCTGGTGCATCTTCTCGCGACGGAGGTCGATGTAACGGTATTTCAGGCGCAGTTCTTCAGGATAGTTCTCCTGACCCGCCACCTGAAACGGTAGAACAGCCGCGTTGGAACGGACTTCCAGCTCTTCAGCAAGAACTTCGATGTCACCCGTCGGCAGGTTCGGGTTCCGTTGGGAACCCTGACGAACCACAACCTTGCCGGTCACAGTGATGACGCTCTCGACACGAAGGCGCTCGGCCTTTTCCAGCAGGTCCGTGCCAGCCGGGATAACAACCTGCGTAACGCCATAATGGTCACGCAGATCGATGAACAGCAGGCCACCATGGTCGCGCTTGCTGTGCACCCAGCCAGACAGGCGGACGGTCTGTCCAGCGTCCTGCTCACGCAGGGCACTACAGTCATGGGTGCGGTATGGATGCATGTCGGGCCTCTTCAACGTCCTGGCGGATAAGTGGGCGCAGGAAGCCGGGACGGCCCGCTCATGTCAAGCTTCGTGCGCGGTTCAGACCTTTTCCTGCACAAATCCTTCAAAATCGACGGCGGCTCTGGCCATGTCATACGCGTGACCCGCCCCGGCCACCGCAACCGGCTTTCCGTCCTTGAGATATGTTGCAAGGAAGCTGAAGCCCTTGATATCCCCCTCAAGGCTGACGTTGTCGAAGCTCTCCCCCCAGCCGAGCAGTTCGATCTTCTTGCCGAACTGTTGGGTCCAGAACCAGGGCGTCGGTAAATGGGTGGTCTCATGTCCCATCATGGTGAGAGCCGCAATGCGCCCCTGTACCTGAGCATGACGCCAGTGCTCGATTCGCCTTGGCTTACCATCACGAAGGATCGCCGAAGCATCGCCAGCCGCATAAACGCCGGGCGCTGCACGCATCAGGTGATCGACGACAATTGCGCCATCTTCATCCCGATCCAGACCATCAATATAATCCGTTACCGGCGTCACACCCACGCCCGCCAGAACGAAAGACGCCGGCAGCCTCATGCCGTCTTCCAGTTCAACACCTTCAGCTTTTTTATCGCCGTAAATTTTCGCGACCTTCACGTCTGATATAAACGCCACACCATTTTCTTCGTGCAACTGCCGCAAACGCGTTCCGACTTCCCGACCGAAATGCTTTTCCATCGGCACATCCGTATCGGCGATGATCGTTACCCCTACCCCGCGCTGACGTAAGCAGGACGCCACTTCCAGACCGATGAATCCACCTCCGATGATGGTAACGGCCTGATCGGGATCAATCACACGGGCAATCTCTTCCGCATCCTTCTCCCGGTGAAGCGTGAAGACCCGCTTCAGATCAGCTCCGGGAATTCCCAAGGACCGGGAACGGCTACCCGTTGCAATGAGAACATGGTCGGCCGTCAAAGTGGTGCCATCAGAGAGCATCGCCGTCTTCGTTGCCGGATTGAAAGACTGGATCGTGGCATGTTTCACGCGGATCCGGTTCTGACCATAAAAGGACTCACTTCGCAGAGAGGGCGCATGTGCTTTCTCAGGCTCACTCAGCAAAACCGTCTTGCTCAGCGCCGTGCGGTCATAGGGGCGATGTTTCTCCTCCGTGACCATCGTAATCTTGCCGGAAAACCCTTCCTGCCGAAGTGTCACGGCCGCCATGATACCGGCTGCACCTGCCCCCAGAATCAGAACGCTCTCGTCTTCCTGCCGGGAAGCAGGAGCGTCCCGTTTCATCGGTTCCGCGCCCACCAGAACGCGGCCGTCAACGATTTCCACGGGGTAACGCGGCAACGGCTCAAGTGCGAGCGGCTCGACAAGGCTCCCATCCACAGCATCGAAAACGGCCTTGTGCCAGGGGCAGACCAGCACGCTGCCTTTTTCAGTCCGGCAGAATGCCCCCTGCTCCATCGGCGCTTCCTTGTGCGGACATTTGCCACCCAGCGCATGAACGTCTTCCCCATCCTTCACCAGCACAACGGATGTTCCATTGATGGAAAAAGACGTGATCTGCCCATCCTCAAGATCCTTGAAGGCTACCAGGTCGCGGAAGTCATGGGTGCTCATCGGGAAACCCTTGAAAATTGAAATATCCGGGGAAACGGAAAATCACGTTACAAAAACCAACGCATCATACGCGTTCTGGCGAGCAAACAACAAAAAACCCGCCGGACGACACCAGACGGGCTTTCTGAAAATCTTCAGTATCAGGCGAAGCGGGGCAGCCTGTCAGAACATATCGTCATCGCCACCGAAGTCTCCGCCACCGCCGAAGTCAGAGTCGGAAAAGCCGCCACCTGCGTCCGTTCCAGCTCCACCAAACGGGTCGGACCCGGCATCACCATAGTTGTTATTGATGATGGTCTCTCCACCGCCAAAACCGCCAGCATCCCCACCAGAATGATGATCGCTGAACAGGCCTTCGAGAGCGTTAGCCGCCATCATGCCACCGGCAACGCCTGCAGCCGTCGTCAGCGCGGAACCCAGGAAGCCCGTTCCGCCACGCTGGAACATGCCCGGCTGATATCCCGGCGGGTAACCATACTGCTGCTGAGGCTGATAGTTCGGCGGCGGCATGGCACCAGCCTGTGCGCCCCATCCTGGAGGCGGGGGCGAGGCCTGCTGACGGTTCCCACCGCCGAACAAACCACCGAACAGACCGCCACCGCTACCGGACGAGCGGTTCTGCTGCGCCTGCTGAAGCTGCTGTTGAGCCTGCTGGAGTTGGAATTCAAGCTGGCGAATACGGTTCTGCGCCTGAGCCAGAGCGGCTTCCTGCACAACGGCCATCTGCGTCACGCGATAGCGGGCTTCCGGATATTTCTGGAAGTTATCGGCAATGAAGCGGTCAGCCTCCGGGTCAATCGGGGGGAGAGCCGGCATCTGCTGCTGGCTGAAGCCACTCCCCTGCTGCGCTCCGCCGACGCGGGCGATGAAGCGGGAGATGACTTCGCGTTCTTCGTTGTTCATCGTCTCTGATCCTTCCAGACGAAGAAGTTACGTTCCCTCATCATATGAGGCACCGATGCTCAATCGACAAGGGATCGACCTGCTGCCCGTCAGGTGCGCCTCAAAATTCAGATTATCGGAAGCTGACGGTTCAAGGGGCTGAGCAACAGGCGTCTCGTACCGTCAAACACCGTGTCTGATCTTTGGTTTCATGGCTGCCTTCAGTCTTCAGCCCGCCGCATCAAACCGTCTGCGATATTCACTCGCCGCGAGCCCACTCAAATGTCGAAACTGCTTTCGAAAACCAGCTTCTGACCGAAAGCCGCTCAGACGGGCGATTTCCGCAATGGGGTTACGCGTCGTTTCCAGCAGTTCCCGGGCAAGAGCGATTCGCTCATTCAGCAACCATGCCAGCGGCGTCACTCCTGTTGCTTCGCGGATGTGGCGATGCAATCCACGCGCACTCATCCCCGCTTCCAATGCCATCCGTTCAACCGGCCAATCCTCATCCAGTCTGGTGCGAACCACATCGAACAGCGTCCCCAGACGACGGCCAGGCCGTTTTGCCACCGGTCGGGGAACAAACTGCGCCTGCCCTCCATCGCGATGCGCTGGGATGACCAGCCTGCGCGCCACCTGATTGGCGATTTTGGCCCCGAAATCCTGCCGCACGACATGCAGACAGAGATCCAGCCCCGCAGCACTTCCGGCGGACGTCAGCAGGCCTTCGTCTTCCGTGTAAAGCACATCCGGCTGCACGAGAATGTTCGGATATTTCCGGGCCAGATGCTCCGTATGGTGCCAGTGGGTCGTGGCGCGACGACCATCAAGCAGACCTGTGGCCGCAAGAACAAATACGCCTGAACAGATCGAAACGAGACGAGCCCCCCGTGCATGTGCCCGCCGCAAGGCAAGCAACAGTCCCTCCGGAACAATCGTATCCACACCCCGCCAGCCGGGAACAACAATCGTGTCCGCCTGATCCAGAAGCGACAGATCACCATCTGGCATGACGCTCAGTCGCGGTCCCGCGCGAAGGGGTCCCTCTTCCAGACCCGCTACGACACAGCGGTACCAGTACGCACCGACTTCCGGTCGATTCAGGCCAAAGACCTCTATGGCGCAGCCAAATTCGAAGGCACAAAGCCCATCATAAGCGAGAATGGCGACAAGAGGACATGCAGGCACAGGCAACAGCATTCTGGCAGGATCGGATCGGAAATGACCGTTCCTGACACTTACATCAGGCGCTCTGCAGCGAGAAGATAACGGCTCCATTTTCAACGGAGCAGCCCCAATGAAACTGATCGGAAAGCTGGACTCACCTTACGTCCGGCGCGTCGCCATCTCCCTGACACTGATGGATATCCCGTTCGAGCACCTTTCTCTTTCCGTGTTTCGGGATAAGGCCGCGTTTGCCGACATCAACCCCATGCTGAAAGCCCCGACCGTCGTGACGCAGGACGGGACAGTTCTCATGGACTCAACACTCATCCTCGATCATCTCGGACATGGATTACCCTCTGAGAAGCGCCTCATGCCGGAAGACCAAAGTGAGCGGACAGGCGCGCTTTACATATTGGGGTTGGCTCTCGCGGCCGCAGATAAGTCAGTTCAACTTGTTTATGAAACAAAACTTCGCCCGATAGAGAGCCAATATGCTCCTTGGGTGGAACGCGTTACCGCACAAGCCCGCATTGCCTTCGCCGAGCTTGAGAAAAGCTACGCCGTGCTGGAGGGCAAATGGCTGCTTGGCACACTCTCGCAGGCCGACATAACGACTGCGATTGCCTGGACGTTCGCGCAAAATGAAATCTCGGACGTCATTCGTGCACCAGAGTATCCGGCCCTTGTGCGCCTTGCCGCTCAGGCGGAAGAGCTTCCTGCGTTCCGAAAGTGGCAACCGGAATAGAAACTGGTTCGGCATCATTCGACAGGGCCAGAAGAGATTTTCCGAAGAACTGTCCGTCCGTTTGCCCCGCTCACTTCCGGTTATGGACCTCAGGCTGTAAGGTAGCGGCCAATTTTGCCAACCGGAGCCTATCGAATTGTCTGCGACCCGGCCGCTCAGCTTTCAGGACCTGATCCTGCGCCTTCATCAATTCTGGTCTGAAAAGGGCTGCGCTATCCTGCAGCCCTATGACACAGAAGTCGGAGCCGGAACGCTCTCCCCTCATACGACCCTGCGCGCCCTGGGCTCAAAGCCATGGGCTGCGGCCTATGTGCAGCCCTGCCGGCGCCCGTCCGACGGTCGTTACGGTGAGAACCCGAACCGCCTCCAGCACTATTATCAGTATCAGGTCCTGCTGAAGCCAACACCGGAAGAGAGCCAGAACCTGCTTCTGGAGAGCTATCGCGCCATCGGGATTGATCCCGAAAAGCACGATATCCGATTCGTGGAAGACGACTGGGAAAACCCGACGATTGGCGCCTGGGGTCTGGGTTGGGAAGTCTGGTGTGATGGCATGGAAGTCACGCAGTTCACCTATTTCCAGCAGGTTGGCGGTATCCCGACCGTCATGCCTTCCACCGAACTGACTTACGGTTTGGAACGGCTGGCCATGTATGTTCAGGGCGTCGAGAACGTTTACGACCTGGACTTCAACGGCAAGGGCCTGAAGTATGGGGACGTGTTCCTGCGGGCAGAGCGTGACTATTCCCGTCACAACTTCGAACTGGCCGATACACAGATGCTGCTCACGCATTTCAACAATGCGGAAAAAGAGTCCATCCGTTTGGCGGAAGCTGGCGTCGCACAGCCTGCGTTCGATCAGTGCCTGAAGGCTTCCCATTATTTCAATCTTCTGGATGCCCGCGGCGTGATTTCCGTCTCTGAACGCGCATCCTATATCGGACGCGTCCGGACGCTGGCGAAAGCCTCCTGTGAAGCGTGGCTTGCTGGCGAGGAGGAGACGTCCAATGGCTGAACTGTTGCTTGAACTGTTCTGCGAGGAAATCCCGGCCGGCATGCAGCCCAAGGCTGCCAGCGAACTCGGTGCCCTTCTGACCAAGGCCCTCGATGGTCTTAACCCGTCCAATGTTCAGCCGTTCTACGGCACCCGCCGCATCGCGACCGTCCTGAATGTTGATGCAGAAATCCCAGCCCGTACCGTCTCCGAGCGTGGACCGCGTGAGGGCGCACCGGTAAAGGCCCTTGAAGGCTTTACCCGCAAGCATGGCGTAACAGCTGATGAACTCACGCTGGAAAATGGCTTCTGGGTTCTCAACAAGCAGCTCGATCCCGTGAGCGCAGAAAGCCGCATCGCCGAAGCTGTGCCGGACCTTCTGTGGAAATTCCCCTGGGCCAAGTCCATGCGCTGGGGTGCTGGCTCAAACTTCTCATGGGTGCGCCCGCTCCGTCGCATTACCTGCCTTCTTGACGGCAAAGTCGTTCCCTTCTCGCTTGCCCGCGATGGCGACGATGCCCACGGCCTGAAGTCCTCCAACCTGTCCGAAGGCCATCGCTTTCTGTCGCCCGGCGGATTTGAAGTCCGTTCGGCAGATCACTGGCTGGAAGAGCTGGAAACACGCTCCGTCATCGTGGACGCGGACAAGCGCCGCGACATGATCCGTACCGGCGTTCACCGTCTGGCTGAACAGCAGGGCATTACGGTTGTGGAAGACGAAGGACTGGTCGATGAAGTCGCCGGTCTGGTCGAATATCCGGTTCCGCTGCTGGGCCGTATCGACGATGCTTTCATGGATCTGCCCGCCGAAGTCATGCAGGTCTCAATGCGCATCAATCAGCGCTACTTCGCTCTGCGCAATGCAGACGGCAAAGCCGCGCCGTTCTTCGCCTTCGTCGCCAACCTGCCGTTCAAGGATGGCGGCAAGCTGACGATCGCCGGAAACGAGCGCGTTCTACGTGCCCGTTTCGCCGATGCCCGCCACTTCTGGGATCTGGATCGCAAGACAAAGCTCGCAGACCGCGTGGCCGCTCTCGATGCCGTGACGTTCCATGCCAAGCTGGGAACGCAGGGCGAGCGCGCCAAGCGGATTTCCGATCTTGCAGGGACTGTCGCTGCGGCGATGGGCTTGAGCGCAGAGCAGATCGAACAGGCAAAGCGCGCAGGCCTGCTCTCCAAAGCCGATCTGACGACCGGCATGGTCGGCGAATTCCCGGAACTTCAAGGCGTCATGGGCGGCTATTACGCAGCACATGATGGCGAAGGCGACGCTGTTTCGAAGGCTGTAGCCGAGCATTACATGCCGCGCGGCCAGTCCGACGATACGGCAAAGGCCCCTGTCTCCGTTGCCGTGGCCCTTGCGGACCGTTTGGATCTGCTCGCTGGCTTCTTCGCCATTGGCGAGACGCCAACCGGCTCGGGCGATCCGTACGGCTTGCGCCGCGCTGCACTAGGCGTGATCCGCACCATTCGTGACAACGGCCTGCGCCTGGACCTGACGGACCTCTTTTCCAAGGCCGCAAATGGTCGCACCGGCGGGGAACTCGCCAAACTGCCGGACTTCATGGCAGACCGTCTGCGCGTTCAGCTTCGCAGCGAAGGCGAACGCCATGACGTTCTGGCCGCTACACTGGCAGGCGGTCTGGATGGCGATCTTGTGCGTCTTCTGGCCCGCACTTCGGCGCTGTCTGACATGATCCAGACGGAAGACGGCAAGAATCTTCTCGCCGCAGCCAAGCGCGCCGCCAACATTCTACGCATCGAAGACAAGAAGGACGGTCCTCACAAAGGAACGCCGGATGCGTCTCTCTACGCACAGGATGAAGAGCGCGCTCTGGCAGACGGCCTGAACAGCGCTGTGCCTGCAATCGAGACGGCCCTGAAAGACGAGCGTTTCACCGATGCGATGCAGGCGATTGCAGCCCTGCGCCCGACATTGGACCGCTTCTTCGATGCTGTTACCGTCAACGCCCCGGAAGCCGACATTCGCGCCAACCGTCTGAAGCTTCTGGCGACTTTCCGCACGACCACAGCCCTGATCGCCGATTTCGGTCAGATCGAGGGCTAAGCCTGATGGGAGCGTGGTGGTCCGGCCCCGTCGCCACGTTCCTCAACACGGACCCGGATCGTATTGGAGAGCGCCTCGCCCACGAAGCCGGGCGCAGGCGTTTCTCCAGCGAACCCCAGCAACTCCGCGCCTGGGCCACCCAGCTTGATATTCTTCGCACCACGCTGACTGCTCTGCCGCAGACGGCAGGCTGGCAGATTCTGTTCGAATTCCCAATTCCCCGTCTGGGTGGTCGGATCGACACGGTCCTCATTTCCCCGGATGCGACGTTCGTTCTGGAATTCAAGGTTGGCGCTTCGCACTTCGATGCGGCTGCTCTCGCCCAGACCGAAGGTTACGCGCTGGATCTTCAGGACTTTCACGCGGGCAGCCGTCATCACCCGATCATTCCCATTCTGATTGCCACAGAAGCCGCACAACCTGCTCAAACATCGCCACTTCTTTTGGGATCTGGTGTCACGCCAGTTCTGAAATGCAATGCTACGCACCTGACTGCGCTGTTGTCAGATCTCGCACACCAAACACAATATTCGATTGCGCCTATGCACCCGTATGAGTGGGAACAGGCACCCTACAATCCCGTCCCAAGCATTGTGGAAGCTGCACGCCTCATTTATTCCACGCACAGCGTCGCAGACATTCACACGGCCAGAGCAGACGCTACCAATCTCACCCTGACGTCTGATCGCATCACGGAACTTCTTGAAAACGCCCGAAGACAACGCCGAAAAACAATCATCTTTGTCTCGGGTATTCCTGGGGCAGGGAAAACACTTTGCGGCCTGAAGGCTGCGTTCGGCACGGCGGAACAAGATAACTCTGCCACATTCCTCACGGGCAACCCAACGCTCGTCCATGTTCTGCGTGAAGCGCTGACCCGCGATGCCGTGGCACAGGGTCAGAAGCGCGCAGCCGTAGAACAGCGCATGGAATCCACCATTCAGTCTCTGCCCAAATTCCGGGATTACTATGTTGGACGCACCGCAGAGTGCCCGCCAGAACGGATCATGGTCATCGACGAAGCCCAGCGTTCCTGGAACGCCGATCAGGCCATTCGCAAAAGCGCCCAGCGGCCCGTTCGCCTCACGCAGTCTGAACCCGCGCATCTCCTCGACATCATGCACCGGCATGACGGATTTGCCGCCATCATCTGCCTTATCGGACAAGGCCAGGAAATTCATGATGGCGAAGGCGGAATGGCCTGCTGGGGAGACGCTCTTGCGAGCCGCGCTGAATGGCAGATCCACGCATCACCGGATGTTGTCAGCTCCACCCCTGGCCTCACCACCTTGCCCCCGTCCCTGCCGGTTCAGAAAGACCCCTGTCTGCACCTCACAGTACCGATGCGCTCTCTTCGGGACATTGCAACGCCGACCTGGGTCAATGCTGTACTGAATGGAAATGCCTCTCTCGCCCGCAGTATTGCTGAAAATACGAGCCTTCCGTTTCGTCTCACCCGCAGTCTTCCGGAATTGCGGAATGCCCTGCGGGAACGATCACGCCTGACCTATCGCTGTGGTCTGATTGCCAGCTCTCAAGCCAAACGATTGCGCGCGGAAGGCCTCGGAGCAGAATTGGCTCACATGGACTCCAACGCGGTCGCTCAATGGTTCCTGAACCGCTGGGTTCCAGACAAAGACGTCCGGGCCTCTGATGCGCTTGAAACCGTTGCCACTCAATTTGCCATTCAGGGCCTGGAACTGGATTTTGTCGGCCTTTGCTGGGATGGAGATTTCATCCGTACAGGCTACCCACAACGTTGGCAGTCCCGGCGCTTTAGCGGAACCACATGGCAGACCGTCAAGTCCGTTGAAAAAGCCCTCTGGTCCCTCAACACCTATCGTGTCCTGCTGACCCGCGCGCGTTATGAGACCATCATCTGGGTGCCGGAAGGCAACCCCGATGATCCGACGCGCTGCCCGGACACACTGAATGGCATTGCGGACTTCTTGCTCGCATGTGGCGTTGAACCACTGGCGCACTCAGAAACTTTACACGTGGTCGAAAACTGTCTTCTAGACGTCTGAATGGATAGCCAAGGCTGCCCGCATCGCCCAAACGTGACTGCTTTTAGCGCACAAGATCGGTCATATCTGAGCCTCTTCATCTCATGTTGTTCAGACGAACGAGGCATAGCCCATGTCCGGCTTTTCCGCCCCTCAGACAACGGAAGCTCTGGTTATTCATAAAAAGGGTGACCTGCGTTTAGAGACCGTTGCAGTCCCGCCACTCAAAGCAGGTCAGGCGCTCATACGCCCTGCCTGGGGCGGTATCTGCGGGTCGGACATGCATTATTTTCTACATGGGGGCGCTGGCGCTTCCGTTCTGCGCGAACCGATGATTCTCGGCCACGAGGTCTCAGGAATTATAGAAGCCGTCAGCCCGGACGAAACGCGTTTCAGGGTCGGGGATGCTGTCGCCATTCATCCGGCTCGCCCCTGTGGGCACTGCCCGGAATGTGAACGTGGCACGAAACATCTGTGTCGGAACATGCGCTTTTTTGGCAGTGCCGCGTTTATTCCCCACACGGATGGCGGTTTCCGGCGGGACATGGTTGTCGAAACATCCCAGCTTCATCCGCTACCATCAGGTCTGGATGTAAAACGCGCCAGCCTTGCCGAACCCTTCTCTGTCGCTCTCCATGCCATCGCCCGCGCTGGCGATGTTACGGGCAAACGCATTATGGTTCAGGGGGCCGGCCCGATTGGCGCCCTGATTGTCGCGGGCCTCAAAGTGGCTGGCGCTTCAGAAATCGTCGCAATCGATCTTCAGGACTTTGCACTTGATATTGCTCGCAAGCTGGGTGCGACCACGACCATCAACACAGGCCGTGACAATCATGACGACGAGTATGAAATCGTTTTTGAGGCCACCGGCGTCATACCTGCCCTCCCGACTGCAATCGCCAGGACACAGAAAGGCGGCACCCTCGTGCAGGTCGGGATTTTCCCACCGGGCGATGTGCCAGCTCCCTTGGGACAGATCATCGCGCGGGAAATCGACTATCGGGGGACATTCCGCTTTGATGAAGAGTTCGCAGAAGCGCTGAAGATCCTCTCGAACAATCCATGGATTGCGGATGGTCTCATCACCCACAGCTTTCCGCTGGCTCAGTACAAAGATGCTTTCGACGCATCGCTGGACCGGAAAAGCTCATCCAAGGTTCTCCTGGAACTCTAAGGCGTCAATCGTCTTCGTCTTCAAATCCTGGGTCACGCTCATTGCGATGGACCCAGGCTGACATCAGCAACCCAAAGCCGAACATCATCGTCAGCATGGCTGAACCACCATAGGATATCAGCGGAAGCGGCACACCACCGACCGGAATAGCGCCCATTACCATCGACAGATTGACGGCACAGTACAGGAAGAAATCCATCGCAATGCCAAGCCCGAGCAGTCGCCCGAACTGATTACGGCTCCGCATGGCAATCAGCGTGGCACCCAACGTCAGGACTATCAGCAAACCAATGACGGCAATGCCGCCCGCAAAACCCCATTCTTCGCCAATCATGGTGAAAATGAAGTCCGTCTGCTTTTCCGGCAGGAAGTTCAACTGCCCCTGACTGCCATGCAGGTATCCTTCGCCCCACATGCCACCAGAGCCCAAAGCGATCTTGGACTGGATGATGTTGTAACCCGCACCGAGCGGATCATGCTCAGGGTGTAGGAAAGTATCGATCCGGGCCTTCTGGTAATCATGCAGATGGCCGTAAATGAACTTCCCCAGAAACGGGATGGGCGCCACAAGAATGACGATCTGCCATAGCCGCATTCCGGCCGCGAAAAACAGCGTGGCCCCGATAACGCCAATAATGGTCGCCGTCCCAAGATTTGGCTCTTTCAGAACCAGAACAACAGGCAGCAGTGTCAGGATGGCAGGAATAACGAGACGAAGCGGATTGCCCATCCGCTCGTTTCCAATCCTGTGAAACCATGTCGCCAGCATCAGAACCAGTCCAATCTTGGCGAATTCAGATGGCTGAAACTGCATTCCCGCCAGGTTGATCCAGCGCTCGGCCCCCTTGCCCACATGCCCCATCCGCAGCACGAGGCCAAGCAGGGCGATGGAAAAAAGATAAATTGGAACAGATACGAGGCGGAGGATCCGCGGGCTGACAAGCGCAACAGCGATCATCATCACAAGCCCAAAGCCGAAACGGACCATCTGCGGCCCCGCAAATGGCTTCGCAGAACCGCCGCCAGCCGAGTAAAGTGCAATATAACCCACTCCCGCGAGCAGACAGACCAGCAGCACATACAGCCAGTTCACCTGAAGCAGCCGCGCCATCGGGCGGAAATCCGGCTCCGCCCGCAACAGGCGTTTGTCAGACTTCAGAAAGCCGAATGCATTCACGACACCGCCCCTCATCCTTGATCTGGCTCTTTCTGCGCCACGGTCTGACCTGGTGGCCGCGACTGGTTTGAAGGGTCTCGCACCAATGTTTCGGTCATGATCTGCTTGGCCAGAGGCGCTGCTTCATCAGCACCCGCATTGCCATGCTCAACCACAACAGAAACTGCATATCGCGGATCATCATAAGGTGCGAAGCAGATGAACAAGGCATGTGGGCGGTATTCCCACGGCAGGTTCATGGAATTGAAGTGCCCGGACTCGCGAAGCGCACGTGACACACGCCGAACCTGTGCCGACCCGGTTTTCCCCGCCATCTGAACATCCGGCAGATCCAGCCGGGCTTTGGGAGCCGATCCGTGCGGTTCATTCACAACCGCGAACATACCTGCCCGAACGACACCCATATGCTCCTGGGGAATATCAAGAGCCGGCGCAGCATCCAGAGATGCCAGACTGGAGATCTGATCATTTGTTGCCCGGATCAGATGCGGCTGAACATTCCTGCCAGATGCGATGCGCGACACATAGGTAGCCAGCGCCAGAGGCGTCACCTGAACAAACCCCTGCCCGATACCGGCATTGACGGTGTCACCACCGTTCCAGTGGAAACCATGCTGCTGCCGCCACTCCGGCGTCGGAATGACACCAGAGCGGACGTGGGGCAGTTCGATGTCCAGCTTGACACCCAGCCCCATGGAATTTCCGACTGTCTGGATCGGGTCCATTCCACAGCGGCGGGCTACTTCGTAGAAATAGACGTCACAGGAATATTTCAGGGCGTCGCGCATGTTGACCATGCCATGGCCCCAGCGATTCCAGCAGTGAAACCGAACCCCGCCCATGTCAAAATAGCCCGGACAGTTGAAGCGGTCCTGCGCGGTAACAGCACCCGCCTTCAAGGCGCCGAGTGCCACTGCAGGCTTAAACGTTGATCCAGGCGGATAGAGACCAGACACCGCCTTGTCGACCAGCGGTGTGCGCGGATCATTCGCCCATTCATTCCACTGGGCATGACTAACACCCGAGTCAAAGAGCGAAGGATCAAAAGAAGGCGTGCTGACCATCGCGAGAACTTCGCCATTCTGGCAGTCCATCACAACAGAACTGGCCACACGGTCTCCAAGATACTCCAGCACCTTCCCTTGAAGGCCCACATCAAGGGTCAGACGGACGTCCTCCCCCTGCTGCCCTTCTACGCGGTCGATTTCGCCAATCACACGCCCCAGCGCGTTGACTTCCATTTCTACGGATCCGGGGTCCCCCCGCAGTACCGACTCCTGCGTCTGCTCGATCCCGGCGCGCCCGACGCGCATACCCGGCAGAGACAGGGTTGTGTCCTTGGCAACGTCGTCCTCATTCGGGGGAGCGACATAACCGACAATATGAGCCGTCAGTTCCTGAAACGGGTACAGCCGAGTGGAGCCAACATCGACCAGAACACCTGGGAGCGACGGTGCATTCAGTTCGATCCGCGCCATGTCGTCCCATGACAGGAACTCATGCAGCGTGACCGGCACATACTTATGGACGTGCTTCAGGTCCCGCTCGATCCGGGCGTGATCATGCTCATCAAGAGGGACAATCTGTGAGAAGCGTTCGATAACAGCGGCAATATCCGTTGTTTCTTCCGGCATCAGCAACGCACGCCAGCTCACCTTGTTATCGGCGAGCGCTGTTCCGAAGCGGTCATGAATTGTCCCGCGTGCCGGTGCCAGAAGGCGCTTGCTGGTCCGGTTGCGCTCTGCGAGCTGCCGCAGATGATCGCCCTCGACCGTCTGAATATTATAGAGTCGCCGTCCCAACGCACCGAGAACACCCGCCTGAACAGCCATCACCATCAGCGCACGGCGCGTGAAAACACCCCGGCCGGAGCGCACGGGCGCGTCCTGGCGTCGTGAGCGCATCAGGGACCGAAAAGGGCGTTTTCTGGAAGGCATCAGGTCTGGCGTTCAAGTCCGGAAAAAAGGCGGCGTTTTGCGCGAAACGCGCGAAAAATGCGCCGTCAGGCCTGGTCGGGATTGGCAAACGTGCGGCGCCCCCAGACAAACAACGCAGTCAGGCTGGGATAGATACCGATAGTCAGCGCAGCCTGAAAGAGGCCTGGTGCCGGAGATAATAGCGCAAATGCATGGACGCAGACGAGAGCCCACTGAAAAAAGGATGCCAGGGCCGCAAAAAAGCTGAAAATCAACCAGCAGGATACGAAGCCCAGCCGTGACAGGCCGTATCGCCAGTGATGGGCGACCCCATAAATGACCAGCAGGGACAAAAGAACTGCCCCCGGCGGACCAAAACTGAAAATTTCGACGCTCAACCCACAGAGAAAGACCGCCCAGGCTGGCATGGATTTCGGACGACTGAATGCCCAGAACCAGACTGTGCACATGGCAATTCCAAACTGCAGCTCAGGCTGGCCCGGAATACCAAAAGGGGCAGAAAGCAGGACCGCAACCAGAATAATAAACAACGAAGGCATGGCAGCCCGCGCGAACATATCCAGCCGCCGCCGTATCGTTTGCCGCGGTTCAACGGCAGAATGCAGATGGGGTGTAGAGTTCTCGGCAACCATGACTTATTGCCCCCCCTTCCCTAAAGTCTCCGGCATTCCGGGCAACCTGGGAAAAGGCAATCCACCCGGCAGGGTGGGTTCTGCCGCGGGACGCCGTACCTTGACCCTGCCTGGAGCATCCGGCGCCTGTCCGCCATCGTCTCCGTAATCAAACACCCGAACGATATCCAACCGCCGCAAATCAGCATCCGGCATCACAACAGGGCGATTGGGTGCCAGATAATGCACGGTTCCAATCGGCAACCCGGCAGGCATGGCGCTTTGGCCACGCGTTTCGACGCGCTCTCCTTCAATCGGATGATGATCCTGCGGATAGTAAATCAGACGCGGAGTATCCGTATCGTCACCCGCCATGATGGCATCGCCACGAGATGCCGCAAGGGTAACGGGAATACGGCTGGCATCATCATTGATCAGCAGAACACGCACGGTATGCGGACCAATTTCCGTTACCCGCCCCAGCAGGCCAGCCGAATCGAGCGCGACATCGCCTGTGTGAATCTGATGACCGCTTCCAACATCCAGCAGAACGGCACGGGAGTAAGGCCCACCATCATCACGCGTCACCCGACCCGTCACATATTGCGGCGCACTTTCCGGAATCCAGTGAAGACTGCTTTTCAGGCGCGCATTCTCCGCCGCAAGCGCCACTGCCACATCGTACCAGTGCCGCAGGGCACGGTTTTCATCTCGCAGGCGTGCATTTTCCTTGGCGAGATCTGTCGCACCCCGGAGATCAACCAGCCATTCCTGAACACGCGCCTGCGGATAAACAAGCGCCTGATAGGCGGGGGCAAGAATATCCGTCGCCCTCAGACGCACCCCATCCACCACCGGTCGCCGGACCAGCCCAAGCAGCACCAGCGCCACAGCCAGTAGGATCAGGATAGGCAGGGCTGCTCTCGCAAGGACCTGCCGGGTGTGGATGGAAAACACCGGGGAAAGTCCGGGTTCAGTACATGCTGCTCAGCACGCTGCGCAGACGACGCATCTCTTCCAGCGCACGACCTGTTCCCAGCGCCACGCAGGAGAGAGCATTTTCAGCAACAGTGACCGGAAGACCCGTATAAAGGCGCAGAACCTCATCAAGACGATACAGGAGCGCTCCGCCACCCGAGAGAACGATACCCTTGTCCACAATATCGGCAGCCAGTTCCGGCGGTGTATTTTCAAGCGCTGTCGTGACTGCGTCTACGATCTGCATAACCGGCTCTGCCAGGCTCTCTGCAATCTGCGCCTGACTGACCATCACTTCCCGCGGAACGCCATTGATCAGGTCACGTCCCTTGATTTCCGTGATCGGGCCGTCCGGGTTGGACGGATCATCCGGCATCATGGCCGCACCAAGCTCAATCTTGATTCGTTCGGCCGAGCTTTCACCGACCAGAAGGTTATAGGTCTTGCGGATATAGGAGATGATGGCTTCATCCATCTTGTCCCCGCCCACACGGGCAGAACGCGCATAGACAATACCACCCAGCGAAATGACCGCCACTTCCGTGGTGCCACCGCCAATATCAACGATCATGCTGCCAGATGGCTCGGTTACAGGAAGACCAGCACCGATCGCGGCGGCCATGGGCTCCTCGATCAGCATCACCTTACGAGCCCCGGCACTTTCCGCGCTTTCCTGAATGGCGCGTCGTTCAACAGCTGTCGCACCGGAAGGAACACAGATGATGATCTGCGGGCTCGCAAAAGCGCGGCGGTTATGCACCTTGCGGATGAAGTGCTTGATCATCTCTTCAGCAACTTCAAAGTCCGCAATCACGCCATCACGCAACGGACGGATCGCCGTGATGTTGCCAGGCGTACGCCCGACCATCTGCTTGGCTTCGTTGCCAACTGCCAGAACCTGTTTCTTTCCACGCACTTCAGCAATGGCGACAACAGACGGCTCGTCGAGCACGATGCCACGGCCTTTGACATAAACAAGCGTGTTGGCAGTGCCGAGGTCGATCGCCATGTCAGCAGACATGAGACCCAGCAGACGAGAAAACATCCAAAACTCCTGGCGCGGCTCTGAGAGCGGAGAGATCACAGAGTATAATATGGGGCGGGCTCCCCGCGGGTGGACTTAACGTTGCAGCGGCCGTTCAGCAAGGGTTCCGTGCAGTATAATGTCGTCAAACAGAAACAACTTTTCATCACGCGCCCGTCAGACACGGAAAAAAATTTTCTGCCGCCTCAATCCTGCCACCCTTCAGTCACGTTTCCCGCGTTACCACTCCATGGATTTATCTGCTCTTCTATCTCATATGACCGAAGAGCAGACGATTAAAAGAGGATAAGACAGATGACCAACACCAAGACCCCTCGCCTTCTCGCAGCTCTGGCCCTTTGCGGCGCCGCTCTTGCTGGGTGTGGCAATCCATACGACAGTGGCGCCCGTGCCGGTTCCGGCGCCCTGATCGGCGCAGGCGCTGGTGCAGCGCTTGGCGCGATTGCAGGCGGTGGTAGCGGTGCAGCTATCGGTGCGCTTGCAGGTGGCGGCACAGGCGCTGCAGTCGGCGCGGCAACCACGCCAAGCCACCGTTCACGAAATGGCTACTGAGTCTGGTATCAGGCCGGTTGACCATGACATCGAAGGATTTGTGACATGAGGTCCGTTATCGCCCGCCCCGCTTTCCGGGGAATTGCTCTGGTTGGAGCCTTTGCGACCGTTCTTTCCCTGGGCGGTTGTCAGGGAAATTATGATCCGGGCTCCCGAGCCCTTGGTGGCGGTCTTCTTGGCGGTGGCACAGGTGCAGCTATTGGCGCACTTGCAGGTGGCGGCCGCGGCGCGGCGATTGGCGCACTTGCGGGCGGTGCTCTTGGTGCCGCCACAGGTGCCGTAACAACGCCGAACCGCCCGAGCTATCAGCAGGGCGGATACCAGAACGGATATCCTCAGCAGGGCGCCTATCCGCAACAGGGATACCCGCAGCAGAATGGTCAATACCCGACCTACCCGCAACAGCAGTATCAGTGCCCACCGAACACGAACTGCCAGAACGGATATCCGCCGCAGGGCTACAACAACGGTTATCCTCAGCAGAGCAACTACGGCTACTAAAGCCTGAGGGCTTCCGGATTTCAGATCATCCGGAAGCCAATGACAGCCAGAAGGATACCCAGCACCCAGCGCTGGGTATCTTCATGAAGCTTGCCCGCGCAAAGCGTTCCCAGAATAATTCCCGGAATAGACCCGAGAAGCAGCGCGATTAGAACGGCCGTATCAACCGCCCCTTCCAGCCAGTGCCCACCACCTGCAATCAGCGTGAGGGGGACGGCATGAGCAATATCGGTTGCAACAAGTGTCCGCATATTCAGACGCGGATAGAGCATTGTCAGAGCCGCCATTCCAACGGCGCCGGCTCCGACTGAAGACAATGTCACCAACGTCCCCAGAAGCACACCCAACAGAACCGTCAGTACCGTTTCCGACGTCTCACTCAAGGGTACACGCCCTTCCGCCCATTTCCTCAGCTTCGGCTTCAGAAGAATGGCCGGTGCTGTCAGAAGAAGCGCGACCCCAAGAACAATCCGGATCAGTCTTGATGCAGAATCTGACATACCTTCATGATGCAGAAACAGCAGGCACAACAGACTGGCAGGAATACTGCCGGCCATCTGCCAGCCGACAATCCGCCAGTTCACAACCCCCATATGACGGTTGAGCCCGGTTCCAACGATTTTCGTGATGGCAGCGTAAAGAAGGTCAGTTCCGACCGCGGATTGTGGTTTTGCACCGAAGAGCAGGATCAGCAGTGGCGTCATGAGGGACCCTCCCCCCACTCCGGTCATGCCTACCAGAAAGCCTACGAATAGACCCGACGCCGTATAAAGCCACGAATGCGGCATAGCTGCCCCTTCCAAGTTCAGAAGGAGACAATATCAATCGTGTTATTTTTGTCCAGAACCTTAAAGAACGATATTTATTCGTCCTTTAAGGTTCGCTCATCAATCGCGAAAACTCAGAGCGCTTCAGGCTCGGTGCGCTCACGCTTGGTCAGCAGCTTGTTCAGAGCATGGATATAGGCACGCACCGCAGACACAACCGTGTCCGCATCGGCACCCTGACCGTCCACAAGCTTGCCGTTTTCCTGCAAACGGACGGTGGTACGGGCCTGTGCATCCGTCCCTTCCGTAACATTCGCCACAGAGAACAGTGCCAGTTCAGCGGAGTGCGGGAAGGCTTCACCAATAGCGCGGAATGCCGCATCAACCGGCCCGTTTCCGCTTACGGCTGCATACTGGATGGCACCATCGACGCTGATTTCCAGCTTGACCTGAGACTTCTGCTTCGTACCCGAAGCAACTTCCAGCGAGATCAGGTGAATGCGCTCATGATCACGGCTTTCATCATCCACCAGCGCACAGATGTCGTCGTCGAACACGACCTTCTTGCTGTCAGCCAGGTCCTTGAAACGCGCGAAAGCAGCGTTCAGCGCCTCTTCTTCCAGCGGCGGGTAACCCAGCTGGGCCAGCTTGTCGCGGAATGCGGCACGGCCGGAATGCTTGCCCATCACCAGTGAGCTCTTGTTCCAGCCCACGCTCTCCGGCGTCATGATCTCATAAGTGGCTGCATTCTTCAGAACACCGTCCTGATGAATACCGCTTTCATGTGCAAACGCGTTCCGGCCAACGATGGCCTTGTTCGGCTGCACGTCGAAGCCCGTGATCGTCGCCAGCATCCGGGACATGCCCAGCAGCTTCGGCGTCTCGATACCAGTCACCTTGCCATACTGGTCGTGACGTGTCCGCAGCGCCATGACGATTTCTTCCAGAGCGGCATTACCAGCGCGCTCGCCGATACCATTGATCGTGCATTCGATCTGACGCGCACCACCTTCAACAGCAGCTAGCGTATTCGCAACGCCCAGCCCCAGATCATTATGGTTATGGGTGGAGAAGATCACCTGATCCGCACCCGGAACACGCTCACGCAGCATGGTAAAGATGCGGCGCATTTCTTCCGGCGTCGCAAAGCCTACGGTATCGGGGATGTTAATGGTGTTCGCACCATTCTTGATGGCGATTTCGACACAGCGGCACAGGAAGTCGGGGTCCGTGCGGGAGCCGTCCTCGGCAGACCATTCCACGTCGTCCGTATACTGACGGGCCTTCTGGTTGCCAGAAGCGATGATGTCCAGAACCGTTTCCGGCTCCATCCGCAGCTTGTACTTCATGTGCAGCGGAGATGTGGAAATAAAGTTATGGATACGGGAGCGTTCAGCGCCCTTCAAAGCTTCACCGCAGGATTCAATATCGCGCTTGCCGCCACTGCGAGCCAGCCCACAAATAACGGAGCCGCGCACCTGCTCCGCAATGCTGCGGACACTCTCGAAGTCATCCTTGGAAGCGACAGGGAAACCCGCTTCGATAACATCCACGCCCAGAGCGCTCAACGCATGCGCCATGCGGAGCTTCTCTTCGAGGTTCATGGAGAAACCGGGGGACTGTTCACCGTCACGCAGCGTCGTATCGAAAATGATAACGCGGTCGTCGGAAATTGTACCGAAGGACGGATGTTGGAAAGTCATGTCTTGATCATCTCGCTGGTCAGGAAAATTTCTGGTCTGTCATCCCCTGAACGCAACGGAACGCTGCCCGCCTAAGATATGGCGTTCAGGGGCCGATAAGTCGAAGCGAGAGGATCGAAAGAAATGTCATGGCGACGGAAAATGTCCGATTCTTTCGTTATGCGCAACCCACATGACCAAAAACTCTGCCCTGCATTCTTTCAGGGTCAGCCCGTCATCAAACCATGCTGCGCGGAAAAGTATCGGTCAACGGCGGTTTTCATCGCACTCGCCACCTGCGTTCGGTGAACGGCCTGACGCAGGGCCGCTTCATCCAGCCGGTTGGACATGAACCCCATCTCAACGAGAACAGACGGAATCTCCGCAGATTTCAAAACAACAAAAGCCGCATGACGGGACGGATGAGTCAGCAGACCGATCCGGTTCCGGAACGCCCCGACCACACTCGATGCCATGTGCGCAGAGCCCCGCCGCGTTTCTTCTGAAACAAGACTGGAGAGGATCTGCTGCACATCCGGGGACATCCCATGAAACGCGGGCCCTCCAAAACGGTCCGCACTATTTTCCTTCTGCGCAAGAGCCGCTGTCTGCGCATCCGAGGCACCACTGGAGAGCGTATAGACGCTGGCACCACGAACATCGCGGTCATGCAATGCATCAGCATGCATGGAAATAAAGAGATGCGCCTGATGATGCTGTGCCAGTTCTACCCGCCCTTCCAGGGGAATGAACCGATCTTCGGAACGCGTCATCGCGACCCGGTACTGCCCTGACGCCAGAAGCTGCCTCTGGAGTTCAGTCGCAGCCGCTTCCGCAATATGTTTCTCATACGTACCAGAAACACCGATCGCTCCCGGATCCTTGCCCCCATGCCCGGGATCCAGCATCACAAGTGGCTTCGGAGGAGCAGCATTCCGGTGAACTGCTGGCGCATGGAGCGTGCTGGCCGCAGGAGAATGATGCGTCGGATGCCTGCTGCGGGCGACTGCATTGAGCGGCGCTGCCGCTGACAGACAGGCAAGACCTTCCAGTACCGTGCGTCGCGTCAGCATCCGTATATCCTGCGTCTTTTCGATCGTTTCATGACCCCAAACAATACAGACACAGGACAATGTCTGAAACAAGGCAAAGCACCTTTTGGAGAGCCTGATAAAGCCACGCTTGCCAGCGGCTCTTCTTTAAGTCATCCTGCGCGCCAAGGACCTGAAGAGAGCGGTCCGATCGTCTGTGGGCTTTTACCCTCTCCCCGCAACGCTCCCGCCTCCATTGTCCGAGCCGTGACGCCCCATCGTTTGACATGTGCCTGACATTTTCTGTGCCATGTCCTGATCGGGCTGCTCCGGCAGGATTAGTTCAGTCCGGCACAGGCTCACACCCTGACCGGAATGCGTTTTCATCCGGTACCAGACCATGGGCCGGACGTCTGTCAGGGGTCGAATGTCACGCGACGTGATCACAGCCAGGAGCCTAGCCGGAACGGGACCAGATGCGTCCCGCGGACTGGCATTCCGGCTGATCCGCCCCCTCCACCCCGTACAATCAGGTGTTCCCTCTGGCCCAAAGCGCCACACTGGAACATCGTGGAGTTCAGTTTTCCATGACCAAGCGTATGCTTATCGACACCACGCACGCGGAAGAAACGCGTGTCGTGGTCATGGACGGTGACCGCGTTGAAGATTACGACGTCGAGACATCGTCCAGAAAACAGCTCAAGGGCAATATCTACCTTGCCAAAGTCATTCGCGTTGAGCCGAGCCTTCAGGCCGCTTTCGTAGAATACGGCGGAAACCGTCACGGTTTTCTCGCCTTCAGCGAAATTCACCCGGATTACTTCCAGATCCCGGTTGCAGACCGTGAGAAACTTCTGGCCATCCAGGAAGAAGACGTCGCGTCCGAACAGCGCACCGACCTTCCGGAAAGCGAAGAAGAAACAGTTTCTGACGAAACCGACGAGACCGAAAACCAGGATCGTCGCACTCCGGAAACCGTAGGCGGAGAACACGACACCGGAGAAGAGAGCGCAGCTTCACGTCGCACGGCCCGCTTCCTGCGCAACTACAAGATCCAGGAAGTTATCCGGCGCCGACAGGTCCTGCTCGTGCAGGTTGTGAAGGAAGAACGTGGCAACAAGGGTGCAGCCCTGACCACTTATGTCTCCCTCGCCGGCCGTTACTGCGTCCTGATGCCGAACGCCCTGCGCGGCGGCGGTGTTTCCCGCAAGATCACGTCCGACACCGATCGTCGTCGTCTGCGTGACATCATTGCGGAGCTGAACCTGCCCAAGTCGATGGCCATGATTGTCCGCACAGCCGGCGCAGGCCGCCCTGGACCGGAAATCATCCGCGACTGCGAATACCTGCTTCAGCTCTGGGATGACATTCGCTCACATGCGCTGTCTTCCGTCGCTCCGACGCTGGTTTATGAGGAAGCAAGCCTCATCAAGCGCGCCATCCGCGATCTGTTCTCCAAAGACATCGAAGACATCATGGTCGACGGTGAAGCTGCTTGGAAGAGCGCCCGCGAGTTCATGCGCCTGCTGATGCCGCACAACGCTGGCAAGGTGAAGCTGTGGCAAAACCGCGGTCAGAGCCTCTTCGCGCGCTACAACGTCGAAGGCCATCTGGATGCGATGTTCTCTCCGACAGCGCGCCTGAAGTCTGGTGGCTACCTTGTCATCAACCAGACCGAAGCGCTGGTCGCCATTGACGTGAACTCCGGCAAGTCCACTTCCCAGCGCAACATTGAGGAAACGGCTCTCCGGACCAACCTTGAAGCGGCTGAAGAAGTGGCTCGCCAGTTGCGTCTGCGTGACCTGGCCGGCCTCGTCGTGATCGATTTCATCGACATGGAGAGCCGTCGTCACAACGCGCAGGTCGAGAAGCGCCTCAAGGAATCCCTGCGCACGGATCGCGCACGCATTCAGGTCGGGCATATCTCTCATTTCGGTCTGCTCGAAATGTCCCGCCAGCGTCTGCGTCCGTCCATTGCAGAGTCCCTGCTGACGGTCTGCCCGCACTGCCAGGGAACCGGATTCATTCGTGGAACGGAAAGCTCTGCCCTGCATGTGCTTCGTGCCATTGACGAAGAAGGCACCCGTCAGCGCGCTGCGGCAATCGAAGTCTATATTGGCCCGAGCATCGCGCTCTACATTCTGAACCACAAGCGCGACTGGCTGTCGGACATCGAGCAGCGTCACCGCATGCGCGTGATCTTCCGGACGGAAGAAGAGCTGCCTGCTTCCGAGATGCGCATCGAACGCCTCAGTCCGCAGACGGCGGCTCCGGCCTATGTCCCTGCTCAGGCTGCAGCACCTCAGACGGTCCGGACGATCGAGATCATTGAAGACGAAGCTCCGGCTCTTCCGCTGGCTATCGCTGCAGAAGCGGCTCCGGCACCTGCCCGTGCAGAAGAAGCCGAAGTGGAAACCAGTGACGAAGAAGAGGGCAACAACGGCAATCGTCGCCGTCGCCGTCGTCGTGGTCGCCGGGATCAGTCTTCCGAGAACGAGACGACGCAGGGCAATGCTTCCGAGACGCAGGTCGAGCAGCCTTCCTATCCGCAGGAACAGGAAAATGGCGAGGTCGGCCTCATTCCAGGACGCCGTCGCACCCGCTTCAAGCGCGTTCAGAAGGACGACGAGACTGAAGTCGAGGCTCAGGCCTCTGCTCCTGCGTGGGAAGAAACGCCTGCTCCACAGCAGTCCCGTCAGGCTCCCGCTCAGAACCAGCGCCGCCGTGAAGAGCGTCCAGCCTCTCAGCAGCGCAACTATGTTGGACCGACACCAGCTGACCCGTTTGGTGGCAGTTTCGATATCTTCGATGTGATCGAACAGGCAGAGATGGAACAGGCAGCACGTCCGGTTCGCACCTCTGCAGCAATGCCTGCTCCGATCACTATTGATGACGCACGTGTTGCAGCTCTCACAGAAGCTGTGGCTTCTCCTGTTGCTGAGCCAAAGGAAACGCCGAAGCGTGGCCGTGGTCGTCGCAGCACGAAGGTAGAAGTGGCAACGCCTGTTGTGGTGGAAGAAGCCGAGGTCGAAGCTCCTGTCCCTACCGTCGCAGAAGACGCCACGGTCAAGCCAAAACGCACGCGCGCCCGTCGTACAACCAAGGCCTCCGCAGCCAAAGTTGAGGATGTGGCTGTTGAAACGGCAGCCCCTTCCGAAGAAGATGCTCCGGCCAAGCCGAAGCGCACGCGTCGCACGACCAAGGCCACAAAAGCCAAGGCTGAGGAAACGGCTGGTGAAGACAGTACTCTTCAGCCGATCAACATTGACGAACTTCCCCCGGCAATACGCCGCGTTGGGTGGTGGAAGCGCTGAAAAGCGTTTCCATAACGTCTAAAGAAAAGCCGACCGGATTATCCTCCGGTCGGCTTTTTTGTTGCTTACTGGCAAGCCTTACAGAAAGCGACGCAGGCAGGTTTCAAGATCCGTCGGTCCGCGGTGCGGATCCACTGGCAACTCATAAGCGCTGATGAACGAAAAGCCCCGTCATCGCAGTATAAGAACGGGCAGCCTCAGCGGAAAAACCATTGGCAAGATACGTCGCATACCACTGATCCTGCGAAACGGATTCTACCTGAACAGACCGCCCCAGAAGGTCACTGAACACGCCCGCGACCTCGTCAGGCGTGTAAGCTTTCGGGCCCTCAATATTATAAATCCCACTCTGCCCCTCATCGGAGAGCAGCATCTGTCCCGCAAAATGGCCGACATCTTCTGGCGCCACCCTCGGGAAAGCCTGAGCAAACGGCAGCAGAGTTTTCATCACCCCCGTCGCCTTGGCACTCTCCAGAAGTCCAGCCCAGTTAGTCATGTAATAGGCCGCCCGCACGATACAGACCGCTACATCCAGGCGGCGTGCACCCTGTTCCAGTTCATAAAGAACACCCAGATCCCCGCAATGTTCACCCGGTTGGGCACCATATGTTGACTGCACCACCAGTTTTTCCAGACGAAGACCCTGAAGCGCCGTCAGGATAGAGCGAACTGTTCTACGCTCTTCAATATCCGTGTTACCCGATACGGCAGCAGGCGGGTGCAGGACGAACACCCTGCGCGCTTTCTGGAACAGTGTGCGCAAGGTGGAAGTATCTGTCACGTCCAGAGCAACAGTCGAAAATTCACCGCCTGAAGCCGAACTGGCACGGCGGCTGACAACAGTCACGTCATGCCCTGCGGCCAGAACGGTCTTTACAACAGCCCGACCCACATGCCCTGTTCCACCAAGAATAACGTCCATGCTGCAAATACACCTTTTTTAAAAGCCGCCAGAACGCATTCAGCCCTCGCATGAGGTTCGCGAGGGCTGAATGAAAACTCAGTAAGATCAGAACGGCAATCAGGACTTCTTGACGAATTCCGACTTGAGATTCATGGCGCCAATCCCCGTGATCTTGCAGGCAATGTTATGCCCGTCCGTCGCATCAACCAGGCGGATGTTCTTGACCTTGGTCCCGCTTTTAACAACGAGTGAAGACCCTTTGACTTTAAGGTCCTTCACAACCGTCACGCTATCACCATCGACAAGAACATTCCCGTTCGCGTCCTTGATCACGGAACTTCCCTCACCCGCATCGTCCTGGCCGTCAGCTTCCGGGTTCCATTCATTGGCACAATCCGGACAGACCCACAGGGTACCGTCCGGATAGACATGCTCAGACCCGCATTTGGGGCATTTCAGATTATCAGTCATCACAAGCCTCACTCTTTTGTGAGACGCATCTTAAAGCACTGTGAATGATAGGGAAATGCAACAGCTCAATCTGTGCTGAAAACTTTTAGCGGCACACGCTTTTGTTGCCATCTGCCGCAATGAACGTCCCCGTCAATGGCTCAAAACAGGCATTCTGAGGGCAGGACGACGCGGTACTTGCCAGCCCCTGTGCATAGACCGCCGCACCAGCCTGATTGGCTTCATGCAGCGCCGCGCCGCAAAGAGGCGTATTGGCAGGCGCAGAAGGGTCATTGAGCAGAACCTTCTGTCCCGAGGGTGGTGCCTCCTCAGCCAGACCCGGCGCGAAATCCTGTGGAGGAATCTTATGTGCGGGAGTCTGCGCAACCGTCTGAGACGGCGCAGCAGGCTGTTCGGCACAGGCTGCCAGCAGGGGCAGGACAACTAGGCTCAACCAGAACGGACGCATGTGAACTCCGGATTACAAACCGGGCAACGGCCCGGAACTTCGCGATTAAAGCCCGAGATCGCCCTGAGACGTCAGAGCATCCAGTTTTGCCCCACGTTCGCCATCTGTGAAAGACAGAACAACGCGGCCGTTGACAGGTTCTGCTCTCGAACTGGTCATCGGGCGACCTTTGCTGTCCTGCACCAGAACGTAACCGCGGCTCAGAATAGCTTTGGGAGACACTGCTTCCAGATAGCTTCCCAACCCTTCAAGCCGTGCCTTCTGAAGACGAATGGCACTCTTGAGCGTCTCAGGAGACAGCCGCTGCCGTTCCACACGAAGGTGAAACTGTTGGTCTGCCCTGTGCCACGCCGTCGCCAGAGCCGTCTGCGCTCTTTGCAGCGCAGCTTCCCGACGTTCAATCATCAGAAGTGGTGATGGAAGCTGTCGGGAGGGGGCAGTTAAAGCAGCACGCGCCCGACTGACAATCAGTTCCAGCGAGGGGAGTTGATGTAGTGGCGCATCCAGGCGGCTCCTGACCCGCAGAACGAAAGCGGGGAGCGCGAGATCAAGACGCTGGCTACGATCATCCAACCGCATCCGTGCCGTCGCCAGAAGAGAAGGCAGATCGGGTAGTCCGGCTGTTGCCTGTTCGAGACGCCCGCGGGACACCTGCATGATCCGGCTGAGACCACCTGCCAGACGCGCCGTACGATGTGCCAGATCAGCCACCAGTTCGGAGCGCAGCGGAACAGCCATTTCCGCCGCCGCTGTTGGCGTTGGCGCACGTCGATCAGAAACAAGGTCGATCAGCGTCGTATCCGTTTCATGCCCGACCGCAGAAATAACCGGGATAGGACATGCCGCAACGGCCCGCAGAACGCGCTCATCATTGAACGCCATAAGATCTTCAAGTGACCCGCCGCCACGCGCGACAATCAGAACATCCGGTCGCCGTGGCCTCTGCGCCATTCCTTCAATCGCTGCCGCAATCTGGGCCGCCGCTCCTTCCCCCTGCACAGCCACAGGCCACAGCAGGACGTCGCGCGGAAAGCGGCGCTCAATCGTCGTGCGAATATCATGCAGCACCGCACCCGCGCGGGACGTCACAACACCGACGAGCGTCGGCAGGAACGGGATCGGCTTTTTGCGGTCGGCCTCGAACAGGCCCTCTTCCAGCAATTTCCGGCGCAGACGTTCGATATTCGCGAGCAATGCCCCCTCGCCCGCAAACTCCATGCGGTCGATGATAAGCTGGTAGCTGGACCGCTCACCGTAGGACGAAACCTTCCCCGTCGCGATGACTTCATTGCCGTTCTCAGGCGCCATCCCCAGACGGGACACCGTTCCACGCCAGATCACGCCGGAAATCTTTCCGCCCTCGTCTTTCAGGGACAGATAAACATGCCCGGACGGGTAGCGCTTGAGCTCCGTGACTTCCCCGCGCACACGAACGCGACCGAATCCGGTCTCAAGCGTGCGCTTGATGGCTCCAGAAATCTCGGAAACTGAATATTGCGGCACATTCCCGCGTGTGGACGCGGCATCACTCTCCATCATGGCGCCAGTCTATGCTACGCACGCCGTCAGACGAAGCCCTGATCTCAGGGACCCACAGATGAAAAGGGAGAGCGGAATGCGCGTTTTGCTGGTCGGTTCCGGAGGGCGCGAACACGCCCTGGCAACATGTCTGGCGCGCTCGCCCAGTCTTTCGGCGCTTTACGCCGCTCCCGGCAACCCGGGCATGACCTCTCTGGCGACACTGGTTCCCCTCAAATCGGATGACGTTGGAGGGCTTGTCGCTTTTGCAAAAGAGCAGAATATCGACCTGATCGTTCCCGGCCCTGAAGCGCCTCTGGTGATCGGTCTGGCAGATGCCTGCGCCGAAGCTGGCATTCCCTGCGCTGGCCCCACCAGGGCTGCGGCCCTTCTGGAAGGCAGCAAAGCGTTCACTAAAGACGTTGCGGATGCCGCTGGCATTCCAACAGCAAAATGGGAACGCTTCGAAAACGAGGCACCAGCCATTGAGTTTGTGCGACGTCGCGGCGCACCGATCGTCGTAAAGGCGGATGGTCTGGCGGCTGGCAAGGGTGTGGTCGTCGCCCAAAGTGTTGAAGAAGCGGAAGACGCCATCCGGAAGCTCGGTATGCCGCTCGTCATCGAAGAATGTCTGGTGGGCGAAGAAGTCTCGCTGTTCGCGTTCTGCTCGGACGACAAGGCCGTTCTGATCGGCGCAGCCCGCGACCACAAGCGCCTCGGCGATGGAGACACAGGGCCGAACACAGGGGGAATGGGCGCTATATCCCCCCCACCCGGCTTTAATCGCGCGGCTCAGGAAAAGGCACTGGACCTCAGCGTCCGCCCGATGCTGGCGGAAATGGTGCGTCGCGGCACACCTTTCCGTGGCGTGATTTTCGCTGGCCTGATGCTGACGAACGAAGGCCCAAAGCTGATTGAATACAATGTCCGCTTTGGTGACCCCGAGGCACAGGCACTCCTGATCCGTCTCAAATCAGACCTGCTTCCTATTCTTGCATCTCTCGCAGACGGCAATCTCGATCATGCCGCTGCCGAGTTCTCCGACGAAGCCTCTATCTCACTGGTGCTGGCTGCCAACGGATACCCGGACGCTCCGAAAAAGGGTGGACGCATTTCGGGCCTCGAACGCGCCGAAGCCGTCCCGGGCGTCTCGGTTTTCCATGCTGGAACAAAACTGGTCGAGGGCGTTCTGGTCGCGGATGGCGGACGTGTTCTGACAGTCTGCGCCAAGGCTGCTACGCCAGAAGACGCACGTCGTCTTGCTTATGAAGGCGCGGCAGCCATTCAGTGGGAAGACAAGATTTTCCGTACAGATATTGGCCTGTAAAAACAGGCTTAGTAGGTGTGAAGTGATCCCTGTCTAACCCTTCACTTCACACCAGTTTCAATACGTCCTGTTTTCTGCGTAACAGTTGTGTGCCCCAAGCGGCTTTCATCAAAATGGAAATGTAGCGTCGGACGAGGCGTGTTTTCTGTTTCGGGAAGGAAAAACGCCTGACCAGCGTCCCTGTCTAGCAAGACAGCCGCTTTCCTAAAGACATCGCCCCCAAGTGCTGCAGTCGAAATATCAGACTGGAACAGCACATTCAGGGGGCCGGGATTATACCCGCCAATATCCAGCACATTGAGAACATACTGGTGCCCGACCGATACCCCGACATACTGGGTCGTCACGATTGGTTCATGCCGAATGTCGTCCGATGTCAGGTTCAGGCCGTCTCCCCAGGATGTCGGTAAAACAGTTTCTGATAAATCCGGGTCAAGAACCATCTCCTGAGATCTTGCATTAGCGCGAACAGCAATCAGTGCTCCACGCCGCAGTTCCACAACATTTGCCTGAGCCCCCATGAGACGATGCGCCGCATCCTTGCAGGCCTTGTCTGTTCGAAACTTCAGAAACGCCAGCTTACCGTTGGGAACGTCAAAAAGAATATCGGTTCCGGAAAAGATTTCGCTCTCTAGCCCCAGCATTCCAATGAGGGGCCGACTTCCCACGTGGCGCTCAGCCTGACCGTCCAGAAGATTGGCACGCATCTCTCCCAGATCCATCGGTCCGATCTGCACATCATCGAGGAGTGTTCGGGAGGTTAACGTCACTGCACCATTCTGGGCTTTCAAGGGCATATCGGCTCCAAGCGGGAACCAGAGCTTTCCAGAATCATGAACCATAACGTGCCCGAACATGGGGCTGACATACATGGCGGCATCCAACCCGTTTACCTTGACTGGAATAATCGGCGAGTCACCTGGACCACCCAGCAAAGGCAATACGACTGCGGCCTTGATGCAGTTTTCAGGAGTTTTCAGAACGTCGTGCGCCTGTACTTTTCCAAGGCTAACAACAACAAGACACGCGCTCATGAGACTGGCGAACAAACCTCTCATGACACTTCTCCTTACACACCACGCAATAAGGAGAAGACACTCTTGAAGACTATTTCTGCAATATTATTCGCCTTTTGAGCGTTATTTCACCCAAACATGCGAAAACAGCATATGGCTCAGAAGCGTCGAACAATAATTCCCCAACCTTTTCGAAACGAAATCGATGGTCTTCATCTGGATCATCGGCGCACCAGGCATTTGGCGCATGATCTCATGTCCCGCCTCCTGCCAGATTGGTGCGGCTTTGGCGGGATCGGTCTGCGCCTTGGCCTGCTCGAACAGGCTCTGAACATGCTGATCACAGAAGCCGGTAAAGTTTGGGGAAATGGCGGAATTCGGATGGTAGTTATCACATCCGAACAGATCATCCAGAAACGTCGACGCGGAAGGATAATCAGCAAACCAGTAGGCCAGAGCAATCTGCACATGGTTCGCCGTATTCTGCTCATAAGAGTCCGCCAGACCAGCCGTGATCGGTCGTAATTGCGCTTTCAGGCCAATCTGCTGGAGCACGTTTCGCAGATACGTCCCCATGCCCAGTTCGATAGCGCGATTGGGGACAACCAATGTAACCGTCTGCCCTTCCGCACCAGCCTCCCGAACCAGTCGCCGTGCTTCTTCAAGATTTTGCGGGCACGACAATCCAAGGTCCGCACCCGGAATACCATGCGGCACCATTTGGCAAAGCGGTTCAGAAATGGCACTTCCACCAAACAGAATGGTCATGGCATGACGGTTCACCGCCAGACTGACCGCCTGCCGGACCCGCTGATCCGTAAACGGCTTTTCATGAACATTCATCGCCAGATAATAGAGACCAAGAAGCGGCTCGATATGCACCTGGGACGTATACTTCGCCCCTAGCTCCCCCAGCCGATCAGAAGGCTTGGCATCCAGCATCCAGTCATACTGTCCCTGCTCAACCGCCGTAATCTGCGCTTCGTCCGACAAGCCAAAACTGTATTCAATACGATCAACAAACCCATCCGTCTGCGCCTGCGGATTCCAGACGTGAAAGTAAGGGTTCCGCTCCAGCAACATGCCGTGTTCAGGATCGTAATGCGTAATCAGGTAAGGCCCCGTCCCCGGCGCTGTCACATTTCCCAGATCATGGGAAGAAATTCCGGCAGGCAGGATGACGGCATGGGGAAATGCCAGCTTGTAGAGAAACTCTCCATCCTGATGCGTCAGATGAAAAATAATTGTGCCATCCGGATGGCCTTCGACACCCGGCAACGTGCAATGATCTGGCGCATCGAGGCACTCTTTTGCCCCGACAATCCCACCATAAAACGACGCGGCCGTCGGGCTACCAACCCGATAGATCCGACGGAAAGACGCGACCACATCCTCAACACGGACAGGCGACCCGTCCGAGAATTTCAGGCCGGATCGCAGATGCAGCGTCCATGTCAAACCATCTGGGCTGATAGTGGGCATGGCCTCTGCCAGATCGGGTACAACATCCAGTCCTGAGGGGCCCCGCGCCTCCCGGAAGGTCAACAGCGGGTCGTACATATTGACGAACACCTGCATGTACTGCGTGCCGTAATTGACCTGCGGATCCAGCGTTCCCCCCGGCCCATCAGCCGTCAGCCGGAGCGTCCCTCCCCGATGCGGGCTGCCGAGCGTCTGCCCATTCCAGTCAGGCGGTGTCTGCTCCTGTGCAAGGGCAGTTCCTGCCACACCCAGAGACAAGGCAAGGAACAGAGCAGACAGCCGCATCGTCACTCAGCGCTTTGCAAGCTGGCGCAGACGCGCAATCAGGGCAGCCGCATCACCCGTCGCATCAATCGTGCCCGCATATCGAGAATTCGGATCCATGATGACAATCCGCGGGGCCGGAACGTAATGATCGCCTTCTTTCTCATCCGGCGCATGATATTCAGCCGTCATGGCCTTGATCATGTTAGGCGTTCCCGTGAACGGCATAACATGAGGCGCAACAGGAATGACGTAGTTCCTGATGGCTTCGTTTTCATCGAACGGGTTCAGGGAAACCGCCAGCGGCGAGACGCGAATACCTTCTGCATGAAGCGTCTGATACGCCTGCTCCATACTCTTCAGTACAGGCTGACACCGGTCTTCCGGGCAGTTCGTGTCAAAGAACCACACCAGCATCCATGTTCCGTGGAAGTCCCCTTCCGTGACTGTACTTTCCCCAAGGGACTCAAGACGGAAGCTGCCACCAACTTCGTTTCCGTTGGACTGTACCAGTAGTCCCGGCCCGCCATGAGAGGCCAACTGGAAGCCAACAGCCCCCAGAACCGCCGCAACTGCCAGCACTCCCCAGATAATGCGATTGCTGACCCGCTTGCGGCGTTCGTGTTGGGTTTCCATGCTCGTTCAGTCTCTCAGTGTGCGTCAGCCCAACTCGGGCCAATACCGGTTTCAACCTCAAGCGCCACATCCAGCTTCGCGGCACTTTCCATTTCCTGACGGACAAAATCCGCCAGTGCCTGTGCATCCTGCTCCTGAACTTCGAAGAGCAGTTCGTCATGCACCTGAAGCAGCATCTGCGCTTTCAGGCCCGTCTCAGGCAGCTTTCTCGCCAGACGCACCATGGCGCGCTTGATAATATCGGCAGCGCCACCCTGCAGCGGAGCGTTGATGGCCTGACGTTCGGCATAGGACCGGCGAGCGCCGTTCTTGTCTTTGATGCCGGGCACATAACAGCGACGACCAAACGGCGTCAGAACATAACCCTGTTCCTTCGCCTCTTCCTTGGTGCGGTCCATATAGGCGCGAATACCGGGATAGCGCGCAAAATACGCATCAATGTAAGAGCGTGCTTCACCCGGCGAAATCTGAAGCTGCCGCCCCAGACCAAAGGCCGAAATCCCGTAAATAATACCGAAGTTGATGGCCTTGGCCCGACGACGGGTCAGCGGGTCCATGCCTTCAATGGGAATACCGAATACTTCGGAAGCCGTGCGGGCATGAATGTCCTGCCCCAGATGGAAGGCCTCCAGCAGAGGCTCGATCTTTGCCACATGGGCCAGAAGCCGCAATTCGATCTGACTGTAATCCGCCGACACCAGAACACGCCCCGGAGCCGCCACGAAAGCCTTACGGATCAGAGCGCCTTCTTCCGTCCGGATTGGAATGTTCTGAAGGTTTGGCTCATTGGAAGACAGACGTCCAGTGGTCGTAATGGCCATCTGGAAGGACGTGTGAACGCGCTGCGTTCCCTGGTCCATCTGCTCAACAAGCGCATCGGCATAAGTGGATTTCAGCTTGGCCAACTGACGCCAGGACAGGATCTTCTGAGGCAGATCGTGCCCCTGCTCCGCCAGTCCTTCCAGAACGGATGAGTCCGTTCCCCATGAGCCGCTCTTGGTGCGTTTCCCGCCCGGAAGCTCCATTTCGTCGAACAGGATCTCACCAAGCTGCTTGGGCGATCCAACATTGAAACTGCGCCCAACCTGCTCGTGAATATCCTTCTCGATCACCGCCATGCGCGTCGCAAAATCGGCGGACATGCGACGCAGTTCAACAGCATCCACCTTGATCCCGACGTCTTCCATATCCGTCAGAACTTCAATCAGAGGCCGCTCGATTTCCTCATACAGAGCCAGCGACTGACGAAGACGTAACTGCGGACGAAGCACCTGCCACAACCGCAGCGTGACATCAGCATCTTCCGCCGCATACGCGGTCGCCTGATCCAGCGGAACTTCGGCAAACGGAATGCGCTTGCGCCCTGTTCCCGTCACGGAATCATACGTGATCGGCGTATGGCCAAGATGAAGCTGCGACAGTTCATCCATGCCCTGCCCGTGCTCACCCGCAGACTGGGCGTAGGAGATGAGCATCGTATCGTCGATTGTCGTAATTTCAGGCAGCCCGGCCTTGCGAAACACCGTCAGATCGTATTTCGCGTTCTGAAAGACCTTCAGAACGGACGGATCTCGCATCAGAGGCTCAAGACGCTTTAGCGTTTCTGCACGATCAAGCTGCTGATCTGTCGGCTGATCCTCCGCCCCCTCCTGCAACAGATCCCGCTTCCCGACATGCAGGAACGGCACGTAACAGGCCTTACCCGGCGCCACAGAGAGCGAAAGCCCAACCATATTGGCCTGACGGGCATTGAGACTGTCCGTCTCCGTATCCACAGCCACAAATCCGGCTGCCCGGGCGTCGGCAATCCAGCGATCCAGTGCCTCGAAATCCGTGACTGTCTCATACGGCCCATAGGACGCTTCAGAGAGCGTCACGGTCTGCGCGTCGTCCTCTGCAGGAGCGGCTTTGGGACGAGGTACAGACTTCGGCTTTGCGGCCAGTCCAAGACCCATCCGCTGGATCGTGGAATGGAAGCCCATCGTGTCGAGCCAGTCCCGGAGCGTTTCCTGAACCGGCTCACGGCACCCCAGTTCATCAATCGGCTGCGGCAATGGCACATCATCCGCCAGCAGAACCAGCTTGCGGGACATCCGGGCGGCATCCGCAAACTCGATCAGATTCTGGCGCCGTTTGGAGGGCTTCATGCCTTCTGCAGCATCCAGAACCTTTTCCAGCGTGCCATATTCATTAATGAGCTGGGCCGCGCCCTTTGCGCCGATACCCGGCACACCCGGTACATTATCGGTAGAGTCTCCCATCAGGGCCTGAACATCGACAACCTGATCTGGACGCACACCGAACTTGGCTTCGACTTCCGCTTCCCGAATCGGCTTCTGCTTCATCGGGTCCATCAGTTCGACGCCAGGACAGATCAACTGCATCAGATCCTTGTCTGATGAGACGATCGTGCACCGTCCACCCTGCGCCACAACAGCTTTGGCATAAGTGGCGATCAGATCGTCCGCTTCCCAGCCAGCCAGTTCGATCGAAGGCACATTGAACGCCGCCGTCGCATCGCGGATCAGTCCGAACTGAGGCCGCAGGTCTTCCGGCGGCTCCGGACGGTGCGCCTTGTATTGCGGGTAAATCTCATTGCGGAACGTCTGACGACCGGCATCGAAAATAACGGCCAGATGCGTGCCAACATGATCGCGCAGCAGGCGCGTCAGCATATTCGTGAAGCCGTAAACCGCGTTGACCGGAACGCCATCCGGGCTGGTCATGGGCGGAAGGGCATGGAAAGCACGGAAAATGAAGCCGGACCCGTCAACCAGAACCAGATGAGGCGTTTCAGACGGCACGAATATCTCCCTTCTCGCCCGGAAGGGGCGGACGTTCTAAAATCCCCGCGATGATAGGCTCATTCCCATCCGTTTCAAACCGCCTGTGGCGTCTTTCCTGCACCTTCGCCTGCACGCTGCTTCTCGGAGCCTGCACACACCGGCCCATGCCTAACCTGCATCCGACAGCAGAAGAAACAGCCCTCATTGCTCCGGACGTGACGCTCGACATGTCAGACGGTGCTCGCATTCCGTTACGGATCTATCCTGCATCCCAGCCTTTGCGCGCCGTCATTCTAGCCCTTCATGGCTTCGGAGACAGCCGGGACGCCTGGGAATTCTTTGCACCGCCCCTGAGCGCTGCCGGTATCGAAATCGTCGCCCCAGACCAGCGGGGCTTCGGAGCGACACAGGACGCAGGCGGCTGGAGCAGCACGGCACGCATGGTGCAGGACACACGGGAAGAGCTTGCGTGGCTGCGCAGGCGTTACCCCGATGTGCCCCTGTATGTCATGGGCGAAAGCATGGGCGGAGCCGTTGCCCTGCTCCTCGCGACCAATCCGCCGCCAGAGCTATCCGGCACTATTCTGCTCGCTCCAGCCATCATGAAAATCGGCGAGCCGTGGCAAACCGTTCTGGATGGCCTCGATACAGTCGCCCCCCACTGGAAACTGGATGGATCAGCCGTCCCCGGAGAACGTGTTGCGAGCGACAACATTCACGCCCTGCGTCGCATGTATTTTGACCCACTGACCCAACACAGTTCGACCATTCATCCCCTCTCTGGCCTGACCCACCTCATGGCCGCAGCCTTCGTTGCCGCACCACGTGTCAGAACACCAATGCTCATGGTATTCGGTGGCCGTGATCAGTTTGTCCTCCCCCCTTACACCGCACGTTTTCTGAAGCGCCTCCCCGCTTCCGTCCGACTGGATGAATTTCCAACAGCGCACCATCTGATAAGCCGCGACAAACGAATTACCGCGCAGGACGTCGCATCCTGGATCCTGACGCCAGACCAAGCTCTGCCTTCTGGCGGGGACATTGCCGCAGTCCTCTGGAAAGCAACCGCTCAACCGTGAATGAACAAAATACCGATAGGGGCTTGGCAAGCCCATCCTGAACCGTCTATTGGAAACCCGACGGACCCGTAGCTCAGCTGGATAGAGCGTTGCCCTCCGAAGGCAAAGGTCACGCGTTCGAATCGCGTCGGGTCCACCACCAATCTCAGAAATCGCTATTTTCCGCCAGTTTTCTGGCAGGTTTGACACCATCTGGGATGGGTTTGACATTCACTTGCCTTTCTAAGGGACGTGATAAAGGCGAACCCCAAAGAAGTTTATGATGGAGTGTTACCCGATTACGCTAGTGGTAAGTTTATTCTTAAAAGTCAGTTTTCCATCAGGATGGCATCTACGCTAACAGAACGCTGCCGGGTAAAATTTAAGTCTGAGAGAGACGGAGCGAAAAATTGACAGTGAGCGTATCTGAATTATCGGCTCTGACCCGATTGTTCTCTTCGGCTGTATTCCAAGAAATGGCCATAAGAGGCTATTCGGAGCTTTTCGCACGTCTTTTACGCCTGACACCAGCACAAGAATGTGATTCCAAGAATACAACTGTGGGCGATGCGTTCGACCGAGCCTTCAAAATTCTTCAGATAGCCGGCCAGCGGGATGAATATATTTATCGGGCTGCCATTACGAAAAAAATCCTCCTTGGAAGACATTCTCTGCGCACCTCGGTGATGCTCAATGAGTTTAAAGCAGGTAAATGCAAAGCTGATACAGCAATACTCAACGGCACTTCTACCGTTTACGAGATAAAGTCAGAACGTGACTCTCTATGCAGACTCGAGAATCAAATAATTAATTACAAGAAAATATTTGCAACCGTAAACGTCATCACAGCGGAATCCCACATTGAAAATATAATAAAATCGGTCCCGGAAGATGTTGGCATTTTATGCCTGTCAAAGCGAAATCAAATTTCTACAATTCGCAACGGAATTAACGATCCTACGCGAATCTGTCCATTGACAACCTTTGATTCTCTTCGCTTTGATGAAATAAAGCTTATTCTAAAGTCTTTAGATATACCCATTCCGGAGGTCCCCAACACAAAAAGATATGAGGTATTTCGAAGACTATTTTCTCAGATAGATTCTGTTACACTACACGACGAGTTTGTGCGAACACTCAAGTTTACTCGTACGCTCACGCCGTTAAGCGAACTCGTTAAGCGGCTTCCAGTGTCGCTGCATGCAGCGGCACTTTCCGTTCCGGTGCGACGCACCGATTATAGTCGCCTTATTAAGGCGATAGAAATGCCGCTTGAAACGGCTATGACGTGGGCATGAGCAATGTATTATCCATATTTCCGTGGCAAACAGTATGAGCTAATAGCAGTTCGAGAAACTGCGCAATTACTAGCAAAATCAAAATTTATTCCAATAATAGAACCAGTAAAAAAATCCCTTTCCCCTTTAAAAACTTGCCTTGATACGGTCTGTAAGGCCAATGGCGAGGCGATCGTCATCGTAAACCCAAAACACGGCGATTATAAAAAGGACGGAGAAGCCATATTCCAGCTTCTAAACAGAGACTATAAAGAAAAAAATAATATTTCTGCCGGAATATACCTAACTGAAAGAAATACTATTCAAGATGCTTTAAAGTTATATACAGATAACATCAATAAAAACCCCTCATTTATATATGATGGATTCTCGGAACATAAATTATTATCGGATTTTATTAAATTATCCTCTCCAAGCATTAAAAGCATATTTTTTGAGAGAAAAAATAGCTCTCGAGATATTAAATACTACGATGGAACCAAGCGTATAATAATTGGTGACGGCTTCGAAAAGCGAAAAAATGCTGAATACCTTGAAATTGAGCGCGAGAAATTTTCAGATCTACACCTTACCTATAAGAAATCCGGCATGGATGGGTTTGGAGATTTTTTAACGGTAGGTGATGGTTACTCAGAAAAAGGTGGACCGGCTTACGCAGTCGCTATCCACATCACCTTTATCGACAAAGATAAAGGTGATGTAATGTATGTATACCACTTTGTGTCATTTACTAATGATACTTCCAGCGATCCTGGGGGTAAATTTTCCCAAGCATTAGATGAATTAATTAAGAAGATAGAAAGAGGTCGGTCTCATATATTGGAGACTTCTGCGATTATTGAGTTTCGCAGATTGCACCAAGAGGAACATTTTCCTGGTCTTGGATATGTTAAAAAACTATCCATGAAACATCATATAGAAACCCTCGCAGATTTCTTTTCCTCTTAATCTTTTTTCAGTAATTGCGACATCGCTGAGCGGGCCAGGTTGACCTGCTCAGCGGCCCGCGTATAACGCGCCACTTCAGCCAAACTACGGTGCCCTGTAATGGCAGCGATCTGGTGCGTTGTGCAGCCAGCTTCTGCCAGCCTCCGGGCCGCAGCTTTGCGCAAACCATGCGGACTGCATCCAGGCGGAAGACCCGCCTCACGGCACCAGTCGACAAACTGATTGTAGAAGTTGTTCACGGACATTGGGCGCCCCTTCTCAGTCGCCAGAAACGTCCCTGCTCCATTCGGCTGCCACTGGTCCAGTTCGACCCGCAACTGCTCATGAATGGGAATAACCAACTCAGTGCCAGTCTTCTGCTGCCGGACATGAATGCCATGACCAGTCAGTGAGCGCGGCCCCATCTTCACAACATCACTGCGGCGCTGCCCCGTGTAGAGCAGAAGAGCCAATGCCAGACGCTCTCTCGTGCCACTTGGCCAGCGCGCCTCATATCGAGCGATCTCATCATCCGTCCAGGAATGGATGCCACCACTCTTGATCTTCATGCGCGGAACACCCGCCGTCGGATTGTTTTCCGCCCACCCCATATGAATGGCGTGCTCCATCAACATTGAGAGCAGCCGCAACATTCGATTGGCCGTCGTGGGCGAGTCATTATGCCGGGCCATGATCATCCGGACATGCCGGCTTTCCATCAGTAAAACCGGGTTCGCAGCATAATCCGCGCCGCGCATACGCTCCAGCAAGCGCCGGTACACAGCCTTGGTACTCTCTTCGAGCGTCTTGAAGTGAGCCGTCGCGTACCAAGACTCAATTACATCCCTCAGACTTCCCGTCGGCGTAACCTTTGCAGCATCGAGCCCTCGTGGCTCAGCACCAGAAACAGCAGCCTGGTACGCAGCAATGAAGCCCGGATCGCGCAGATCTGGCAGCGGAACGCTCTTTTGCCCCTTCTTGCGGAAGTAATACCGAACCTTCCCGTGCCGATCTTTGAAACGCTGAATGTAAGGCAGCCGCAGCGTGGTCAACTCATCGCGTCCCAGGGATTGGCGGAAACAGAGACTGCCACACCTTCCCCACCCGCCTGCCGATCAATCCAGCGATCCAGATCAGACACCAGATAGCCCCGACGCCGCGCTGACAAAGCAATCTGACGCACATGCGGAAGAACATGCGTCCTGAATGTCCCAACTGACATCGCCAGATAGGACGCAGCATCCCCAATATCCAGCACCTTGGGAGCCATCTGGACGATACGGCCACTCATGCGTAACGGCTCCCCAGTTCGGTCAGGTCAACCTTGATTTTTCCGGCCATGGACGGCGCACAGACAGTCGCGACCAGACGCATACCCAAATAGATGTCGTGATCACAGAACGTCGTGCGGACATCTTCCTTGGCCTGACGTTCGGCATCCCGGTATTCCGCGTAACGCTGACCAGCGTATGGACGAGGGCGAACGCCAAGCATGCACACCGTGAACATATCCGGTGACCTTGCTTCCGCCGTCATGGCGCAGGCCTCCGATCAAGAGCCTGAACCCACCTATCGGCAGACTTGATCACCATCCCGGTGACGATCCCTGCCCCGTACACGATAGCCACCAGCCCACACGGCAAAAGCAGATCCAGAAATTCAGTGTACATCGCGCCCTCCTGGCAGAAGGTCGGTGCAAAAGCGCAGGAATCCAGCAAGGCGACCGGACACCTTTGCGGCCTCAGTGCGCATCAGCAGATCTTGCATGGTCTGAGGACCACGCATCGGCGGCTCCGGAAACGGGATGGCCTCTGCCGGCTTCGTGGCGTGCAGCAGGGCAACCAGTTCCGCCTCAACAGCTTCAGCCGTGGCAGCATACGCATTGGCTATACCCGGAATAGACGCATCAGCAGCTCTTGCACGTGCATGCACCAGGCACACGCGCCGCTCCCGTGCTTTCTGTTGAACTGCCAGCGGACGATCAGACAGATATTCCGCAAATGTCTGGTCGGTGTGACCACGCAAGAGTGGATGAAGCGGCCTCAGGATCAACCGAGCTTCCACAACATCAGAATTGGTTGAGCTGTGAGACTTACCGGCCTCACCTATATGCAATGACATAACGATCTCCATCGCGTCGGTGCGATGGAGTAAATGTGAGTTATGCGAACATATCAGTCAACATTAAAGTGAGTTTAACTCACATGAAATAATTTCTTACTGATCCAATCTGTCCTTGTCCGCACGCTGAAGCATGAGCTTTAAATGAGTTTCGGCTTCGTCGGGAGGCAGTGAGCGAAAGGCCATAAGCAAGAGTGCCTCTTGCTCATTTATGGCTCGTGCTGGAACGGCATCTCCAGAACCGGATGTGAGCCAATCAAGCGAAACGTTGAATTCATGTGACATTCTGATGAGCAAATCCCTTCCTGGTTGCTCCTCTCCTGTCTCAAGTTTTGATAAATATGATCTTGAGATATTCAGTCCGGCGACAAAATCCGCCTGCTTCATATTAAGTCTCTTGCGAAGACTTTTGATCCTGTCACTGATTCTGGACGTGTTTTCCATGTGAAAATTTTGCACGTCTTGACGAGCTGATGTGTGCGCCATGCTCACGCACAAACTTGACAGAAATATGTGAGACATGCTCACATTGCTTTATGGATATTGGTGAAGTGATACGGGCCGCAGGTGGCCCCAAGAAGGTAGGTGAGGTCATAAAGCGCTCTCACTCTGCAGTCTGTAAGTGGCGACAGGTGCCCCCAATCCACGTCATCGCGGTCGCACGGCTCGCCAATCTCGATCCCCACGTGATCCGTCCAGACATATTCCCTCAACCGTGTCATGATTTTGGAACAGCAGCATGAGCATCTTTCATACCCTCAAGCGTAAGCTCCGCTCATGCCGCCGTCAGCAAGATGCTGTCTTGGCGAACAGAGCAGTGGATCTGCCTTCGCAGTTTTCCACGTCCATTAAATATGACGAGGACTTCCGAAAGGTCCTAGCTCAACTAGAGAAAATTTCAGCGCGTCAGTCTGTGGAACTGGAGCCGTGGGTGGTCAAAGCTCTGGAGCGGATGGAAAGCATCGGCGGGGCAGAGCGGCTTTGGTCCTCTGAAGTGACGGACGCTGAGAAAGAAGCCTTCAAAAAGAAAATACCAGAGGAACAGGCGATAATCCTAAATTGCCTTTTACGTCGGGTGAATACCCTTCGTTATTTCTCTAACGGGCCATCGAAGTATGTGCTGTCCAGCCCGGACATTACATTAAATGTTACACAACAATGATGGTCGGAATGGAATACCGCACTCCGACCTTTCGGTGGGCGTGGGGTTACATGCCAGTATTCACCGTGATTTCGGTGATCCGACGCCTAATTGCTTCTCCCAGAAGTTTCAAAGTCTCTTTTTCAGTAGTAAAAAAATTCTCATCCAAGGAAAATCGGCCCTTAGGAAGCACAACCGAAATCTTAAACTCAGGTGTACTCACTCTCCCGGCCTCTGCTGAAGCATGCTTTTCAGGGATTGAAAGTCGTATTTTTAGTTCGTCAGATTCTGTCGGCTTTATACTGAGCACACCAGATTTAAAATCGCTCACGGAATCGTCTCCTGTTTGTTGTAACGGACACAGGATGGACGATCGTGGTCGGGGACGCGAGTCCTCGACCACAGCGCAGGGAGTACGGACATGACGTTTCTCCCTCAGGACAAATGTAAGCTTTCGCCTTCTAAGGCGATGACTTGGTCCGAAAAAGTATCGTCGGTTCGCTTTAGTGCATCTCGCCTTCAGGCTTCTGGAGAAGCACCTGCGCAGCATCGAGCAGATCGCGCCCTAGTTCAGCAGCCGTCTGCGGCGAAAGCGAGAATTGCTCCAGCTTATCACCGGCAGGATAGTGCTCGGGTGACGTGGCAGCCTTTACTTGGAGCACCACAGCGCCGTCCTGGATTACGACCGTACGGAAACCCGTTACGCTCGAGATATCGAGGTTTCCGTCTTCCTTCAGTTTCCATTCGTCAGCCATGTGTCGTCGCTCCGTTTTATAGTGAGGCGCGCAAGATGGCCGATGATGGCGCATGGGTGAAGCCATGAATCACGCCCCAGCCCTCAAGACGGCCACGCAATTGGCCGTCCGCGCGATAGGCGGCATTGATGCCGCAGCGGCGGTCACACGCGTAGGCCGTGCGCGGATCTCGGAATACCAGAACCGCAATTCAGCAACTACAGCCCCGGTAGACGTGGCAATTGTGCTGGATGAGTTCGCCCAGGAGCCATTCATCTTGCAGGCGATGGCGCATGAACTGGGCTACCACCTTACACCGGTTCAGCTTGGACACGGCGACGTGGCCGAGATCATGGAAGACGTGGCCGACAAGGCCAACGACACGATGAAGATGACAATCCGCGTCCTGGCGGACGGTATTGTCACGGTCGAAGAAGCCCACAAACTGGGCCACGAGCTAACCAAGCTGCGTCGTGTGGTGGACCATGCTCTGAAGATCGTTCGAGGATTGGAAAAGTCAGGAGCTTCCAAATGACGCTCCAGATCCCTGCCACGTTTGATCGGGACAACATCCCGGCCATGGCGTTCCTTAAGGTGCTCCCTGCAGAACAGCGGGGCGTATTCCACTCCCTCATGGATGCACTGAAAGCCGCTCGTGACGTGGTGTTCCGCGTTGGCGGCCGCGCACTGGATGACGCTCAAGTGGCGCAGATGGCGTGCGAGCATGTCGATGTGCTGCAACGTGTACTGCCGGAACTCGAGTTCACACGCTTCATCCTGCGCGATGAAGACGGCGCGCTCTACAGCCCTCACCTCGTGGAACGTCAAATCCGCCGCGAAGAACGCGCTGCGGCCCGCGCTGAAAAGCAACGCCGCCTGGACGAGTTTCAGGAGCGTCAGGACGCCGGAGAGTTCGCACCAGAAGCCTCGGTGAAAGTGATGACCTCTCGTGCCAATGCCGCCAAAGGTGGACGCCCACGCAAAGGCGAGACATCCGAGCAGGCACGGGAACGCCGTGAGCGCGAAGCCGTCGAGCAGCGTGAAATGCGACTGTTGTCATCAATCAGTGGTGGGGCAGTTTCCGAAACTGAAAACCAAAACCAGTTTTCAAAAACGGTTTTGGTTTCCGGGGTTTCGGTTTCAAAACCGGTTTCTGGGTTTCCCGTAGATCTAGAAGTAGAGAAAGATATATCCCCTTCTGATTCTAATTCTACGAAACCGGCTGAAACCGAAACCGGAAAACCGGCTCTTGAGATTTCAGAAGCCCTGATCTCCCAGACCGTCGCTCGCGTTCTCAAGATTGGACGCCTCCCGGACGGTCAGGCCGGTTTCGCCAAGAGCATTTGTGGTCGCTTCCTTCGGGACGGTATCCCGGCTGATGTTCTGGTCGAGGCTGTAAAGCAGCACACCGAGAAAATGGCTCTGAACGGCGACACAGCCTATAAAATGGGCGCCTTTCGCAAGCCTATCGAACGCTTCTGGGCGGATCATCAAGCCGGTGTTTCGACTACCCCAGTGCCAGAGCCTACCCCTCGTGAAGACTGGGAAGACCGTGCGCTGGAGGCTTATGCCAAGGCGCAGAAAATCTGGAGCGAAGCCTTTCATCTCCAGCGGGACTACTCAGCTGTGAAGCGCGAATGGCCGGAGTTGGCCAAGAAGCATGACCTTCCCGCTTGCCCCGTTGAACGGGCCGCGTATCTGGACTGGTACCGTCCGCAGGCTCAGGCCGCATGAAAGCACTACGGCGCGCCCTCGCCTCATTCACCCATTCTGAATTCCTCATGGTCCGTTCTGAACGTGACCAGGCGCAGCGTGCTGCCCTGGCGCTGGAGCGGACTGTGGCGGATCAAGCCCTGGAGATTGTCACACTCCAGGCCCGTCTGGCTCGGCTCACCTCGAACCGGGATGCCGACGGCCGATTTATGAAGCGCAACCCCACATGAACGTGGAATGCAAATGACTACTGCCGCCAAGGCAACTCGACCAATTGAAGACGCCGTCCCCATGCAGGGGGCTTGGAAAAACCGCATCGCTCTGGCTGAACTGGAGCAAGGAAAAGACAGACCACCCATTGAGGTATTACGCCGTGGAGCTGGCCTCTATGGCTTGCTGCGTTCTGGCACGATCACCCAACGCCATGTTGATGCCGCCCAAAGATGGGCGCGTGATTTTGAGACTGGGATTATGGGTGCTTCAGATCCTGAGCGCCGTGGATCTGGCGGTGGTGACATCCACGACATGCTTATCGCACGTTCTGCCGCCGTGGCGCGGTGTGAGAATGTCCGACGCACATTAGGGCGCTATGCGTCGGATCTACTTGTGCTGTTAGTGCTGGACGGTCTCTCGCTTGGAAAGATCGCCGAGCACTATGGGAAGAACCGCCAAGGACTTACAGGCGCAGCAGAACTGCTGCTGGAGCAGTTGGCGGATTATTACGGGAGGAATTAGACATCTTCAGGTGGAAGCGGGTTGAAACGGCACGGAAGAGCTCCCAATCGAATTTCTTCTGAGCCACCTTCATTATCGAATTGAGCACGCACATAAATTACGCCGTTACTAGGGATATGAAACGGGGCCCATCGGAAGGGTATGACAAACTGTCCAACCTTGTGCTTCCACTCTCCCCCATCTGGATGAGGGACCTTATTTAATTCTTTTGGGCGAACAAAATTTGCTCTGGCTATTTCTTCTTCTTGATCGTCAAAAACAGAATACACTCGCACTAAAATTTTCTTAAATGGGTAGTTTATGGGGAATATTATTTTTACAAAAACAGCAAATGTTGGAAGCTTTAAAGGTGCAGAACCATTTAATAACATCTGCGAACCATAGCATCCAACCAGAGAGAATTTATTGTCTACCTCATGACGGACATCGTCACAAAAAATACTTGTACCAAAAGGCGTGTTCATTATGACTCTCCGAAGCTCAGTTCGCCATAAGCACTGATACTCGCTTGGTCGGCTTCTTTTTGAGGGTAATTTTTTGAATAATGAGGATCTCTAGAATCTAACTCGTAATAATTTCCTCTATTCTTCTCTTCTTTTTTAACTAAATCAAATGAGACTTCCATATTAAGTGCATATGCAAATTCAGATATTGATCTGATCGTTATGTTTGCATCGCTTTTCAATCTTTTATTAATAACAGCCCGGTCAACGTCCAGTTTTTTAGCTATTTCCTGTTGCTTCATCCCGCTCTTGATCAGGGCATACTGTATTTTTCGATGAAACATAGTCATCGTGCGCGTTGTCCGCCGAACTTTTGGGCTTAAAGAGAATTTATAGGACATCACTGCATTTCCTAGATGATAAAAATTTAGGCTCATCAAGAGGGAGAAGGTTTCTAACGTATTGAGTTCGCAATATGTACTGCGAGTATAATGATTTTAGTTTTATTTCATTGGCATCTCCTCCGTAACAACAAATAAAAGAAGACTTACAAGGAAACCAACCAAATATTCTAACGTGAGTTGTTTTCATTTCCCAAACATAATAATCAGGAGAATAGGTTAAGGGCTTGAAACGGCGATCATCAGGGAAACTTTCACCAATTTCATATTCAGAAAAAAGGGAGAACACTTGTTCAATTGGCTTCAAAGAATCGTGTTCAGGAGTATGATTTATTGAGGGTAATCCATTATCCAACCAATCTATAAATTCTGGGGTGCCATAAATGTATCTTACTGGAAGTTCATCATCTTCCAGCACCTCAATCCGTTTAAGTTTACCACCTTCACACAATTCATATATCGTTGCCATATATATCAACACGCATCTCATGTAAATTTTTGCTTCCGCAGCTTGCAGCGTCGAGAAGGGCGGAGCAAGCTTATTTGTTACTATATATTTCATAACTAAGACTGAAATAATTTTTCCTATCAGCGATGGTTAGGTGACCTACGAGTTACTTTTTCGGTTTTCTCACTTGACCTGAAACAGGAACGGATAGTAAACATCTAAGCTCTAAGAAGACGTGTGACTGGAAACGGTCCACGTCTTTTTTATTGGCGTTTTGCCTCCCCCAAAAGTGAATCAGCAATGCGGACACTCGCACCTGCGAGCGCAGGCGACGTGTGCCGTCGCGGCGCGCAGCACTATTTTGTGCTGGCGGTCGATGGTGCGCGAGCACTTTGCGTGCCCGTCATCTTCGATCGTACGTTTATCCATCGCGCCGATGTCTCAGTCTGGGGCGGAAAGCGCGAAAAATTCCTGCGATTGGCAGGATCTACGGTCGTGCGGTGCACAAATCATCGCTGGCACAGTAACACCTGGGACAGCTGCGTCATGCAGGCCAGTCCCGCAACCATACGAAAAATCCTCGCCAGCTTTGGTCGGGATCTCGAAGCCCAAGCGATAGAAGCTGGTGGCTCAGGATTGTATCAATCTGTTCTGGCACGCGGCCCTAAGCTGGGTGATCGTGGTCGAAAGAAAGGCGGATCGCCTTCTGATTGATCAGGGCAAAAGCCGACACAATAACCCGGAGTTATCTGACAAGCCTATCAGGGCAGAGTGTCAGATAACCCTCTGGATGGGTTCATAACCCGTCAGATAATCAGCGTTATCTGACGGTTTTTCAGGGTCTCCGCAGGATCGGAAACCTTTATAATTCAATTACTTGTCGGAGAGTTGGGCCAATGGCGCCAGCGGCGGACGCGAAAAGGCCCCGTATCTCTGATGACGATCGCCTCGTGAATATGTGGCTCCACAACCGGTCTGCGAACACGTCCCGCGCCTATCGTGCGGATGTGGACGCGTTCCGCCAGTGGACAAGCAAGCCGCTTGCGGATGTTGTCCTGGATGACCTGCAGGGCTGGTTTGACAGCCTCACAGGATCAGACGCCACGCGCCGCCGAAAGCTGGCATCCGTCAAATCGGCTCTCTCCTTTGGGGTCCGCGTTGGTTTTCTGGATGTGGACGTCGGCGCAGCGCTTCGCCTGGAGCGCGGGCGCGATCGTCTCAGTGAGCGGATCCTCACGGAAGAGGATGTGAAGCGCATCATCGAGCAGGAGCCCTGCCCGCGAAAGCGGGTCGCGCTTCGCGTTCTGTATTTCATGGGGCTGCGCATCTCAGAGATGTGCGCCCTCAAATGGCGAGACATGACACGGCGTCAACAGGGAGGCGTGGCCTCCGTGTTCGGCAAGGGGAACAAGACACGGCATGTGCTTGTTCCCGCAAAGCTGTGGAAAGAGATCGTGGCTGTGAGAGCAGACGACTGGCGTCCCGATACGCCTGTTGTCCCCGGCCACGATGGGAGCCCGCTTCACTTGAGAGCGGCACATCGCCTCGTGAAGCGGGCGGCGAAGCGTGCCGGATTGCCTGATGCCTCTGCGCACTGGTTCCGGCACGCCCACGCCTCACACGCCCTGGACAATGGCGCGCCTGCGCATGTCGTCCAGCAAACTTTGGGACATTCCGACCTGAAGACCACCACAAGATACGCCCACGTCCGAGAGGGCGATGGCGGCGGCAATTACCTGAAAGACTGACGCCTCACGAAGCGGCGGCGTCGGCCATTATTGGAGAACGCTATGAGCACCCGATACCGACGACGCCCTGAGACGCCTGATGAAATCAGAGCCGAGAACGTGAACTTCTGGACGCGCGCTGCCGAGCGCTACGAACGTATAGCGCAATACGCCCGAATGCCTGGAATGAAGCTCTGGGCCGCTGCCGAGGCGCGCCGTGCCCGTGAGATTGAAGCCAAGCGCAAGCGAGAACAGGCATGAGCCACAATCCCGACAATTACATGAAGGATTCCGCAGGACGCCTTGTCCCGCGTGCGAACGTGAAGCCGGAAGACCTTCTCCAGGACGAACTGGTCAAGAAGCTCTTCGAGCGTGCCCGCGCCATTCGTGAGCTGATGCGCCAGTTTCGTGAGGATGCGGACAGCGATATCCGGGCGTTTCTGGACCTTCTGGCTGAACAGTATGGAGCCAAGAAAGGCGGTGCGAAGGGCAATCTGACGCTGTCGACCTATGACGGCTGCGAGCGCGTGACCATCGCCATCAGTGACACCATCACGTTCGGCCCTGAACTCCAGATCGCCAAGGAATTGGTGGACAGCTGCCTGACACGCTGGACGGAAGGCGGAAACGCCAACATCCGCGCTGTCGTGACCGATGCCTTTGACGTGGGCAAGGAAGGCAAGCTGAACGTCTCAAAGATTCTTGGCTTGCGCCGCCTCTCGATCGACGATGAAGAGTGGAAGCGCGCCATGCAGGCTATTACCGACGCGGTGAAGGTAAATGCCTCTCGCAGCTACATCCGTTTTCATGAACGCGCTTCTCCAGATAGCGCCTTCATCCAGGTACCATTGGATATTGCCAAGGCCTGATCAGCTTCCTGCCATTTGATTGGACGCAGTCTGTGGTGGGGGATAAGCTGCCGTAACAGCTGATCCGGGTGCTACCAACACCCACAGCGAAGCTGCCCCACCGGCCACTGCAGTGGCGGGGCTTTTATCGGGTAAATAAATGAGGGAGTCGAATCAGGGACTTATCCCTGTCGCACCAGTACGTCCTGTTGCGCCCTATCTTGGTGGAAAACGTGGTCTTGCGAAGACCATTAGCGACCGGATCAAGGACATTCCGCACACCACCTATGTTGAGCCGTTTGTTGGCATGGGTGGCGTATTTCTGCGACGTCCATTCAAGTCTAAGGCGGAAGTCATCAACGATCTAAATCGTGATGTTGCCAACCTCTTCCGGATCCTGCAGCGGCACTACGTTCCACTCATGGACATGCTCCGGTGGCAGGTCACCAGTCGTGATGAATTCGAGCGACTCCGGCGTGCTGAAGCGAGTAGTCTGACTGATCTCGAGCGTGCCGTCCGTTTCTTGTATCTCCAGCGCATGGCGTTCGGCGGCAAAACGAAGGTTCAGTCATTCGGGGTCGCGGTTGGCCGCCCTGCTCGCTTTGACGTCGCGACGCTTGGACCCATCCTTGAAGATGTGCATGCGCGCCTATCAAGTGTGGTCATCGAGTGTTTGCCCTGGGCAGATGTCATCACGCGTTATGATCGGCCTGAAACGCTCTTCTATTTGGATCCGCCGTATTGGGGAAATGAAAGCGACTATGCGGCCGAATTTAGTAGGGAACAGTTCGAGCAAATGGCAGAGGCTCTGGCTTCACTTCAGGGACACTTCATTTTGTCTCTGAACGATCGGCCAGAGGTTCGAGAGACCTTCAAGCGTTTCCGGATCGAAAGTGTAGATGTGAACTACTCGATCAATCCAAAAGCTTCTGGCAAGCGTGGAGAAGTACTGATTTCCAAATGATAGCCGCTGCCTGCACGTTTGACGTGCAGGCAATGCTACCGATCAGATTACATGATCACGCTTCAGCTTTTCCCAAGCTGCTGCGACCAGAAAGCGAGAGCGGTTCATGTTTGCACCCGCGATCACCTCAAGCAGCTTCTCATCAAGCATCACATTGACACGGACTGGCTTTGACGGCGTCTCAACGCTTACCAGAAAGGCTACGCCTGAGGCATTGTCAGGATCTGCCATGATCGCTTCAAGCGTGGATGGCTTCGGTAGAGAATAACCGTCTTCAGCCATGCACTTCACATGCCCGTTAAGCGCCTCAGTCCCCATTGCTTTCGCATCGTCAAGTGTGTCCCCGGCTGAAACACAGCCGGGAAAGTCTGGGAATGTAACCCCGAAATCGCTTTCGGGGTCTTTGTGGATTAGTCCAATGTAACTGGTCATCTGAGTTTCACTCCTGATTGCTTTTCTATGCTTCTGATTGTTGGAAGCGCCATTTGCTTCTTCGGGTGCGGTATCGTGACTAGGCTCAGGACCCATTGATTTTTGTAGGGAATTTTGATTCAG
>NZ_BANH01000044.1 GCF_000964465.1 Gluconobacter thailandicus F149-1 = NBRC 100600 | reverse complement strand
CCTCGCCGCAACCGTCATCTTCTGGCTATGAGTCCTGAGCCTAATGCGGGAATAAGTGGAGTAGGGAATGTCAAAGACGGCTGAAGCACCAACGCAGAACCGGGTGATTGACCTGAAGTCTGGCGCTCACATGATGGTTCTCGATGCGGGAGTTTTCTGCATCTTTCATGCCGCAGGACAGCCAGATCCAGGACCTGCTGGCCTTCCAGGCGTCCGGATTTCCCGGGCTCCAGGCACCCCCCCCGGAATCGTTACCGTCAGCACATTCGAGGAAGATGGATGGATTGGGGGCGCCAATGGCGCAGCTCTGGTGCGTATTACCCGTGGGCCTGCTGCTGTCCTGGTGACCACGTATCAGGAGCCGGGCAGCCAGCACGATGCTCCCAAGCTTCAGGTGGCACAGCTTGCTGGTCCGACATCGGTTAGTCCTGCTTCTGTCGCCGTTGCACAGCCGGCGCAGAAATCTGCTGATCTGCCGACAGGTCCTGCCGAGATTTCTGCTCATGTCCAGCGTGTTGGCGATGTCGCAGCGCCAATCGGTGAATGGATGGGAACGCCGGGAAGCCAGTCCTGGATCGAAGGCTTTGCCATTGCTCCAAAAAACAGCATTCCTGCGTCTGATATCGAATATCAGGCTGTTCTGGGTAAAGGCTGGCTGTCGCCCTGGTCTGAGGGAGGACAGTATTGCGGTTCCCGCGGCATGGCGCTGCCCATTCTCGGTCTGCGTGTCCGTCTGAAGGGCGCCTCGGCAGAAACGCATCACATTCGCCTGTCTTCCACCTTTACAGATGGGTCACGTCTTGGCCCGCTCGACGGAACGGATGCACTGGAAGCAGAGAGCCTTGCTCCGCTCGAAGCCTTCCTGCTTGAAATCATTCCGAACGATGCCGCTGCAGTTCCCGCCGCCAAAAGCGAAAAGGCTCCCCGCGCCAAGTCGACAAAAGCGCCCGCAAAGCGCAAGTCTGCCTCCGCAGACTGATCGTGACGAAAACTGGCTGCCTGAATGGGGAGCCAGTTTTCTCTGACGTTCAAAAACAGGGGAAAGAGAAGCCTCTGCTTTTCCAGCCCTGAATCCAGACCCTCTTTAACGACCGGAATTTGGTGTGCGGTATCTCTTTGTTCATCAGAATTTTCCCGGTCAGTTTCTGCATTTTGTGCGTCACCTCCACGAACAGGGGGGGCACGAAATTGTCTTTATTTCCGAAGCAAACGCTGGAGAAATTCCTGGAGTAAGGCGCGCTATCTATCGCGTGCCGCGACTGCCGTCGTCCGCGACGCATCCACACCTGCGGGAATTCGAATACGGGCTCTTGCGGGCTGAAGCAGTGGCAACGGCTGCCAAGACGCTCAAGGGTCTTGGGTATGTGCCAGATATCATCATCGGCCATCATGGATGGGGCGAACTGCTGAATCTGGTCGATATTTTTCCGGGTTGCCCCATTCTGGGCTACTTCGAATTCTTCTATCACACAGATCGAAACGATGTGGGTTTTGATCCCGAGTTTCCGCCCAGCCCGGATCTGGCAGCTGCCGTACGGGTGAAGAATGCCATAAATCTTCAGGCGCTTTCCTTGCCAAATGGCTATGGTCAAACGCCAACGCAGTTCCAGAAATCTACATATCCCGGCTGGGCGCAGGACAGGATTTCCCTGTTGCGGGAGGGCGTAAATCTTGAGCTATGCCAGCCTGATGCGCAGGCGCGTCGGCGTAATCTGGTCATCAACGGTGTGAAGATTTCCCCGCGGGATGCACTGGTGACTTATGTCGCGCGTAACCTTGAACCTTACCGTGGTTTCCATAGTGTCATGCGTGCTCTTCCACGCATTCTGACCGAACGTAAGGATGCACAGATCATTCTGGTCGGAGGGGATCAGGTCAGTTACGGCGCTCCGCCCCCGGATCGTAGAAGCTGGAAAGACACCATGCTTAAGGAACTGGAGGGGAAGCTTGATCTCAGTCGCGTGCATTTTGTTGGGAAAGTTGCCTACGACGATTTTCGCAGCCTGCTCAAGCGATCAGACGCGCATTTGTATCTGACCTATCCTTTTGTTGCGTCCTGGTCCTTGCGAGAGGCCATGGCGACGGGGTGTCCGATCATCGGAAGTGATACTGCCCCAGTAAGTGAATTTATTACCGATGGCGTTACAGGGCGCTTGGTTCCATTCCTGGAGCCAGACCGGATTGCCGATGTGGTTCTTGAACTGCTGGAAGACCGAAAGCAGGCTCGCCGTCTTGGGCAGGGCGCACGGGGATATGCAGAGGCCGAACTGTCTCTTCAGGACTATCTGCAGCGCTATGATGTCTTGGTAAAGGATGTTGTCAGTAAATACGAATTTTAATGGTAGCTGCCAATAAAGGTATTCGAAAGATTTTTCGATCTACTTAGGATGGAATTTTTTATTTTCAGGGATTATACTTTATATTGAAAATAATCCCTGAAATATTTTACCAATTTTGATAATTTCAGTTTGATTATAGAATTGGAAGCTATGGAAAATTCACTGAAAGCACAGGTTAACGAGACGTCGCAAATGTAGCGGGTGATCGGAAATAAAGCCGACATTCCATGGCTCTGGCAGGTATGGTAACGTCTTTATCATAGAGAATTACAGATATGTCTGCGGCGGGTAAGCAGATGTGACAGGAGTGGTCTAGAATGTCTTTCGAAATGCTTCCTGGCTTGCATGACATCGTACATCGCTGGGTGGTGAAGAAAGATACTTCCCTGATGCCTCAGCGTTTGACCGAAGAGGATATCAATGCTCTTGCAAAAGCAAGCATTGAAACGCTGAAACAGCGTGCTCTTGGAGATCTAACCTTAGAATGGGGCAGTCTTCAGGAACTGACGTCTTCGTGGATTGTGCAGCGTGAAAGAGGCCAGATACCGTTTTCCCTCACGACAGAAGAATTTCGGAGTTTTATAAAACTGGCGCTGGAGGGATTCTTGACGCCCGTCAGGATTCCGCTCGAGTCTCAGGATATTTCTGAGACCATACTTGAGACACGTCCGGAAGCTGAAGCATTGGATGTGGATGCATTTCGGTTTGCCAGAGAACATCTGGCGCGCTGCCTCTGATACAGCAAAAAATTCTTCTCTGAAATGGAGGTAAAAAAACGGGGCAGCATGCTGCCCCGTTTTTTTTAGAGTTCTTGGAGGCAATCGCTAATCAGCTACGCTTGCCGTCATGATCGCCATCACGCATCTGACCTGTTGGCTCCTGCACATGGGCTTCAAGGAACCAGAGATGCTTGTCGAGGCCACGGGATACTTCTGTAAACAGATCAGCTGTGTCGTCGTCGCCAGCTTCATCCGTAATTTTGATGGCCTCGCGAACGTTGTTCGCAACAGTCGCGTACCGGTCAATCAGGGCGGCGATGTGGTCTGCAACGCGGTAGATGTCGGTTGGATAAGGCGTGCAGCTGCTGCTTTTTGCTACAGCCTGCACCGTTCCGTAAGCTGTTCCACCGAGCTGTGTAGCGCGCTCAGCGGTCGTATCAACGAAATCGTCAATGCTGGTACGGAAACCATCCAGCATTTCGTGTACGCCGATGAACTGCGGCCCCTTGAGATTCCAGTGAGCCTGTTTGGTGATCAGGGCGAGATCAATAAGGTCGGCCAGACGGGCGTTAAGCGTCTCGATCGAGACGCTCTTGGTGTTGTCGGCCGTGTTGTTCTGGGTGACATGACGGTTGGACTTGGTAGCCACAATAAGTCTCCTGAAACAAGGTTCGTTATCCAGAAACGCCAAATTCCCAAATGGGTTTCATAGTGTTTCCGGATCCACGAGATCGAAGAACGGCTGGTGGTCCACTGTGAAATAGCGGGGGTAAGCCGGGTCACGTTCGAAAAGTGGGTTGCTGCTCCAACGAGCCAGCATCGTCTGGGTTTCATGAAAGAAGCGGGCTTCATGTTCTGGCCGGTCGTCGCTGCCGCGGGACAGGCTCTCATGGTGGTAAGCCACGATTTCTGCGCAGAAAATGATCCGGTAACCGGCATCACGAATTTTCAGGCACAGATCGACGTCGTTATAGGCGACGGTCAGTTCCTTTTCATCGAAGCCACCGATTTCCCGGAAGACATCCGCACGGACAAGCATGGCGGCGGCCGTGACAGCTGTGACTTCATGGGACAGCATGGTCCGCCCGATAAAGCCATATTCGGAAACCGGATCGCCACGATGGACGTGTGCGCCAATGCCGGCGGGTCCAACGATCACGCCCGCATGCTGGATGGTATCGTTCGGATACAGCAGCTTTGCCCCTACAGCCCCGACATCCGGAGCTGACAGAGCTTCTCCGATGGCGATGTGCAGCCAGTCATCGTGTTCCACGAACACATCGTTGTTCATGAACATCAGGTAGTCGGCATGGGTCTGCTCAACAGCCAGATTGTTGAGGCGCGAGTAGTTGAAAGGCTCCTCGACCGTGAGAACGGAGACCTTTGGATGGGCCTGCATCTCTTCAATGAAGGCAGCCGTCTCGTCTTCCACGGACCAGTTGTTGACGAGAATGATGTCGAAAGCCTTGTAGGCTGTCTTGGTCAGAAGGGCTTCGACGCACTGGCGCGTCGTGTCCACCTGATCCTTGAACGGAATGATGATTGTGACCTTCGGCGTTTTCCGTGTCAGCCACTTGACGCCATAGAGTGTGAGGCCACGGATGGACGAGACTTTTGCTTTGACCCCACGCCGCTTGAGATGGTCATGAACGCAACGGACGCCCGCTTCGATGGCATAGGTCTTGTTTGCGACATTTACTGCCGTGGAGTTCGGGGTCTTGCGCCAGTGGTAAAGAATTTCCGGCACATGGTAGATTTCTGAAGGCTTCAGGATTTCCGTTGCCCGCAGGATGAAGTCGTGATCCTGGGCACCGTCGTAATCGGATTTCAGATGCCCGATGGCGCGCATGGTTTCGGCTTCCACCATGGTCAGGTGGCAGACATAGTTGCAGCCGAGCAGATAGCGATAATTGAAGTCCGGCTTGAGGTTTGGCTCCAGGAAGTAACCGGCCTGATCAATCTTGTCTTCATCGGAATAAAGCAGGCGCGCTCCGGTTTCACGTGCCGCGCGGACCATGACTTCAACAGAGACATCCACGAGAAGATCATCATGATCGAAGAAGACCACGTATTTTCCGCGAGCGGCATCCATGCCCGCATTGGTAGCGCCAGAGATGCCGGCATTTTTCTTTAGAGGCACTGCGCGGATGCGCTTATCTGCCTTGCAGAACTGCTCGATAATGGCCGTTGTCTGTGCGCATTTCCCTGCATCGTCGACGATGATCAGTTCCCAGTTCTGATACGTCTGGGACAGGACAGAGTTGATGGCAGCCTCAAAATCGCTCTTCAGAGGGCGATAGGTCGGGCAAAGGATGGAGACCAGAGGTTCTTCAAGACCCTTACCATCCTCAAGCTGCCGCTGACGGGCAGTCCGTTCGCGCAGAAGGGGATAATACTTCTGAGCCCAGCGGTTGTAATCTCCCAGATTGTAGCCGCGACGCGGAACCAGATCACGCACTTCCTGCCGAAGGGCTGAGAGCTGACGATGCAGTCCGTCAATCACGCCAAGCAGATCGACCAGGCGTGTTTCAAGGGCATCATCTGCAAGAGACGTGACAAACGGACTGCCGTTGAGTTCAGTGCTGTCCGGCAGGGTGACGATCTTGAACTGACGTGGCGTACTGCCGCGAAGATGCTGCGGAATGGGAATTTCGAAGCCGCAGTTGGGGTCACAGCCGAGGACAGCAGCGACGTCTCCCCGATAACGGTCAGCACGGGCCTGGGCAATCCGCACGCCGTCAACCATGACGGAGATCATGCAACCGCCATGCATCTCCGCGCCCGGGCGCTCTGCCTTCAGAAGCCAGCCTCTCAACGCTCCCTGCTTCACGCCATCCACAAAGCTCTGATACTGAGGCTGGAATTTGTGGGTAAATCTGACAACCGGAAGGGGAGTGGCGTCTGGATCTGCCGGATTGGTCAGCGGCAGTACCGAGCGGTCTGGGAGGCGAATGGACAGTTCATGCGGTTTGCCGTCGATGAATTTCTCAGGGATGGCAAATTCAAACCCAACATTTGGAATGGGCAGTCCCAGAGCAGCCTGAACATCGGGGCGGTCTTGCTCGCAGATGATCTGCATGACCTCCTGCTGATCTATCAGAACGTGCAGACGTGCCGGACCAATTCCTCTCGTATCAATAACCCAGCCCCGGGCCTGCCCATCAATGAACTGGTCAAAGTGGCCAATGAAAAGGCTCGCGGAAGCAGGTGGAGAAGGAGGTGTTGGGGCTGTCGTCATTTACTCTATCTCCCGAGCCGCGCCTGTTTCAGTTTCATGACTGGCGCAAAGATTTTCAATAACCTTAAATCAGTTATTTCAACCTGTCTTGGGGGCGTCAGGAGAGAGGAGTAAAAAAAATTATATCGTGACTGACATAAATCTTTCACAGCCCCTATCGCACGCACCGGTTGTTCTTCCTGTTCCGGAAGGCTAATGCACGGAAGTGGCGGCGTGTGCCGTCAGCCTGCACCGTTATCACAGCCAGAGCCTTTGACGCATGACACTTGCCCCAGCCAGGCAGCCCGACAAAGTCTCCGCTCCTGAGTCCAAGGAAAAGCGGAGCAGCGCGGATACCGCATTTCAGGCCATCGTCGGAGGATGCTCACTTATCGTGCTCATCGCTCTCGGCGGTCTGGTTGTTCTGATGGGGGTTGGTGGCCAGGAAGCATTCAGGACTTTTGGGCTTGGCTTTACGTTTCGCGATGTGTGGAACCCGGTTACGAACGATTATGGGGCATGGGCACCTCTTTTTGGCACGATTATCAGCACACTGATCGGTGTGCTGATTGCGATGCCTCTCGCCTTCGGAACGGCCTTCTGGCTCACCGCAATCGCACCGCCCAAGGTCGCGGCTGTTGTGGGAACAGCGGTTCAGCTTCTTGCTGCCGTGCCATCCATCATTTTTGGCATGTGGGGCTTTTTCACAATCGTGCCCTTCATGGCGCGGCATGTTCAGCCCTTTATGATGCACCACTTCCGGCATGTGCCGGGGATCAGTCTGCTGATCCACGGCGCACCATTCGGTACAGGTCTCATGACCGCAGGCATCGTCCTCGCCATGATGATCGCTCCCTTCATGACCGCCGTGATGCGGGACGTTTTTGGGGCCATGCCTGGAATGCTGCGTGAAAGTGCCTACGGACTGGGTGCAACACGCTGGGACGTCATGTGGAAAGTCGTGGTCCCCTGGTCGCGGACAGGAATGATCGGTGCGACCGTTCTGGGAATGGGGCGTGCACTGGGCGAGACCATGGCGGTTACGTTCGTGATCGGTAACGTAACGTCTGTTGGCTGGTCGTTGTTTGCTCCACGAAGCACTGTTGCGTCCCTGATTGCGCTTCAGTTTCCGGAAAGTCCGGCCGGGTCCCTGAGACTGTCTTCCCTTCTGGCTCTTGGGTTCATTCTCATGCTGCTGTCTTTTGCCAGCCTGTCTCTGGCCCGTATGCTGCGGAAGGACGGGAAATGAGCGACATGACGACGTCCTCCAGCGGCTGGGCTCCAAACGCCAACGGCGCGCGTCGCCGTCGAATGGATAAACTGGCAACACTGCTTGGAATGGTTGCGGCTGGCATTCTGGTGCTTGTTCTGACGTCCATTCTTTGGACGTTGCTGTCCCGCGGGATAAGTGGTCTTTCCGCGGCTGCAATCATGAAGCCGATGGGGCCTCCGGGCTCTGGTGGCGGTCTGGCAAATGCCATTCTCGGTAGTCTGATCCAAACCTTTCTGGCTCTTCTGATTGCAACGCCTCTTGGGCTGGGTTGTGGCATCTACCTCTCGGAATATGGAAACCGCCAGAACCGGTTCGCGTCCTGCGTCCGCTTCGTGTCGGACGTCCTGATGTCTGTTCCTTCCATTCTCGTCGGTCTGTTCGTCTATCAGATTCTCGTAGCGCCGTTTGGGCACTTCTCGGCCTTTGCCGGGTCGGTTGCGCTCGCAATTCTTGCCGTCCCCATCATTGTTCGCACGACAGAAGACATGCTTCGGCTTGTGCCGATTGCCATGCGGGAAGCCGGTGCCGCTCTTGGGGCGACACGCTGGCGGGTGACGCTGTTTCTGTGTCTGCGCTCTGCCAAGACGGGTGTTCTGACTGGTATTCTTCTGGCGCTGGCCCGCGTCAGTGGTGAAACGGCACCGCTGCTCTTTACGTCTCTGGGCAATCAGAACTGGTCCTTTAGCCTGAACCGCCCGATGGCCAGCCTGCCCGTGACGATCTATCAGTATGCAGGTGCGTCTTACGAAGACTGGGTTCAGCTCGCATGGGCAGGCGCACTGCTTGTGACCATGGGTGTTCTGGCCATCAATATTGCCGTCCGTCTTTCGGCCCGTCGCGGATGATTTTACAGGATTTCAACATGACCGAGACCAGGCCGCAGGTGGCCCTCGCTGTTCGCAACCTTAATTTCTACTACGGACAGAATCACGCCCTGCACGACATCAGCATCGATTTTCCTGCCCGGAAGGTTACGGCGATGATTGGACCCAGCGGATGTGGCAAGTCCACACTGCTGCGGATCTTCAACCGCATGTACGACCTTTACCCAGGGCAGCGGGCGACCGGAGAAGTCCTGTTCGACGGACGGAACATCCTTGAGACCGGCCTTGATCTGAATATCCTCAGGGCCCGGATCGGTATGGTTTTTCAGAAACCAACACCGTTTCCCATGTCGATCTACGACAACATCGCCTTCGGCGTGCGTTTGCATGAGCGCCTGAACAAGGCTGACATGGACGCCCGTGTGCAGGACGTTCTGACGCGCGTGGCCCTGTGGAACGAAGTGCGGGATCGGTTGAATGCTCCGGCAGCCGGCCTGTCCGGTGGCCAGCAGCAGCGCCTGTGTATTGCGCGTTCCATCGCGACACGTCCTGAGGTTCTTCTGCTCGACGAACCGACTTCCGCTCTGGATCCGATTTCGACGGCGCGTATCGAGGAATTGCTGGACGAACTCAAGGAAGAGTTCACGATCGCGATCGTTACGCACAACATGCAGCAGGCTGCACGGTGTGCGGATCAGGTTGCATTTTTCTATATGGGCCGTCTGATTGAAGTGGATACTGCGGATCGTATCTTCACGAACCCGCGCCAGCAGCAGACCCAGGACTACATCACCGGAAGATTTGGATAATCCGCCATGGCTGACAGATCTCATATCGTCAAAAGCTACGAGCAGGAGCTGGGTCAGCTCCGGTCCATGATGTCCCAGATGGGTGGCATCGTGGAAAACCAGGTGGCTCTCGCGCTTTCGGCTATCGCGGACCGGAACGAGGAGGCCGCCGATGCGGCCGCCCGTCAGGATCCCGATGTGGATGGGCTCGAACGTGACGTTGAAAGCCTCGCTATCCGTCTTCTGGCCCTGCGCAGCCCGATGGCCAGCGATCTTCGCGAAATTGTCGCGGCTCTGAAGATCACGGGCGATCTGGAGCGGATTGGCGATTATGCATCGTCCATTGCGCGCCGTTCCTTGCGGATCCGTGGTTCCGACGGTCAGATTTCGCTTTCGGGTCTGCGCAGCATGGGGCGTCTGGTACAGGACAATCTGCGCCGTTCCATTGATGCCATCACGCAGCAGGATTCCAACCGGGCCATGGAAGTCTGGCATGCGGATCGTGCCGTGGACGAGTACTACACGGCACTGTTCCGTGAACTCGTGACATACATGATGGAAGATCCCCGCAATATCCGGGCCTGTACGGAGCTTCTGTTCATTGCCAAGAACCTTGAGCGGATAGGCGACCACGCTACCAATATCGCCGAGCGGGTTTTCTATGCCGTAACGGGTGACAATCTTCCGGCAGTTCGTCCCCGCGGTGGCCCGACATCCATTGATACTACCGCCGAGCCAGACGACCGGTGAGCGGCACGACGCAGGTTAGAGCAAAGGGCCTCATCCTCGTCGTTGAGGATGATCCGGCCCTGTTGCTCATGATGCGATACAACCTCGAACAGCGAGGATATCGCGTTGAATCCGCCCCCGATGCGGAGACGGCTCTTCAGTTTCTGGAAACGGCTCGTCCGGATGCTGCCGTGCTGGACTGGATGCTGCCGGGTCTTTCCGGTCTGGATCTCTGCCGTCGTATCCGGAGTAATCCGGCGCTGCGGGACCTGCCTGTTCTTCTGCTTACGGCCCGTTCCGGTGAGCAGGACGCTATCCGCGGGCTCGATACAGGCGCAGACGACTATCTGGTCAAGCCCTGTAGCGTGGATACGCTGGATGCGCGTCTGCGTGCTTTGTTGCGACGTCATCAATCGTCTTACGATGTGTTGTCGTTTGCTGACATCACGCTCGATCCTGAAACGCATCGTGTGGAACGTGCGGGACGTCTGCTCTCTCTGGGGCCAACCGAATATCGCCTGCTGGACCTTCTGATCCGCAATCCGCGCAAGGTCTTCTCGCGAGAAGACCTGCTGCGCCGGATCTGGGGGCAGAACATTCATGTGGAAATCCGCACGATTGACGTTCATATCCGCCGCCTCCGCAAGGCCATCAACGGCCCGAACGAGCCGGACCTGGTCCGTACGGTTCGGGCTGCGGGCTATGCTCTGGATGATGGTCCGGTTACGGACGGGCTTTAACGGGTGAGGGCCGACAGTCTGGCAGCCATTCCCTATGATGGGCTGCCTCTGTGGGCTGGCCTTGCCCTGGTAGGCGGTGTCGTTGTCGGATGGGGGGCGGCGATTCTCGCGTTTCGTCGTCGTGCAATCCCACAGCCTGTCATTCCTGAATATCCCGCATTGGGGCTATCGCTTCCGCTGCCGGATGCTCCGCTCCCGATCGAGCTTTTTCCGGGCAGTGTGCTTCTGCTGGACAGGCTCGGGGCTGTGCTTCAGGCCAATGAAGAAGCCCTGACGCAGTTCGGAGACAGTGTCGGTGCGATTTTGCGGCACCCTGCTGCGCGTTCTGCGCTTTCCGCCGCCTTACGGGCTGAGCCTGAGGGAGCGGATGGCCTCCCGCCTGTATGTTCCACAACCTTCACGCTGGATGTTCCCGTCCCACGGACATTGCATCTCTCGTTGAGAGGGCTCCCAGGGGCGCAGGACCGTCATAAGCGTGTTCTGGTTGTGATGTCGGACCGTAGCGAGGCGCAGGTTCTCGACAGGATGCGGATGGATTTCGTTGCTCATGCCAGCCATGAGCTTCGTACGCCCCTTGCATCCCTGAGCGGTTTTATTGATGCGCTCCGGGCGGGAGGCACCAGTATGGATGAGGGAACGCGCCAACAGTTTCTGGATATCATGGGCCAGCAGTCATCACGTCTGAAACGGCTGATTGATCGGCTTCTCTACCTGTCCCGTGTTCAGGCTCACGAGCATCAACGACCGCGTGATGTTGTGGATGTCGCGGATCTGATGGCGATTGTTCTCGGAGAAGTCGCCCCGCGGTTCGATGAGGACGGGTGCACGCTCAATCTCGCCATTGAGGATGATCTGACAATCCGGGCGGATGAAGACGAGATGGTGCAGGTGCTTCTGAACCTGATCGAAAATGCCCTGAAATATGGTCGGGAACGGGATCAGCCTTTTGCTGTGACACTTTTTGCCCGCAGGGCGCCGGCACGGGATGATCGCTGGCCGGAAGACGGTGGCGTTCTTTTGGGGGTGGAGGACAATGGCCGAGGCATGGAAGCGCATCACCTTCCGCGCCTGACCGAACGCTTTTATCGTGTCGTGGACAAGGTGGAGCCTTCCCAACAGGGCACGGGTCTTGGCCTGTCCATCGTCCGGCATATTCTGGATCGTCATGGAGGCCGGCTACGCGTGGCGAGTGCGCCGGGGCGTGGGACGACATGTCTTGTCTGGCTTCCGCCGGTGAGCGTTGTTCAGTCCGAGACGGTATGATGGTTTTGGTCTGATCCTGACATCAGGCAAAAAAAACGCTCCCGAAGGAGCGCTTTTGGATCAACCGGCTATCAGGTTGTCTTGCGGGTTTTGCCCAGAAGAACCCATCCGCCCACAAGCACGAGCCCGATCAGCGGGGTGGCACCCATTGTAATGGTCCCATCCGGATAATCGAACGCAATCATAAGCAGTACGAATGCCAGAAAACCCAGCGTGATCCAGTTGGTGAACGGTGCGCCGGGCATGGCAAAGCTGGTTGGTGCAATGTCTCCACGGTTAATGGCTGCACGCAGGCGTTGTTGACAGAGCAGAATAAATGCCCAGGTGCTGATGATGCCAACGGCAGAGAAATTCAGAACGATTTCAAAGACGCGGGCCGGGATCAGATAGTTTAGTCCGACGCCAACAAGATAGACCGCCAGCGTTGTCAGAATACCCATGTAAGGGACTGAGCTTCGGTTCATCCTGGACAGCATCTTTGGCCCGGAGCCGCCGAGTGACAGGGCGCGCAGCACGCGGCCAGTGGAATAAAGGCCTGAGTTCAGACTGGAGAGAGCCGCTGTCAGAACCACAATGTTCATGATCGTGCCGACACCGGGAATGCCCAACGTCTGAAAGAACGTCACAAACGGGCTGACCCCGGCATGGTAGGACGTCCAAGGCAGGAGACACACCAGAAGCACAACGGAACCGACATAGAATAGCGCGATACGCCAGATGACGCTGTTGATGGCGCGGGGCAGAACTTCGCGGGCATCATGGCATTCACCCGCTGCGGTTCCAATCAGTTCGATGCCTGAATAGGCAAAAACAACACCCTGAAGCAGCAGAAACGCCGGGATAATCCCGTGCGGGAACAGGCCGCCATTTTCTGTGATGAGGTGAAGGCCTGTTGTGTGGCCACCAACGGGTACGCGGCTACCGAGGATCAGCGTTCCTGCGATGAGGAAGGCTGCGAGTGCCACGACCTTGATGAGCGAAAACCAGAATTCCATCTCGCCGAAATAACGGACGCCAATCATGTTCATGGTGCCAACGATAGCCAGTGCACCCAGCGCAAACACCCATTGTGGCACATCCACGAAAACGGCCCAGTAATGCATGTAAAGGGCCACGGCCGTGATATCGACGATACCCGTCATCGCCCAGTTCAGAAACGAAAGCCAGCCAGCCGCATACGCAGCTTTCTCGCCCAGGAATTCGCGGGCATAAGTCACGAAACTACCGCTGGTCGGGCGGTACATGACCAGTTCGCCGAGGGCGCGGAGGATCAGGAAGGAAAAGATACCGCAAACGGTATAGATCAGCGCGAGGGAAGGTCCGGCGACCTGAAGGCGCGAACCCGCACCAAGGAACAGACCCGTGCCGATGGCGCCACCGATGGCGATCATCTGGATATGTCGACGACCGAGATCCTTATGATACCCTTCCTCGCTGATGACATCTTCCGATGGGGGAGTGTAATCGTGAGCAGGGCTGGTCGTCATCTGCGCATCCTGAGAGCCGGGATCGGCGTGGTGAAAACAATGTCTTGGCGTGGATCACCTACACTTCGTGCGTGGCAGGTATGTCCAATCTGCATGGGAACATAGGGCAAACCACGCCTGTTGCCAACGCGCATTGAGTTTTCTTACGAAAATCCCGGTTTATGAGTAACTTAATGCCCAGGAGGGACGGCCATGCACGCCATACCCTGCCCTGACAAAGTATTGCAGGCCTGAGCGGCACCTGAACGGCTGATTCCTGCCAGTCTTGCCCGCCAGAAGCGCGTTCCGTGTGCGACGGTCGGCTGGATCTCGAGGCGGGAAGCCTGAAGCGGAGAGAATGCGCTCTGTCTGGCCACCGTGGCTGCGAAACGGGCCTGTCCGGGATTCGCAAAGGCGCCAACCTGAATACCCCAGTCTCCATAACTTCCAGGGGTGCGATAACTCACGCTCACGGGGTTCAGGCCAGATGAAGCCCCCGATGTTCTGGGAGGAGTGGGAATGACCGGTGGAGGCGGTAGAGAACTGCTGGACGTGTACTGTGGCTCGGGTGTCGCTGATGGCGGGGCAAGCTGGCCGGATGGAGCCGGTGTCTGAATGCAGGTGGTGTCCGGATCATAGGCACTGTTCGGGTCGCAGGGGACTGCAGGCGTTAGATCTGGCGGCATTGTATCAGACGGAACAGATGTGATGCGTCGACCCGCCCAGGCTTGCTGAACACTCTGTTGTGGAGGAGCGTAGCTGCTTGACGTCTGGTTCATGGCTAACTGGGTGGAGGTATCAGGAGCTTCTGCCACCTCCATTGGAGACGCGTTGAGCTGAGTGGTTGATGCGTAGGCTGCGAGAGGGCCGGTCATTGCCACCTGCGTCCCCAGATGCGGGGTAATGCTCGCGACATAATTAACGGTCTCGTTAGGAAGGGATCGTCCTTCATAGAGGTAATCTTCAAGGCGCTGTGGCCCGGCATTGTAGGCGGCCAGAAAAGCAGGTGCGCCATATTTGCGGGACAGGATCTGAATGTAGCCCGTGCCTGCCATGATATTGTCGTGAGGTTCGTAGGGATCAGATCCCAGCCCGAAGCGACTCTGCATTTCCGCGTAGGTCTGGGGCATCAGTTGCATCAGCCCCATGGCGCCGGCGCTGGAGGTGATGGGCTGTCCGTTGAGATACTGGTGGCCGCCCGATTCCTGATGGATCACAGCGCGAATCCACGCTTCGGGAATCGAGAAGCGATTGGCAGCCTGCTGAATGTATGGCCCCCATGGGTCACTGGCTGTTCCGGGGGCCTTGTAGGCCCCGTTTGCGGCGTAATACCGGTTGTAAGGCGAGGTCTGGGAGGCACATCCGGAAAGGAGAAATCCGGTCAGGCAAAGGGTTCCGGCATAGAGGAAAAGGTGCCTTTTTCGGGGCGTCATAAACCCAACGTTAATCTTTTGAGCTGATGATGGGATCTGTCCGAAAGAGAAGGCAGATACACGGTGACGACGGAGACTCCGGAACTTGAAACCCCTGTAAAAGGGGGCGGGAAGCGCAGGATCATCATGATTGCAGCGATCCTCTGCGTCCTGCTGGCCGGAGGAGGCGCATTCGCCTGGCAGCACTTCCATCACCCTGCGTCTCATCCTGAAAAACCTGCCTCACAACCCGAAAAGCTAACGATCATTACCATTCCCACGATGGTGTCCAATCTGGATACCGGTGAGGGCAGGGCGCGGTATATTCGGATCAGCGCGCGCCTTCAGGTTGAAGACAGCAAAGATACGGCAAAAATCGGGCCGCTGATGCCCCAGATCCAGGACGCTTTTCAGACCTGCCTTCATGGTATGCGCCCTGAAGAGCTGTCGGGCGCAGGTATCTACCGCCTCAGGGAGACGCTTTTAGCACAGGTTTCCAACATTCTTGCGCCTTTGCCGGTCCGGGATCTCTTCTTTGTAGAGTTGCTGGTGCAGTGACTGCGGAGGCGGCAAACATGGATGGCAGGCAGCCAGGTCAGGTTTCGGAAGAGGACGGCGATATGCCGACTCCCAAATTTGCTCTCTCCATGGACGACCTTGGATTCCCGGAGGAGGATGACGGTACGGGCCGCATTCTTAACCAGGCTGAAATCGATAGTCTGTTCGGAAGTGACACTCCGCTGAAGGGGGGTGGTGACGGGAGTGGTCTGGAAAGACTGATCACGACGTCTTCCGTCTCTTATGAGCGTCTGCCCATGCTGGAGGTGGTCTTTGACCGTCTCGTCCGCATCCTGACGACAAGTCTGCGGAATTTTACCAGCGACAATGTTGAAGTTTCGATGGACCGCCTGAATTCCCTGCGTTTTGGGGATTATCTGGAGAACGTCTCCGGGCAGTCGATGTTTGCGGTCTTCAAGGCGGAAGAGTGGGATAATTATGGCATTCTCATTCTCAGCTCGTCTTTGGTCTATAGTATTATCGATGCGCTGCTTGGCGGTCATGAACGCGTGCGCTCTTCCGTGAATAGCGAGGGACGGCCCGAAGGCCGGCATCACACAGCGATTGAACGCGCCCTGATCGAGCCGCTGATCCGCGTGATCCTGAGTGATCTCTCCATGAGTTTTAGCCCTCTTTGTGCCGTGAATTTCCGGCTGGATCGTCTGGAGCTGAATTCCCGCTTTGCGACCATCTCACGCGCCACGAATGGTGTGGTCATGGCCCGGTTCGGGATCGACATGGACGGCCGGGGTGGTGACGTGGATCTGATCCTGCCTCATGCGACGCTTGAGCCTGTTCGTGAGATCCTTCTCCAGCAGTTCATGGGTGAGAAATTTGGGCATGACGGGATCTGGGAAAGTCATCTTGCACAGGAACTCTGGAACACGGATGTAACCCTGGACGCTGTTCTGGAAGAGCAGACCATGAACCTTCAGGATATTCTGAGTCTTTCTCCAGGCGATCGGCTGGTGTTGCGTCGTGATCCAACTTCACTCGTGCAGATGCGATGTGGCGATAAGACGGTTTTCCGAGGGCGCGTCGGAAAAAAGCAGGGACATGTGGCTGTCCGTATCGAAGAAAATCTGATTGGAGGAGCGGCTGCTGAACGGCCCTCCGCCTATAGCTGAAAAGACGGAGCATTTTCATGGACAGGTTCCAGCTTGGGCTTGAAATCGCCCTGTCAGTGCTGCTGCTGGTGACGATTTTCTACAGCCTCTATCTTGGTCGTGCACTGGCTGTGATCCGGCGGGATCGTGGGCAGCTTGATGCGCTGATCATGAGCCTCGAAAGCAGCAGCGCGCAGGCGCAGTCGGGTATCGATCATCTTCGTCAGACAACGGAGATGGTGGGGCGTGCGCTTGGGAAGACCGTGGAATCCGGAAAGGTTCTCAAGCAGGAACTGACGGCACTGTGCGAACGCTCCGAAGCTGCTGCGCAGGTTCTTGAAGGGGGTGGTCCTACACAGCCACAACGTGCGCAGGGCCATGCATCCATGGTTCGTGCGGATGACGGGGATATTGTTGTTCCGCGTCCCTCTCTTCGGCCCCGAGTGGATGAAGGACGGTTGGGGAGTATTGGAACAACCAAAAACCCGGTTGGTAAAAGTGCAGCTGAGCGCGAACTTCTGCGCGCCCTTCGTCAGAAACAGGGGTAAGCAAAATGTTTTTTCGCCTGCTCCATATCACCTGTGGCCTGATGATCGTTCTGCTGGGCGTCAAAGTTTACGACCTGGTGGAGTATGTTGGTGCAGAGAACCCGACGGGATCGTCTCTGGTTGCATCGGCAGTAGCCCAGCCGTCAGCGGCACCTGATGTTTCCACTGACGGGCCTACTCAGAAAGTGGAAGCGCCTCGTTCAGTTGAGAAAAAGCCTGTGGCTGTTGCGGTTCCAGTGCCTGCGACAGCAGATCTGTGTAAGGCAGGAGGGTGTCAGGGCACGCCTCAGCTTCCCCAAGGCGTGGCGGCAGAGACCGTCGATCCTGCTTTGAAAGCGGAACTGAATGCCCGCCAGCAGGAACTGGATCGAAAGGCTGAGGCTCTTGATGAGAGACAGCGTCTTGTTGATGCAGGTGAGGAAGAGCTTCAACGCCGGATGACGGCCTTGCAGACGTCACGGTCACAGATTGAAGAAAGTGAGCGGCACTCTGATGAGCTTCTGAATCAGGATACGGACCGGCTTGTAAAAATCTACGAAGCCATGAAGCCTGCTGATGCCGCCGTAATTTTCAATATTCTGGATCTCCGGGTGGGTGTGGGTCTTCTGAATCGCATGAGCTCCCGCAAGGCTTCTGCAATCATGGAAGCAATGTCCCCACAGCGAGCTATTCTTGCGACACAGCTTCTTGCCAACATTCACGCCCATGTCGGCCCGCGTGGTATCAACGGATGAACGTTCGGCGGATTTCTGCCTTGGCGCTGCTGCTAATGACCTTCGCAGAAACTGCACTTGCAGGTCCATCGGTATCGTCTGCGAAAGAGCTCGCTCTTCCACAGGGGTGGTCATTTTTGAATGATCCTTCTCCGCTTCTGTCTTCCAGAGTGTCGAAAGGAAATGATCAGGTTTCGAAAGACGCAGGTGAAAAGGGCGCAGGCGTTGCCAAAATTGCTCTTCCACTGTCTTCGTCAACCCGTCAGGACGCGACCGGTTTGTGGCTGCCTCTGGGGGAACGAACTCCCATTGCGGCTTTTCGGAAAGGGACGCGGCTCGTTCTTGTCGCAGGGGGGCGCCATCCTCTCGATACTGCGGCGCTGGCCGGGATAGCTCCTTTTGGGGCGGTGCAGAGCCAGATTGTGGGCACCGCAACATTGGTGCGGATCAGTTGTCCGATCGATGCGGCTCTTACACTCAAGCCTGTCGCGGGGGGGTGGACGGTGTCTTTGGAGCCATCCGGGGGAAGCGGCACAATGCAGCTTGGCCAGGAAGGGCAGGCGCTTACCTTCACACCGCCGCAGGTCAGTGACGCCATGCAGGTTCTCACGTTTCAGGACCCTGACTCGGGCCGGCGTCTTTTGCTGGGATTGGCGCAGGCTGGTTCAGTGTCTGATGCAATGGCTCGAAGGGGGGACGGGTTTGAGATCCGTTCCAGCCTGGTAGGGGTTGTCATCGCAGCGGATTCTGACGCGCTGGAATTACGTCAGGCTTCGGGAAAATTCTTTCTGGATCGGATAGGGCCCGGAAGCATGCCTCTTCTCTCGCAGGGAAAGATGGCGGCCTATGGAGCCTCCATGGTGGGAGTCCGGTTGGGAGAAACGTCTCCAGAAGCGCTTCAGTCAGCGGCATATCATGCATGGATAGCGGCTGCCACGTCCACTGCAGGGCAGCGGTTTGATGCCAGAATTCGTCTGGCACAGGAGATGGCACGTTTGGGGAATGGACTCGAGCTTGCCCAGATTCTTCAGACGGCGCTGGAAGATCAGCCTGAAGGCATTGCACGACCCGACGTAAAACGGTTGCAGCAGATTGCTGCTGTTCTGAATGCGCGTTCTGCGGAGGATCTACAAAACGCAGAAGAGGGTTCAGCGCCTGAAGATCAGTTCTGGCGCGGGATGGTGCGAACAGTCCTCTCAGGCAGGGAGGGGGCGGTGTCGGATCAGGAACGTGCAAAGGCTGCGAAGCTCATTGCAGCAGGGCTGCCCTCCGTCGTGTCATACGCACAACCCTTACGCCATCGTCTTTTGTCCCCTGCGGCTGAATGGGTTGTTCGGTACGGAGATGACGGAGATCGTGCGGCTTTTCGGAGTATGCCAGAGAACTCAGAAACAGCTTTGGCACGCGCATTGCTTGCTGCCCATGACCACGCTTCTGATGCTGGAGAAAGACTGGAAACGCTGTCTCGAAGTGCTTCTCCGATGGTTTGGCCAGTGGCCCGGGAAGCTGCGTTGCGTCTGGCTCTTGAGACAGGTCAGATGCCGCCGAAAACTATTGGTGAACGTCTGGATGCGCTGATGCCGGCATTTCGGATGGCCGGCCGGGAGCAAGAGGCAAGGTTGCTGTCTGTAGATGCATTTGTAAAAGCGGGAGAATGGCGGAAGGCGCTTCAGGCGATACAGGATGGTCAGCAACTTTACGGGGCAACCACCTTTCCTGGTCGGGAGCGGTTCTCTGTTGTTGCTGAAGGGATCGCCTCTTACTCTCCTGACAAGGCAGATGGCGCGCTGGCTGAAGCTGATCTTTTGAAGAAAGCGGTCCTTGCCGCCACTGGAGATAGTGGCATTCAGCTCAATCTTTTGAAGGCTCTTGCCAGTCGTTATGCGGTTTTGGGTTTGCCCACAGCACAATGTGAGGCGCTTCAGGCACTTTGGCAATTTCAGCAGGGCGACGAGGCGGAGAAGACAAATCTTCAGATTGCGCGCCTGAATTTGAAAACCGGAAACTTGGATGCCGCCCTTCGCGCCCTTCCTCCTGAGGCGCCAGCAGGGATTAGCGCATTGCCCGGAGGGCATTCAGAATCTTCTGAGGTCGCCCTTATCCGTGCGAAAATTGCGCTGGCTCAGCATAATCCGCAAAAGGCGCTGGGATATTTGCAAAGTCGTGCGGAGCCAGAAGCTCTGCAGATGCAGGCTGATATTCTGGAACAGCAGAAAAATTGGGACGGCGCCGTTGCGGTTCTGAAAAATCTGCTTCAGCCATTGTTATCGGGCCAGAATGTCGCACAGAGCAGCCCTTTGACATCGACAGAGAGTGATCTTGTGTTGAGAATTGGAGCGGATGCATCCCGGGCGCACGATGATGCAACACTCGCTGCTCTGGGCAAGCAGTTTGCTGCCAGGATGAGTGGCCAGCCTTCAGCTGCGATGTTCCAGTTGTTAACAGGGGGGAAGCTATCTTCACTTCCCGCAGGAGGGTGAGGCCTAATTTACTTTTGGCTGCTATGGGCCTTCAGGAACGTGTTGACCCCGTATTCAATGAAGTGCGTAAGATTTTCGCCTTCTTTGGGAGGCTTGCAATGTGTCAGATGCGCCAGAAGAGGTCCCCCAAGTGTCATGCTGAAAAGAAGGTCTGCCGCTTCTTCTACATCGCTGATCTGAAGGTCACCTGAATCGACGTGCTTTGAAAGCCATTGCTGGACGGGAAGGGCGCGTCCGGACAAATGGAACAGGTCTGCCACAATTTGACGCACAGCTGGATTGCGCGTGGTTTCAGTAATGATGGACTTGAGCAGGCCAAGTCGCTCCTCATTAAGAAGCTGTTCAGCAATCAAAAGCATCATCAACTGCAACTGTTTGTGTAACGGGTCTGTTTCTACAGGTGTGTAGGGAATGGGAGCAAAAAGCCGCTCGATGATAAGTGTTTCGAAAAGAGACTTTTTTGACTCAAAAAATTGGTAGAGCGTCTTTTTAGACATGCCAGAGCATGACGCAATGCTGTCCATGGATGCTGCATGATACCCGTGGGTTGTCAGCATTGAGCTCGCAGCGTTCAGGATACGCGTTCTGCGTTCCACATCGTCCAGCGTACCGTTATGGTCGCAGCAGCGAAGCTTTCGGGCGTCGGACAGGGCGGCAGAACTGCTCAAGATCAACTCCGGGGATTATTCGTTCAAACCGAATTGACGATCATCAAAGAAACCGGCTAGTTTCCAGCCAACTGGAAACTGCGTGGTTTCTGTATCACAGGATAGCGGCTGTATCATGCCTTCTTTTCAGAAAACATTCTTGATGTCCTCAGCAGCTGCCGTCTCGGGGAACGATCATCATCGACGGCTGTTGCCTGGCCTGCTGTTGCCACTGCTTGTGGCTCCGCTTGTGCTCGCGGGCTGTCAAAAAAAGCAGACAGCGCCCCATATGCCGCCCCAGTCTGTTGGCGTTATCACGTTGCAAACCCAGCCTGTCACGCTGGAAACATCCCTTCCGGGTCGTACGGAAGCCTATGAACAGGCTCAGATCCGGCCGCAGGTTAACGGTGTGATTGTTTCGCGTGATTTTGAGCAGGGTGCGGACGTCAAAGCCGGTCAGCAGCTTTTTCAGGTCTACATTGCCCCATATCAGGCGGCTTACGATCAGGCCAAGGCCCAGCTTTTGAACGCTCAGGCAGCAGCAAGCCGTGCGTCGGGGCAACTGCGGCGTTATGGCCCTCTCGTAAAAGCGCATGCTGTCAGTTCACAGGATTATGACAACACGCTGGCTACGGCTCGTGAAGCCGAGGCACAGGTTGCGCAGGCGAAAGCCAATGTTGAAGCGGCCGCCGTTAATCTGAATTATACGCATGTTCGTGCGCCAATTGACGGGCGTATTGGCCGTACGCTTTATACACCGGGCGCTCTGCTGACGGCAGGCCAGACGCAGCCGATCGCTGTCGTAACACGGCTTGATCCGATTTACGTGGACGTCAATCTGGCTGCAGCGGATATGCTGCGTCTGAAGCATGAGCTTGCGATCGGGCAGGTCGAGCGCAAGGGGGATGACGCAGCTGCTGTCGGCCTGAAGCTTGAAGATGATTCCGAGTATCCGCAGCGTGGTAAGCTTCAGCTGTCGGAAGTCACGGTTGATCCGGCTACCGGTACTCTTGTCATGCGTGCTGTCTTCCCTAATCCGGATCATCTCCTGCTACCGGGAATGTTCGTACATGCGCATGTTCGCGAAGGCATTGATCCGAACGGACTTCTGGTGCCGCAGGTTGCCGTCCAGCGGGATCCCAAGGGCAATCCGTATGTCATGACTGTTGATGCTGACAACAAGGTGCAGCAGCACAGCATACAGACGAGCCGCACAATAGGAACCGACTGGCTTGTCACGGATGGCGTCAAGGCAGGCGACAAGGTGATCGTCAACGGTCTTCAGAAGATTCAGCCGGGAGCCACTGTCGCGCCTCAGGAAGCGCCTGCTCCTGCTGGAAAGGCCGGGTAACCACACATGACGCTCTCACGCTTTTTCATTGATCGGCCGATCTTTGCCTGGGTCATTGGGCTGATCATTATGCTGGTCGGTGCGGTGGCCATCACCCGCATGCCGATCGCGCAGTATCCGAGCATTGCGCCCCCGCAGATCGCTATTTCCGTCATGTATCCCGGTGCCTCTGCCGAGACGGTGAACAACACGGTTGTACGCCCGATTCTGCAGCAGATGTATGGTCTGGATCATCTCGAATATCTGTCGGCCTCCTCGTATGCGAGTGGTCAGATGGAAATCGATCTGACCTTCGAGCAGGGCACCAACCCTGACATTGCTCAGGTTCAGGTGCAGAACAAGCTTCAGCTTGCACAACCGCGACTTCCGTCTGAAGTGACGGCTCAGGGTCTGAGTGTCACGAAGGCAACCAAGAACTTCATGATGGTTCTGGCCTTCATTTCCGAAGACGGCAGCATGTCCGGTCAGGACATTGCGGACTATGTGGCCTCCAACATTTCCGATCCGCTGTCGCGTGTTTCGGGTGTGGGCGATCACACGCTGTTCGGTTCCGAATATGCGATGCGTATCTGGCTGGACCCTTCAAGGCTCTACAATTACGGCCTGACCGTCGGTGATGTAGAGGCGGCCATTCAGGCGCAGAACATTCAGGTTTCTTCTGGTGAGTTTGGTGGTCTTCCTGCCAAAAAAGGGATTGGAATTGACGCAACGGTCATTGGTCCGACGCGGCTCAGTTCTCCTGAAGAGTTCCAGAAAATTCTTCTGAAGGTTCAGCAGGATGGCAGCCAGGTTCGCCTGAGCGATGTTGCACGGGTCGAACTCGGCGCGCAGAGCTACGCGCTGGGCTCGGTTTATAACGGGCATCCTGCTGCTGCTATGGCTCTGAAGCTGGCGCCGGGCGCCAATCAGCTGAACACGGAAGCTGCTGTCCGTGCCCGAATGGGTGAACTCCAGCGTTATTTCCCGGCCGGTCTGAAGTTGGTCTACCCGCTTGATACCGAGCCCTTTATCACGCTCTCCATCAAGGAAGTCATCGAGACGCTCGCGGAAGCGATCGTGCTGGTCTTCCTCGTGATGCTGATCTTCCTGCAGAACTTTCGGGCAACGCTGATCCCGACGATTGCCGTGCCGGTTGTGCTTCTGGGGACGTTCGGCCTGCTGTCAGTGATGGGTTACAGCATCAACACCCTGACCATGCTGGCCATGGTGCTGGCTGTTGGTCTGCTGGTGGATGATGCGATCGTCGTGGTTGAGAACGTCGAGCGCGTCATGACGGACAAAGGCCTGTCTCCGAAGGAAGCAGCGCGAGTGTCCATGGATGAAATCTCGGGCGCACTGATCGGTATCGTTCTGGTGCTGACGGCCGTGTTCCTGCCGATGGCCGCGTTTGGTGGATCCACTGGCGTGATTTATCGTCAGTTCTCCATCACGATCGTTGCTGCGATGTGGCTCTCTGTCGTTGTGGCGATGGTCATGACACCTGCCCTTTGCGGTTCAATGCTCAAGCCGACGCACAAAGGGCATGATCGTGGCCCGGCTGCGTGGTTCAACCGCACCTTTGACAAGGTAACCAACGGTTATCTGGGTGGTGTGAAGCGCATGATCCGGGTGCCGGTTGTGAGCATGCTCGTGTTCGTGGTGGTGACTGCTGGTGTGGTATTCCTGTTCAGCCGCGTTCCGGGCGGGTTCCTGCCAGATGAAGACCAGGGCATCATTTTTGGCCAGGTCACAATGCGCAACAATGCCACGCAGGAGCAGACCGCAGCCGTCAACAAGAAGATCACGGACTATGTGCTGAAAACGTATGGCAATTACGTTCAGTCGGTCTTTACCATGACAGGCTTCAGTTTCGCCGGACAGGGGCAGACGGCGGGTGCATTCTTCATCCGTATGAAGCCGTGGGATCAGCGTCCGGGGTCGGCTCATACGACGATGACGGTTTCCCGCGAGATCATGATGCATTTCTGGATGGATCCGGATGCACAGATCTTTGCCGTGAACCCGCCTGCCGTGATGGAACTGGGTAACGCAACGGGTTTCGATCTGGAGCTGGAAGACACGGGCCATCTTGGACATGCAGCCCTGCTGGCTGCGCGTAATCAGGTTCTGATGGAAGCTGCCAAAAACCCGCTTCTACAGGCTGTTCGTCCGCTCGGTATGGAAGATGCTCCGCAGTTCAAGCTGGACATCAACCGTGAACGTGCGAATGCACTTGGTCTGACGAATGCGGACATCAACACGACGCTGGAAGGCGCTCTGGGCTCCATTTACGTCAACCAGTTCATGCGTGATGACCGTGTGAAGCAGGTCTATATCCAGGGGGAACCCTGGGCTCGCATGACGCCTGAGGATCTGAACCGCTGGTATGTTCGCAATACGACCGGCACGATGGTTCCGTTCAATGCGTTTGCGTCCGGAACGTGGGAGAGCGGGCCGCAGAAGGTCGAAGACTACAACGGCATGAACTCCTACGAAATCCAGGGTCAGCCGGCTGTGGGGTCGAGCTCTGGTCAGGCCATGACGGAAATGGAGAAAATCCTCGCCAAGCTGCCGCGTGGCATTAGCTACGAATGGACCGGACTGTCTTACGAGCAGCTCGCTTCCAGCGGGTCTACCGGGCCGCTTTATGCTCTGGCGGCCGTTGTGATCCTGTTCTGTCTTGCTGCGCTGTATGAAAGCTGGGCTATCCCGTTTGCAGTGCTGATGGTGCTGCCGCTGGGTGTGCTGGGCGCGATTGCGGCAACGCTGGGTCGTGGTCTTTCCAATGATGTCTATTTCCAGGTTGGTCTGCTGACGACGGTTGGTCTCTCGGTGAAGAACGCGATCCTGATCGTGGAATTCGCAAAGGCCTTCTTTGAGGAGGGGCGGTCTCTTGAAGAGGCTGTTCTGGAAGCCGGCAGGGAGCGTCTGCGCCCCATTCTCATGACGTCTATCGCCTTCGTATGCGGTGTGTTCCCGCTTGCGATTGCGACGGGGGCCGGATCTGCTGCACGTGTGGCGATTGGAACCTGCGTGGTGGGTGGCATGGTGTCGGCAACCTTGCTGGCCATTTACTTCGTGCCAGTGTTTTTTGTGGTTGTTCTGCGCCTCTTCCGTGTTGTTCGGATCCGTGATCGCAAGAACCCGTACGATCACCTGGACAATACTGCGACACCCGCCATCGAAGGGGAGAAGGGCGCATGAAGGCCCGTCTTGGATTTGCCGCACTGCTGATGTTGTCAGGGTGCAATATGGCACCTGTCTATCATCAGCCCACCCAGCCTGTGCAGAATGCTTATCCGCAGGATACAGGCTCCAAAAACGTCTCCTCGGCGGCGAAGGTCTACAATCTGGGGTGGGAAGATTTCTTTACGGATCCGCGTCTGAAAGCTCTGGTCCAGCTGGGTCTGAGAAATAACCGGGATCTTGCGGCTCAGGCTGCGGCCATTACGGTGGCGCGTGGGCAGTATGAAATTCAGAATGCCTCCCTGTTCCCGATCATCACGGCCGGGGGGCAGGGCATGTTTATGGCGCCCTCCAGCACAGCAGGTTTTTCTTTCGCTCCGGGGCTTGGAACCGGCGTTTCGACCCTGCGTCTGTATCAGACGTCCATCGGTTTCTCGTCTTACGAGGTTGATCTCTGGGGCCGTATTCGTAACTTGACGAAGCAGCAGGCCGAGACGGTTCTGAACAGTGTCGAGGGTGCGCGGAACGTTCTGATTACGACGGTCTCGCAGATCGGCACGACCTATATTCAGTGGCTTGCGGATCGGGAACAGCTTCGTGTCACGCGTGACACGCTGAAGTCCCAGCGGGATACGCTGCGCCTGACACAGCTCTCGTATGATAATGGCGAGACGGATGCCCTGACGCTGGCTCAGGTCAAGACGCAGGTTGAACAGGCTTCGGCTTACGAAGCGCAGTACATGCGTGCCGTGGCGGATGACGAGCATGCTCTTCAGGTGCTGGTTGGCGTGCCGTTGCCAGCTGATCTGCCGCCGCCAGCGCCGTTTGGCGCCCAGACGATGATCAGCGATCTGCCTGAGGGGCTGCCGTCAGACCTTCTTGCCCAGCGCCCTGATATCGTAGCGGCTGAGCACACTCTGATTGGTGCCAATGCGAATATCGGCGCGGCCCGGGCTGCGTTCTTCCCGAAGGTGACACTGACGGCGTCCGAGGGCACAAGTTCGCTTCAGTTCCGCAAGCTGTTTACACCGGGCGCAGAGACCTGGACGGTCTCTCCATCCATCAGTCTGCCAATCTTTACCTGGGGGCAGAGTGAGGGAAATCTACGGATGGCGAAGGGGCAGAAGCTCCAGTATGCTGCGCAGTATGAAAAGACCGTACAGACGGCCTTCCGGGAAGTGTCTGATGCGCTGACGGCGCGTGAGACGTACACGGCGCAGGACCGGCATATGCGGGAACTCGTCGGTCAGTCCCAGAAAGCTTATGATCTGGCCAAGATGCGTTATGACGCCGGAATCGACAGCTATCTGACCACGCTTGAGCAGCAGCGTACGCTCTATCAGGCTCAGCAGAATGCCATTCTGATTCAGGCCGCACGTTTCCAGAACCTTGTCACATTGTATCGCGCGCTGGGCGGTGGCTGGAGCCAGAAGACGGTTTCGCCTACAGTGCCTGCCGCAACGCACTGACCGGAGAGCATCATGCGCAGGATCCTGACTTCCACCCTGGCGGTTTTCGCCCTGACGGGCGCCGCCGTCGCGCAGGATGCGGATGGGGACGGCCCGAAGAAGCCGGACATGCACGAGCTGTATCGAAGCTCTTCATTGCCGAAGAGCCACGCCGACTTCAGCCGGTTTACGTACCGTCCTCCCGGGGACAAGGTGATCGAGCAGCCCGATGCGTTCCGTCTGCTGTTCCGCACGCGTGATGGACAGCCAGATGGGTATGCGGAACGCCGTGGCAATGCGGTGATCTACTATGATCGCTACGGCAAGGTCACGCATGTCCAGCCTCTGCCGGAAGACGACACAGCCTCCAACTGAGGCAGGACAGCTCGTTTCGCCCAGATCGGGCAGGCGGCGGGAGGTGGGCATAAAGCCTGTTTCCCGCCGTTTGTGTTTGTGGCGGGTTTGCCTGCGTACAGCGTTCAGGCCATCATGCGCCTTCTCCTTTTCCTGCTGGCAAAGCTGGCATTTCCCCCGGGTTTCCAATGACCGTTCCTGACATTGACCAGTTTCATGCCATTGCCATCAGCAGCCTTGCGCACAAACTGGCGGCTGAGGGGCGCAGCATCATTCACATGGAGTTCGGTCAGCCTTCGACAGGGGCGCCGCAAAAGGCTATCGAGCGTGCACAGCATGTTCTGGCGACTGATCCGATGGGGTATTGGGAAAGTCAGCTTCTGAAGGAACGCATCGCGCGGCACTATCAGGACATGTATGGCGCGCGGGTTCAGGCCGATCAGGTCATCCTGACGTGTGGGGCCTCGCCCGCTCTGGTTCTGGCGCTGACAAGCAGTTTTGTACCCGGCCAGAGGGTGGCGCTCGCCCGGCCGGGATATGTGGCGTATCGTAACACTCTGCGGGCGCTGCACATGGAAGCCATCGAGATCGAGTGCGGAGAGGCTGAGCGTTTCCAGCTTACGGCTGCTGCTGTGGCTGCGATTGAGCCCGCGCCAGATGGCCTCATTATTGCCAGCCCAGCTAATCCGACGGGTACCATTCTTGGGGATGAAGAACTCAGGGCTATCCTGGAGGTCTGCCGCGATCGTGGTATCCGCGTGGTGTCAGACGAGATCTATCACGGTCTGAGCTATGGCGACCCTGCTCATTCTGTTCTGGAATATGAGCCGTCTGCCATGGTGGTGAACAGTTTCTCTAAATATTTCAGCATGGCGCCGTGGCGTCTTGGGTGGCTGGTGGTTCCCGCGGATCGGATTGATGCGGCCCGCGCGCGGATGGGCAATCTGTTCCTGACGCCTTCTGCCCTAAGCCAGCATGCCGGTCTTGTGGCGTTTGACTGCGTGGATGAGTTGGAAGGGCATCTCGACACCTATCGTTGTAACCGCGATTTGTTGCTGGAGGCCATGCCGCAGATGGGGTTGATGCATATCGCACCGCCCGATGGGGCATTTTATATCTACGCGGATATCAGTCACCTTACGGATGATAGCTTGGAGTTTTGCCGTAGGCTGTTGCTGGAGACAGGCGTTGCCACCGCGCCGGGTGTCGATTTTGATCCAGTGAATGGGAGCCGCTTCATGCGCTTCAGTTTCGCGGTGTCCACGGACCGAATTGAAAAGGCTGTGCGGCGTATGGTGCCATGGTTCAGGGCTCAGGCCAGACGCTGATCCGTTTTTTCTGCGGCTCGCCAGCGCATCAGGCCTTGGAAGGCGAGCCCGATGAAAAACGCATACAGCACGGCAGTTGGATAAAGGTCGCGCGTGAGAAAGAGTAGCACGTAAGCTGTGTCGATCACGATCCACATCAGCCAGCTTGCAGTGTGGCGGCGGCCGGCCCAGAGCTGCGCCACGATGCTGTAACTGCTGAGCATGGCATCGGCCAGGGGTGTGGGATCGTCCGTAAACCGGGCGAGGCAGAACGTCCAGAGTCCGCCGCCGACAAGGCCCGCCAACAAACCGGCACAGGCATTATAGGTTGAAAGGGACCGGATATGGAGCGTGGCGTCTCCCTGTGTGGCATCTGTCTTCCACTGCCACCAGCCGTAAAGCAGACAGCCGCAGAAAATGGCTTGGAGGGCAGCATCAGCATAAAGCCGTGCTGTGAAGAAAACCCAGCCATAGAGAAGGGCGGCGACCAGTGAGACTGGCCAGCAGGCCAACTGGCGTTTTGCTGTCAGCCATACCCCTGCGGCGCTGAGGAGAGCGGCGAGAAGCTCGGTCAGGGACATGGGGTGATCTGTTCCAGAGTGTTTTCAAGCCACTGCAGAAGTGCCTGACCATCTGGCCCTGCGAACCAGTGGGCATGACCGAGCAGATAGTCCGAATAGGCCACGGTTGCGGAGGCTTCGTCGTGCACGAGGGTGCGGTAATACGAGACTTCCGAGAGTGCGAATTCGACATGCACCAAGGGCAGAAACGCCACGACCAGTTTGCGATCGGTCGGTGAGAGCGAGTTGATGGATTGATACCCGGTGAGAAGGGCTGTCAGTTGATCCCATGCCACCATGTAATTTGGAGCAAGCCACGTAATGGCAGTGCGCTCGATGGCGACAGCGAGGTCATAGGCCGCGCAGGTCTGGTCTGATATCCCGAAATCGAAAATCCCGCAGATTTCAGCTGAGGGCTCACGGGAGGTCCAGAACTGGTTCGAGGGGTGCCAGTCTCCATGCCCCCAAAGCGGTTCAATGTCGGGCAGAAGAGGTTTGAGACGGTTATGGAACGGCAGCAGGCTTTTGAGTTGCTGTTTCCATGAGGGGGTTGCGAAGACGGTATTGAGACCCGGTTGGGAATTGCCCCAGCGTGCAAGGCCCGTTTCAAGATCTGGATGGGTAATGGCCTGGAAACTGGAGAGCAGCAGGCGGTTATTCGGGCGGGCAGGGGCCGCGTATTTTTTTGCTGCGAGATGGAGATGCGCGAGCGTCCGGCCCGCCGTGTGGGCCTGCTCGACGCAGAAAAATGGTTCCCAGGATTGAACGTCCCGATACAGATCCAAACCCGGAAGCGGGCGGAAGACTTCGTAAGTCCATCCGTTCTCTTCCACTACCGAGCTTCCTGCGCGATCTTTCAGTGGGACCTGTACCGGCAGACCCTGTGCAGCAAGATGCGTCATGAATGCATGTTCTTCCATGAGGGCAGACTGATCGCGAAGGCGCGGATCATGCCGCTTTAGGAAGAGCACGGCTCCGTTTGTTAGCTTTACGAGGGCTGTTGCGGAGAAGGGGCGCTGGCCATGCCATAAAAGCGTATCCGGGACGGAGGGCAGGGTAAACCGTTCCAGAACATATCCAGCCTCATCCAGCGTCAGCAGCGGCCAGTGTCGTTCAGTTTGCACACCGTTGACGCCAAACTGTCCGGGAGCCGCCATGGCTTCAAAAACCTGTGGACGCTGTGAACAGGGCCGCGAAACCGCCGCCAATATAATAACTCGGGGCGCTCCCACTGATCGTGCTGCCGTAAATGCCGGTCGTGTCCTTTGCGTTCAGGGTCGGGCTGGCGACACCGGACAGGGACCGTTCATTGGTGATGTTGATGAAGTTCAGGCGCAGGGTTGGCTTGTGCAGGCGAGACAGATCACCGAAGCGATAACCGACGGAAATATCGCCGGTCGTTCGGTCTGACATCCGCTCATCATTCATGAACGTTGCGTATTGGTGCCCGGTGTAATGCAGGGTGGCCACGCCGAAGATATGCCCGTCATCGTAACTGATGCCAGCAGCGGCCTGAAGTGTCGGGCTGCGAACGGCAATCTTGCCCTTGGTGGGCAGAAGATCGCCACCTGAGGCAATGTTGTTATCAATGGTGGCGTGCAGGTATTCGCCGGAGACATAGGGGCTGAAATGATGCCAGGGGCGCAGACCGATTTCCACATCCACGCCGCGGGACGTCTGGCCTCCAGCGTTCATGGTCGTCTGGATGATGGAGCCGTTCTGGGAGGCCAGCGTTGAGATCTGACGGTTGGTGAAGTTGTAGTTGAACAGCGTCAGGCTGCCGATGATCCATTGTCCTGTGCGGCGATATCCCAGTTCTTCGGAAATGGAATATTCGTTGCGGACGTCCGCACTGCCTGTTGTGGCGAGTGCGCCGGATGTCGGGTCGTAAGTGTTGTAAAGGGCCGTCTGGTCAGGGGCACGGAAATTGGTCGTGGCGTTGAGGAAGATCTGGTTCTGCTCATCAATGCGCCAGCGGACGCCAAGACGCGGCAGAGGTTCCATGCTGTTGGAGGCTACACGATACTGAGGACCAGGAACATTGTTCGTGCCAGCGCGGCTCATCATGACGGCTTTGAAACCGGCTTCGATCGTCAGGCGATCATGCAGGAGCGAGATGTGATCGCCCACATATAGCGCGTTGGTCTGGGAAATGGTGTGGAAGCTGCCGCCCAGCAGTTTCTGCCCGTTCGCAAGATGGATCAGGTTGCTGCTGTTTTCCGCCCAGATGTCGCCTGAGGCGCCGGTGGCGGAAACGGTTGTGAAGGGCTGCTGCTCGTTGTCGTCTCCATAATCGTACCAGTAACCGAGCACGAAATCATTCCAGTCGGTTTTGTAATGCAGGGCGGAGTTAAAGCCTGAGCGATAGCTGCGCTGGGTGTAATTGGCGCGCACGACAGCGGTTCCGTCCTGTGCATTGGGCAGTGTGAGTGTGTCACTCAGGGGTTGCGTACCGTTATAGAGACCCGTTTCTGTCAGGGTAGAGCCACCCGGGACATTGCCATAAGCGAACTGTGCGTAAGGGGTGACGTCCAGCGACAGTTTATGCGTCAGATGCAGATGGATGGGGGCGCCTGCATAGAAAGTGCGTTCCGGTGCGCGCCACAGACGCCAGTAATTGACGGCATTGTCTGCGTTGGACGCGTCATAATGGCCAGCGAGATTGTTTGCGCCATGAATACCATCGGCTTTCCAGCTTTCCATCGTAACTTGCGGATAATAGCTGGTGACGGTGGTGTTGAAGGAGCCAATGAGGCTGGCGCGGTTGCCTTGGCCCCATTCCTTCAGGAACTTGAAATCGACATGCTGGCGTTTGTCACGCCCCGGTCCGCGCCAGTTGTCGCTGGCGCTGTGGGAATAGGACACGAAGCCACGAATGCCGGAATTGCCAATGTTTCCCGTTTCAAGACGAATGAATTCGCGGTTGGTGTCGAAGGAGCCATAGGAGACGCTGGCGAAACCTCCGGCTTTCTGGGACGGATCAAGAAAGGACAGGCTCATCAGGCCGCCGGCGGCGTTCAGGACAGGACTGTCCAGATCGGCCGAGCCTTGGGCGAGGGCGACCTGACTGTAATTCTCGCTATCGGCGAACTGGCTTGGATAGCCTGAATAATAGGCGACATCGTTCAGCGGCGTGCCTTCCAGCACATAGCCGATGGCGTCATTGTTCAGTCCGCGAACGGTCAGGTTGGTGTTGGGCGAAAAGCCGAACGGGTCGGATGTGGCGACATTGGCGCCGGGCAGCATGGAGGCCAACTGATAGGCCGTCGCCATTGGGAGCTGTTTGTCCATGTAATCACGGCTGACCGTACTGACGGAGCGCACGCTGTTTTCAGGGTGGATCAGGCCACCGCCGGGCTGGTGACCGGGTGCGCTGTCAGAGACGCGGTGAACGGTAATGTGCTCGGTTTTTGGGGCAGCAGGGACAGGTGGGGTGAGGGCTGTAGTATCAGCCGCCCGCACCGGGCCGGCACAGACGGTCAGGCCGAGCAGAACGGCGGGGACGGGACGCGGCCTGTATGAAAATCGGTTGCTCATGAACGTCGTGTCCCGCCTGCAAGACTGCGATCCCACCCATGCAGGGCGGGACGACGAGAGACACCGAAAATCCAGCATATGGATCTGTCAGCAGCCACCATCCCTCCGCCAGCATGAACTGGATCAGGTTCGATGGGTCACTGCGCCGGCCTGTCCCGCGACGGAACGGACCTTCAGCAGTCTCTCAGCCCTTTGGCAGGGCACCCCAAGGTGAAGACGCACTCCATCCATGGGAGGTGGGGCAATGTCAATAATTTCTTTGCTGATGAACTCATCAAAAATATGACTGAAGCAGAATCAATTTCACGAACGAAATAATGGTGCCTCCTGCATTAAATCGACAACGATTTTGGAGGACTGAAACTCATTTTTGGCAGTCAGAACCTGATCCAGGCGGTTACGGGAGCAATGTACGCAATAGCCAGAAATCAAGGTGCAGTTTTCTCGGATCGGGTTATGGTGGTGCGCCATTCCATATATGGTAAGAACTTTAAGGGCTAAAAAAGTCTTGGACACGAAAGGTCTTCAGACGTCTGTTGTGTCTCAGTCTTTATACGCTGGATACAAATCCGGATTTTCACAACGCTATTTTGACAGGACGGTATTCCAAATAGCATCCGCTCCACGATTTGCTGCACCTTTTGCTGTAGGCCCGAGTGATTTTCTGGCCCATTCTTTCTGACGGTCTATGTATAAGGCGTGCCGTGCAGATGCTGCGTGAATTGCTGGAAGAAGGTCGCGCGGGTCATTGATGACATCTCCAAGATGCCAATGGGCAAAGCTGGGGTTTTCTCGCCAGGCAAGGTTGTGCGGGTTTAAGAAGACGCATGGACGAGGAACTTCAAGAAATTCGTAGACCTGGCTACTGGCATCTCCAACATAAATATCGGCTGCTGTAGTATATGTCATATCAACGCATTGATCAGAGCCAGTGTCGACAATAATCCTGGGGGTGCTTCTGGCATTCCAGCGATCTCGCGTCGATTGTTTGCGACGTCGGAACATTTTCGTATGAGGAGCTACGATAAGGTTGAAATCTGACTGATGTGAGAACTGCTCCAGCATCGGCTCGATAAAGTGCCCCCAGGACGATAGACCGCGCGCCTTGTGGGAATTGTAAAGAACGATGGGATGACTGTTTCCAAAAAGTGGTCCATTGGTACGTGGAAGAACAGTACAGGTTTCAAGTTTTACAGACCCAATGATGGTATAATTATCGGGATTGATAAGACCATTATCCAGCATCCTCTGAGCTGATTTTTCTCCGGGAAGTAAAACATGATCGAAGGATTTGACATCATCCGTAAATCCGCGCGCGCGATCTCCGCAACCATGTGGACTGTAAATCAGTCGCGGCCGCGATATCCCAAGACGTCTGGCTGAAGACACGGTATCCTCAACCGTTACAATTGCATCGTATTTGTTAAGTTCAGTGGCGTTATCGCGAAGGACCATATCCTTGAACATTCCAAGGAGACGAATTGATTGCATGAATGCCGTAGGGAATGAGCGCCGGAGAGGGTGATATTCCATCGGGGGAGCATCCAGCGCCTTACGTACGCGCTCAAGATGATAAGGCGTCTCGGGGTCATTGTAAAAATTTGTAATATTTACGCTGTCATATTTGGCCAGTTCCAGTGCAATTGCCGCAGCGTGGTAGCACTGATATGATTCAGCAATGTACAGGAAAGCAATGTTCGTCATATCCCAGTATATGTTTTTATTACGGATAGTGAGCAAGTCTCATTGAGTACCTATAATCAAGACAAAGGATTGCTTGGGCGTGCCCTCTCAAATCTTGCGTGGCTGCTCGCGGGGAAAGGTGTGGGGGCCGTATTAAGCCTTATCTATCTTGGTTTGGCTGTCAGAACATTGAAAAGTGAGGGATTTGGTCAGTTCACACTTATTTTTGGTACGGCTCAGGCCATTGCGGCAATCGTCAGCTTTCAGACATGGCAGATCGTGATCCGCTATGGGGTGCACCACACGAAGAATGATGATAATGGCCCGCTTTCACGCTTGGCCGGATTCTGTATTGGTCTGGATATAGCTGGAGCGGGAGCGGGCTGTTTGTTGGCATGGGGGGGCGTAATCCTTCTTGCACCCTTGCTGGGGTGGTCGCAGCCCTTATCTCATGCTGCGCTGGCATTCTGCTTTGTTATGCTGCTTTCAGTTCGCTCAACAGCTGTGGGACTTTTACGATTGCATGATCGTTACGGCCTGGGGGCACTGGCAGATGCGGTGACGCCTGTGGTGCGTTTTTTCGGGGCTGTGACTGCGGTCATGCTAGACCCCACAGTCACAGGTTTTTTGATTGCATGGGCGATTGCGGACATCGTTACGGCTATTGTGTACTGGGTCTGTGTCATACGGGTGATGCCCAACTATCTAAATCTTTCAAATATGCGGCAGGGCTGGCGGGCTCCTTTGGAAAACCCTGGGATCTGGCGTTTTACGTGGCTTACAAATCTAAATTCGATTATTGGTACGGGCTGTAATAATCTGCTTGTTTTATTGGTAGGTATTTACACGGGTGCGGCGGATGCCGGTCAATACCGGCTGGCGTATCAGCTCAGTCAGGCACTTGCTCGAGTTTCAGAAATGTTCTCGCGTGCAGTTTTGCCCGAGTTGGCCCGGGCGCATGCTATGAATGAATTCAAAAGTATCCAAAAACTGTTACAGCGCTCTACGGGGTTGGCGATTGCAGCAACAGTCACAATTATCCTGATTGTCAGTGTAGCCGGTCAGCCGGTTCTGAAAATTCTGGCAGGTGCAGCTTACCTTAATGCGTTTCCTCTTCTTGTCGTTTTGGGAATTTCTGCATCATTTGATCTGATTGGTGTGAGTTTTGAACCTGCCTTGATTGCAACAGGTTATGCTGGAAGTGCATTAAAGGTTCGTCTTGCCAGGACGTTGGTGCTCTTTGCCGCTTTTGCTGTTCTGGCGCCCTTCTGGGGTGCTATGGGCGCTGCGTGGAGCACGATGATTTCATCCCTCCTGGGGCTATTACTATCGGGATGGGCCGTTTGGCGGGCAGTCGGCAGTCAAAGCCGGATGTCCAGGTTTCAGACAAGGTAGAGATCTAAAATCCTGTTTTCGGTTTTCTCAATCATCTCATTGACTTGAAATGCAGGTAAAACGGGATCGTCTGGCATGACAGTCGCGTTTGGAGCCCAAAGTAATAACAACCTGTTTGGAAAACCACGCAGAACTTAATTTTGCGCGGCTTTCCATGGCGTCGGGGGTGCAGCATCAAAGGCGTGATGCGCTCCCGTTCTTCTCTCGGCATCTCAAACGGATAATGTTTCGTCTTTCCGGTGCTTCTGGCCCCAGGTTCCGTCTGATCTGGTGTCCACACCCAGAACACGTCACTGATTTTTCAAACAGGTTCCAAAGTCTTCGTGATGGAATAACCCTCGACATCCAACGGAAGATTCCTGAGAGTGGGTGGATGCCCGTCTGTCCGCCCATCTGTTGTATTTCAGTCCGAAGGATCGCCTGTGCTCGGTGAGACCTTCCGTTCCCTGGGGCGGCCCAATTATCGTATCTGGGCCATGGGATCCGTGTGTTCCAATATTGGAACATGGATGCAGCTCACGACCCAGGACTGGCTGGTCCTTACAGAACTGACAAACCATGATGCCATGGCCATTGGCATCGTTATGGCCCTTCAGCTCGCGCCCCCGCTTCTGCTGATCCTCTGGACCGGCCTTGTTGCGGACCGGGTTGAAAAACATAAATTCCTCCTGTTTACGCAGGCAGCTTTGGGCACTCTGGCTGTTGGTCTGGGGCTTCTGGTCGTTACAGGTACGGTTCGGCTGTGGCAGGTGGATCTGTTTGCCTTTCTCAGCGGTTGCGTGGCGGCGTTTGACAGTCCGATCCGGCAGACATTTGTTGGCGAGCTTGTGGGAGAAAAGGATCTCCCGAATGCGGTTGGCATCAACTCGATGTCTTATAATGCCGGGCGCATGATCGGGCCTGCGGTGGCCGGTTTCTGTATTGCGGAGGTCGGGTCAGGCTGGTCGTTTATGCTGAATGGCCTGTCGTTTTTTGGCGTAACGGCGTCTCTTCTGCTGATCCGGAGAGATAAGCTGTTCCGTTTTGAACGTGCAAAGAAAGACGAACGCAATGCCCTGACGAGCGGGTTGCGTTATGTCTGGGCGCGGGAAGATCTGCGGACCATTCTTGTGATGCTGTTCATCATAGGCGCCTTCGGGCTGAATTTCCCGATCTTTATTGCGACCATGGCGGTCGGTGTTTTTCACGTAGGTGCCCATGGTTATGGCGTTCTGAATTCTGCCATGGCGATCGGGACGCTGCTGGGCGGGTTTTTGGCCGCACGCCGAATGCAGGCGGATTTTGATGTCCTGCTAAGGGGCTCCGTGATTTTTGGTGCGGGCTGTCTGTTTGCGGCGCTGGCACCCAGTTACTGGATCTTTGCGCTGGCTCTCATCATCACGGGAATGTCGTCCCTGACGTTCACAGCGACCAGCAACAGCTTCATGCAGCTTTCCAGCGAACCTGCGATGCGCGGGCGTGTGCTGGCGATCCGATTTGCCGTGTTTGCCGGGGCGTCTCCGTTTGGAGCGCCGGTTGTGGGATGGGTGGCCAACCAGTTCGGGCCAAGGTGGTCTCTTGGCGTTGGTGCGCTTTCAGGGTTTCTGGCCGCAGTCGTCGCGTTGCTCTACATTACCCATGTTCGCCAGCAGCAGAGTGAGAAGCATTTGTGAGGCGCTCGCTTTTTAAAACCGGACTGATGGCCTTTTGTGTCCTGGGTCTTCTGCTGACTGCGTGGTGTGGCGCTGTCGCCTGGTACGGTGTGCGATCTTCTGTTCAGCCTGCGGAAATGGCTGTGATTTTTGGAACAGCGGTAACGGATCAGGGAGTTCCGAGACCGGCTTTGCAGGATCGGTTGGAAACCGGCCTGAATCTTTGGAAAGAGCATCATGTCCGAACCCTGATGGTCAGCGGTGCCGTCGAGACGGAAAACCATCAGGATGAAGCGGAAATCATGGCGCACTGGCTGGAGGCGCATGGTGTGCCAGCGTCAGACATCATCGTCGACTCACAGGGCAACAACACCTGGCTCACCGCTTTGCATGTAGCGGAAGAGTCTCCCGATGGCGCGGTTGTCGTCTCACAATGGTTTCACATCATGCGTGCGGAATGGGCGCTGCGCCATGCAGGCGTAAACCGGGTTTCAGGCGCTTATCCAGCACGGTTTCGTGTCCCGGAACTCTGGTATCTGCTTCGGGAGGCCGTGGCGCTGCCAGTCTATGTTCTGACGAAAACGCCACCCTCCAGAGACGGAGTTTAGTAAGGAACGCCAATCTGCTCGATGGCCGTGGCGAGGGACGGTGACAGGGGCATCATGGGGGCAAGCGTGGACTGGTAGGCGTGATAAAGATCGCCTTTGCCTTTGTAGATATGTTCGGTGGGCTCGCCTTCGGGGCTGACTTCGTTGAACCAGCTTCCAAAATCGCGATCGATCAGGGTCGTATCGATGTAGTCCCAGATCGTTCTGTACCAGTGCTCGTAATTCGGATTGCCCGTGCGCTTATACAAATTGATAGCGGCTGTCAGGGCTTCGGCGTGGGCCCAGTGAACGCGGGATCGAACATGGGGTTTGTGCTCCCAGTCGATCGTGTAAACCATGCCCGGCAGGCCATCGACGTTCCAGCCGGCTTTCATGCCGGTTTCAAACAGCGCCTGTGCATCATGGAGCATCCAGCCGGGGGCTTTTTCACCGCGGCGTAGAAGGGCGGCTTCAAGTTTCACGGTCAGATGGGACCATTCCACGAAATGTCCGGGTGTCATGCCATAGGGGCGAAGATCGTCTGTGGGCTTGTCTTCATGGTAGTTCCGCAGCAGATCCCAGTCCCGGCTGAAATGTTCCGGCATGGCAAAGCCCTGCTGGGGAGCCAGTTCATGAACGAACTTTGTGACGATTCGCAGGGCGCGGTGCAGCCATTTTATATCCCCGGTAACGTCCGCCAGCGCCATGAAGGCTTCGGTGGAGTGCATGTTGCTGTTGGCGCCACGGTAGTTCTCCTCGGCTGACCAGTCGTCTGCGAAGCTTTCGCGCATGACGCCTTCTTCCTCGGACCAGAAATGCGTCTCGATCTGATGAATGGCGTCTTTGAGAAGGGTGTTTGCGTCTTCCACACCAATCAGCACAGCAGAGGAAGCTGCCAAGGCAACGAAAGCGTGGAGATAGGCTTGCTTGGAGTCATGGGGACGATCGGCAAAATGGTTCCACCCGCCATGTTCCTGATCGCGGAATGAGGTCAGAAGCGCATTGACGCCATGTGCAACAAGAGGCGCGCTGCCCGGAATGCCCTGGAGTTCTGCCGTGGCATAAGCATGGACACAACGTGCGGTAAGGGTGGCTTCCGGCTTGGCACCGTCTGGCAGGTTGCCCTGCAAATCCAGTCCTGCGAAGCCGCCGTCAATGCAGCCTTCCTTGCTGAAATCCAGCAGCCTGCGCCCCTGCATTTCGAGCCACGCCCGGTGGGATGGACGACGGATCCAGGCGTCGCGGCTCAAAAGGATTGGAGAAAGGCGGTCGGACATAAAAACTCCACACTGCGTTTGTAATCATCAGCCAGTGTCATTGAGGACGCATCAGAGACCATCGGGTTCCCGGAGGCGTGAATGCTGTGTCGCTCACGAACACGCGGGCATGTGCGGAACTGTCTTGCGTCTGGAGTTTGCTTTGCCGATACATAAGTCATGACAGAACGATCACCGATCATTGTCGCCCCCAGCCTGCTGGCTGCCGACTTCGCCCGTCTTGGAGATGAGATTGCATCCATCTCCCGTGCGCCCTGGTTGCATCTGGATGTGATGGACGGTCATTTCGTGCCGAACATCTCCTTCGGCCCACCGGTTATCGCTGCGCTGCGAAAGCACACGGACGCGAAGTTCGACGTGCATCTGATGATTGATCCGGTCGACCCGTATCTGGAAGCCACGGCAAAAGCCGGTGCGGATCACATCACGGTTCATGTGGAAAATGCACCGCATGTTCATCGGACGCTCCAGACCATCCGTGCTCTGGGTTGCCGTCCCGGAATCGCGATCTGCCCGGCAACGCCGCCGGAAGCATTGTCTCAGGTTCTGGATCTGGTGGACATCATTCTGGTCATGACCGTGAATCCGGGTTTTGGTGGTCAGAGCTTCCTGGAAAGTCAGCTTCCGAAGATCCGGACGCTGGCCCGCATGATCAAGGACAGCGGCCGGGATATTATTCTGGCAATTGATGGCGGAGTTGATCCGACGACGGCTCCGCGCGTGGTTGAAGCAGGTGCCAGAATGCTGGTGGCGGGGTCTGCAATTTTTGGAAAAGCGGATCGCGATTCAGCCATTCACGCCCTTGAAGGTCCATTCAAGGAAGACAGTGCCTGATGCCCATTAGTCGCTGGATCAAGGACGCTAAGCTTTCTTTTGCACGTTTGCCTGTTGGTGGTGCCGCCCTGGAAGGGCCTGTGTATGTTTATCGCGACCCGTGGAAAGGGGATGCCGAGCAGGGCGCCCGCCTTGTCGCGGGTCGTTTTCGGTTTGATCGACAGGATTACGATTTGCCCCGCGGCAAGTGGGAGCGTGGTCCATGGCCGGAACCTGCGAAACAGTGGCTGCACAGTTTTGCATGGCTGCGTGACCTTCGTGCTCTTGGCAGTGACGATGCCCGTCTGACAGCCCGTGCACTGGTCGGGGACTGGCTGGCGCATCCGCCGACCGATCCATTGGTGAAAGATGCCTGCGTTACCGGAGGGCGCCTTTCTTCCTGGCTGGCCAATCATGAATTCTGTCTTGCCTCTGCTGATCGGAAACTTCAGCAGAAGCTGATGGAGCGGATGCTGGTGGAAGGTCGCACCATTGCGGCCCTTCTGCCACTGGAGCCACAAGGGTGGCGTGGACTGACGGCTCTGCGTGGTCTTCTGGCGGCAGCTCTGGCCATGCCGGATCATTCTGGCTTCATGACACGGTTTCTGCGTTATCTGCCGTTTGAAATCGAACGCCTGATCCTGCCGGATGGGGTGGTGATTGAGCGTTCCCCCGAGGCGCAGTACCAGACGGCGCGTGAACTGGCGGAAATGTCCGTCATGTTCCGCACAGCCCATTCCAGTGTGCCTCCGGTTCTCGATATGGCTCTGGATCGAGTGTGCCCTGTTCTGCGTGCCATGCGGCATGGGGATGGTGGTTTGGCTGTCTTTAACGGTTCTGGAGAGCGCTACAGCGCGGCGGTGGAAGATGTTCTTGCGCTGGGATCTCGCCAGAAGCTGATTGCCCCAGCCATGCCTCAGGGTAAATTTACGCGCCTGGCGCTGGGGAAGTCTTTGCTCCTTGTGGATAGTGGGCCCCCTGCGTCTGCCGGATATGACCGCACGGCCCATGCGGGTACTTTGTCCTTCGAGTTCTCGAACCAGCGGCATCGTCTGTTCGTCAACTGTGGCAGTGCACAAACAGGCGCATGGGAACAGGCGCTTCGTGCCAGCGCGTCTCATACGGTGCTGGTTGCGGACGGTCTTTCATCATCGGATTTCGGTCTGAACGGGCATGTAACCCGTCGTCCGGCGCACGTCACGTGTGAGCACCAGACCAGCGGTGAGGCTCACTGGCTTGACCTGTCCCATGACGGGTATCACCCACCACTAGGCGTGAAATGGACGCGACGTCTGTATCTGGGAGCGGATGGTGAAGACCTGCGCGGGCAGGAGGTCCTTGAAGGCGAACGCGAAACGCCTTTTGCTCTGCGCTTTCACATTCATCCGGATGTGCGTGTCACCCGCGATGATGAGGATATCATCCTCCAGGTCGGTGGCATGATCTGGCGCTTCCGTCAGAAGGGCGGAATGCTGTTGCTGGAAGATGACGTCTATCTGGCGCGTGGCCGACGGGAAGCAACGAAGCAGATCGTGATTGCATCGCTTCGGAAGGTGGTTCCGGTCGTGGAAAAACCCGAGACGGAAAGTGCGGATAAGCCAGACGACGTGAAGCCGGAAACGCCTAAACCCGAAACGCCGCCTACCAAGCCGTTGCAGACTGTCTCCCAGACGGTGACATGGCTGCTGGAACGCATCCCGGAATAAAGGTCGTTCTGTGAAGATCCTTGAAATCACGAATGTTGATTTCTCCCTGAGACAGTTCCTGTTTCCGTTGATGAAAGCCCTGCGGGACGCCGGGCATGACGTTCAGGGGGCGTGTGCGGAAGGGCCGCATCTGGCTCCGGTACGCGCTGATGGGTTTGTGGTTCACGCGGTTCCGATGGCGCGGTCTCTGTCTCCGGTGGCGCAGCTTCGGGCGTTTGTGGCGCTCGTTCGACTGATCCGGCGGGAAAAGCCGGATGTCGTTCATGGGCACATGCCAATCAGCGGGATTCTGGCCCGGTTTGCGGCACGGCTCTGTGGCGTTCCGGTCATTGCCTATACCTGCCACGGTTTCCTGTTCAATCAACCCGGTTCTCTGGCGCGACGCCTGCTGTCTATTGTTCTGGAATGGGCAGCAGGGCGCATCACCACGCTTTACATGACCGTCTCTGTAGAAGAAGCGCGGGATGCAAGACGGCTACATTTAAACAGTCATCCCCTTGCAATCGGAAATGGGCGTGACCCGCAGCGCTATCACGCTGACCCGTTGGTCCGGGCGCGCATCCGCAAGGAGTTGGGTGTTCCGGAAGATCGGCCTGTCGTAATCGTGGTGTCCCGGCTGGTGCGCCACAAGGGGCATCCGGAACTGCTTCGGGCCATGGAAGATGTGCCGGGAGCTGAGTTGTGGGTTGTGGGTGAGCGCCTCCTTTCCGATCATGGGGACGATCTCGGACCGTCTTTTGAAAGAGCCAGAGACCGTTTGGGCGACCGTTTGCGGATGCTGGGGTATCGGGAAGATGTTCCGGACCTGCTGGCTGCGGCGGATGTGTTTGCGTTGCCAAGCCATTTTGAAGGTCTGCCTATGTCCGTCATTGAAGCGATGCTGACGGAACTGCCGGTTGTCGCCACGGATGTTCGTGGTCCGCGGGAACAGGTTGTGGACGGAGAGACCGGGTATCTGGTGCCGCCGGGCCTGTCAGCGCCATTATCCCGCGCTCTGAGGTCTTTGACGCAGGATCTGCCACGAGCCCGTACGATGGGGGAGCGCGGGCGTCAGCGGGCTGTTGCGTCTTATAGCGAAAAGCGGATCATGGATCGGGTTGTGCGGCTGATCGAGGTTGAGGGACAATAAGGCGTTGGACGGGGCATTTTGAAAAGTCTCTGGTATTCGCCTGTTATTCCGAAATGTTGATTTCCGCTCTTCAGAAAACGCACCAGAATAGATGTGTTCTATCTGGAGTGAGGGGCAATGTCTGACGGAACAAAGGTTCAGACTGAAGAAAAAAGCCGGTCTGGTATTTCTCTGGCACGCCGACAGGTGCTGTCCGGAGCCGCCGGTTTAGCCTGTCTGGGCGCGGTCAAAGCCAAGGCAGCGGCAATACCGGGGACGATAGAGCCACCGAGCGTGATCAGTCAGCCACCACGTTCCTGGGGGGCGAAAGCGGGGCCTGGCTACCTTCCGGATCCGGATGTCATTGCGATTGATCCGTCCTTCCGGGATCTGACGTATTTTGCGGCTCCGATCCGACGGGTCTGGGATCAGGGTGGTTGGCTGGAAGGCCCAGCCTGGAGCAGTGAAGGACGCTTTCTGGTTCTGAGCGATGTCATTCGTTCACGTGCTCTGCGCTATATCTGGGAAACCGGAGAAATTACGGATTTCCGGCCTGATGGATATGCAGCCAACGGCAACTGTTTTGACTTCGACGGTCGGCTTGTCGTCTGCGAAGATTTTTTCCGACGTGTGGTGCGATGGGAACATGACGGGAGTGTCAAGGTTCTCGCGGATAAGTTTGAGGGGAAGGGACTGAACTCCCCCAACGACGTGGTGCCGCACCCTGATGGTAGCCTGTGGTTCACGGATCCCGGTTATGGCACGAACATCACGGAAGGCCATGCGGATGAACCCGGTGGGCCGACCAATCCGGACGGAAAAATCCGCTGGAATATCGGCCGTGAACTGACGGGCGAAATTGGCGGGACGAAACGCCAGACTGACCATGTCTTTCGCATTTCCCCGGATGGAACACTTCAGGCCGTCCTTCAGGAAAAGGATCTGCATGATCCGAACGGCCTGTGTTTTTCTCCGGACTACAAGACGCTGTATATTGTCTCGACGCCCAAAGGGCCGGGGCAGAAGGTGGGAGGCGATCAGGCGATCCACGTCTATGACGTGAACGGTGGCAGCCTTTCCAACGGGCGTATTTTTGCGGACATGAAGCTCAATGGAGCGCAGCTTAACCCGGATGGTATCCGCGTAGATGTGTTCGGAAATCTGTGGTGTGGCGCATCGGGCCCACTTGGCCTGTGCGGGGTGTTTGTTTTCAATCCGGCCGGTAAGTTGATTGGTCGGCTTCGCTTGCCTCAGGGATGCTCGAACCTGACATTCGGTGGTCCAAAGCGCGACCATCTGTTCATGTGCGCTGCCGGGTCACTCTTCGTGCTTCAGGTGGGCGTGCAGGGCTTTGCGCCCTCCTGAACGGGTATTGCGGCTGGTGTCAGAGCCAGCCGTTCTGCCTTGCAATGCGACCGGCTTCAATTCTGTTCCGGGCATCGAGTTTCTGTACAATTTCCGAGAAATAATTGCGGACGGTTCCAGCCGAAAGGGAAAGCTCCTCGGCAATGTCCTTGTTGGTGCGCCCCGCTTCGGCCAGACGCAGCATGGACCGTTCCCGGTCTGACAGTGGATCGGGAAGAGCATCCCAGACGGCTTCCGCCAGATCGGATGCGATAGCGCGGCCGCCAGCGGCAACCTTGCGGATCGCATCGGCCAGTTGCGTAATCGGGGCGTCCTTGAGCATGTAACCGCGCACACCCGCCTGAAGCGCACGACGCAGATAGCCGGCCCGGCCAAAGGTCGTCACGATCATGACGCGGCTGGGAAGGCCCTGTTCACGAACCCGTTCGGCCAGTTCGATGCCGGTCATGTGTGGCATTTCGATATCGGTGATGATGACATCCGGGCGCAGGGTTGCGGCGAGTTGCAGGGCCTGTTGCCCGTCTGCCGCCCGTCCCACGATCTGAATGTCTTCTTCCAGGCCAAGGAGAGCTTCGAACGCATCCAGCAGCATGGCCTGGTCTTCAGCCAGAATGAGACGGATCATGGGGTAATACTCGCTGTCAGTCGAAGGCCACGGGGTGTGTGGCTTAGCATCAGGGAACCGCCCGCAGCGGCAAGTCGTGTTCTCATTCCGCGCAGGCCATTGCCTTCCTGGGGCGGTGCCGGGGACCGGCCAGAATGGGACGTGCCATCGTCCTCGATCCGGATGGCGCAGGGTTGCCCCTGTGTGTCACAGCCGAAGCTGATGGTGCAGTTCCGTGCGCCGGAGTGGCGGATTACGTTCGTGACGGCTTCACGAAGAGCCATGGCCAGCACGCTGCTCTGTGGATGGTCAGCCAGATGTTCAGCATGATGGACGGTCAGGCTGATGGAAGCGGCTTCGAGGGCTTTGCCGGCCCGATCCAGTTCATGCTGGAGGGACGCGCCATTCATGCCTGTGACCGCTTCACGCACTTCTTTCAAAGACGTTCGGGCAATCTGTGTGATGTCCTGCACTTCGCGCTGGGCACGGTCGGGCTGTGTTTCAAACAGGCGGGTGGCGAGCTCGGCTTTTACGGAAATCACGGTCAGGGAATGGCCGAGAAGGTCGTGCATGTCCCGCGCAATCCGCTCGCGCTCGGCTGTGGCGGCCAGTGTGCGGATTTCATGCTGGGCTTTACGGAGCTGAAGATTTTGAAGGCCCAGCTTCCACTGCATCCAGGTCCCGATATAGGTGATGACGCTGAAAAATGCCCCGAAACCGGCATGGAGCATGGACTTGTCCTGCAACCAGACAAAACCGAACAAGGCCCCCTGAAGTCCCAGAATGGTCAGGAGCGCTTGCCGTCGCTGTTGGAAGCACGCGCACATTGCTGTGGCATAGATGTTAAAGACCATCCAGTCTGCCTGCGTCCACGATGTGGCAAAACCCAGAAGTGCGGTGAAAATGATTTCGGGGAGGCCGTAGTAACGATCATTCCTGTAAGGCGCGAAATAGAGCAGCAGGAAGATGCCGAGTGTTGCTACGGAAAACAGGACGGCGGGCACGGTGGCTGATCCGTGGATCAGCCAGGGGATGGGATAGATCAGCAGATAGACAAGATAGGAGACCCGGTACCGGTTGAAGCTCGGCCAGTTGTCTTCCTTGCTTCCGGGAAGAGGAATGAAGGTCTCTTGTGCCATCATGAGGAGAGGGCGTTCCTTGGCTGAAAGGACAAGGTTCCGGAATTGCGCAGACGCAGGATGGAGCCGGCCCAGATTGCCAGCGCGGTTCCGAACCCTGCGACTTCAAGATGTAGCGGTTCTGGCAGCAGGAAAGAAAGAGCGGAGATACCAACGATCACACCGCCCACGATGATATGGACCGGCTCCTGCATGGCCCGGCCCATCGGGATGTAGGACAGGCCGATGATGCAGCCGAGGAGCGGGTACAGAAGTTCAGCATGATGGGCAGAGCGGACGGCTGTGATCATGACGGTGATGGCGACGATGCGCATGATTTTGACCCGTCGTAGCAGGGCGGCATCCTGCACACCCTCCGGTCTGCACTGGATCAGGTCACGATAGGCAAATCCCGCCAGAACGGTCAGGCTGATGACCGCAAGCAACGCCACCATGACGGGTTTTGGAAGCTGGGCTGCTGTGGCTCCGCGCATGGCCCAGATTGCCGCGAAGGCCAGACCGGCGGCATCGGTGAAAAGGGCTTTCCAGTTCTTCTGACGTGTCATGACCAGCGACTCCATTGTTCCGGAAAGATTATGACATACGCCATGATCTGGAACAGTGAAGGTGGTCATGACCTCACCATGACATCTGTCAGATTCAGACAGGACGGATAAGAATATGTTTCTTCTTGCCGGAAGACACCTTCAGCGTGCCGTCGCGCAGGTCACTGAGCGTGAAGAGCTGGTTTTCATCTGAAACGACAGCATCGTTCACGCGCCCACCGCCACCACGGATCAGGCGACGGGCCTCGCCACCACTGGCAGCCAGACCGGCTTCCTGAAACACGCGGAAGGCCGGGAGACCCTCTGCCAGCATGTTGGCGGGAAGATCGATTTCCGGAAGAGCGGCCGTCGTGGAGCCCTGTTCGAAGACCTTGCGGGCCGTGTCAGCTGCTTCTTCTGCTGCTGTGCGGCCATGACAGATGGCCGTGGCTTCCGTGGCAAGGATCTTCTTGGCCTCGTTGATTTCTGCCCCTTCAAGCGCACCCAGACGCTCGCATTCCTCAACAGGCAGATCCGTGAAGAGCTTGAGGAAGCGGCCAACATCGGCGTCTTCGGTGTTGCGCCAGAACTGCCAGTAATCGAAGACCGAGCGCTTTTCGGCACGTAGCCATGTGGCCCCTTGCGCGGACTTACCCATCTTCACGCCGGAAGACGTGGTGACGAGAGGTGTGGTGAGGCCAAACACCTGCTTGCCATCGGTCCGACGCGTCAGGTCGATGCCAGCGACAATGTTGCCCCACTGGTCCGAGCCGCCCATCTGAAGCACGGCACCATGCCGGCGGTTCAGTTCACGGAAATCATAGGACTGGAGAATGGAGTAGTTGAACTCCAGAAAAGTCAGCCCCTGCTCACGGTCCAGACGCTGCTTCACGCTTTCGAAAGACAGCATGCGGCTGATGGAGAAATGAACGCCGACGTCCTGCAACAGGTTGATGTAGGACAGCTTGTCCAGCCATTCCGCATTGTTGGCAAGAATGGCGCCGCTGGACGGGTCTTCATCGCTGAAGGTGATGAACTGGCGCAGAGACTGCTCAATGCCAGCGATGTTGTGCGTGATGGTCTCGTTCGTCATGAGCGAACGGGCTTCGTCACGGAAGGACGGATCACCGATCTTGGCTGTGCCGCCGCCCATCAGGGCGATCGGGCGATGACCGTGCTTCTGAAGCAGACGCAGCGCCATGATGGACATGGCATTGCCGACATGCAGGGAGTCTGCCGTTGGATCGAAGCCGACATAGGCGGTGATCGGTCCAGCCTGCATGGCGGCATCGAGGGCATCGAGGTCGGTGCACTGGAAGATCAGGCCGCGTGCCTGGGCTTCGAGAAGGAACGGACTCTTTGGCATGGATCGGTCTTGCTGCTGCACTGTCAGAAAAGAAGGGAGGGATTGTCTATCATAACATCCGCAAAAGCACGACCGCCCGGCGTACAGATGTGGGTTGCAATGTGGTGGTCATGGTTTGTCGCTTGAATGCCAGAGAGGTTGGATAATAGAGGTATGTTATATCGTAACATATTATCTGAGTGTGTTTCCGCTTATGCGTCTCCGGTTCTTCTACAAAGCCGTTCGCCCGTTTTACCCGGCTCTGGTGGGGGGCATGATGTGGAGCCCGACGCTTTTTGCTGACGAGCGAACGGAGAGTGTGAAGTCCTCGAAAGCGGAAGATATTGTGGTCACGGGGTCATATCTGGGTGGGGCAGGTAACAGGACGGCCAATCCGGTTCAGATCATTTCATCAAAAGATATTCAGAAGACCTCGGCCATTTCTCTTGGAGACTATCTGACACGATTACCCTCCGTCGGCTCATCAGGAACCCCGAACACGCGTACGAATGGCGGTGGTGGTGTGTCCTGCACGGATTTGCGGAATATGGGGCAGGGGCGTGTTCTTATTCTGATTGATGGCAAGCGCACGGCCATGAATGCGGGATCGGAATGTGTGGATCTCAACGCTATTCCCGTGCAGCAGATCGACCGGATTGAAATCCTGAAGGATGGTGGGTCTGAGCTTTACGGAGCGGATGCTGTTTCAGGTGTCATCAATATCCGGCTGAAACATGATCTGACGGGAGGCAACCTGACGATCAAGGGCGGTATCACACAATATGGCGATAGCCGCTCTGGGCTGATTTCCGGCTATAAAGGGTTCAATTTCGATCATGGGCGCGGCAACGTCACGCTGTTCGGCCAGTATGATACGACCGGGCCGATTTCTTCGCGGGATCGCCAGTGGGCTGCGCTTCCGCAGAATGATAATCCCGCATCAGGGGCTCCGAGTTTTGGCTCTTCCATCATTCCAGGCGGCGTGGCGTTTAATCCCGTAACGGGAAAGAAAATGGTCTCTGATGGAAATGGTGGTTTTCGCTCGCTCCAGTCTTCGGATCTGTACAATTTTGCCGAAGGGTCAATGCTTCAGAACTATCATCAGAACGCGGCTCTGTCTGGTGATGCCCATTACGATCTGAACGCACACGTCACACTCTATTCCAATATCCGGTACAGCCACACGACAGCGTCCCGTCAGCTCTCGCCGGCTCCGGTTCAGGGCAGTATTCCGCCGTCGAGCCTGCCGTCCTCATGGATTATCCCCGCGGATAGCCCCGATAATCCGTGGGGTAAGGATTATGCCGTGACAAAGCGGATGGAAGATGTCGGATATCGGCAGAACGATTTTGCGGTTGATACCTGGACCGTCATGGGAGGGGCGAAGGGTCGCATTGTCGGGGACTGGCAATATGATGCGTCCATGACCTATGGCGTCAGTCAGTTAACGGCGCAGACGCAGAATATGGTTAATTATCGTCACCTGCTGGAAACGACCGGAACGGAACAGCTTGATCCATCCAGTTCGTCGAGCGCGGTGCGATATAATCCGGATATCTGCGTGGCAGCGTCAGGATGCGTTCTGCAAAATCCTTTCGCGCCGTATTCGGAGCAGGCCGCGAATTACGTCCGTTTCACGCAGCATGATCATGCGGATTACCAGATGCGGGACGTCAACCTGCGCTTCCACAACAACCATGTTCTGAGCCTGCCATACCGTCACGGCGGCCAGATCGGGCTGGCATTCGGGATGGAACATAGAAGCGAACAGCTTAGCTACAAGCCCGATCCCGTTGTGGAGCGTGGGGATTCCACGGGCGCGACAACGGCTTATACGGGCGGCGGTTTCCATGTGACGGAAGGGTATGTCGAGGGGAAAATTCCACTTTTTGAAAATGCCTTTCTGGCCCGGGATCTGACCGTGGATCTTCAGGGGCGTGTCTCGGCGTATAATACGTTTGGAACGACGAAGAACTGGAAGGTTGGGCTGCACTGGGCACCTGTTCAAGACATCGCGTTTCGCGCCACACTGGGAACGTCTTACCGCCAACCGAGTATTTACAGTCTCTATGGTGGCCGCACGCTGAGTTATCCGTCTGCGTCCGACCCATGCAGTCAGGCTGGAGCCTATGGAGCGCGGGCTGGAACGGTTCGGGCAAGGTGCCTGTCTGAAGGGATTAATCCGGAGACGTTCAGTTCGGCGTTCGTGGGGCAGTTGCCCACGTTGTCAGGCGGGAATACGGCGCTGAAACCTGAAACGGGTCGCACTTACACGATTGGAACAGTCGTCACACCGCACTGGGTGCCGCATCTCTCATTGTCCGTCGAATACTGGCACTACACGTTGCAGAACATGATTTCCGCACCGGGTACGCAGTATATTCTGGACGGATGCTATACGGGTACGGAACCACAGCTGTGCTCTCTTGTGTCCCCACGGTCCACGAGCGGGCAGCTTACGGCGATTTCCGCCATTCAGCAGAATCTTGGTGGCCTGCGGACAAATGGCCTGGACATCGACCTGACATACCGGATGCGTCTGGGGCCGCAGGATAGTCTGTCTCTGTCCGAAAACTATCAGCAGTTGATCGGCTATTTTCAGCAGTACACACCCGGTGGGGCATGGCGGAATTACACGGGACGACTGCTGTATCTGTCGGGCAGCGGGATGCCTCGGGAGCGGAGTTATACCACAGTCAGTTGGCAGCATGGCGCGTTCAGCCTGACCTACATGGTGCAGTATATAGGGGGCATGCGCTGGAATGACGGCACGAACGATCTGGCCCCACAGACGGCCGGACGCACACGTTCGCCGGGTGTTTTCCTTCAGGACGTGACGCTGGGCTATCGAACGGGGCGATGGACGGTTAATATGGGCGTCAACAATCTGTTCAACCGTCAGCCACCTTTCGTTGTGGATGGCGCATCCAACACAGCGGTTGCGCAGTATTCGGGGTTTATTCCGGGCCGATATATGTTTGCTCAGGTCGGAGTGGATTTCTAAGGTTCAAAAAGAAGGAGGCATCCTTTTGGGACGCCTCCTTCGGTTTCAGTGCTTGATGGCATCAGGCAGTGCGTAAACCACAAGCTGGTCCGTGATCGGCGTCATCATGAAATGGTGCCCTCCGGCCATGATGGCAACGTACTGATGCCCGTTGGCTTCATACGTCATCGGGTTGGCCTGACCCCCACCCGGCAGCACCGTACTCCACACAACCTTGCCAGTATGTTCATCAATGGCGCGGATCATGTTGTCCGTTGCCGCTGCAATGAAAATCAGGCCACCCGCCGTCACGACGGAGCCACCATTGTTCGGAGTGCCGATTTCCCATGACAGACCCGTCGGCAGTCCCCATGGGCCGTTGGCGCGTGCTGTGCCTAGCGGATGCTGCCACAGCACCTTCTGGCCATGTTTCATGTCGATAGCCGTAATCATGCCGTAGGGCGGACGATGGCACAGTATTTTGGTGACAGGGTCCCAGAAGGGGGCAATGGCGATGGCATAGGGTGTGCCTTCCATCGGGCCGTTACCTTCTGCAGCCCCTGCGCCGGGCTTGTAGTTTGGATCGTCGATTGGCATCAGGCCTAGAGAATCCGCCTTCTTGCGCGTGATGAGCTGTGCATACATGGGCGAGGCGTTCCAGTTCGCAATCAGGATGCCAGATTGCGGATCATAGGACATGGACCCCCAATCGCTGCCGCCATTGTTGCCTGGATACATGATCCATGGCTTGTCGAGACTTGGGGCTGTGAACTCACCATCATAATGCGCACTGCGGAACTTGATGCGGCAGTAAAGCTGATCCAGCGGGGACATGCCCCACATGTCCTTTTCCTTCAGCTCCGGCATCCGAAGAGCAGGCATTCCAACGGACCAGGGCTGCGTAGGCGCGCGACTGTCTCCGGGCACATTCCCTGCAGGAGCGGGGCGTTCCTCAACCGGCAGGATCGGCTTGCCGGTACGGCGGTCCAGTACGAAGGTCTGGCCACGTTTGGTCGGCACAATTAGGGCTGGTGTAGGTGTGCCGTCCGAACCCGGCATATCCATCATCGTGACCTGAGAACCCATGTCATAGTCCCAGACGTCCTTGCGGGTGGTCTGATACACCCAGCGTGGGGAGCCGGTTTTGACGTCCAGCGCTACGACGGATGTTGAAACTGCATTTTCCGCCGGGCTGCGCAGACCGCTGAAATAGTCGCCGCCGGAATTGCCTGTCGGGACGTAAACCAGACCCTGCTCGTTATCGCCTGTCATGGCGGCCCAGGAATTTGGCGTTCCACGGCTGTAATGACGGTTGTCCGTGGGCTGGCTGTGATCGTCCGGATTGCCGACATCCCAGGCCCAGACGAACTTCCCGCTTTCCGCATCATAGCCCCGGATCACGCCTGATGGTGCCCAGCGGCGCTGACCGTCCAGCACTTCGTGGTTGACGACTACAACGCCGTTCACAACTGGTGGGGGTGCCGTCATGGCAACAAAGCCCGGAACGGATTCACCGAGGCCTTGCATCAGGTTGACCTGACCGTTGTGGCCGAAAGCCGGACAGAATTCGCCGGTTGCCGCATCGACGGCGACGAGGCGCATATCCAGCGTGCCTTCGATGATGCGATTATGGCAGGGTTCGCCCTCCGGCACGACGGAAGACATGAAATACGTTACGCCTTTGCAGGCTGCCGTGTACGGAATGGCTTCATATTTGACGCCAAGGTTGCGACGCCAGATCTCCTTACCCGTCGCAGGATCGAGTTTCATGATGTCGTTCTGCGCCGAGCACATATAGAGGCCGTCTCCCACCTTGATCGGTGTGGTTTCTGCGGCCCATTTGTTGGCCTGTCCGGGACGCGGATAGCTGCCGGTATGATACACGAACGCTGGTTCAAGGCGCTTTACTGTCTCCGGGTTCAGTTCCGTCAGAGGGGAATAGCGCGTGGCCTTGTCATCCCGTCCATAAGCGGGCCAGTCCTCACGGGCCGGGTTTGCGCTTTGCTGCGGAGCCATGGCTGGCACCTGCGAGGCATCGATTGACTCAATATCCGGCAGGTTGGCCGCATTCACACCCGGCGCCTGTGGGGCATAGGGCGACGGTCCTGCGAAATAGCTTGGGTTGGGGGGTGTGTTTTCCTTTGGCTCATCTGCATTGCCAGGGCCGGGAATGGTCGCGGAAGGCGGACCGCCCGATCCTGCGGGTGCGAACTGAGCGTGAGAAGCGAGCGGCGAACAGGCAAGGGCGAGCCCTGCGGCTGTTGCGAGCAGGTAAGGCCGGCGCATCAGACGGCTCCTCTGAGAGTACGACGG
>NZ_BANH01000045.1 GCF_000964465.1 Gluconobacter thailandicus F149-1 = NBRC 100600 | reverse complement strand
GATTCAAGCTCTGGATGTGGACGCCAGAGCAGAGGGGCCGGATGGCCAGGATCACCCGTAAGACGAAACGCTACCCGTCTGACATGACAGACGAGGAATGGGAACGGATCGCGCCATTGATGCCAAGCCCTGGGCGTCGTGGCCGCCCACGGGAGGTCGAATTCCGTGAGGTGATCAACGCAGTGCGCTATCTCGTTCGTTCAGGCTGCGGCTGGCGGATGCTGCCGATCCACTTTGGGCACTGGCGCACGGTCTATGGCTGGTTTCGTGAGTTGGCGCGCCGGTTCCTGTTCCAGACCATCCATGACATTGAACTGATGCTCGACCGGGAGCAGGCTGGTCGCGAAGCCAGTCCGACAGCGGCGGTGATCGACAGCCAGAGCATCAAGGCGCCTCATGCGAGGACAAGGGGTTACGATGCCGGCAAGAAGGTCGTCGGACGCAAGCGCCATATCGCCGTCGATACAGACGGGCGCCTCCTGATGGTCAACCTGACCCCGGCCGACATCTCCGACAGTGCCGGTGCCCAGATGATC
>NZ_BANH01000046.1 GCF_000964465.1 Gluconobacter thailandicus F149-1 = NBRC 100600 | reverse complement strand
CCTGAATCAAAATTCCCTACAAAAATCAATGGGGCCTGAGCCTAAGTGGCGTCAACGTGCAGGAAATGGCTGCACTTTCTGGTGCTGTGTTAGCCCTGGGTATCGTGTACTGGCTTGTGAAAGGAAAAGTGACGCCGCCTTTGGTTGATGGTTCAGGCGGAGTACTCTGGGGGGAAGGTACCGAACACTGAGGGCGACATTCTGTGTGGATTTGCCAATAGAAAGACACGCAGAATATCAGGTGCTTTTGGTGGAATGTCATTTTTCCTTGCATCGCTACCGCAAAAGGTTCACTGTTCTCCTCAGCGGATGCTTTTATCCGGGTTGTAGGCGCCTTCTGCGCCACCTTTTCTCCTTAAAAGCTATGACTTCGTGTGTGTTTTGTGCACGACCGCTACTGTAAGATAAAGGAGCCTCGTTATGGCAACAGGCACCGTAAAATGGTTCAACCCAACTAAGGGTTTTGGTTTCATTCAGCCAGATAATGGCGGTCAGGATGCGTTCGTTCACATTTCTGAACTTGAACGTGCCGGCATCCATACCCTCAACGAAGGTCAGCAGATCTCATACGAGCTCGAAGCTGGCCGGAATGGAAAGATGTCTGCTGTGAGTCTTAAAGCGGCCTAACGCTTCAGATGTCACTAAGACAAAAGAAAAGCCGCCTTTGGGCGGTTTTTTTTGTGTCTGCGCAGGTCTACCAACTCTCTCCTTTCTAATGGCTATAACCGGAGGGAAAGCAGGGAATTGTCATGAAGCATAGGTGGATCATCCTGGTCGGGTGCATTGCGCTCGTTGCGCTGATGCTTCTTGCCATGTCTCATTCTCGACACGTCACTGCCTCTCAAGGCGAGAAGCGTACCGAGCACGCCAACCCAACGCCTGGCGCGAAGGGATGGCGTGCGTAGTGAAATCTGGACGATATTGGAAGATGGACAAGCGTCGTTGGAGGCTATTCCCTGACGCCCTTCAGGATGGTTTTCATTGAAGTGCCGAATCATCGGATAACGTGATCGCAGTTGTCTCCCAGCCGCCTCGTACCGGGTGGCTTTCTTTGTGGAGCAACCCTGTCTGTTGAAGCCTTCAGCATCGTCGCAAATATGCTTGTTGATACGCAGAGGGCCGTTCGTTTGATCATGTAGATTATCCGTCAGGGGCATTGCATCCAGCTTGAGACGCGTAGTTCATCGCCAACACGAGCCACGACAACGACATCAGCCCGAGGTTCGAGAGGTAAATCCACGAAGACTATGTCTCCATGCTTGATGACCCGGCCTACCAACCCATTGCCCTTAACCCGCACGGCGTAGCGGCTCGGCTGAAGCGGGTCGGAAAGCGTAGGTCAAAGTCCATTGTGTGTTCTTAAGTTGGCAGGAAGCTGAACTTGTTACGGTCGGACGCTACTTTTATCATTGATTTGCGGTGGGTGCTTTTGGGGCGCACTATCGAGAATGTCTTTCCTCTAAAAATATTTTTGGGGTACCGACCGGGGCATCGTTCTTGGTTGTGCACAATAAAACTGTTTGTTATCAAGAAACTATCCTTTTAATTGGATAAACTCTTTCCTTATGCAGGGAGAGCTCTAATTTGTTAGGTATGCCGACAGGCAATTTTTTGTCACTGAATTTGTTGCTCTTTCGTGATAAAGAAAGATGATTAACAACCTGCCAAGGGACGCAAAGCCGCTTGATTACGGTAGATTTGGACGCCCAAGAAAAAAACGAACCCAGAAAGTGGCATCCCATGTGGGTGCATTTTGCAAATGACCTGCCTGCCAGCGACAAACCCAAATTTGGCGTGCTTACCGCTCGGACTGATTTCTGATGTCCTCATATGGGGCCTCTACCCGAAAAGCCGTACGACAGCGCACACCCTCGCCTACTCCTAAATGGATTGGCAGAGGGGTTTTGAGTCTCGTTCTCGCCTGGATTTTTGCTCATTTTGTGACCTTGGGTTCTCCTCACTGGGGACCTGGTACCCGACATGATGCTGTGATTTTTGGCCAGATGATTGCAATCGGCTTGTTTCCGATACTGTTTCTGATCGCTTTCGGGACAAAAAATCCGGTGCGTGGTGCCGTCTTTGTTGGAATTGCCTGCATTGCTGCGGCATCTGGATTACTGTTTGAGCGTTAATGCAAGATAATCTTCGTACCCGCATGGGATGGCTCCATGCATGGATTGGGTTTGCTGCTGGCCTTCTTCTTTTCTGCGTTTTTGCAACTGGAAGTCTGGCTGTATTCGATACCGAGCTAACACGCTGGCTTCAGCCGGAGGTTCCTCCCCAAGCTGCGCCATTCTCTGCTCAGGTTCTTGATCGCACATTGCCTACCGTCCGCGATCTGCTGCAGCAGGGAGAAAAGCCGTTCATCACCCTGCCTTCAATGCGCGATCCTTTCATGCGTGTGCAGCATCATGACGGCTATGAATTCCTGAATGTGCCGTTCAACCCTCAGACTGGTGAGCAGATTGCTGCGCGAAAGACTGCGGGGGGCACCTTCTTCTATGACCTGCATTACACGATGCGGACTGGCCTGTATGGCGAAACCATCATTGCAGTTGCTGGTCTGGCCCTTCTGGTCACGCTTGGCTCCGGGATTATCATTCACCTCAAAGGGCTGATCCCCGATCTTCTGCTTTTGAGGCCATTCGCCGCCAGACTGAGAGCCTGGCTTGATGTGCATGTCGTTGCTGGCGTCCCTTTTCTGCCTTTTGCGATTATGATGGCCTATACGGGAACGTTTATTCGTGCCCGTACAATTTTTCCGCCAGTGTCTTATATCGCTTCGTTTGAAACTCTTTTCACGCCCAGCTCACATTCTGATGTCTCCGCAGAAGAAGAAAAACCGAGCGTATCGCCTTTGCCTTCCCTGCCTCCGTTGCTGTCACAAGCCGAGCAGACCTTGGGGGATAAGCAGGTCGGGCAAATCCTTTTTTTAACGGATAGCATGCTGTTCACGCGGACCGATATGTCTGGTCCGCTGTTAACGCGTGAACATGTGGATTTCAGCCCGGTTGACGGGCATTTCCTGCGTCATGTTCTGCTCCCCACACCCGTGACACATACACAGCAGTTGATGGAGGGGATTCATTACGCGCGGTGGACGGGATCGGGGTTGCGCTGGATGTATTTTTTGTCCGGCGTCATGGGAGCGGTCATGTTTGCGAGCGGTTCGGTCATTTTCCTGATGAAGCGCCGTAAGCAGTCGGGAGGACGGATCATGTTCCGTCTTGCTGAAGGATTGGCCATCGGGTCGATTCCGGGTTTTCTCTTGGCCACCCTGGCTTTCCTCTGGGCCAATCGTCTTTTGCCTGTTTCCCTGGCGTCCCGGCCTCTGGCTGAGGTCCACAGTTTTTTTGTTGTCTGGGGCGTAAGCGCGATAGCGGGACTGCTGTTGTGCTTTTATGGGCGTTCGAGGCAAGGATGGAAAATAGAGTTGAGTGTTCTGGGCGCGTTGTCAGTCTTCCTTACGCCTCTTGACCTGCTTACACGGTCCGGAGTGTCCATTCTTCACGCCCCAACAGTATTTGCGGCCACCGATCTTTGTGCCCTTGTGCTGGGGCTAGTGTCTCTTCAGGTGGCTCGTCGGTTATGATGATTTTTCTCTGCTTTCTGTTGTGTAGTGCAGGGCTAGCCATGCAGGCTCTGTGCGAGCCCAAAATGCTTCGTTTCGCCAAGTTGCAGCAGAGCAATCCTTCAAGTATTTTCCGGATTGGGCGCTATGCCTGCCTCCTGCTCGCACTTTTTATGTCATTCTGGTTTCAACCGGTAACGGCAATTTTCCTGTGGGCCGGAGCTTTTTCATTGAGCGTTTTGGCTGTCTCGCTGGGGTGGGCGGTTTTGGCTCGATATCGTGAGGTGTCTCGGTAACATCGTTTCAAAGCTCTGTATCTCGAGTTATTCGTTAGAGAGGTCTCAACCCCGTGGTGTAAAATCTTTTGCTATCTGTCCGTTCGAATGCGTTTATGACGGAACGGCATGGATGAAAGAGACACACCGTGAAGAGATATTTTGCGTGTTTGATACTGTTGCCCAGTCTTGCTTATGCTGAGCCTCAATCAAGCTATTCAGCCATCACTTCACGTCAGGCAACAGTTGATGTCAGGGACTTCGGCGCCCGGTGTGATGTGCAGCTGGCTCCGACAAGTACGCAGAATTCAATAATCATGAGTTCCGGGACCGATGACTCCGCCGCTTTTCAGAAAGCTGTGACGTTTGCCAGTAGAACCGGGAAACAACTGACATATACAGGAAATTGTTATGTCTCCCAAACCATAGCAATTCCGGAAGATGCGCAGTCTTTTAATTTGGATGGAAGAAACAATATTATTTTTTACAAAGGAGATGGAAACCTGTTTTCTTTTTCTGGGAGTTCAGGGGCAGTTTCCAGTAGTTTTTCTATCAGGAATGTGAAAGCAATTATTCCGCAGGATAACTATTCTCATCCGACATCAGCATTTTCTTTTGTGGGTGGGAAATGGCAAGGCGTACTGGATCACGTCACTACAAAAGGTTTCCACCAAGGTATTCGTATTATAAATAGTAGCGCCATACGGATTCAAAATTCAACATTCAATGGATGGGGAAACAGTACCGGAATTTATATTTCTGGAACATATGACCAATCCGGTGCAGGAAAGAATATATATTCAGCCAATATCAGTATCAGGGATACGACAGTTTTGTACGGATCTGGGATCTATATTGACGACTCTGTTCAGGGAATAGGTTTGGATCATTTCAGCATACTTGAGGGACAAGGTTGGGGGGTGTATTTCAAATTTTCCAAGAATAATGGCAGTCAATCTCTCGAAATTCAAAACAGTTACCTGGAAGCGTCCTCTGGAGGCGTCTTGGCCGATAATATCGGTGAAGTTCATATCACCAACACAAATGTCGACGGTGTTTCCTTTCGATCTGATAAAAACTGGACCGGGTTTCACCTGCTGAACATGTTTGGGGGAACGCTGGAGAACAACACGGCGATTGGGTACCAGGACAGTACATGGGGCCCTTTTTATGTAGGCGGCAATGTTCTGATGATCGGAAACAATGTTGTTGGCGGCCTGAATATCAGCCCATGCATGACGTTGGTTCCTCACAACAAGAACTCCAGTGCTCCTGGCATGATTGTCAGCCATAATATGTGCTGGGCAACCGGAGGTTATCAGGTCGTCACAGAAGATGGGACCGATTCAACACAAGCCAGAAACATCAAAGCGGCGACTTCGTCATCCGTTATTGGGCAAGGTATTTCCGGAACGGATAACCTCTGGTCAGGACCCAAAAAAGACAACTGGCTGTCGGTAACATTCGCACCGAACGGCGTGCGCGAAATTGGTACAAATTTACAGGTTGATAAAAATCTTTCCATCAGGGGCGACGCCATGATTGATGGAGCACTCAGCGCGAGCAAGGGCCTGCATGTAGCGGGGGCAAGTGGAATAGCGTTTGGCGATAATTCATCTAATATTCCGCCTGTTCAACTTTCCAGTGACCGGAATGGTAATCTGGCCATCAAGAATGGGGGCTTCAGGCCAGCACAGCTTCGCGCAGAGGCCCTTCCCGCAAGATGCGAGGCGGGCACTGTTTTTTACGTTCCCGACGCCCGCAATCCTGGCGAAGTGCATGCGCGCGGAATGGGAGCACTGGCAGTCTGTAACTCAGCAGGACATTGGCTCACGAACGGGCAGCCGGTTAGCAACTAAAGATATTCCCCCGTCTGACAGATGCCTTCAGGGGCTGAGCATGTATCGCCGGACAGCATGTTTTGTGACATTCTGGGAAGAAAAATAGAGTGGTTGCATGTCGCCCTTGAGCCAGACGTCTAGAAAATCCGAATAATGCGTTGTTGCAGGGTTCGCTGATTGGCCTGGAAAATTCAAAAACACAGAATTATCCCATTCCCCGATATCACAGACCATCAGGAAGCTGGCTCCGCCTGTTGTAGCATACGGGTTTTTACAGGAATGGACGGGGTCATACCATCGCGCCATCACGGTATAAGGGTCTCCTCCACTCCCATAATTTTTTCCCCCAATGTTTGGGAATGGATTATGGGTGGACCCAAACTTTTCCAGAACGTGGCCAATGTTGAGGGTATGTAGTGTTCCCCATTTCCAGGATGCTGGCAGTGGGCCGATGCGTTCAGTTAACTCCGCAACGGCCTTCTGTAGGCACTCGGTGAGCATGTTGTCCCTGACCGTCTTGCCGTTATTTCCAAAAGTCCTGTCGGGAGTCTGGAGCAAGGCAAGCTGAACAGACGGACTCAAGGGGCCAGGAAGTAAATCGTGAAGCTCTGATGGAATAGTGGCGGCATAAAGGGCCGCGCCGATATGTGTCCACCATACCTCGTATAGTGCCGCCGCAGGGCTATCCCGATCTACTCTTCCATTCCAGCTTTTCAGGAGCTGATAGGCAAATTTCGTCCCCTCATTTTGTTCAGGCAAAAGCTGAATGACCCGTAATGCCAGTTGAGAGAGGGTATCATGCTGCAAATTCGCGCTGTCCTGCACAGATGTGTGCTGGGTTGCGTCAAGAACCTGTGCCACCCGGTTATACCGAAAGGGCTCGCTCCATTCGTAACTGACTTTATATTTTTTCTGAGAATAGCCGACAGGCAGATTCATCTGGTTTGACGTTCCAAACCATCCGGCTGCGGGGTTGAAGCTTGAAGGCAGGTTTTCCAGTGGCTGGAGGCCCTTCCAGTCATAAAGCCCATCGCCAGGCGCGGGCATCATGCCGTCGTGATCCTTCGCTCTTTCAGGAAGGCCTCCCGCGGCATGCCATCCAATGTTTCCCTGCTGGTCAGCATAAGTAAAATTTGTTGGGCTGGTGTGGGCATGCAAGGCGTCGCAAAACGAGGTCCAGTCGTGAGCCAGATTGATCCCGATATTTGCCAGGAGTCCGTTAGCACCGGGGTAGAGCCATGTTGCGGACACTGCGACGGCACGGTTCCGCGCCATATCCTCGGAAATCACAGGTCCTTGTGCAGAAAAACGCAGCGTTACTGACTGTTCTTCTGCATTTCTAACCGCGATGCTGACGGTCTCTTCCTCCATCTTTCGCCATTGCCCCGCATGCCAGTACTGGCTTGAGTCATTGGCTCGTGTTCTAAGGACGAAGAGATCTTCCTGATCAATGTGAAAGTTGGTTCGGCCAAAAGCGATATGTTCATTATGACCTTGCATGACTCCCGGCATTCCGGGAGAGCCCGCGCCAATTACGTCCAGTCCGGGGGCTGTCAGGTGAATGACATGCCTGGGGCCGGGAGCGCCGAATGCAAGATGCGGATCATTGGCCAGGATTGGGCGCCCGGTTACTGTTCTGCTGGGCGCAATGACCCACGAGTTGCTTCCCTCGTTTGTTTTCCGATGGGATGGATCGCCCTGAAGGGTGGCGGCATGGATTTCGCCCAGTGGCAACCGTTTCTGTAGCACCCTGAGGTGACCCAGATCTTTCTCTGAAATGCTGTGAACATCCAGCCCAGGCAATAGCGTGGGAATGTATGCTGGCTGGAGCGGCGTGATCAAACTGTCATAGGCAAGCGCACCGCGTGCGGCGAGACAGGCACGACGAATTTCCAGTTCCGTATTGCCCGTCACTTCGGCCCTGACCCGGATCAGATCTTGAACTGTCCATTCCAGGGGTTCGTATCCTAAAAGCGCGAACTCAGCCGGCAGGTTTTCGGGATTCTCTTTCAGGGTGTGGATATAGGCATTGATCCCAGCCACGTAAGCTTTGGCAGAATCTTGCACGACTGAGCTGTAACGCGCCAGTTCCGCGTCTGCATCCCCACGAAACAGAAAAAGTCTGTTCGCCACATCGCTTGGGACGAAGGCATCCCCAAAAACTTCTGCTAGTCGGCCAAGAGACTGACGGTGTCCGAAATCCATCTGCCAGAGCCGGTCTTTTGCGACCAGATAGCCGTTAGCAAAGTAGGCATCTGCTACGGAGGCTGCTTTGACATGCGGGACGCCCCATTTGTCTTCCCAGACCTCCAAAGGAGCTGTCAGGCCCTCCAACCCTTTGATGGTTCGCCCGCTCGCTGACCGCACGAATGTTGTCGTCGCAAGGACTGCGCTGGCCATTAGAAATGATCTGCGGTTCAGCTTAGGATGATGAGATAACATGGATGGGGTCCTGATCATTTCTGATAGCCAGACAGATAGTCGGCTGGTTCACTGGTTCCACGGCCAACTTACAGGTTGATCGGTATTGCTGGTCTTGATGTGGACTGTCTTCCAAGGCTTTCAAATGGCTTACCGAGAGAGGTAAACCGCGTCTGTCGTAGAGTCAGTTTTCTACGGAGGCTATTGGTAAAACGTCGCCTTCGGTTAACCTCGGGTTATGGAGATTGGGAAGGCGCATTCTTCCCCATGTGAACTCATCTTCAAGAATGAGTATGAGGTGCCGGAAATTTTTCCACGTGTGTGGTTTTTGAGAAGAATGGCCGAACCGCGAATGATCCTGGAGCGCAAAGGCCTCCACGATCATTCAGGTGATTTCAAATATCGAAGGTTTTTTCTGGCAGTGGCAGGCCGAAGACGTTGTCGAGATATTGAAATCTTATGGTCATGATCAGGTATGAAACGTCAGACCTAGATCACGTGCGGCTTCGGTTGCGATGTCGTGGCGTAGCTTCACAACACTATGCCCGCCAGATGGATGAACACGGTTCGTGAGGGTCAGGACATAACTGTTACTATCCGGGTCGATCCAGAGAGACGTTCCGGTAAAGCCTGTGTGACCAAAAGAATGACGTGAGAAAAGATCGCCTCGGGGGGACGAATAATGCGTTGAAATGTCCCAACCTAACCCCCGGAGATCGGTTTTTCCGGCTGGCTGCTGTGGCGTTACCATGAGTGCGAGGGTCTCACGTTTCAATGGGAATGTACTCGGACGTCCTGCCAGTCTGTCGAGAAGCGCCTGCGCATAGAGGCACATATCATGGGCATCTGAGAAAAGCCCGGCGTGACCTGCTACGCCGCCCATTCTGCGTGCTGTCGGGTCATGTACCACGCCTCTCAGAAGGGTGCCGTTCTCGTCGTATTGTGTAGGGGCAATGATTGGCGTCAGAGAGGCTTCTGGAAGATAACCGGATTGTGGCATTCCCAAAGGTGACAGAATATTTTTGCTGACATAGTCGTTCAGAGGAAGGCTACTAATTTTTTCGACGATAAGGCCAAGAGTGATGAAATTGATATCACTGTAGACAAATTTCTCCACAGGAGGATTCGCCAGCGGCGAGGTCATGACGCGGCGAACAGCCTCGACTTTTCCGTTCCAGGCGTCTTCCAGAGGAAGATCTGGTGGCAGGCCGGAATAGTGTGTCAGAAGAAGGCGGAGCGTGATGCTGCTTTTGCCATTGGTCCCAAATGCAGGAAGGTAGCGCGTTACAGGATCGTCAAGGTGCAGTTGTCCCTTCTCCACCAGCTGCATGACGGCCAGTGCTGTCATGGTTGGTTTGGTCAGGGAGGCCATGTCGAAATGCGTTTCCCACGTCATGGGTTCCTTGCGAGGGACAAGCGCCTGATGTCCATAAACATATCGATGAACAATCTGCTCATCGTGGCCGATCGCCAGCACAGCTCCAGGTGCCTGTCCGTCCCGTATTGCGTCTCTGACCAACCGGTCTACCGCTGAAAACTGATCGTGTGATGAACGGGCACACGCTGTAAACATCGAGCAGGTCAATGCCATACCGCCAGCCAGAAAAGATCTTCTGCCTGAAACTTGTTGGCGCAACATCATCATGCTCGGTTCTCCAGCGTCTAACTCTTACGATCCCGAAAGAAGTGGCGAGAGTAGCGGGGTTATGATGAAGCGCAAGCCTCGGCGGCAGAGGAAAACCCTGAACGTTCTTTAGGAACGTTCAGAGCGGTATGTAAAATGTCCCACCACTTTGTGAAGCTGCTGCGCCTCGTGTTTCAGGTTGTGGCTGGCTGTTGTAGTTTCTTCGACCATTGCTGCATTGTGCTGGGTAGCCTGATCCATGGCGCTGATCCGGGTGTTGATACCGGAGAGGCTTTCGGCCTGGTCGGTTGCCGCCGAAGAGATGTTCTCAACCAGGGACGTGATACGGCCGACGTTGGCCGTGATTGTACTGATCGCCTGATTGGCCTGTGCCACAAGCCCGACCCCTTCGGACACTCTGGCGCCAGAGACGGAAATGAGGGCGCGGATTTCTTTGGCTGAAGTGGCAGAGCGATGAGCGAGATTACGGATTTCAGTGGCCACCACAGAGAAGCCTGCCCCTGCCTCACCCGCTCGCGCAGCTTCAATTCCTGCATTCAGGGCAAGGAGATTTGTCTGAAATGCCATTTCTTCCATCAGGCCGATCGTTGCCCCTACCTGCCCTGATGACGCCTTGATGCCCTCCATGGCGCCATTGGCCAGTTTCATGACTTCGGTTACTGCAACTGCTTCGTCTCGCGCTCCTGAAGCGGCCAGTCTGACGTCCTGAACGGCCTGAGCCGTGTCCCGCACGGTTGCTGTAATAGAACTGACTGCCGTGGCAGTCTCCGCAAGGTTAGCTGCCTGCTGCTCTGTCCGGGCGGCAAGATCGTCCGCTGCGGAGGATATTTCTGCCGTACCGCTGGCGATAACAGAGGCGCCGTCCGCAATCTGCTCTACGGAAGATCGGTAATTGGCAATCAGGGCGTTGAAACTCACCCGGAAATCTTCAAACTTTTCCTGGAATGGTTCTGGAAACGAGAACGTCAGGTCGCCGGTATTAACAACCTCCATCCCGGCGCAGATCTGTTCTATCGTTTTGCTCTGGACCTGCCGGATCCGATCACTCTCTTCGGAGAGATGCTTTTGAATCTGAGCAGCTTTGTGGGCTTCCTGTGCAGCCTCTTCCTGTGCCCGGATCTGGTGCTGGCTACTGTCTATGAATTTAAGAAGGGATTTGGCGAGCCGGCCGGCATCGTCAAGCCGGTCCCCGTAAGGAACGCGGGACTTGAAATCGCCATCCGCAACTTTTTCGGTTGCGTCAGTAATCCTTTCAAAAGGCACTGCGATGATCCGGATGGCAAAACTGCCAATGACCAGGGTCAGGATGACCTGCAGCAGGACACCAAGAAGCTGGGTGAGGATTTGCGCCCCTGCGTAGTGAACAAAAAACCTTTTGCACACTTCATCCACAACAAACTGAACGGCAGAAACAACAAGAAGGGCCGTGATGATGACCCGAAGTTTCTGTCGGATCGGAGCTTTCGTTTCAATCCAACCGAGCAAGGGAAGTTTCTCCCGAAAATATAATGGCAGCCGTATATGGGTCAGCACGGCTTCCAGAACCCGGAAGAAATCTAAAGCCAGTTTCTTAATTTATCCTGAATGGTCCAACGGACACCCAACTCGTAATGCGTGCGTGCTGTGTCACAGGACGTCTGTCAGGTCATACTCTCAGTCAGCATTTCGCCATCTGCATTGATCCGGAAATCTGCAGCCCCTTCGGTAACAAGAAGCCGGCTGTATTCGCAAACACCCTGGCCAATGCAGGTCGTCACGCGTTTTATTCGCATTAACGGAGCGCCCGTATCCACCTTCAGCCATTCCGCAACGTCCTGAGACGCCCGGGACAGGCCAATGGAAATATCAGCATGACTGATGTGTAGCTTGAGCACGTCCTGCAGAATGGAGGCAGACGTTGTGCAGGCCGCAAGTTCTGGCGTGACAAGTTCAGCGAGCTGTCCTGGATAAAATACTTCTGTCACGCCCAGTGGGCCTTCTTCTGAACGATAACCACGTCGAATGAAGAGCGCATCGCCTGTCAGGGAAAGTGCCTCTGCAACTTCTTCGGGAGGTGGACGCATTCTGTAATCCAGAAGCGTCATTTCAGGGCTCAGACCCTTGCCTGCCAGAATTTCAAAAAACGAATGAATGGTCTGCTGTCGTCCTGGACGGTGCAGTGCCCCGACAAATGTGCCCCGGCCATGTTGGCGCACAACGATGTCCCGCTCTGCGAGATAGGACAGAGCCTGACGAACCGTGATGCGGCTGACACCATACATCTGGCAAAGCTCCGCCTCTGAGGGCAGCCGCTCCATGAACCGGCTGTCCTTGCCGATCAGTCCGGAAATATGGTGCCCCACCTGAAGATACAGGGGAGTTGGACCATTCGGATCCAGATCTGAAGAAAAGACAGCATGACGCATAAGGAAAAAATCCGCGGAACGTTTCACTTTTGGATTGAACGAAAGTGGATGAGACGATACTAAGACGTCTTATAACAACCTAATACGTCTTTGCCGATTCATGGCTCGTCTTTATGGCTGATCCATGGGGCATCTGTAAGTCACTTCGGGTGTCTCCGTATCGTTTGAGAGCTTCTTCCATGCGCGCTTCGACCTTTCTGAGTACCGCCGTTATCGGCAATCTGTTCTGTGTTGCAGCGTACGCTGCTCCTGTTGCGGATACAAAACACGCCGCGGAGAAGCGCCATTCTCCCTCATCTCGCAAGAATATAAAACCAGCGCCGTCACAGCCGGAGGTAATCCGGGTCGCGGCTGAGGCTGTCGCTGGCGGCCGCATGGTTCCGCAGAATGGCACGAAATCACGCAGCGAGATTACTCAGGCGTATATCGCCAAACAGGCCCCTACTCCCAACGTCTTCAAGCTTCTTGGTAACCTGCCTGGTGCCAACGTCGCGAGTGCTGATCCGTTTGGTATGGTCAGCGGGAACATGACGATTAGGGGCATGAACAGTGACCAGATCGGTTTCACTGTCGAAGGCGCTCCACTGAACGACATTGGGTCTTACATGGCCTTCCCTACCGAGTGGGTGGACTCAGAAAACCTTAACGAAGTCACGATGCAGCAGGGTTCCGCTAACCTTGATTCGCCCGTTATTGGTGCGTCTGGCGGTATTGTGTCCATGAATCTGATCGATCCATCCCATAAGATGGGCGCAACGATTGCTGGTTCATTCGGGTCATACAACACCCACCGCGAATATGCCCGTCTCCAGAGTGGTGACATTGGCAATACGGGTATGCGGGCCTTTGTAGCCTGGTCTCATCTGGAAGAGCCGCATTTCCGTGGTGCTGGCAACGATCACAAGCAGCATGTTGATGCCAAACTGGTAAAAGACTGGGCAAACGGAAGCCGTAGCACGGTTGCCGTGACGTTCGATGATTCCATGAAAGTCGCGTATCTGAATCCGACGCTTTCAGCCTGGCATCAATATGGACGCGGCGCCAACTATACCGAAGCTTTTTCCCCCACAGACACGAAATACTGGAAGCTGCATCAGAGTCCTTATCGTGTTCTGATCCTCAGTGCGCCTCAGAATATCGTGGTGAATGACAAGCTGGGTTTTGATTTCACGCCGTATTTCTATTGGAACTCCGGCACGATTGCCTCCGCGTCCCTTCTTTCCGAGAACGCCGTTTACTCCGGCACGCAGAAATACAGTATTGATCTGAATGGAAATGGCACAACGACCGACAAGGTCATGATGTATACCCCGTTTGGAACCCCCTACGTTTATCGGCCGGGCCTAGTGTCCAAGGTTCATTATACCATGGGCAGGCATACGTTTGTTTTTGGATACTGGTTTGACTGGTCCCGCGAGCGGATGGTCAATCCGTACAGTGCTGTTGGCGAAAATGGCGGCCCTGCAAATGTGTGGGGCTTTCTGGGGAATGTGAAGCTGTCTGATGGCACCCGTCTGGCCAGCTACGACAACCTGACGATCACACGCGTCAATACCCTGTTCTTTGGTGACACGTTTAACGCGCTGCATAACCGTCTGCGTGTGGAAGCCGGAATCAAGGAATCCATGGTGACGCGTATCGGCTACAACTATCTGCCCGGCGCGCAGTACCGCACCAGCATGAACGCTGCGGTGGCTACGCCAAATCTGGGCGCACGTTATCGGATCGACAGTCACAACCAGATCTTCGCAGACGTTGCGACCAACTTCCGGACACCAACGCTGAACGCGCTTTACAACACGTACAGCGCTTCAACGGGTAAAGCGGCCACGCTGGCCAATCCGTCTCAGAAGACGGAGTATTCCATCTCGGAAGAACTGGGTTATCGCTATCAGGGCGACGTTCTGAACGGCTCCATCACGTTCTTCAACTACAACTTTACGAACCGTCAGGTTTCCACTCAGGTTACGATCAACAACGCGCAGATCACCCAGAATATCAACGCGGGTGGTCAGACGTCCCGTGGTGTGGATATCGAACTGGGCCTGCGCCCCTGGCATCATCTTCGCCCATATATTTCGGCGGAATATTTGCATGCCACGATCGACAACAACTATCAGGTGGGCTCGGATTATCTGCCAACAGCCGGCAAGACTGCCGTTCGTAGCCCAAGTGTTCAGGCCTCTGTCGGGCTGGACTATGATGATGGAACATACTTTGCGGGCTTTGCCGTCAAGTATGTTGGCCGCCAGTTCTCGACATTCATGAATGATCAGGCCATGCCGGGTTATGTGAATGCTGATATGAACTTCGGGTATCGTGCGCCAAAGATCTTCCATACGCATCCGGAAATCAGGCTGAACCTCATGAATGTCGGTAACAACAAATACCTCTCCGGCGTCGCGGGTGTGGCTGCTTCCTCAAGAGCTGCACAGGGGATCTATGGCAGCGCCATCGCTGCTCAGGGTTCCCCGACCTATTATGTCGCTGGCAGCTTTGCGGCTCTCGTGACAGCAAAGATCGATCTTTGATCAGCATGTGGCGACAGCATCTGGATCGGTTTTTCAACCTCACGGCCAGCGGGACGACTGTTGGCCGTGAGGTTGTTGCGGGCCTGACAACCTTTGCTGCGATGGTTTATTGCGTGGCGGTCAATCCGATGATCATGGCGGAAGCCGGGATGGATCGGGCCAGTGTTCTGACTGCGACCTGCTTCATCGCGATTTTCAGCACGACCCTGATGGGGTTACTGGCCAATCTGCCTCTCGGTGTTGCGCCCGCCATGGGTTCGAATGTTGTTTTCGCGATCATTCTCGTCAAACAGATGGGCGTGCCCTGGCAATCCGCGCTGGCGCTGGTCTTCCTGACGGGCGTGATCTTTATGATCATGAGTCTGACGCGTCTTCGGGAACGGATTGCGCACGATATCCCTGATACGCTGCGGATCGGTATTCAGGTGGCCGTTGGTCTGGTCATCATGTTCATCGGAATGCGGAATTCCGGTTTCGTCGTGCCTAGTCCCTCGACGTTTGTCACGATGGGGCCGATCACCAGCCCGAAAGTTCTGATGACGCTGGCCGGCTTCATTCTGACACCCGTTCTCGTGGCTCGACGCGTCCCTGCTTCCCTGATCCTGTCCATCATCGTCCTGACGATTGTGGGGCTTTTCCTGCCGGACGGAAAAGGCGGCACCATCACGCGCTGGCCAGAACATGTTTTCGCGCTGCCCCAGTGGCCTCGGGCTACGGCCTTCCAGCTACAGCCGCTCTACCTCGCGCAGCACATTCTTTATGTGCTTCCCATGCTGTTCTTCTTCCTGTGCACTGAGCTTTTCGGCACACTGGCCAATCTGCTGGGCGTCGTAAAGGCCGCCGGGATGATCTCGAAAAGCGGTCGTATTCCCCGTGCCCGGGAGGCCTTCATCACGGACGCGGCGGGGAGTATTCTGGCGCCGCTTCTGGGGACGTCCATCGTGACGGTCTATTCAGAGTCCATCACAGGGGTGCATGCCGGGGGCCGAACCGGCCTGACCGCTCTGGTGATCGCGGGCGGGTTCTTGGCATCTCTGTTCCTATGGCCGCTCTTCATGGTCATCCCTCCTCAGGCCACCGCACCTTCCCTTCTCATGGTCGGGATGATGATGTTCCAAGGCGTTCGCCATCTGGACTTATCAGACCTGCAAGAGAGCGCGCCGGCCGCGTTGACGTTCATTATTGCTCTCCTGACGGGCAATCTCATCAACGGCATGGCCATTGGAACATTTTCCTATACTGCCATGGCTCTCGCTACCGGACGCGGACGTGCGATCGCGCCTGTCGTGTGGGGGCTTTGTGTCATTTTCATTCTGTTCTTTGTTGTTTCCGCCCGAATGCATGGCCATCACGTCTGAGAGGACCCATCATGTTTTTAAAATCAGGCCTTCCCGCCCTTCTGCTCGGGCTTGCCTCTCTTCTTCCATTGCATGCCGAAGCTGCCCCTGATCCGAATTACATCATTATCGATAATGATTTTGCGGGCCCTGGCGGCACCAACATCCAGTCCGTCATTCCGCTTCTTGGACAGGCGGACAAAGCGACACTTCTCGGCTTTACGGTCGTTATTGGTGATGGCTGGGAAAATGAGGCTGTAGCTCATCTCTCCCGCTTTCTGGATATTGCGAACGCGCCCTCCAGCATTCCCGTGGTACCGGGTGCCACACAGCCACTTGTCAATTCGCGGGCGCGGTTGCTGGCATGGGAAAAATCAAACGGAAAGATGCCTTGGAAAGGTGCCTGGCGTGGAGACGCACCGGATCTGCAACCTTCCGTCAAGCCTCTGAAAGAAGGCGCTACGGATCGGAAGACCCTTCCTGAAACAGCGGCCCTTTTCCTGATCAGGCAAGTGCATGCACACCCGCATCAGGTCACGGTCCTCGCAGGGGGGCCCCTGACGAACATCGCTCTGGCCATCAAACTTGATCCAGATTTCGCCTCCCTTTGCCGTCGTCTGGTGTTCATGGGCGCCATTGTGGATGGAAATCTGGCACAGGTGACGGACAGTGCGGATTACTACACGGACTTCAACCTGATGTTTGATCCGGAAGCCGCCAGCATTGCGCTTGACGCGCCCTTCCCGGAAGTCATCTCCGTGGGAGCTGTCGCGAACCCTATTCGTATGACGGCGGAAATCCGGGACAAGGCAACGCAGATACACGGCCCCGTCTCGGATTATGTTCGTCAGTATTTCCATCCTCAGCCGATGTGGGATGAACTTGCAGCGGCCATCGCCGTAGACCCGGCCCTTATTACGGGCAGCGTCACAGCCTATATGGACGTTGATCTCACACATGGCCCGAATTACGGCTACGCGCATGTGTGGCCCGAGAGCACGCGTCCCCATATCGGGGAGCGTCCAGTGAAGATCGTGACGGCAGTTGATACGTCACGTTTCATTCAGACTTTCGTCGATGCTGCCAACCGGATGAATACGCATGGTTGATGTCAACTGCTCTCTGGCAGATCCCCAACTTCGCAGACGCGCAGTTGATGCTGCCATGGGCCGTGCGGAATTTGATGTTCTGCTGTCCAACGGCCTTGTTGCAGATGTTGCGACGGGCGAACTGCGGGAAGCGGATGTTGGGGTGGTCGGTCCCCTGATTGCCAGTACGCACCCTAGAGGTCAGCGGCTGGATGCCAGGAAGGTCTTTGATCTCAAAGGAGCCATTATCTCTCCTGGCCTCATCGACTCTCACATGCATATCGAAAGTTCGATGGTGACGCCTCGGGTGTATGCCCAGACCGTTGTTCCCCAGGGAACGACAACCATCTGCTGGGATCCGCATGAGATCGGGAATGTCAGTGGTCTTGAGGGGGTTCGCTGGGCAATCGAGGCGACCAGAGGGCTGCCTCTGCGCATTCTTGTCCAAGCGCCATCCTGCGTTCCGTCAGCGCCTGGTCTGGAACGGTCGGGTGCCGTTTTTGACATTGCTGCCATGGAGGAGATGCTCTCCTGGCCTGAGGTGATTGGCGTCGCGGAAGTGATGGATATGCGCGGGGTCGTGAATGGCGCGCCGCGTATGAGCGGGATTGTCAACGCTGGCTGTGCCAGTGGAAAGCTGGTCTGTGGGCATGCTCGCAATTTGTCAGGCAAAGGTCTCCAAGCCTTCATGGCCGCGGGCATTGAGTCCGATCATGAGTTGACTAGCAAAACTGATATTCTCGAAAAACTTCGCTCAGGGATGACGCTTGAACTCCGCGTCTCGCATGAGAACATTCTGCCAGAAGCCGTAGTGGCGTTTGAGGAACTGGGTGGCGTCCCTCAGACTGTGACCCTGTGCACGGACGACATCTTCCCGGATGATCTGTTGCGCCGCGGCGGGATGGTTCATCACCTGAGATGTCTGGTCGCTTTAGGCATGAAGCCGCTGGATGTTCTGCGGTGCGCAACGCTGAATGCGGCGATGCGTCTTGAGCGGCGTGATCTTGGATTGGTCGCAGCGGGTCGCCGGGCCGATCTGGTTGTTTTCGACAACCTGCAGGATTTTACCCCTCTGGAAGTTTTCACGTCCGGGGAACATTCGGCGTCCCGGGGAGGGTTGCTTGCAGAACTCCCGTCCGAGTTACCGGGTCTGCCAATTCACACCGTCCGGCGCTCTCCTGTCACGGCGGCGGATTTCAAAGTCCCTGCCCCGGATAGACAGGCAGTCCAGGTCCGTACGGTGCATACGCCGCGCGCGACCCGGTGGGGCCAAAGAGAGATGGACGTCGAGAATGGGTATCTGGTCCTCCCTGCTGACACAGCTCTGATGGCGGTTTTCAATCGCTATGGGGAGGAAGGCCCGCCGGGGCTTGGTGTGCTTGAAGGATGGGGAGAGTGGTCCGCTACGATTGGCACCACCATTCTTCATGACAGCCATAATCTGGCGGTTTTTGGCCGCAACCCGGAAGAAATGGCACTCGTGGCGAATACGCTTATCGCCAGTGGCGGTGGAATGGCAGTCGCTCGTGATGGCAAGATCGTGGCGCATGTTCCCCTGCCCGTCTGCGGACTCCTGTCTCCTGAAAGCCCCGAAGTGGTGAGCGAGCAGTTCATCGCTGTCCGTCAGGCTGCCGCGGCTGCCACGACGTGGGATGGCCCGACATCCATGATCAAACTCGTCACAGGTGCTTCTCTTGCCTGTAATCCCGGTCCTCATGTTACGGATCTCGGAATTGCAGATGGAGGCACCGGAGAAATCTTTACCGACATGATTATTGAGAACGTCTGATGCAGTTCCCCTGTGACGTCGTCGGTATGCGCCGCGAACTGCACCGTTTCCCGGAAACAGCTTTTCTGGAGTACCGGACTGCTTCAGTCGTGGCAGAGCGCCTGTCCCAGCTTGGATATACGGTGAAAACAGGCGCGGATATCATGTGCATGGACGATGTGCGTGGCATTCCGTCGGCTGGAGACGTGCAGGCAGCAAAGGAAGCGGCCCTTCAGGCAGGGGCCTATCCCAAATGGCTGGATAAAATGCCGAATGGGCAGACGGCTGTTTGCGGCGAGATGCGGCGTGGGGATGGCCCCGTTCTGGCCCTTCGCTTTGATATGGACGCCTTACCCGTTCATGAATCCGATGCCGGTGAGCACCGTCCTGCCAGCGCAGGGTTTGCTTCCCAGTATGAAGGGCGCATGCACGCCTGTGGCCATGACGGTCATACGGCGATCGGTCTGGCTGTTGCAGAACGGCTTGCATGGTCAGAGGCCCGATGGAAAGGAACGCTTCGTTTCATTTTCCAGCCCGCAGAGGAAGGTGGGCGCGGTGCGCAGCCTGTCGTCGCCAGCGGACTACTTGATGATGTCGATATCTTTCTGGCTTCGCATCTCGGCTGTCAGCTCCCAAGTGGACAGATCGCCCTTGCTGCTGATGGCTTCCTCTGGGCCGAAAAATGGAACGTCACCTTTTCCGGTACTGCGGCTCACGCGGCGATGTGCCCCGAAAAAGGACGTAATGCCCTCCTCGCGGCCGCCCTCGCCGTTCCCGGCCTTTATGCCCTCCCGCGGGACGGTCAATCTGATACGCGTATCAATGTCGGTCTGCTCCAGGCCGGTCGCACCCGGAACGTCATAGCGGATCGTGCTTATCTGGAACTGGAACTGCGCGCCTCTGCTCAGGAAGGTCTCCAGCGCCTGAGTGCGGGTGCGAGACGTGCCTTTGAAGGTGCTGCTGTAAGTCAGGGTGTGCACGTCGATATCGACGTCTATGGAACGGCCATCAGCGCACAGTCGGACGAAACGATCATGAAGCGTCTGGAGGTCGCAGTTCACGAAACACATTCTGGAACGGTGGTTCGGAACTGGCCGATTGGTGGCGGTGACGATGCCACCTTTATGATGCAACGTGTGCAGGAGCGCGGTGGCCAAGCAGGATATTGCCTGATCGGGGCTGATATCGCTGCGCCGCATCACGCCAGCCTGTTTGATTTTGATGAGGCTGTTCTTGAAAACGCAGTGAAGCTACTGACAGCCTTTGTCGAGAGATCCGCATGAGTACCCTGCCCTTCTGGCAGCATTTCGCACCGGATGAGGATCTCTCTGCTCCTTATACCGATCGTTTCCGGGTCCGCTTTGCGGCGCATAGACTGGATCTGCCGCTACGCGTTCTCCCGGATGGCCAGAAGGCCGTCTCGTCCCTGCTGGTAAATCAGGCGTCGTTCCCGGTCATGGATGCGCTGTCCGAAAATCTGACGGAAATTGCTCGTTCTTTAGCGCCTGATCTCATCGTCGGAATGCCAACTCTCGGATTAGGGCTTGCTGCAACGATCGCACGGGCGTGCGGGCTTGAGCGCTATGTCCCACTGAGTACATCGCGCAAGTTCTGGTATGATGAACGCCTCTCGGCCCCGCTTTCATCGATTACCAGTCCGGACAAAACCAAACGGCTCTATCTGGATCCGAACCTGCTTCTCTTGCTTGAGGCGGCAGAACGCATTGTCATCGTGGATGACGTTGTCAGTACAGGGGTGTCTCTGGAAGCTGGCGTCAGAGTTCTGGCCGCGATCGGGGTCTCGCCCTGTGCTGCCCTCTGCGTCATGACACAGAGTAACCGTTGGCAGGGAAAATTTTCGTTTCCTGTCATGAGTTGTTTTTCATCCCCTCTCTTCAAGCGAGTGGGCGGGGGCTGGGTTGAACAGGATGAACTCTGAGTGCTGGGGCCTATACGGCACTCCTGTTCCTCCAATGCTGAACACTTTCACATTTTTCCCGCCCGCTCTTTAGCCTGGTGGTGTCGCCAGATGAAATTTCGGCATGGGAAAGTCAGGAAAACCCGTTCAATCCATCGAGCACTCTGCCTCATTGCTTGAAATCATTGCGCAGGAAGGTGGCGGCGTAGGTGGGCCTGCTCTCAAGTCCGCTTGGTGCAGTTACCAATGGCGCGGCAATCAGGTGTGAAGGCGGGATCGTTCCAACGATCCTGTAGGCCTCAGATATTTATGGTCTGAGAGCTCGTACAAGAGCTTTCAGCGCCTTCTGTGCTGCTTTGGTGCCCCACTCTTTCAGAAGCTTCTGACCATTCGGGCGGTGAGCGAGAGCATAAGGGCTTTGCCGGACAGGGGGCATCGCTGACACATGGTCTTTGAGGGATGCGGGCAAGGACGGAAACGGATCAATATTCACAAGTTGGGTTAGCATGGCCACGGACGTGATCTTACAGGTCGGGTTGGATGTGTTGAGGCAGACATAGGCGCCTGTTCCAGGCCCTGCCGGATTATAGACTGCTTTCCACGTAACGGCTGGAACAGGAATATGGCTTTTTCCAATGGTTTTCTGGATATGATCCGGGTCATATCCAGGCCCCGTTACAACGAAGATTTCGCCTTCCTGCTCAGCCCAGCCTCTGACGGCACTTTCCACCCCTTCCCACGCGCCACGATTCAATTCGGCTGTCTGAGGAACGATGTTGGAAAGCAGGAAGGACTGATCCTGCGCCGTTGCTCCCGGCTCATCTCCGCTTGGGGTCATGTGGCCGCGATCATAGCCGGAGGAGCGATAGTCCGTGAGGAGTGCCCGCATGGTTCGAGGTAGTCGTTCATCTGGCTGAAAGCTGCCATTTCGCTGCGTCTTACGAGCGATTGCAACGTTTTCTTCAGTCAGATCTTCGGCAGACCACAGCGGGCCTTTGGTGCGCTCGGACACGAGAACAGCATAGCCGTCGTTGCACAGCATGACTGTTCCGATCCGCTGGCTTTCTGACAGAACAGCTGGAGGAGTGTCTCCAGCAAAGAACTGCGGGCAGTTTGCGGCCTGTGCAACGCCTGGCAGTGTCAGCTCAAGCAGCGCTCCGAAAATGATACACGGCCCAAGCCCAGCTCTCACAGTTTGATAATCCCTTTAACATCTCACGGATGAAGAAAGGGATAGTGAGATTATCTTTTCATAACAACAGTATAACCTGGAAACTCGTTGGGAGCTTCTGGATGGTGGTCAGTTACTCAGGCTCTTTCCGGGGAACACCAGAGTGCGATTGTCCCGATCAAGGCCGTGAACGCGACGTAAATCGCTGGGGCCAGAGGCGTATGGGGTGTCAGTGCGGAAATGATCGCTGGGGTCAAACCACCAAACACAGCATAGGAAATATTATATGACAGGGAGAGCCCTGAGAAGCGGACCATGGCAGGGAATGCGCGAAGCATCCCGATAGGCACCAGCCCCACAAAGCCACAGCATAGACCACTGAACGCCGCCCATAGCGACAGCATATGGGGGAAGTTTGGAGACACCCCATATAGGCCAAAAGCACCGACTGCCAGAGCAAGACCACTGATCACCCCAAGAAACCGTAGGGGAAAAATATCCGTCAGGCTGCTCATGACAACGACCGAGATTGTCAGGCATAGAGTGGCAGCCAGACTGGCAATCATCGTTTCGGATGGAGAGACGTGATGCAGTGTCTGCATGAGCGGCGGCATCACCAGGACGAGAACCACAATAGCGGCCGTCAGCGTCCACGTTGTCATCATGGAGCAAAGAATGCCGCGTCGATGATCACGAAGAAGGATCTTTGCGGGTAGCGTACCAGCAGTCTCGGCGCGGTCGTGCATTTCCCGAAAGACGGGCGTTTCTTCCAGCCACCGACGCAGGAACATGGCTCCAAACCCGAAAACGCCCCCAATCACAAATGGGATACGCCAGCCCCATGAGGACACGACATCAGGAGCAAGAATGGCATGCAGGCTCAGGATGATAATGGAGCCCAGAAGGATCCCCCCGGTCAGCCCCCCGGTCAGAAGGCCTGTGGCCAGACCGGTACGACCGGCAGAAGCATGTTCGGAGACAAAAACCCAGCCGCCCGGTGCTTCGCCGCCGATCGCTGCCCCCTGCATTACGCGCAAGGCAAGAAGAATCAACGGTGCTGCGACGCCAAGTGTTTCATATCCCGGCAGCAGGCCCATCAGCAAAGTTGGAACGGCCATGAGAAGAACGCTGAGGGTGAAAACCTTTTTCCGCCCGGATACGTCTCCAAAATGGGCCATGACGAGGCCTCCGAGCGGTCGTGCCAGATACCCTGCCCCGAAAAGTCCAAATGCCTCAGCCTGCCTTAGCCATTCTGCCTGACTTGCCGGAAAGAAATGGGCGGCAATGAGCTTGGCCAGAAATGCGAAAATAACAAAATCGTAAAATTCCAGCGCACCGCCAAGAGAAGCAAGAGCAAGAATGCGAAGTTGGGACAGGCTGAGTGAAGCAGATGCAGCTTCAGGGCGAGACAACATGAAAAAATGATCCCTGCACTTCTGGAAAATGACGGATAGCCCAATCCGAGCTGCTGACGAAGGGTGGTTATGATACTTGTTTCAGGAAGTCCATAATTTATGGAAGATAATATCCTGCACGAGCTATTTTTTATTAAAAAAAATTGAGTGAGACTAATTTGGTGAGATCCAAAAGGTTCTCTTTTCCAGAATGTACTTCCCGTTACGGGGGATGAGCCCTCCGAGTACGATGGAACTCCCATTTCGTTAAATGGATGGATTGTATAATTTGTGATTGTTATTAAGTAAATTTTATGTATACGATCAATAAATAATGAGAATGTTACTTTAATCAAATTTTCGATACCTACACATCCTCATGAAAATATTATTATTATTTCTTATGAAATTCTGTATTTTCCGTTGAAGTTCTTTAGCAGCCCAGAGCTCAGGCTCTTGGGCGGAGGCTTTGAAATTCATGAAACCACAATCAGAAATTCTGATCGTCGGAGGCGGTGTCGCCGGCCTGTCACTTGCAGCCAATCTGGGAAAGACCTTGGGAAAGCGGCGTAAGGCACGCATCACTTTAATCGACAAAAGCTTTTCCCATGTCTGGAAACCGATGCTGCATTGCTTTGCCGCAGGGACGGTTGCCAATGAAAATGACAGGATCAGCTTCATCACCCAGGCCAGCGAACATCATTTTGAATTCTGGCCAGGTGAGGTCGTCTCGATTGATCGGGAAAACCGACAGGTTGTTCTGAGTCCTTTCCATGCATCTGATGGTTCGCTCGTTCTTGAAAGCCGCACGATCCGGTATGACACGATCATTCTTGCGATTGGCAGTTGCGCAAATGATTTCGGTACCCCGGGTGTAAAAGAGCACTGTCTGTGTATCGATAACCTCGTTGAAGCGAATGTTTTCAATGAAAAATTCCGCATGGAACTGATGCGGGCCTTTGCTCACGGTTCGGAACTGGACATCGCTATTGTCGGTGGTGGTGCCACGGGCACCCAGCTGGCTGCGGAACTCCACAAAGCTCTGGATATTGTTGACCCGTACAGCCTGCATGCCTTTGGAAAAACACCTCCGAAGCTGAGGGTGACCCTGTTACAGTCCGGCCCTCGTATCCTGCCAGCCTTTCCGGAATCTGTCTCGCTGGCCGCCCAGCAGGAACTTGAACGGATTGGTGTTACTGTAAGAACGTCTGCTCGCGTGGCAGCGGCGGATTCCGCCGGCTTTATTCTGAAAGACGGCACGCATATTCCTGCCAAGCTTCGAGTATGGGCTGCCGGCGTAAAAGCGCCAGAGGTTACTCAGACCTACGGAAATCTGTCTCTAAATCCTACCGGTCAGATCCTGACCCATTCAAATCTCTGCTCTATTGATGATGACCGTATTTTTGCGGTGGGAGACTGTTCCTTCATCAAGAATGATCCTCTGCCCGCAACGGCTCAGGTCGCCCGGCAGCAGGCCCTTCATCTTGCACGTCACCTGCCTGCGTTTATTGAACGTGGCGTAAAGGTTCCGGGATGTGTCTTTAAAAACAAGGGCGCCATTGTTGCTTTGGGAAAATATAACGGCTGGGCAGCACTCCCTGGCGGAACAGTATGGGGAGGAGGTTTTTTTCATGGTTTCTCTGCCCGCATGGCTCATCTGTTTATCTACCGTAGGCATCAGATCGAGCTCTTTGGCTTTTATCGAGGGCTGATTTCTCTTTATTCGGACTGGATTGAGACATTTATACGTCCATCAGTGCGGCTGGATTAGAGTTTTCAAGAGCTCAAAATTTTTCTTCTTTGCCCCCTCTGTTTTTTTGAAGACAAAAATTCTAAAAGATAGAGAGGGTATCATTTAAAATTCAAGTATAGAAAAATGGTAAATATTTTCTGGTCATAAACTTCTCATTTATTAATATAGGTATTTTTGTAATATTTATCCTGAGAATTGTATGTCTATATATTTTGAATGCATTAGTCTCAATGTTTTTGTCTTAGGTTAGGTTGATAAAAGCTCTATACGATCTGTCTGAGGGCTGATTCATTTCCTTCCTGAGAGTACAACGGACAGAGAAAACAGACTGGCGCGAGGCGCTCTGCTGAATCAGGAATGGTTGATGATTGGTCCGTTTCTGCCGCCTGAGCGCGGATGTTGGCCGCGTCCAGCGGATGACATCTGTCGGTTTCTCAATGGTATGCTGCATGTCCTGCGTGTCGGTTGCCCATGGCGGGACATGCACGGGCGCTACGGAAAATGCAACTCGGTCTATGTCTGGTTCTGCCGGTGGGCTGAGCAAGGCGTCTGGGATGCCTTGCTGGAAACACTGGTCGAACTCGGCCGGACCGATGACTGGCAGCACATGGTCGACAGCACGGTCGTTCGGGGGCATAGCCAGGCAGTCGGCGCAAAAGGGGGACTTATAAGGAAGGCTTTGGTCGAAGCCGCGGCGGCTTTACAAGTAAGATCCACGTCCGAGGCGACAATTAGGCACATCCTCTTGGCTTTACCTTCATCGGAGACCAAGTCTCGGATTACAAAGCCATAGACGGGTTGATGGAACTGTCAGCTTTAAAACCCCAAGACATGCTGGCCGATCAGGGATATGACAGCGACTGTTTCCGTCAGTATCTGTTGCTTCACGGGATACTGCCGGTCATTCCATCACACAAGGGCCGCAGCACTCCATAGAAAATAGACTGGAAGTGCTACAGAAATCGAAGCTGCATCGAACGGTGTTTGACCGGCTCAAGCCGATACGGCGTGTTGCTCTCCGCTACGACAAGGCCGATCTAGCTTTCATGAACTTCCTCAATCTTGCTACCGCAAGACACTGGATCAGATATTTCTTAAAATCCTCGCTATAGAGGCGTGCCTTGCATGCGCGCAGATGAAAGCCGAGGCCGCTAAGAACGTAGATCAGAAAGCGCTGGCCTTTTCTGGGGCTGGTTGCAAATCAGTCAATCCGGACTTTTCTGAAAACCTATCTGACTCTCATACTTCAGTGTTGCGCGAGGCGGTCTTTACGAGGGACTCAATTATTCAGTTAATCCTGCATCCGGTTCGGCAAGCAGCCCCTGTGGAAAACGAATGTGCGCACTGTGGAGCGCGATTTTTAAAAAGCCTCATACGCTCTGCACCTTAAAATCAAATGTACTTCATTCGAAGGCATATAATTTTCAAAACAAAATCGCACGCCTCTGCCTCTATCGGTCGATACCGGCAAGTAAACTTGTCAGTTTACTGGGATGATGCGCAAAAAAATGCAATTTTGGTGCAGTTAAAGAAGTGTGGCATTTTATTTCTTGCTGCATGAGGATATAACCCGATTATGTTCTCACAGATTGTTTCATAAATGTTTCGCTCCACACGACACATGCCACAAATCGCCCCGAAAAGCCCCAAGACTGCTATCGTGACAGGAGCATCCGGGGGGATCGGGACTATTGTGGCCCAAACTCTTCTGGATGAGGGTTATAGCGTAATCGGGTTGGCGCGCTCGCATCCAGATATCACGCAGGATTCGTTTACTTTCGTCCCGTTCGACGCATCGCAGACACCTGAATTAGAACAGGTTTGCGAAAATGTGGTCAAAAATATCGCTTCTGTAGATGTCCTGATTCATTGTGCAGCAGTCATAACGCCCACGGATGTTGAAACGATGGGGACAGAGGACGTGCTGCGCCAGATCTCCGTCAATCTGACGATGCCGGTTGTGCTGACATCAAAGCTTCTTCCCCTTATGGGAAAAGGCAGCCGAATTGTGTTTGTAAATTCCATGGCCGCGACGATGCCTCTGGCGGGGAGCAGCATCTACGGGGCTACAAAGGCCGGACTTCGCAATTTCGCGCTTTCGCTCTCTCAGGAAGTGGGAAGTCGCGGAATTTCAGTGTCGTCTATCTTCCCTGGGGCTGTTTTGACCGAAATGTTGCGCCAGGAAATGGCTTCAGGTGGTTCTATTCTAAATTTTGTGAGCTGTCCGGCTCGTCCTGAAACCGTTGCCCGGGAAATTGTTTCCCTTGTAAACAAACCCAAATTGGAACGCTTTCTTCCTGCTCTCGACGGAATTTTCGGTGGTCTGTGTATGCTTATGCCCAGATTATTGCGGATTTCGATGCCTGTGCTGACATATTTCGGGAAGCGTGGTTACGCTCGGGCCATTCGCAAAAACATCTTCCAAAGCCGGGCCTGATTTTTTGCCCAGCTTCGGAACAGAAGTGGAAGGCCCTATCTCGACATGCAGGTGCAATAAATATGAACAGCGGAAAAGATTATAAATCCTGACATCCAGAACCAGTTTGCATGGACATGCCCCCCCGCATCCAGGGTCGTTGTGATACAGGCGATGAGAAAGAAGCCGGTCATTAACGCCCCGGACAAAACGATCCATAGAAGCCGCTTCTTGTTCATCTGCGCTATTACTTTCGTGATTGCCTTAAGTCAGGAGGGGAAACTGAACCCAAAAACTGCCGTACGCAAGCTTTGACGGTTATTAATTGGCAAAAAATTTTCTCAATTTGAGAATATTGCCAGATAAGTCATTGTTTTTGTTTCCATTATTTACTTTATGAAATGACAAAACTTTATAGGCTCTTTCGTAGTAGAAAATTAGGTACAAGAGTCTCGCCTCTGATTTTCTGGATTACGTTTTTTGCGTCTATGATCAGGTAGCCTGCACTCTCAATGAGTAGTGAGAAGAATGTCTGATAAAGATTTCCCGGCAGTTGCAAGCCATGACCTTCTATCCCGGCAGGACAGTCGCTGTCTGGGGGCGAGATTACGGAAATCCATGCCGCGTGCGGCCCAAGCCGAATGGGCTGCTTCCAAGGATCGGGTAGATCCGGTTGAGATCCTGAAACAGCAAGGAAAAAGCCGTATCACTGCCCTGCTGTCGGTCCGCTATGATCGCATGAAAGTCTCCCCCTTTACTTTTTTGCGAGGGGCGGCAGCAGTGATGGCGCAGGACATGGCCAAGGCTCCAGTTTCTGGCATTCACGTCCAGTCCTGCGGAGATTGTCACTTCGGAAATTTCGGCAGTTATGCCTCTCCCGAAGGTGTGCCTGTCTTTGATATCAATGACTTTGACGAGACACTTGATGCACCCTTTGAATGGGACATCAAACGCTTGGGAACTTCCCTCGTATTGTCCGGGCAGGAAAATGGTCTCTCTCCCAAGTCTGTCAGGCAACTCGTAAAAATCATGTCGCTGTCTTATACGCAGCAAATGGTTCGACTGGCGGGGATGACTCCATTGCAGGTCTGGACGGATCGCATTGATTTCACGTCGGCGATTTCGAATTTTGAAGACCCGAAGGTCAGAGCAAGGGCGGAGAAACTTCTGTCTGATCGTCTTGATGCTGCCAAGGGACACTACGGGCTCGTCAGCAGCGATAAAAGCGGCCCGTCTCTCAAAGAAAAGCCGCCACTGGTCATGCGAGTGCCTGATCAGGAAGAGACCATCCGCCTCGCCTTTGCGCGCTATATCGCCACTCAGCCTCCTGAACGCGCCATTCTTCTCAAGCGGTACAATCTGCGAGACGTTATCTTCAAGGTTGTTGGCATCGGTAGTGTCGGCACGTTTTGCGCTATTGGCCTGTTTGCAACCGCCGATGGAGAGACCATGCTCCTTCAGATCAAGGAGGCGCAGGCTTCGGTTCTTGAAGCTGCTGCCCCTCCCTCACCGTTTAAAAATCAGGGCGAGCGCGTGGTTACTGGGCAGCGGATCATGCAGGCTGTGTCAGACACGTTTTTAGGGTGGACGCACAGCAACGCGTCGATCGATAGCGATACGCCGGATCTGGCCGGCGCAGGACGGCAGTTCTATGTGCGTCGCGTCAAAGACAGTCGTCTCGCAGCTATCGGGGCAGACGTCGCGCAAGACGGATTGGAAGATTATGCGCGCCTTTGTGGCCGTGCCCTGGCACGCGCACATGCCCGGTCAGGGAATGCCAGCATGATTTCCGGGTATCTCGGAAAAGGTGCAGGATTTGCGGACGCGATGGCTGAATTTTCGGAAGCCTATGCCCAGCAGACCGAGCAAGACTGGAAAAATTTTGTCGCTGCTCTGGAGCACGGAAAACTTGCTGTTCAATAAATAGCCTCGCCGCTGGCTCGCCAGAATTTTACCTGATGTGGATCACCGACTATAGGAAAGCCAGAGCAATCAAAACGCCCGGCGGTTTTCCTCAAGCGGACTTCACTTCATGATACGTCAGTCATCGTCTCTCACGACCTACATCGTCACATTCAGTTGCCCGAACCGCCCGGGTATCGTCGCAGCCATCAGTCAGCGACTTTTCGAGTTGGGCGCCAATATTACCGAAGCACAGCAGTTCGATGACACGGACAGTACCCAGTTTTTCATGCGTATCGTTTTCGAACTTCCAAAGGGGGCTCTTTCAGAGGACGCCCTGAAGGCTGAATTCGCTGAACTGGCTGAGATTTTTTCAATGAATTGGTCCATCAGTGACCGTTCAAAGCGGTTGAAGGTTCTTCTGTTCGTTTCCCGCTTTGATCATTGCCTTGTGGATCTGCTGTATCGGTGGCGGATTGGGGAGCTCCAGATCGACCCCGTAGGCATTATTTCCAACCATCCACGGGAAACCTACGTGGATCTGGATTTCCATGGCATCCCTTTCCATCATCTGCCAATCACGAAAGACACCAAGGCGGAGCAGGAAGAGCGGATCTGGACCGTCTTTCAGGAGAGCGGAGCGGAACTGGCTGTCCTTGCCCGCTACATGCAGATCCTGTCGAACGAAATGGCGACGCGTCTTTCCGGGCGTTGCATCAATATTCACCACTCGTTCCTGCCTGGTTTCAAGGGAGCCCGTCCCTACCATCAGGCCTTCAGTCGCGGTGTCAAACTGATCGGAGCTACCGCTCACTATGTGACCAGTGATCTCGATGAAGGTCCGATCATCGAGCAGGACGTGGAACGGATTTCCCATGCGGATGATCCGGACGATCTGATCCGTAAAGGCAGAGACATTGAACGCCGGGTTCTCGCCCGTGCCGTCCGGTATCATGTGGAACGTCGTGCTATTCTGAACGGAAACAAGACGATCGTTTTCACCCCCTGATCCATTTCGGCGGCCGTGCAGGCTGGCATACCGGAAGCGCTTGGACATGCTTTTTCCGATGTGTCAGCATGGCGCGTCATGTCCTGAGCAGTTCCGGTAGAAACAGTCTTTGAAATCCGTCAAAATCCTCCATACATCCGACTGGCATCTCGGCCACGAACTTGCTGGTCACTCCCGCGAGGCGGAACACGATGCCTTCCTTGCGTGGCTTCTTGATACGACTGAAGAACACTCCTGTGACGTCCTGCTTGTCACAGGGGATCTGTATGACGTGGCGAACCCGCCAGTCTCAGCCCAGCAAAGGCTCTATACGTTCATAGCAGACGCCAGAAGACGCTTGCCGCAACTCCAGATCATCATGATTGGCGGAAACCATGATAGTGCTCTGAGGATCGATCTGCCTGGCGCTCTTGTCGATGAGCGCGTTTATCTTGTTGGCGGTCTCCCTAAAAAGAACCGTCAGCCAGATTTTGAACGGATCTGTATCCCGCTTGAGAATTCGGATGGTCAGGTTGCCGGCTGGCTCGGAGCAGTTCCTTTCTGTCGTCCCGGCGACCTCGGAAAGGGAAGCCTGGAAGAGCTGTACGTGGAAACAACCAGCGAGCTTTCGGCTCGGGCAAATGGTCTTCCCGTTGTTCTCACCGGGCATCTCCATGTTGCCGGAGGGGACGTGTCAGAGCTGTCAGAGCGCCGGATCGTCATAGGGGGTGAAGAAGCGCATGCCGCATCCCTGTTTAGCGCTGACGTCACCTATGGCGCACTTGGACATCTTCATCGCGCTCAGAAGATCACTGGACCTTCCCTGATCCGTTACGCAGGCTCTCCCTTCCCACTGTCTGTAACTGAACGTGACTATCGACATTGTGTCACCCTTGTGACGTTGACGCCCAATGAGCCGCTGGCAGAAGAGCTGCTCATTCCCCGCACTGTTCCGTTTCTGCGTGTTCCCAATGGCGCGCCGCGTTGTCTTGATGATGTCGTGAAAGAGCTGGAGGCTCTTCCTGTGGAATCACTCCCGCGCGATCAGCAGCCGTTTCTGGAAGTTTCCGTTCTCATGGAGACTGCAGAGCCGCATCTGCATTCCCGGATACTGAATGCGTTGGAGGGAAAATCTGTTCGGCTGACGCGTATCAACCGTGTTGCTCAGCAAGGTGGCCACTTAGGATCACTGGCATACCAGAGGCAGGAACTTGCCGATCTTCAGCCCGAAAAGGTTTTCGTGGCACTTCATGAACGGAAATACGACAAGGGCCCGGATACAGCGCTGGAACGTGCTTTTGCGGAGCTTCTCCTTCTGGCGGAAACCGCTGACCCTACTCTTACAAAGGCAGACTGATGCAGATCCTTGCAATCCGTGGCAGGAATCTCGCCAGTCTCGCAGGTTCATTCGAGGTCAGTTTCAGCACGGGGGTTCTGGCAGACGCCGGTATCTTTGCGATTACCGGTCCAACGGGGGCTGGAAAATCCACGCTTCTGGACGCGATAAGTCTGGCCCTTTTCGATACCATCCCCCGTCTGGAAAGTGCCCCCAAAACCGGGCAAATCACTCACGACGAAATTGGGCCCCAGGATCCACGGGCTATTTTGCGGCATGGCGCAGGTCATGGCTTTGCAGAACTCGATTTTATCGGACGGGATGGCCGAAGCTATCGTAGCCGTTGGACTGTTCGACGTGCCCGGGAACGTGCAGATGGCAAGCTGCAGGCCAGCACGCTCGACCTGGAATGTCTCGATACGGGTGAGCGGCTGGGAGGAAAAAAGACCGAAACCAAAGCAGAAATCCTTCGGCTTGTTGGTCTGAATGCTCAGCAGTTTGGCCGTGCTGTTGTTCTGGCACAGGGAGAGTTCGAGGCTTTCATCAAGGCTGACGGCGATGAACGGGCACAACTGCTCGAAAAACTGACAGGTGCTGATATTTACAGCCGTGTTGGCAGGCTCGCCTTTGAGAAAGCCCGTGATGTCCGCGCGGGATACGATAGTCTTGAAAGACAGATCGCAGCCATGAATGGCCTCGGCAGCGAAGCGCGAAACCTGCTGGAAGCAGAACGACAGGCTGCACAGGCGTTTCATGACGAGAAACTCGCCATATATACGCAGCTTCAGGATGCCCGAAACTGGCATGACAGACTGGCCGATCTGAAATCCAAGCGTGACGAAGCGATCCATGGCTGCGAAGTCGCGCGACAGGCTTGCGAGAGTGTCGCTCCTCGTCTCGCTGCCCTGAAACGTCACAAGCAGGCTCTGACTCATCTGGGAGCCTGGGAACGATTAAGGGACACCGAAGAAAGAGTTCGTCAGGCTGAAGCTGCTGTGCTTCAAGCTCAGCAGACAGATCAGAATGCCACCGATGCGCTGGCTATCGCTGAAAATGGGCTTGAAACGGCCCAGCAGGCTCTCAATGGTGTTAAGTGTTCGCAGCTGGACGCATCTCCCGATATTCAGGCTGCTCGTGCAGTGGATATGGAACTGAAGCATGTCTTCAGTGGCTTCGAATTATCAGAGAAAAATCTTCAAAATCAGATAGATAAATCTGAAAACTTACAGAAAATATTGACTGAAATCACTCAGGCGGTTCGTGAGTCGCAATTTAAGAAAAACGAACTTTCAGCATGGTTGGATGAAAAGTCAGAGCTTGCGAAGCTGATACCTTTTGAAGCTGAACTCATGTCTGACCTCAAGGGGCATAAGCGGCTTCTCGAACAGTTGTCAGGGCTCGCGGATGAAGAGCGACAGGCTCGCCTTCAGTATACGGAAGTGGCGATAAAAGCTCAGCATGCCAGGGTTGAGTTTGATGATGCGGCTCGTGCTCTACAATCTGCGGAAGGCACCGCAGCGCGGGCGGAAGCGAACGCGCCGCACCCTGAAAAATCCGAACGCCTCGCCTCTGGCATTCGCGCGCTGGAGAACCTTCAAAGGAAAAATCAGGAAGTTCAGCGTCTTCATGGAGATCTGACGGCGGCTGAAGCAGCTTATGGCAAGACAGTTGAGGACATTCAGCGTCTGACTACAGAGCAGACCCATTACAGCACGGAACTTGCTCAGCTCGATAAACAGCTCCCGATCCTGTCAGCCGTTTTAAAAGAGGCCAAGCGTTCGGAAGAGCATTGTCGTAATACGACCAGCGATGCGGCGGCACTGATGCGGGCCGCACTGGTTGATGGAGAGGCGTGCCCAGTCTGCGGGGCCACCGAGCATCATCTTGACGCGCTGGACGCCATTCTGGATGGAGCCATTGAAAAAGCCCAGAAAAGGACCACCGAGGCTACCACTGTTCTCGAAGCTGCACGGGAACGCGTTACGGTTCTGAGAACCTGGGGGGATAGTGCTCAGGCGCAACTCTCCCGACTGCATGAGCAACAGAATAACCAAGGCAACGCAAAAGAGGCTTATCGGGCGGCGTGGCAGGTGGGCGTGACCCAGTTGGCGTTAGACTGTAAGGCCTGTGGTCTGAGCAACGATCAGTCAGGGCCAGAGCTGGCCGATGAAGCGGAGACATGCCTCACGGCTCTTGGGCAGGAGCAGGCCGCGTTCAACGCAAAAATGCTTGAGCTTGATACGGTCAGGAAAGCGGAGCGTGTCGCTCGGGCACACTGCGATATGGCGCGTCAGTCTCATGAAGCGGTCGAGGGGGAGTACCGGGAAACAGAGAGCAGATTGAAAGATGCCGAGCATAAGCTTCTTCAGCAGGAAGAAGAGCGAAAGCGTCTGGAAGAACTGCTTGACGCTAGACTATCTAGGGCAGTTGCGTGGCGCGACCTTTCAGGCGATCCGGCAGTTTGGCTCTCCGAAAATCTTTCTGAGTGGCGTTCCAAAAACGAAGCGCATATCCCAATGGAAAGAGATTGGCCCAGCCTAACCGCCAAACATGCCCGTGCTGAGAGTGACGTATATGCAGCAAGAGAAGTTCTTGCTGACATACAAGTCGAATGGCAGACGAAACACGACGTCCATCAGGCGCTAGTGCGAAAACGCTCGGGGCTGCTTGACGGGCAGTCTGTGGAGAGCGTGATTGAGAAGATTGACGGGGCTGTTCGAGAGGCAGAAGAGGCTTTGCAAAAAGCCCTGGACATCAAAAATACCGCTTCCGAATGTGCTGTGGGAGCAAGAACACGCTGTGAAGGGGCTGTGAAGCTTTTGGAAGGAGTTCAAAAAGAGCTCTTCCAACTGTCTGAAAGTTTTGAGTCCAGGCTGGTGCTTGAGGGGTTCAGTCGAGCGGACATCAGTGAGGCACAGGCGCGTGGTCCGGAGTATGCCGCCGCTGAAGAAAAGGCACTCTCTGAACTGAATAAGGCTTACAGTGACGCTTGTGCTACTCTGAAGCCCCGAGAAAGCGACTATGCCCAGCACGAAGCCAGCAGGCAGGCGGCTTTTGACTTTGCCGATCTGGAGCAGCAGCTTGTGTTGGCGAAAACAACCGTCGCGGATGCCAAGACCGCGCTGACGCGACTGGAAGCAAGGGTCCTGCAGGACGACGAAACGCGTTTGCAAACAGCCGAACTCAGGGCGCAACTCGATGCAAAACGCGCAGATGGTCATGTCTGGGAACAGTTGGGAGATATACTGGGCGATGCTCAGGGTAAGCGGTTCCGTAATTTCGCACAGAGCCTGACGCTTGATCATCTCATCGATTTCGCCAACGAACGTCTTGCGGATCTCAAGCCCCGTTACAGCCTCCAACGTGCCCCTGCGGGAGAAATGCTGATTGAGGTTATTGATAATGACATGGGCGGTCTTGTGCGTGGACTGCAAAACCTCTCGGGGGGTGAACGCTTTCTTGTCAGTCTTGCACTCGCATTAGGGCTTTCGGAAATGTCCACAGGGCGTGGCATCCGGATCGAGAGCCTGTTTATTGATGAGGGGTTCGGTGCACTGGACTCTGCAAGCCTTGGGCAGGCGATTGCCGTGCTCGAACATCTGCAAGCACAAGGGCGCCGTGTTGGCGTGATCAGTCACGTGGAAGAACTGAAAGAGCGCATTCCCGTAAAGGTCGAAGTAACGCCAGTTTCCGGGGGGGAAAGCCAGATCGCGATTGTCGTCGATTAACAGCTGACAGTTTTATTCGCTGGTACGGGCAGAGGGACTTGAACCCCCACAGCTTGCGCCACCAGAACCTAAATCTGGCGTGTCTACCAATTCCACCATGCCCGCGGACTGTGGAGGTGGATCTATACGAAGTCCCCGGTTTCGGCAATGGCGTTTATCGGTATCAGCCTGAAAATATGTGCCTACTGCATCAGACTTCTCGACGTGGGATGGCTCAGATTTAAACCTCAGTCCTTAATCTTCTGAAATTTAAGTACAAAATTGTCCCCTTCTCCAATGGCTTCATACTTTGCATGATCCTTCGCCCCAAGGGCGTAAGTAGGAGGCAACGTCCAGACGCCTTTGGGCCAGTTGGCTGTATCCTTCGGATTAGCGTTGATTTCGGATGTGCCAACCAATTTGAATCCTGCCTTCTGGATTAGGTCGATTGCGTAGGCTTGGCGCACATAGCCGTCTTTTGCCTGCGGGTCCTGAGGGGCGGTCGTGTTTCCGCGGTGATCCTCAATTCCCAGAATGCCACCTGGCTTCAGCGCTCGGTGAATGGCGGCGAGCATTTCCGGTGCGTTTCCAGCTTTCATCCAGTTATGCATGTTACGGAACGTCAGCACGAGATCGACACTGTTTGCAGGCGCAAAATCGAGATGTTGTGAATCGAATTGGGTTGTCTTGATGCGTCCGTAAACTTCCGGGTGTTCGCTCTGGAATTGACTGATCGTCTGTTTCTTCAGATCAAATGGCCCTAATGCGACGGTATATGTTCCGTAATCGTGGAGATAAGGGGCCAGAATTTGCGTCCAGTACCCCCCGAATGGCCAGATCTCCACGACATTGGCATCGGGTTTCAGTCCAAAAAAGGTAAGCTCTTCAACAGGATGGCGTACGACATCCCGTGATACGAAGGCGGTGCTTCTCCCAGGGGACTGTACGGCCTGATCCAGGGTAGGATCGGCAAACGCGGGAGCAACAGAGAGCAGGGAAAACATACACAGGAAGGCAGATTTCGACAGCATGGAAACGCTCCGGTCATGAGGCTAGCGACTGTGACCGCAAATTAAGGAAAAGTCTTCAGTTTTCCGGGCAATTTCCTGCGAGCAGAGAAATTACCCCGCTTTTGCACGTCCATCTTCAAACCTGCTAGGATTGGCGTAGTTCAAGCCCAGAACGGGCAGGTAAAAACGGGACAGTATATCCATGCGTCTGGACGATCAGCGGGAAAGCAGCAACATCGATGACGTGCGGGGTTCCGGCGGAGGCGGTCGTACCCCTTTGCGAATTGGTGGGATCGGCGGTGTCATCCTTGTGATTGGTGCGCTTTATTTCGGGGTTGATCCCCGGATTGTCCTGAATCTTATGCAGACTGGCCCTTCTTCCAGCAGTCCGACGGTGGCTCAGGTGCAGCGGCCCGCGAACGATGCCGGAAAACAGTTTATTGCCCGTATTCTTGGCTCAACTGAGGATGTCTGGACCGCATACTTCCAGCAGATGGGCCGGACATACCATGATCCTCGTCTGACCCTCTTCAGCGGTGGCGTACAGTCTGCCTGTGGCTATGCCCAGACATCGGTGGGACCGTTCTACTGCCCTGCTGATCATAAGGTTTATCTGGATCTCCAGTTCTTTCAGGAATTACAGAACCGGCTGGGCGCCGGGGGCGATTTTGCAAAAGCATATGTCGTGGCTCACGAGATCGGCCATCACGTGCAGAATGAACTTGGCATTATGCAACAGGTCAACCGTCAGGGAGATGCTACGCAAAAGGGGGCCAACGGGCTGTCCGTACGTGTGGAACTTCAGGCCGACTGTTTCGCTGGCGTCTGGGCCAAGCGGGCAAATGACGGGAAGCATCTTCTGGAGACAGGGGACGTCGAAGAGGGCATGAACGCCGCCGCCGCTGTTGGAGATGATCGGCTGGAGCGTCAGGCCAGAGGATATGTTGTTCCCGACAGCTTCACGCATGGGACTTCGGCACAGCGCGTCAGCTGGTTCAAGCGCGGCCTGAGCAGCGGTGACATCAACCGGTGTGACACATTCAGTGCACCCAGCCTCTGATTTTGCGCGAAGAGGCCGGGAAGCCGCATTTTACGGGACAAAGTGACATTTTTCGACGCCGTTATGGCTCTGGAAAAGTTCCGAAGTCTGGTACTTCATGATGAGATTGCTGTTGATCAGGACCCTCATCATGAAGCGTATTTTTATTCCATTATCCTCAGCTCTGTTTGCCTGTCATGTCAGCGCCGCGCTGGCCGATGAGGCGATTTGTAAAAGTGGCCTTCCTCCCTTGCCCGCAGGATATGAAGGATGGAGCAATCCCCTCCCCCTGAATGCTGCCACTCAGGCTGGTAGTCTTCCTGCCAGCAAGCTGACGTTGGGGCATGCCTCCCAGATACATCTTGCCCATACACCGGATGTGCAGTTCCTGCAGCGGCCGGCCGAGCCAGGAGGGAGTGTCAGCTATAGCGGCATGGTGATTTTTGAGGTTATCAAGGACGGTACATACAGAGTCATGCTTCCGAATAAGACGTGGATCGATGTTGTGGGCGGCGCCACTCCGGTAAGCTCGATCCAGCATCAGCATGGTCCTGATTGTTCCGGCATTCGCAAGATGGTCGATTTTTCTCTTAAAACAGGCACTTATACCCTCCAGCTTGCCGGCAGTGGTCAGCAGGATATCCCTGTGATGGTGTCTGCCGTTCCGTGAAGTTCTCTGGCCTGTCTCTATTGCTGGTCTCATTGAGTTGGCTGGCAGTTCCTGCTCTCGCTGCCTCTCTGTCTCCAGACGCAGCAAAGAAAGAACTAGGCCATCGTCTCTTCTACGATGCAGACCTGTCTCTGGATGGCAGCATGTCCTGCGCAACATGTCACGAACAGAGACATGCCTTTTCTGACGGTAATCCAACACATCCTGGCGTCACGGATGAACAGGGCATCCGAAACGTTCCGTCTCTCGCCAACGTGGGAGCGTTTCAAAGTCTGACGTGGATAGATCAGCACGTTACCTCTCTTGAAAAGCAGTTCTTTATCCCTCTGAGCGGCCATCATCCGGTTGAAATGGGGATGACCGATATGGCGGAACTCTCCCGGCGCCTTTCAGGGAATTCCTGTTACCACGCGCTTTTTGCAACTGCGTTTCCAGGCAAAGCGAGCGTAATGGATGCAGAGCATGTCTCTCAGGCTATCGCAGCGTTTGAGCGCATTCTGGTGTCGAATAAAGCACTGTGGGACCAGCCTGGACACAAAGAAACAGTAGAGCAGCAACGTGGTGAGAGATTGTTTTTTGGTAAAGCGAAATGCAGTTCCTGTCATGAACCTCCCCTGTTCATGGATCAGGCCTTTCACGTGCTTTCCAGTAGTCAGAGCAGCCCTGTCAGAACGCCGTCCCTTCGCAATGTTGAAGTTACGGCTCCCTATCTGCATGACGGATCTGCGCCGACACTCGTTGCTGCCATCCAGGCCCATCCGGATGCAGACATTTTATCGAGGGCAGAGATAGAGAGTATTTCGGCTTTTCTACGACTTCTGACGGATCGTACGTTTCTCTCACGTCAGGACATTGCCTTGCCTGCCGAACAATGCCCTGTCAGGATTATGCCCTGAAGGATGCTCGTATCCGCGATTTACCGTTATTACACTCAGGGTTGCTGCTATGTTCAAGTGTACTGCCTTCCTTCTGACTGTTGCCTTAGGGGCGCTCTCTGTTGCTCAGGCAGAGGATGGATTGGCGATTTACAACAGTAAGTGCAGCGTCTGCCATCAGACATCCGGGATCGGTTCTCCCAGCCAGTTTCCTCCGCTCAGCGGGCGTGTTGGCAAGATCGCCGGCTTTCCTGAAGGTAAAGCCTATCTGACCCATGTTCTGTTGAACGGACTTCATGGGCCGCTTGAGGCATCTGATGTGAGCTATATGGGCTATATGCCGCCCTTCAAGTCTTTGACTGACGAAGAACTGGCTGCCGTTCTGACCTATGTGTCCTCGTTGAATACTCCTGGTACGCCGCCGGTCTTTTCTGCGGATGAGTTTAAGGCGCAACGTGTTACGCCGATGAAAGCCAAGGATATCCTGTCAGAACGTGAAGCACTGAATGCTTTGCATCCCCTGCCCTGATCATGGGTTGTCGCTATTCCGTCTAGCCCAGACGCGGCGCTTGAGAACGAACAACAGGCCACTCAGGATGGCCAGATAGGTCAGGACAAACCACCCTGTTCGGTGTCTGGTCTGAAGGTGGGGATGCGCTGCCCATGACAGGAACGCTCCCACATCCTGGGCCATCTGGGGAACGGTAGCCTTTGTCCCATCGGAATATGTGATCTGACCTTCATGAAGCGGCGGCGGCATGGCAATGTGAAGATGAGGCATTGCCGTGTTGTAATATGACCCCGGCGGTAGTGTCGTTTCTGCCGGCGGCGGGGCCTCTCCTCCTGCTTGGAAGACGTTGGATCAGAAATGAAAGAGGCATCGTCCTGGGTCATGGGTTCCGCTCGAAATGGACCGACCCCAATCATCCGAGTGCGTCGGAGGGGTGTCAATCTCAAAGCGGTTTATTGTTCCCGTATGATTGCCATCATTCCCAGGCAGGAAATGGATCTGGGAGAGTGTCAAAGTGCCAAGGCATGAAAATGCCATCTATAGCTTCTGGCATCAGGCAGTTGTCCAGCGCCGCTCGAATATTTTCTTCATCCATGCCTGCGCCAATAAAAACGAGTTCCTGACGGCGATCTCCATATGTGTCGTCCCAGTATTTTGCGAGGGTAGCGCGCCACGTATCATCATCAGGCCAGGACTGCTGCGGTACACTGCTCCACCATCGTCCCGCGGCCTGATTTCGGGCGAGCGCACCTGCAATACTCAGTTCACCTACCCAATCCGGCCGCGTTGCCAGCCAGAAATAGCCTTTGACCCGCACGACACCTGCCCAGGATTGTTCGATGAACCGTGCAAATGCTTCCGGTGAAAATGGACGGCGAGCTCTGTAAACGAAGCTTGAAATTCCGTATTCCTGCGTTTCCGGAACGTGGTCTGCATGGCCATACAGTTCCTTGAACCACATCGGATGTTGATGAGCCCGATCAAAGTCGAAGCGGCCAGTGTTCAGGACCCTGTCTAAAGGCACCTTACTCTGATTGGTTTCGATGACCTCTGCATCCGCGTTGAGGGATCTGATGATGAGGTGAGCGGCTTCTCTTTGTTCAGGTGTCGCAGTATTAATCTTGTTCAGGAGCACGACATCGGCGAACTCGATCTGCTCCACCAGCAGGTCCACAAGCGCTCGTTCATCATCTTCACCCGCAACTTCGCCCCGGTCTTTCAGAAAGTCCGTTGAACCATAATCGCGAAGCAGATTGACTGCGTCCACGACCGTCACCATGGTATCGAGGCGGGCGATATCGCTAAGGCTACGGCCGTCCTCATCCCGGAATTCAAAAGTGGCCGCGACGGGAAGCGGTTCTGCAATGCCGGTTGACTCGATCAACAGATAATCGAACCGCTTTTCACGAGCCAGGCGATCGACTTCCTGCAGAAGATCATCCCGCAAGGTGCAGCAGATACACCCATTACTCATTTCTACAAGTTTCTCGTCTGTGCGGGAGAGATCGCTTCCTCCCTGTCGCACGAGATCTGCGTCAATGTTCACGTCACTCATATCATTGACGATGACTGCGATTTTGCGCGCTTCGCGGTTGTTCAGGATATGATTGAGAAGTGTCGTTTTTCCAGCACCGAGGAAGCCGGAGAGAACGGTAACGGGCAATCGGTCATCCATGACGACAAAGGCTCCTTGATGGAATGAGCAGTCTTGCAAAAGAGATTTATAACGTTATGATATAACATATCAATATGTGAGAGTGATTTTGTTGCGATGTCTGCATGCCCGACGCGTCACCAACTGCTCAGCCACTCGGCTTTCAGGGAAATACTCTCTCCGGAACGCACGATTACCGTTCATTCCCAAGGCCTTGCGACATCTCTCAGGCGTGCCCTGGAGAGCTATCGCGTGAGTGGCGCACGTCTGATCATGGCCCAGGGAGCGCTTGAAACCATTCGGAATAATCTTGCCGAAGCTTTTACGGATGAAACCCTGCCTTTGCTCGCAGATATGATCGAACTTGCAACCCGATATCAGGAAGTCTCCGGGCGTCAGGCGTTACGCGTTCGGCTTGAAAAAGTGACGACTGATAGCTGCCGGAAATTCCATGTGGACTGTGTGGGGTTGCGGCTGCTTCGCACCTATGATGGCCCAGGTGTTGAATGGACGGCAGATGGAGGTCTGAACATTCATCAGGCCCCGGATGGAGCTGTTGTCTTTCTTAAGGGAAAGCATTTTCCGGGATGGTCTGAAGCGACCAGTGTCCACCACCGCTCGCCGCGTTTGTCTGTCCTGCCATCGGAGAAACGCTACAGGCTTCTTCTGACGATTGACGAGGCTGGTGCCTGCGGGGCGTCCATGGATAGTCCTGTGATGATTGCGGCCTGACGTCATGTTTGTGATTGAGAGCTGGCCTGATCCTGTCCTTGCAGATGCACCGCGTGTTCGGGCATCAAGCCGACCGGAGATTCTGGTAGATCTCGCCAGAACAGATTTGGATATGGTTGTTTGGACCCGGAAAGTGCCGAGCGATTGGCAGCAGACATTACAGGTGCAGCAGCTTCCGCCAGATGATCTTCTTCTGGATGGGACACTCAATGAGATCCTGACGCAGTTGAAAGCCTCCGCCATCCGTGCGCGCTATCCAGCCTTCATGATCGAAGATGTGGAGCAGACAGCGGCTTTGGCTGCGGCATTTGCTGTTTCGGACAGAATGGTTCTGCAACTGACATCGAAATGTCAGACTGAGCAGCCTTCCGGAAAAGCCAAACTGCGGGTATTCTGCTGTTATGGAGCGGGGCATATCGCCTGGAAATCGGGAACATTCCATGGCTACGATCCCACCAGCAGTTTCTCTCCTTTTGATCTTGCCTTTGTGCCGTCATGGAATGGAAACAGCGTGCGGGTCAGCTGTGAGGCCAGTCCAAAGGCCGTGTATCTTGTGCTGTCCGTTCTGTAAGGCAGACGTTCATAAAACAAACATAAAATATCCGGTTCTGCTCTCGTGATTTCTTGAGGGTAGGCTGTTAATCGTTCCTCCAACTGTTACTGCCCGAGAGAGATGACCCGGTGACTGCAAAACTCGACCGTCGTGGCCTTCTGGGCCTTGGTGCCGGCTTTTCCCTAAGCGCCCTCCTCCCATCGATCCAGCGCGCTCGCGCCATACCTGCACGTCGGGAGAGCGGAACCCTTGAAGATGTGCAGCATATTGTTGTGCTGATGCAGGAAAACCGCTCGTTCGATCATTATCTAGGTCATCTGGCAGGCGTTCGTGGTTATGGAGACCGGCATGTTGTTCGTGGGCCAGGTGGTGAACCCATTTGGTGGCAGCAGAGACAGAAGGCCGAGAATGGCTGGATTACCCCGTTTCATTTGCCAACCCAGACGTCCAGCGCTGAATGTGTGATCGACCTTGACCATACCTGGTCGCCAACCCACGGTGCGATCAACAAGGGCTGGAACAATCAGTGGCCCCGTCACAAAAAAGATATGACAATGGGGTACTACACGCGCGAAGACATTCCCTTCCATTACGCGCTGGCAGATGCCTTCACGGTCTGTGATCATTACTTTTGCTCCACGCCCACCCAGACACATCCGAACCGCTTCTATCTGATGTCCGGTATGGTGGATCCGAATGCCACGGGTGGCGGCCCAATCCTCGACAACGTAGACTGGGTGGATCGGGATTTTTTTCCGAAGGTGCCAGATCCGTTCACATGGACAACCTATCCTGAGCGGCTTCAGGATGCAGGCGTCTCCTGGCAGGTGTATCAGCAGGGTCTTTCGGGCGCAGATATCGAAAACGGAAATTTCGGCACTAATGTGCTGATGTGTTTCAAGAACTTTGCTGAGGCTCAGCCGGGTTCTGCATTGCATCAGCGCGCCATGACTGCCCGTACATTGGATCATCTCAAACAGGATGTGCTGGCCGACAAGCTTCCGCAGGTTTCATGGATCCTGCCTCCAGCAGCTTACTCCGAACATCCGCGCTGGACGCCGGGATATGGCGCAACGTTTATTGCCCATGCTCTTGATGCCCTGACGGCCAATCCGGATGTCTGGGCCAAGACCGTCTTTCTTGTCATGTACGATGAGAATGACGGATACTTCGATCACATGCCGCCACCACAGCCCCCTACTCCGGTTCTGCCTGGCATGAGTACGGTTTCAACCGAGGGCGAAATCCACAGGCATCTTCAGAATTTTGAATCGCAGCGCTACAAGCCGGACAACCTGCCATATGGCCTCGGCCCGCGCGTTCCTGCCTTTGCCATTTCTCCGTGGAGCACTGGTGGTTTTGTCTGTTCGGAAGTTTTTGACCATACGTCGGTCATCCGCTTCATCGAAAGCCGGTTTGGGGTCAAGGAAACCAACATTACTCCCTGGCGTCGTGCCGTTTGCGGTGATCTGACAAGTGCATTTGATTTCTCGCGCAAGAGCCATGTGAAAGTCCCGCTTCCCGATACAGCGGCGTACAAGAAAATTGCTGATGCATCCTGCAAGCTGCCTAACCCCGTCATCCCTCATCAGAGTACATTGGATGATATCGGAGATCAGGAACGCGGTGCGCGCCCTGCCCGCCCTTTGCCATACAATCTGGCTGTGGATATGGTTGATGACGGCCCGGATGCTGTGGCGTTTGAAATCCGGAATACGGGGACGGTCGGTGCCAGCTTCTATATCTATCGGGACGGAACAACCGAGACACCGCGCCGTCACACGGTGGAACCTGGAAAATCCGTTACGGATCGTTGGGACTTGGCGCATGCCGGTCAGCATGACTTCACGGTTCTTGGCCCGAATGGCTTTGCGCGGTATTTCCAGCGTGGTGCACCATCGACCCTGCTGGTCCGGGCTAACCACCAGAGAGAGACGGGAGAGCTTGCTCTTGAACTGAAGAATACCAGCACCACCGACAAGAAAGTGCTGATCAAGGATAATGCTTACGGTGCAGAAGACAGGCCGCTTTTCATAGCAGCCGGACAGACGCTATCCTTGTCTCTTGATCTGGTTTCAAGCCACCAATGGTATGATGTGAGCGTGTCGGCTGATGATGAGAGCAGTAATCATCAACGGTTTGCAGGTCATGTGGAAACCGGTCGCCCCAGCATCACAGACCCTGTCATGGGTGCAGTCATGGCCCATCAGGTAACCGGTTAAGTTTGACGTCCTGAGGGTTCGCCCTCAGGAAGCCATTAGACCTATCCCTCAATATCCAACCCGATATCTAGCGCCCGAACGGTGTGTGTCAGCCAGCCAAGGGAAATGATATCGACACCGGTTTCCGCAATCGGGCGAACTGTTTCAGGAGTAATCCCGCCTGAGGCTTCCGCAATGCCTCTTCCCGCAATCAGTCTGACCGCCTGCCGCAATTGATCCGAACTCATATTGTCGAGAAGATACGCATCCGCTCCCCCGGCGGACAAGGCCTCCTCAAGTTGCTCCAGTGTATCAACCTCGAGCTCTATTTTCATGAGATGCCCTGCCCGGCTACGGGCTTTGGCAAGGGCAGCAGAGACGCCGCCGCAGAGTGCAAGATGGTTGTCCTTGATCAGAATGGCATCATCCAGCCTATATCGGTGGCTGGAGCCGCCGCCGGCGCGAACTGCATATTTCTGAACGGCCTTCATCCCCGGTAACGTCTTGCGCGTGCAGCAGATCCGCACGTTGGTTCCGTCAACAGCATCCACGATTTCGCGCGTCGCTGTTGCGATCCCGCTGAGGTGGGACAGAAGATTCAGAGCAGTCCGTTCGCCAGCAAGGACGGCTCCAGCCCCACCTTCGACCACCGCCAGCACATCACCAGCAAAGATCTGCTCTCCATCGTTTTTCTGAGGCAGGAACCGCACACTTTTATCCAGCAGCGTGAAAGCAAGTTCAGCGCCTTGCAAGCCCGCGAGCACGCCCTTTTTTCGGGCACGGAAGATGGCCTGTAATGGTCGTTTCGGGTCCAGGAGTGCCTGGGTCGTAACATCGCCACCCGTCCCCAGATCTTCCAGCAGTGCGGTACGGACCAGAGGCTCCCAGAGAAGATCTGGCAGAAAAGTCTGAAATGTCATGAGAGTAATCTTTCAGGAACAGGAAGATCTGAAAAAGTGAGAGTTGTTCGATAAGGATCTGTTATTTCGGGGTAGTCCGTCCGGTAATGACTTCCGCGGCTCTCACGTCGCATGAGCGCAGATTGAGCGACAAGCGCTGCTACAAGGGCTCCGTCGTTTGTCTCTGCGTCTGGCAGGGTTGCATGCAGGAGAGCCTGAAGACCATTTTCGTCCCTGAGGATTCCAGCATACTCACTCATGAGTTTTGGAATGCGATCGAAAGAAACTGACAGAGCAGAACGTGTCGGTACAGAGCGAAGTGGCACCGTCTGATGTTTGACGTGATCAATATCTTCTGCTGCCCATTGTCCTGTGAGGAAGGCCTCCAGCAGGGAATTGCTGGCCAGGCGGTTTGCACCATGAAGACCTGTGCACGCCGCTTCACCTGCCGCCCATAGTCCTGAAACAGAGGTGCGTCCACGCTCGTTCACGTCCAGACCGCCCATGTGATAGTGCATCGCTGGACTGACCGGGATGGGGTCTCTTTCTGGATCAACGCCAATGGCGTGACAGGCCGCAGTGATGCCCGGAAACTGCTGGCTGAAGACTGCACCTCGCAGATGGCGCCCATCCAGGAAAACGTCATGCCCTTCCCGGATATGAGCAAAAATTGCTCTGGCGACGACGTCCCGTGACTGTAGTTCGTCCGTGAAGCGTTCGCCCCTTTCATCAACCAGAATGGCCCCGGCACCACGCACAGCCTCGCTGACAAGCGGACGGCGCCCCGTCATCGAACCGGTTTTCAGGGCCGTCGGATGAAACTGGGTGAATTCCATATCAGCTACCCGTGCCCCAGCCCGGACGGCATGGGCAAGTCCGGCTCCCTGAACTGTCCCCGGACTGGTCGCCTCGCTGTAAAGCGCCCCTATTCCTCCAGAGGCCACGAGACATGCAGATGTTGGCACGAAACCTGCGGACGTATAGACGCCTTGAAGACGCCCATCCTGAACCATCAGTCCATTCAGACAGGTGCCCTCCAGCACTGTAATACTCTCCCGAGCCTGCACGCGTCTGATGAGCGTCTGCATGATGGCTGCCCCGCTACCATCCCCTCCAACGTGTAGAATGCGTTTTCGAGAATGTGCTGCTTCCAGATGCAGGTCCAGAGCACCGTTTTTGCGTGCGAACGGAACACCCCAGTCCAGCAGCGTCTGGATGACCTGTGGGGCCGCGGTTGTCACACGTCGCACAACCTCAGGTACACTCAGGCCGGCGCCCGCAGCCAGCGTGTCTGCTGCATGCAGCGCTGGTGAGTCATCCGCTCCGATTGCCGCAGCAATCCCTCCCTGTGCCAGTGAGCTGGCGGCATCCAGTCCTAGTGGTGACGGTGTGAGGATGATGCACGGTTGGCGCAGATGGAGCGCAGCGGACAGGCCAGCCAATCCTGCGCCAACAATAACTGGCTGACCCGCAAGAGCGCTCAGAAGAGCCTTGGTCATGGCTAGATTGCCAACATCCGTTCCACGGCCGCTCGGGCTGGTGCTTCAAGAGCGGATGGAATGGTGACTGGAGTCTGCATGTTTTCCAGAGCACGACGAATGCCAGCCAACGTGATGCGTTTCATGTGCGGACACAGGTTGCACGGGCGCACAAATTCTGTCTCCGGATTGAGTGTCGTCAGGTTGTCGCTCATCGAGCATTCGGTGACGAGCAGTACCTTCTCGGGTTTCTGCTTAGCCACATAATCAATCATGTTGGCTGTTGAGCCGGAATAATCGGCTTCTGCCACGACATCAGGCGGGCATTCCGGGTGTGCGATGACGGTTACGCCCGGATGCATACGCCGATACTGGCGGATTTCCTGCGGCGTAAAGCGCTCGTGGACTTCGCAGTGGCCCGGCCATGTGAGCATTTCAATGCCGGTTTCGTTCTGGATATTCTGCGCCAGAAACTCATCCGGGATCATGATGACGCGCGGCACGTTCAGGCTCTCGACAACGCGCTTCGCGTTCCCGGATGTGCAGCACACATCTGTTTCGGCTTTCACATCAGCTGTGCTGTTGACATAGGTCACGACCGGAACGCCAGGATAGCGTTCTTTCATTTTCCGGACGTCTTCAGCCGTAATGCTTTCCGCTAACGAGCAGCCTGCCCGTTCGTCGGGGATCAGAACGGTTTTATCGGGGTTCATGAGCTTGGCGGTTTCCGCCATGAAGTGAACGCCTGCCATGACGATCACGTCAGCTTCAAGATCCTGCGCGTCCCGTGCGAGAGCAAGGCTGTCTCCGCGGATGTCAGCCACGCAGTGGAAGATCTCAGGGGTCTGATAGTTGTGAGCAAGAATGACTGCATTGCGCTCCTGCTTCAGGCGCAGGATGGCTTCGATATCATCCGCATACAGTCGCTCCCAATCCTCCCGGGCCATCAGGCGGGAGACGGGTTCATACAGCCTGTCTCGGCTTTGCAAGGCATTTGGACCGCCCATGATGGACTCCGTAATCTATTATGCTCTAATTGAGCATATAGTATCTTACTCCATCAGCAACGCTTTCACGCAACACATTTTCAGGAGATCCCTCCCAAGGGGAGTTTGGCACCCGAAAGATAACAGTTTTCAGAATTTTCCCGGCGAAACCTGTAAAGCCGTGCAGGACGTCCATGGACACCGCTCTCGTAACGGTCCGTCTCTTCTACAAGCTGTTGATTTTGTACAAGGCGTCGGAAGTTCTGCTTGTGCATGAGACGACCTGAAAGGGCCTCCATCGCCTGCTGAAGATGCAGGAGTGTAAACTCTTCGGGAACCAGTTCGAAAACGGCTGGCGTATAGCGAATTTTTGCGCGCAGGCGTGAAAGCGCAGTCGCGAGAATACGCCGATGGTCCCAAAGCATGGGTTGGCCACTGATCCGGGGTTGTGCGTCAGATGCAGCTTCCTGTACCAGTCCTGCTTCCCAGAGCAGTTCATATCGCTCCAGAACGGCATCGTCATTCCAGCTCTCACCATTCAGCCCAAACACCTGATTGCAGCGTTCAAGCCTGTCGGTCTGATCGCCAGCCCAACCTTTCAGCCGATCTTCAATGGTTTTCAGGACTGTGAGGCAGCCATTGGTGCGGCGGTCTTCCCATGGGAAATAGTTGTACCAGCTCTGCCAGCCACCTTGCGTTTGTCCGTCGCGGGTCAGGGCCATGTAGGAAATACGAACCAGCCTGTCTTCGTGAGCCAGCGCAGCATCTCCGAACGTATAAAGCTGTTCGACATGCCCCAGTCGAAAACCCGTCTGCTGCTCGACCCAGTGTCTTAGGCCGCGCTGAAGAGATGTGTGTTCGGTTTCCAGAGGGCCTGCGGGTAGGCATTGGCCGTCCTGCAAAGTCAGAACTTCTGGTACGCCGTTCTGTAAGGTTGTCAGAACGGCCACCAACTCAGCACGACAGGTCGCTATGTGGTGATCCATGCCGAGATTGTGCCTTTTCACCACATGATCAGTCTTCTTTACGCGCATATCGTCCGTTTTCTGCGAAACGGCCTTTCGGCCAGCCGTTTCGCAGTATGATATCAGTCTTCGAGTGTTACCGGCATAGACGCCATGTCGATGACAAACCGGTACTTCACATCCGAGCGGAGAACCCGATCATAGGCTTCGTTGATTTCATCCATGCGAATAACTTCAATATCGCTCGTGATGTTATGTTTTCCGCAGAAATCAAGCATTTCCTGCGTTTCCTGGATGCCGCCAATGGCCGATCCTGCAAGACTGCGGCGCTTGGCGACGAGGCTGAAAGCTCCGATGGACATAGGCTTTTCCGGAAGGCCAACCAGGACCATGTGTCCGTCCTGTTTCAGAAGCGCGAGATAAGCGTTGATGTCATGGTCGGCGGAAACGGCATCCAGAATGAAGTCAAACCGGTTTGCTTCTGCCGCCATGGCATCTGCATCACGGGAGATGATAACCCGGTGTGCACCGAGACGCTTGCCGTCCTCAATCTTGCCCGGAGACGTCGTGAACAGTGTCACTTCCGCACCCAGCGCCACGGCAAATTTGACGGCCATATGACCCAGCCCGCCAAGCCCAACGACGCCGACCTTATGGCCCGCGCCAATCTTCCAGTGAGCCAGCGGAGACCAGGTTGTAATGCCAGCACAGAGCAAAGGAGCCGCAGCGGCTGGGTCCAGATTTTCGGGAATACGAAGAACAAACCCCTCATCCACGACGACAGCCCGTGAGTATCCGCCGTATGTGTGAGCGCCTTCTACCGGGAATGATGTGTCCGGGCTGTTGTAGGTCCAGGTCGGGCCGGCATCGCAATACTGCTCCAGTCCCGCCTCACAGGACGCACAGGACCGGCATGAATCAACCATGCAGCCCACACCAACCAGATCGCCAGCCTTGAAGCGGGTGACGTCACGCCCTACGGCACTGACGCGCCCGACGATCTCGTGACCTGGCACGACTGGGTAGGAAGCAGGGCCCCATTCGCTTCGGGCGGTATGAATGTCCGAGTGGCAGACGCCGCAATGTGTAATGTCAATCTGAACATCCAGTGGACCACAGTCACGGCGTTCAAAAGCAAATGGCGTCAGCGGAGACGTCGGGCTGGAAGCGGCATAGCCAACGCAGGTCAGCATGGAATTTCCTTTTCTGGGAAGACAGATGGGAATTCAAATGAGAGAGGCACAAATAGCAGAAGACGGGCTTCAGCCATAGGTCATGCTCTGTCTTGGTTCCCGTCACGAAATTGCGAGGCATCCTACAACGCTTCTCGCCTCCGCCAGGAGGGCTTCGAGATCCAGCCCAGGGATCATTCCGTCTACCACAACGGGTTTCCCATCCATCAGAACATGCCGGACGGTCGTGGCTCCGGAAACAACCGGCGCAATCAGCGGATCATGCATCCCTGCACAGCGTGGAGCATCCAGACCATGAATAACCAGATCTGCCGTAGCTCCGATTTCTATCCGGCCTACATCCGGGAGATCCAGAATGGCAGCTCCTTCAGAGGTAGACCACCGCATGACATCCTCGGCCGTTACAGCCCCTGCCCCTTGAACCGCTCGATGGACCATCCAGGCGCAGTGCATTTCAGCACTCATGTCACAGGCTTCGTTGGACGCTGCACCATCGACGGCTAGAGAAACACGCCCTCCCAAGGCATCCAGAGCGGGTGCAGGCGCAATTCCTGAGCCAAGCCGGCAGTTGCTCTGCGGGCAATGCGCCATGCCGGTACTGGTCTGAGCGAGCAGTCTGAGTTCGCTATCATCCAGATGCACCAGATGCGCGAACCATACATCGTCTCCTACCCAGCCATGCTCCGCCACGAACTGTACGGGCCGCATATTGTAGGTTTCCAGACAGAACCTGACGTAATTCTCCGTCTCTGACAGGTGCGAATGCAATGAGATGCCCATGCTTCGTGCTGCCATGGCCATTTGGCGCAATTCGTCCGGTGTGACGCCCCAGGTGGGCGTATTGGGTGCCAGGACAATCCGGCGTTTCGCGTTCGGCCCGGACTGATGATACCGGCTGACAAGCGCATCGACCCGTTTGAGCATGACATCCAACGTTTCCGTTGGAGCAGGGATGATTTCGTCCGTATCGAATTTTCTGGCCCGTGTTGTTCCTCCCCGTGCCAGAACGTAGCGAAGGCCCAGGTCTTCGGCAGCTTCGAACAGAACAGCCGCCGGGTCGTAAGCGTACATGTCTGCAAACAGGTAGTGATGGTCCGCGACTGTTGTGCAGCCTGAGAGGAGCAGTTCCACCATTCCAATGCGCACGGCCACATTCAATGCCCGTTCGTCGATGCGGCTCCAGTAGGTGTTGGGAACAAGGCGGAGCCAGGGTTCAAGTGGTTTATTGATCGCTGTGGGGACGGCTTTGAGAACACTCTGGAACAGATGATGGTGTGTGCTGATCAGGCCGGGCGAGACAACACCGCCCTTGGCATCAAGAACGGTTTCTCCGTCATGCGGAGACAGGTCACCGATTTCGACAATTTTCCCATCACGGATGCGAAGACTTCCCGTTCTTCTGGCTGCATCCCCTTTTTGACCCGTCAGAATACCGCAGGTGTTGTGAATAAGAAGCGTCATGTGGGCATGATCCGGAGGTTGTCTACAAATTCTGTTGTGAAGGCGCTTTTCCAGTCTGCATCGGCTGGGAGAAGGTTTTGACTGACCATGAAATTCCGTGTTGCCTGCCATCGGGCTATGGTCATTGTACCCAGTCCCTTCTCTCGGACGTCATCAGACAGCAGAACGTTCGCTTTCTTCAGCCCCTCGTAACCAAAGGTCAGGTGTTCGGGTGTCATGTTCGGGTTGGCTTTCAGGATCAACGCATTTCCTGGAGCGGGATCCTGGAAGTAGTCATTCCAGCCTAGCAGCGACGCTTTTACGAACCCGTTAACTTTGACTCTGTCTGTTTTGACCATCTGCTGGGTGGTGACCATGGGGGCTCCATAGGGCGGGTATCCCAGACCCTTGAACAGGAAGAACTCGACCGGCATTCCTTTCAATTTTGCATCCCAGAGCTCGGATGACGCGTAAGCCTGTACGGCCATGCTCTTGTCAAAGAAGAAAGGCTGGAGGTTAAAGGAATAAGGCCTCGCCTGCTCTTCCGTATAACCAAAGCGCTTCTTGAGCCACGGCCAGAATGTCGCATGGGAAGACGAGGCAATCAGGATAGGGTGATCTTTAAGCTGCTGAAGATCAGTAACACCAGCATGAGTCATCAGTCCTTGCTGGTCATGCTGAAAAGTACTCGCCACAGCAACGAGTGGAATGCCGGACGCGACAGCGGAAAGAAGCTGGAAATCATAGCCGGTGATGAAGTCGGCCCGGCCTGCGGCAAGAAGCTGCGGGACATTCATTTGTGGGCTGGCTGCTTCGATTGTGACGTCCAGCCCTTCCCGAGTATAATATCCTTTAGCAAGGGCCTGATAAAACCCGCCAAATTCCGCCTGTGCGTACCAGGAGGTCACGAGCTTGACGGGAGTTCCCGCGGCATGGGCTGTTCGAATGAAAGGCATCGAAAGCGTGCCAAGACCGGCCGTTAATCCTAGCAGAGACTTCCGACGGCCAAGCATGTTTCTGGACATGAGGGGACATTCTCCCGTTTTTCTCTGGGCATAGTTTATGAACCGAAATGAGTTTTCCGGAAGTCTCTATTTGAGTTTGGCCTGATGCTGTTTTTCTGGCGATAATTTGGAATTGACAGCCCAAGCTCAGATATGTTTTGAATTTTGAAAGAGTATAAGCGGTCGGGATCTTAAAGAAGATCTTGGGCATTGCTCCAGCAGGTCTGCGCAACAGGTCTTGATGGAGAATATGTCCGGAGCAACTCTCCGTTTTGTCTCCCATTCATCCTGCGCGTGGCCCCTGCTGTCTTTCGTCAGACATAAGGAGAGACTGAGCAGATGAGCACCTTAGCCACGACAACCATGAGCGAAATTGAGACCGAGCGCCGCATTGGGGGAGCTGGGACCAGTATCGTCAGAGATATTCCAAGAATTGATTTATCGTCATTTGAGGATCGTAAGCAGGAAATCGCTGACGCCCTATGGTCGGCTGCGACTGAAATCGGCTTTTTCCAAGTCTATAACCACGGTATTCCGCAAGACGATATTGACCGTGCATTTTCGCTGGCCGAACATTTTTTCAAGCTACCGACCGATAAAAAAGCAGCCCTGCCTTTGAAGCCAGGCACCAATGCCGGTTGGGAATTTCGGGAACAGGTCAGGCCTTCAACGGGCACGCCTGACCATAAGGAGTCCTTTCAGATCACCCTTCCGCGTATGGCGGGGTTGTGGCCTCAGGACACGGATATTGCCGGCTTTCAGGAGTTTCTCACTCAGTTCGAGCATCAGAACTGGCTTCTGGGAATGAAAATCCTGTCGTGCTTTGCGATGAAGCTCGGCTTCGAGGAAGATTTTTTCACATCCCGACATGAGCCGTCTTTACCGGATTATCAGTGCACCCTGCGCCTCATTCACTACATGAGCATGGAGAATGCCAAACCGGCAGATTTCGAAAACTGGCGTGCTGGCGCGCATTCAGATTTTGACTGCCTGACTTTATTGCATCAACGCGCTGGTGAAGGTGGATTGCAGGTCTGTCCGGGTAAGGATGTTGATAGTGGTGCGTGGACGGACGTTGAGCCGGCCACGGGTTACGTGACCTGCAATATTGGCGACATGCTGATGCGCTGGAGTGATGACAGGCTTCTTTCCACCCTGCATCGCGTCCGGATGCCGAAACCCGGTGAGTATCTTGGAGAACGGTTGTCCATCCCGTTTTTCTGTCAGGCTAATCGGGATGCAATCATTCAGGGGCCAGATAGGAAATATGCGCCTATCTCGGCCCAGAATTATCTTCTTGAACGCCTTCAGGCCAATTTTGCCGCCTTGCAAAAAGCCAGATCTCAATAACAAGGCGGAAACATCAGGCTACGACGACGCGACGCTGCCTGACCTGAAAAATGGTCAGGCAGCCCATACCCAGGGCACAGAAAGCAAACAGGGCGTAGCTGGTCCAGAGCGTGGTAGAAAAATAAAGATAAGGCATCAGAACCGCTGAAACAGAAATGAACTGCCCGACCGTGCCCGCAACGGCCCCGCGGGTCTTCCGGTCTGTTGCAACGACGGGAAGCAGAGACATTCCTGCTCCGCTTAGGCCGCTATAGGCGAACGTCCAGAGGAATAGTCCGAGGGAGGCCACAACCATCGTGCTACCCGGGAAAAGCAGCATCCACTGTGCAGCCATGCCAATCGCCGCCATGACACAGAACATGACACGGGATCGACGTTCCGTTCCAACACAAAGGCTGACGATCAGGCCCCCGGCCATCATCACGACAATCTTCACAATTGCCACTTCAGCCGCAGACGCTGCCAGGCTGACATGATGTACACGCGCCAGATAGGATGGTGCAATCAGGCTTGTCCCGTACGCGATACCATTCGGAAGTGTGACTGAAAGACCAAGCGCAGTTACCAGCCAGGGCGAGAGTTTTTTGGCAGGGCCGGAATTGGTCTCCGCCGTTAATGGCTCTTTCAGCCTGGCCAGGGTGAGAATGCCGACTGCAAGAATCACCAGCATCAGAACCATATGAGACAGGCAGGCAGTCTGCCACCGTCCTCCTGCAAGGAATGGAATTGCGAGGAGCAATCCCGCAGAATATCCCGCAGGCGCAAAGGTGGACCAGAAGGCCAGCGCACGAGAGCGGTTTTTCTCCGGCAGATAACGCATAAACAGAACGGGAGAGCCCGCCGTCGCAAAAGCAAAACCGCATCCGCAAAGCATCAGACCAATTCGCAGACTCCATAGCGTAGAAGTGGAAAGCAGAAGCGTGTCGCCAATCAGCGTCAGTCCTACGGAAATCGGGAAAGCCTTTTTTACTCCGATACGATCAACGATCATCCCGAAAAGAAACGACGTGAAAGCTGCTGGAACAGAGAAGAAGGACAGGCTTGTCCCGATGGGCCCGGGCGAAACATGTCTTGCATCCGCGATGGCGCTGATGAACGGAACCACCAGCCCGACGACGGCCATTGAAACCGCGGAGTAAACGTAAATTATCAGAACGAGAAAGAGGTGGTAGCCAGATCTGTCATCCGTGGTCTGCATGATCTCGTATCCTCAAAAGAGCCGGCCACGGGCCTGGCTACAGGGCATTTTCAGGCTCTCAGTTGTTCCATGGAATGTTTGGAAGCGGCTTTTCTACAGGCCCAGGTTCTTTGATGGCTGAGCAATTCTGTGGAGGTGTCCGTCCAGCCAGAAGGCTTTTCACAAAGGGAACAGAATCCTTCAGCGAGACATTGACGGCGCCATTATGCGTCATTCCCGGATAGCGCTTCCATAGAACATGCGTCTCGGCATCGCACATCGCCGCCACGGCATTGTACTGACCATTCACGCCTGCCTCACCGTCCGCCAAGCCAGTACCAGCGAACACAGGGAAGCTGATCTTGGCGTCAGGGATGGTAAACGCCGTGTCATGTCCTGCCTCGAAGGCTGGTAGCTTGTCGTTGAACAGGACATTGCTTTGCACTTTCATCTCGTCGGCTTTATCGAAAAGATTATGCAGGCAGGCGTGGCGAGCGACCTCTGACATCTTGCGACCGGCTTCCGTCATGACAGATCGGCTGTCCGTTTCCGGGTGCAGGGCCTGATCCGAACCCTCTACCCGAAGCATTGCGAATGCAGAGTCCATCTTTGTAGCGTCTGTATAGACCTCCGGAATGGGAGAGTGTTTGGCGGTCGGCGAAGGGGCAAAGCCAGTAACGAGGCCGGTTGCAACCACGCCGTGAATTTTCAGGTCTGGGGCGTAAGAAGGAGTCAGCCAGGCTGTGCCCAATGCAGCCCCAGAGCCCTGAGACTGGCCAACCAGAACAATCCAGTTCCTGAGTTGCCCCGGAAAACCTTTCAGAGACGCGCGCAGACCATTCAGAACGCTGTATCCTTCCGGTTGATAGAGAAGATAAGGATGTGGTCCAGCGGTGCCCAGTCCCTGATAGTCGCTGGCGATCACTGCAAAACCTTCAGCGAGCCAGCGGGACAGATAGGCCTTGTCGCGGCTGGAATATCCCCGCCAGGATGGGGCGCAGACGTCTGCAATGCCTGTGGTTCCATGCTCCCAGGCGACAACAGGCCACCCGTTGGCTGGCATCTTGCCTTGTGGCAGCAGAACCTGTCCGGAAACTGCAACTGGACCGCTCTTTCCCAGACCATTCTGAGAGGAATAGAGGATCCTGATGCCGCGGCTCGTCCCTTTGGGGAGGGTTGTCAGATCCATATCTTCCTGTTGGATCAACTGGCCCGGCATCGACGGAATGGCTGTCTGGGGACGATAAAACGCGCTGACGCCCCCGTCTCCGTAAAGATCGGTGCTGAGGCGCGCTTCATGAGACACATGAGCTCTACCCTCCGTCTCTGAGCATCCTCCAAGCATGAGGAGGGCTGTCAAGGATGTGAGAACAAAGGGTCTATGCCTCATGACGGCTCTCCATAGGTGGAACAAGAAAAATTGCGACGCCATTCGAGCGTGCGAGCGATCGCTCCAAACGGATAGAAATGCAATCCGTGGAAAAGCGTATCCGGGGTTTCAGCGATTGAGCCGGCGATAGCATCCACCAGATCCTTTGGATTGCAAGGGGTGAACCAGCGATGCAGTTTCCAGCGCTGTTTCTGCATGAAGCGCAGGGATTGTCCGACACCACAGGCCAAGCCGTAACGAACCAGCGTTCTGGGTGTTGTCAGGCCATATACGCCGAGATTGATCGGCAATCTTACGCCTGCAGCTCTAAGGCGCTTTTCCCAATTCAGAATGGGTGCGGCATCAAAGCAGAACTGCGTGACAATCTGCATATTCAGCCCCTGCGCGCGAGCCAGTTCCTGTTTTCGTAGCAGATACTGTTCCAGCTGCTTTTCAGTTGCTTGTGGATGCCCCTCAGGGTGGCCTGCCACATAGACCGTTCTGATCCCGGCCTGGGCTGGGATTTCAGTTTCCAACACCTGAACGGTGTCTGTGAACGTCCCTGCCGGTTTGTCTGCCCCTCCCGCTATCAGAAGCATGCGTGGAATGTCGCGTTCGATCAGTGCAGTGCAGATGTTTCGAAGGTGCTGCGTGTCCCGTATCGAACGAGCTGCAACATGGGGGACAGGAAGATATCCGCAGAGTTTCAAGAGATCACAGGCGGCAAGAACATCGGCAAACGGTACGCCGGGCAGCCATGTCACAAAAACCCGAGAGCCGCGATCAAGGTCCGGCAGGACACCCGAGAGTTCAAGAATACGGGACGGCAAAAGCTCGATCGAGCTTTCTGTCATCAGATTTGTACGAACCTGACCGATCGATCTGATCATGCGGTGCCCTTCTTTTCAGCAAGATCCAGAACGGTTTTCAGAAGCATCATACGGGTCATGACCCCAAAGCTTCGGTCGGGCGGTGTCATCCACCCTGCGACTTCAGAAACATCAGGATGAACATCCCCACAGAGCATGCCTTCTGGCCAGCTCATGCCAACATCGATCACAACTGCCCCTGCTCTGACCATGTCTGGCGTGACCAGATGTGCGGAACCAGAGGCCGTGATGATGATATCGGAATTTCTTAGGATATTTCCTAAATTTTTGCTTTTACGGTGCAATATCGTAACGGTTGTATTGCGCGACTGCCCTGAGAGCAAGAGGCTGGCTGGCAAACCGACAAGCTTGCCTCTTCCAAGAATGGCCACACGCGCTCCGTCAAGTGCGAGGCCTGTCTGTAAGAGCAGAGCGTCAATGCCTCGCACCGTGCAGGGAATAACGGTTGGTTCAGAGGTGGTCAGGGAGAGCAGATTGACGGGATGAAGCCCGTCAACGTCCTTATGAGGACTGATTGCCTGAATGACTGCGTTTTCGTCCAGATGCGACGGCAGAGGGAGTTGCACCAGAATACCGCTGACGGAGACATCCGTATCCAGCATCTGGATCTGCGTCAGAAGTTCAGACCGTGTAACGGAAGCTGGAAGAACCACCTTCCGGACCTCGATCCCAACTTTCCTGCAGTCTTCAATCTTGCGAGCCACATAGGTGGCGCTCTGGGGATCTTCTCCAACTTCGACGAGGGCCAGGCAGGGGACGATACCCCGAGCCCGAAGCGTCCCTGCCCGGTTGCGACTGTCTTCCAGGAGACGCAGCCCTAAAGCATCCAGATCAAAGAAACGAGCAGTCAATGCATGTCCTCCTGCAAAACAGCCAGTTCAGATGGCTTTCAGCTTACGGATCACTTTTTTCATGAAAGCTCGACGGGCATCCAGCGTCGTGTTGTTCATGTTGTAAAGTCCCAGATAATCCACACTGACACGACGGTTCATTACGGCACGCAGAAAGCGGGTTCCGTTCTTCCGTGGCGGATCTCCCAGAACAAAAGCTCTGTGACGGGGGCAGCCATATGTGGTGACAGTTATGACTTTCTTGATGTTCGTGAAGCCGGGCGAAAGCTTGCCATCTATCAGTTTGAAAGACACATCCGGCAGGAATACACGATCGAAATAGCCCTTCATGATCGCTGGCCAACCAAAGTTCCAGACGGGATGACATAGAACCAGCACATCCGTGCTTTGCAGGCGCTTCACATAATCCGCCACGCGGTGCTGATTGATCGTGACATCATGATATTCGATGCGATCCTGCGGGCTGAGCACAGGGTCGAAATTGTCCCGATACAGGTCCAGGCTATCGACTTCGTGCCCTTCTGCTTCCAGTGTCTGTGTTACCAGCCTGAACAGGGCAGCGTTGAAGCTGTCTTCCAGAGGGTGGGCAAAAATGACGTGAACTTTCACAAGGCACTTCCTGATCAGGGACTTTGTCTGAAACATTTCGTTCGATATTCGAACTCTTGTTCGATTTATTTATCTTAGGCATAATCGTTTTCAGCCTGCAATGACATTCGCAACGTCGATGCATTGTTTTTTTGCCGAGGACCATCTTCCCATGGATCAGCCCCTACCCGTCCCTGAAACGGAAATTTCCCTGACTTTCGCCAAAGGCCTTGAAGTTCTAAGGGCATTCGATGGCGGTCAGACGGACATGACTGTTGCCGATATTGCCCGGAAAGTCGGTCACACGCGGGCTGCAACAAGACGTCTGGTGCGCACGCTGGAATGTCTTGGGTATGTCAAAGGAATAGAGCAGCGGTATCGCCTCACGGCGCGCGCCCTGAAACTGGGCCTGGGCTTTCTGCAAAGCCGGTCAATCGGACACCTTGTGGGGCCGGTCCTGCGGGCCGAATCTCTGGCGCTTGGTGAATCGATCTCCCTGGCACTTCTTGATGCGATGGAGGCGATCTACGTGTTCCATAATCCCGCAGATAAAGTCGCAGAAATGGCGGGCCACACCATCGGCAGCAGCATGCCTCTGGCAACGACCGCGACGGGTCAGGCGATATGTGCCTTTCTGCCTTCGAAGGTGCAGCAACAGGTTCTCACGATCTCCAAACTTTCCGACGTCGAGCATGGCGAACTGACGCGTCATCTAACAGAAATTTCGGTGCAGGGCTTTGCTCTCAAGGATATTTCACCGCAGGGCGATCTACGGGCGCTGGGTGTGCCAGCCTTTAATCTTGATGGAGACGTCGCCGGAGCGCTCAGCATTGTCTTCCCGGTCAGCCGCTATGATGATGCACAGATCCGGCACTCTCTTGTTCCCCACCTTCAGCGATGCGCAACGTATCTCGTTAGCGCCCTGTGAGACCGCACATGACAACCATTCTGCATACGTCTGAACTGGCTGAACGCTATCTGGGAACTCTGAAAGCCCAGATCAGCCTTCATCTGGATTACCCGCCGACCCTTGCGGTGGTTACTGGAGCTACAGATGCTGGTCCACAGGCTTATATTCGCCGCATCTCGGCGTTAGGAGAACATGGCGGCATTAATATCAAGACTGTTGATGCGGCAGGTCAGGACGAAAATGCTTTTTGCCAAACTGTCCGAGAGCTTGGTGCTAATCCGCAGATAGACGGCATTCTGATTCTCTTTCCCTTACCAGACGGGGTCTCGCGCGATGCGGTTCTTGCTGCCATACCCGCCGAAAAAGACGTGGATTGTCTTCATCCACTCAATCTGGGGAAGGTAACGGCTGGATCTCCTGGATTTCAGCCATGCACCGCGACCGGAGCGTTGATGGCGGCTGAATATCTCGCAGGAGACCTTCGCGGAAAGAACTGCGTCATCATTGGCAGTTCAGCTGTCGTCGGCCGCCCTCTGGCGATGCGTCTGCTCGATCGGGGCGCGACAGTCTCGGTGGTTCATATTGATACACAGGACATCACGTCTCACTGCCGTAATGCCGATGTCCTCTTCTCGGCCGTCGGCAAGGCGAGGCTTGTAAACAGCGCGTGGATCAAGCCGGGCGCTATTCTGATTGATATTGGGATCAGCTATTGCCCGGCAGAGGGACGTGTCGTGGGAGACGTGGATCTTAAATCCATAGATCACATCGCATCGGCCGTTACAGCGGTTCCAGATGGCGTCGGCCCACTGACGACCTGCACCCTGCTGGCCAATACCGCCAAAAGCGCATTTGACCGTTTGGGACTGGATTTCTCATTCCCGGATTTGCCCCCGAAAGCATGAAAAAAGCCGGGAAGATCACCTTCCCGGCTCTCTGTTTCAGTCTTGAGGTTCCAGCGTTCTGGCACTGAGCATTTTGCCTGGATTGAGCAGAAGCATCGGATCATAACGCTTTTTGATGGCGGCCAGATCCGGCGATGCCACACGGTGCATGCCGCCCTCCTCGATCGTCACAACGTGAGGATTGGCGATGTTCACACCACGCTTTTCATGTTCCGCAATGATGTGATTGAGGCGGTCTTCATCCGTAAAGCGAATGACTGGAAGAGCCGCACAACTGACATGCCCGCCCATGGGGAAAAATTCCAGGTGCATCATCAGTTCATCAGGGAAAAGTGCCCGGATTTCCGCGACCTTGTCGAGCGTACCTTCTGCCGGATAACCACACTGGAGATAGGTATATCCACGGTCCTTCTTCAGAACCTGAAGTGTTGTGTGGTTCCACGTCAATTCATATAGCGGCGTAGCGCCAGACGTGTCTTCCATTTCCCGTGTGTTGGCTTCGTAACAGAGCTGGCCGCCAGCCTTGGTCGCCAGAAGCTTCACTGTCTCAATCCCTGCCGGAGCAATCATGAGGATGACGAGTGCTGCCCCCTCTGGCACATGCGCGCGCACAGAAGCAAAAAACGGCGGAAGGTCGCTATCCACGACAGAAACAAGCTTCTTCTGGATGCCACTTTGCAAGGCGATGTCTCTTGCGAAAACAGCGGCTTCCTCGAAGGAGCCAAACGAAACTGCCATATCCTGCCAGTTAACAGCAGGTTCCACGCCGATTTCGAGCTCGGTAATCAGGCCGGTCGTTCCGTAAGTATGCAGAACACTTCGCGCGTCCTGACCACGTAACTCCAGAATTTCAGGCTCTTTACCAAGCGTCATGAGACGAAGGGCCAGAACATTTCCCGGCGATGATAGACCGCCCCACCGAACGGACCCGATGCCGCCGGAACCACCCGCAATGAAGCCACCAATCGTGGCTGTCCGCTTGGTGGACGGGTACATCCGGACTTCCCATCCCTGCTCCTGCAGCGCCCGATCCAGATCCAGCATATTCATGCCGGCCTGTACGCGCGCAACGCCATCCTTGACCCAGAGCAGCTTGTTCAGCTCTGTCATTTCAATGACAGCCCCGCCCTCCATCGGTACAGCCTGCCCGTAATTGCCGGTACCGCCTCCGCGCGGGGTCAGTCGTGTCTTTGTCTCACGCGCTGCAGAAGCAATTTTGAGAAGGTCCTCCTCCGTCCGTGGCATCACGATACAATCGGCAAAACAGCTATCGAGCTGACGTTTCAGAACGGGGCTGTACCAATAGAAGTCCCGACTTTTACGTTTAACAAGGGCCGGAACTGTCTGGACAGGAATGTCACCGAGCAGCGCAAGGAAGGTTTCGATACCGCTCATCGGCCAAGATCCTCGGTGATGGGGCGAATACGCTCCAGCGGATATTCTGCAATTTCGGCAAGAAGCTCAAGAAAGCCCTTGATCCACTGGTTGGCAACGGCCTCACCCTTTTCCGCGGTGGCGATGCCAGCATTTCCTGCGGCACCAGAAGGATGAATGTCGTGGGTCAGCCAGCCAAAGCCGACACGGCCTTCTGCTTCCAGCCACTTCGCGGTCTCGGCCAGCTTCTGCGGCCAGGGCTCGAAATTGTCTGCGCGGCTCATGTCTACGAGGTCGGGCCGAAGGTGCAGCATCAGAGACGTTTCGATGTCGCCGCCATGAATGCCGTACTGGCGCTCTTCAGCTGTGAACATGCCGTCTGGAACGCCAAACCGGGACCAGCCAACACAAACGACAAACATTCCATGCGTCCGGCGCAGCGTCCTTGCAACAATATCAAGGATCTGCGGCTGACCGCCATGGGAATTCAGAAGAACCAGCCGCTTCACGCCTGAACGAGCAACACTCTCGCCAATCTCGATCAGAACCTGCGTCAGGGTCTGGGCGCTCAGCGTTAGTGTACCGGGGTAAGCCACATGCTCTTCACTTTTCCCGACAGCCTGGATCGGAAGTGCGGTCGCTGGGACTGTTGAAGGAAGAGCCTCCAGAGCCTTGTCGAGCAACATCTCGTTGATGCAGGCATCCACATAGACTGGCAGATGGGGACCATGCTGTTCAACCGCTGCAACCGGAAGAATAGCCACCGTTTCTGGCGGAAGATGGCGGAACTGGCGGGAAATCATGTCACACCAGCGTTTCTTGGGCCAGAAAACCGTCTCGGGGCTGCTTGTCATGGGCTTGGCTTCCGTTGTTCGTCGTGTGGAATGACGCATCCCGGTCGAGCCGGGCCGACAAATTTCCTGTTCCGATATGATATTATTCCGGAACGAAAAGATAGGAGAAACAGGAACTTTGCAACTTTTAAAGCATCTATTTTCGATCATATGAGTGCAAAAAAAAGCGCACAAACTGCGTAGATATTCCGTTAGCGTTCCTGAACACCCTTGGAAGACCACACATGTCACTGTCCTCTTCAGCCCCGCTTCCTACTCTCCTGAGTCGAGCATCCAAAACCATCATGGTTGCGTCTCTGGGAGTCTTTGGCCTCTTGGTGGCCGTGAATAATATGACGGATTACGGATCAAATTATGAGTTTGTCCGGCATGTCCTTTCTATGGATACGACATTTCCCGGCAATGCGCTGAGATGGCGAGCCGTCTCTTCTCCTGTGCTCTGGCATATATTTTATATGCTGATCATTGCGGCGGAATTCCTGACTGGCACCCTCTTCTCTTTCGCGGCGTTGCAAATGGCACGGACAGTCAAGGCATCCGCTGAAGAGTTTCGCTCTGCCCGTGCGCTGGTCCCTGTCGCGACCGCATTGGGTTTCATGATCTGGTTCTTTGGTTTTTCCGTCGTGGGAGGCGAGTGGTTTGCGATGTGGCAATCTCACATCTGGAACGGGCAGGAAGCGGCATTCCGTTTCTTCATGACAATGCTGGGTGTCTGCGTGTTCACGCAGCAGGGAGACTGAGTGCATCCTTTTTGCGCGCGCAAAGAGGTGAAAAAGGTATCGGTCTGGCAGCAGAATAAGTCTTCACAGCGGAACAAAAAAGCCGTTACGGTCTGATTATAAAATCAAGTCGGGAGGCAGCGCATGACATTACCAAGGCTCAATCGCCGCAGCATGCTTCAGGGCATCATGGCTGCGGGAGCTCTGTCTTCCCTGTCCACCACAAGAGCCAAAGCCGCATCAAAACCACTTAGCCTCCTGACCAACTGGTACGCTCAGGCAGAACATGGGGGATACTATCAAGCGGCGGAAGACGGTCTGTACGCCCAGCAGGACCTGGATGTCTCCATTCAGATGGGCGGCCCTCAGATGAATATGACGCAGCTTCTGATGGCTGGTCAGTGTGATATCGCCATCATGCAGGGCGAAGAAGCGATCCGCTGTGCCATTCAGGGTATTCCGGCCGTCGCTATCGGGACGACCTTCCAAAAGGGTGTCGGGGGCCTGATGACCCACCCGGATATCCACGATATTGGCCAGCTCAAAGGTCATCCTATTCTGATCAGTTCAGAAGGTCGCGCCAGCTTCTGGGTATGGCTCAAGAAGCGTTATGGCTTCACTGAAGATCAGGTTCATCCCTACACCTATAATCTCCAGCCTTTCGCCTTCAATCCAGAGATGGCCATGCAGGCATTCGTCTCGTCCGAGCCTTATGGTGCGAAAAAAGCCGGTATCCCTTTCAATTTCTTCCTATTGGATGACCTGGGATATGCGGCCTACGGAAACGTTCTGATGGTTTCGCGGAAGACACTTGAAGAGCGCGGACCGGAATTGCGGAAGTTCATTGCGGCCAGCAGTGAGGGCTGGAAGCGCTACATCTTCGGGGATGCGAGCAAGGGTGACGCGGCCATTCGCAAGGCTAATCCGGACATGAGCGCCGATCAGCTCGTCTGGTCCCGTCAGAAATTGCGAGACATCAAGGCTCTTGGAGCACCTGGAGCGCCCATCATGACGATGAATGATGAACGCTGGAAACGCATTTACGATATTCAGCTCGCAGCTCAACTCGTCCCGGACAGTCCACAATGGAGGAGCGCTTACACGCTTGATTGTGTACGCGATGGCTTGGCGACGGTTCCGGCATGAACACTTCCGTCCTCTCCCTCGCTGGCATTGAAAAAGTTTTCCCAAACGGCGTGCGCGGGCTGTCTCCTGTCGACCTCACCGTTGAAAAAGGCGACTTTGTCACGCTGATCGGGCCATCAGGTTGTGGAAAGAGTACGCTTCTGAAGCTGATCGCCAATCTGCACACACCATCTGGCGGGAAAATGAACTGGTGGGGTGGAAATTTTGGCGACGTCGGTCGCAAAGGTCGCCGCATGGCATTCGTTTTCCAGGACGCCACGTTGATGCCCTGGGCGACGATCGCGAAAAACGTTCGTCTTCCGCTCGATCTGGAAAAGGTAGACCGCGCGACGGCCGATAAGCGCGCTTTAGCCGCCCTTGAGCGCGTGGGCCTTGGTCACGTGACAGAGCATTATCCTGCCCAGTTGTCCGGCGGTATGAAAATGCGTGTGTCCATCGCCCGTGCCTTGGTTACGGAACCTGACCTTCTCCTGATGGATGAGCCCTTTGGTGCTCTGGATGAATTCACCCGTAACCGCCTCGATGAAGAAATGGCGCGGCTCTGTTATGAAGACGGCCTGACAACGCTCTTCGTGACTCACGCCCTGCATGAAGCAGCTTTTCTCTCCAGCCGCGTTATGGTGATGGCCGCCCGCCCCGGTCGTATTCATGCCCAGTACGAAATCGATCGGTCCATCCTCCGCAATGAAGAATTCCGTCTGTCGGATCAGTTTGCGGGGATCAGCCGGGAACTGGCTATTCTTCTGGAAGATGCCAGTCGGGAAAGCATGATCCAGCAGGAGGTGCGCGCATGATGTCCTCCCGCACATTCTCTTTGCTGGCTCCTGTTACGCTTGGCATCATCATTCTAGGGATTTGGGAGGGGGTCTGCCGTTTTTGGCATATTCCCCCCTATCTGATGCCGTCGCCATCGGCCATATGGCGTGCGCTGATGCTCGATGGCGTGGCTCTGCTTCATGCCCTGCTCATCACGCTGGAAATCACATTTGCAGCCTTGATTGCCGCTGTCGTGGGAGGCGTGCTCGTCGCATTCCTGCTGGTGCAAAGCCCGCTCATCGAGCGTTGCCTGATGCCCTACGTCGTCATCATGCAGGTAACACCGATTGTCGCGATTGCCCCTTTGATCATCATCCTGATCCATAACACGCCACTGGCTTTGACCGCCTGTGCGGCTTTGGTCGCCATTTTTCCAGTTATTTCCAATACGCTACAGGGGCTGCGGAGTGTTGACCCCGACTTGGCCGCTTACTTCCAGATGCACAAGGCTTCCCGTCTTCAGACATTAACCCGGCTTCGCATTCCCAGCGCACTTCCCATGTTTATGGCAGGTCTACGCATTGCTACCGGCCTCTCTCTCGTCGGCGCAATTGTTGCCGAGTTTGTTGCGGGAACAGGCGGAAATTCAGCCGGTCTGGCCTATCAGATCCTGCAGTCAGGCTTTCAAATGGATATTCCGCGCATGTTCGCGGCCCTTTTTCTCATTACCGTCGCTGGCCTTGTTCTTTACACCGCTGCTGCCAGCCTGCAACGCTTCGCCCTGAGACACCGCTCATGACTTTTCCTTTCCCTGCTGGCCAGTCTCCTTCGGGCCTTCTGAACGCGAGTATTCCGAAGGATCTTCTTCCTTCCGCACTCGCAGGAAGCAAACTCTGCGACATCGCTCTCGAAAACGGACGTATCGCGGAGATTGTCCCAGCCGGCCAACTCCCCCATATCCCGGGTAACGTCGACCTCAAGGGCCAAATGGTCTGGCCCTGCTTTGCCGATAGTCATACCCATCTGGACAAGGCCTTCATCTGGGATCGGACACCCAATCCCGATGGAACATTCATGGGCGCGCTTCAGGCCACCACACAAGACCGTGAAGCTTACTGGACGGATGCGGATGTAGAACGCCGCATGGAGTTTAGTCTGAACTGTGCCTATGCCCATGGCACAAGCGCCATCCGAACCCACCTGGATACGTTCGGTGTGCATGGGAGCCGCGTCTGGCCCCTTCTTCGCAGGCTCCAGAAGAAATGGGCTGGAAAGATCGCGCTTCAGGGCGTCTCCCTGACCATGCCAGAGCGCTATATGGGGGAAGACCGGGACGGCATTGTGCGGAGTGTTGCCGAGACAGACGGTGGCGTTCTGGGGGCCGTCCTGATGAAGCACAATACGACGGAAGACGCGTTGGACGTGCTGTTCGGCCTGGCGACGGAGTACGGACTGGAACTGGACTTGCATGTTGACGAAAACGGCGAAACAGGCGGCACAGCGCTTGAACTGGTGGCTCAGGCAGCGATCAGGCATCGCTTTCGCCAGAAAATCCTATGCGGACATTGTTGCAGCCTGACAGTGCAGGATGACGTCGATCAGAAGCGTATCATCTCGCTTTTGGCCGAAGCTGGGATTGGAATCGTCAGTCTGCCGCTTTGTAACATGTATCTCCAGGACCGGACTGCTGGCCGGACCCCGCGCTGGCGGGGCGTGACACTGTTGCAGGAACTGGATGCCGCAGGCGTACCGGTCATGCTGGCGAGCGATAACGTGCGCGATCCTTTCTATGCCTACGGGGATTTCGACATGCATGAAATCCTTCAGGGCGGCACCCGCATCGGGCATCTCGACCATACCAGTCGACCCTGGGCGCAGTCCGTCACCAGTCGTCCGGGAGACTGGATGGGGCGGAAACACCGTCTTGAGAAAGGCGCAGTGGCCGATCTTATTGTCTTTCCGGCCCGGAACATGAACGAGTGGATGAGCCGCAACCAGACAGGCCGTACGGTTCTCAGAGCCGGACGCGTTATCGACGCCGTACCTCCAGCCTATGAAACTCTTGGAGGAGGACTCTGATGGTTGCGCTCAAAGCACGCCGCACGGAAGCCATGCTGACACGGGACGGTATCCGTCTTGTAGCGGATATCTGGGAGCCGAAAGGAAATGGGCCCTTCCCCGTTCTTCTCATGCGTCAAGCGTATGGTCGCCGGATTGGCACGTCGCTGTGTTATGCGCCGCCAGAATGGTATGCCCGTCACGGTTATATCGTCGTCATGCAGGATGTCCGTGGTCGTGGAGACTCAGGTGGCGAGTTCGTTCTTTTTGAGCATGAAGCAGAAGATGGCGCTGACACGATCGCCTGGGCCGCCACGCTTCCTCGAAGCAACGGCCGCGTCGGGATGTTTGGCTTTTCCTTCCAGGGAAGTAACCAGCTTCTGGCAGCCGGTGAAAAGCCGGAGGCGCTAAAGGCGATTGCGCCAGCCATGATTGGCTGGCAACTGGATCGGGACTGGGCTTACGAAAATGGCGCATTCGCGATGCGTGCAAATGTCGGATGGGCGACACAGCTCGCAGCGGAAACCGCCCGCCTCAAGGGAGACTACGAGGCGCAGCAGATCCTGTTTGCTGCCAGCCGCGGGACATCCTTCAACGGGCGGCAGCCTACCGTTCCGGCTCATGACGCCCTGCTTGCCAAATACAGTCATTACAGCCGCTGGCGGGATACGCCTCCCGGTGATGCGTACTGGGACGAAATTTCTCCCGCTAGTCGCCTCAATGATATTGCAAAACTTGCCCCAGCTGTCCTGCTGATCGGCGGGTGGTATGACAGCCATCTTCCCGGAACGTTGGAGGCCTATCGCGCGCTTTCCCTCCATATGCCGACCCGGCTCATTGTCGGGCCGTGGGCTCATTTCCCTTGGGACCGCCATATCGGGGATGTGGACGTCGGTAACGATGCCATTACGGACATAGATCAGCAGCAGGTCAAATTCTTCGATCAATGGCTGAAATCGGAACCAGAACAGCAGGCCGCTCCTGTCCGTCTTTTCGATATGGGCGCGTGTCAGTGGCAGGATCTGCAAGACCTGCCGGAAGGTAACACGCAGGCATTTCCTTATGGAAATGGGCGTGCTGCCATTGATACCCGAGATGGTGCCCTGGCTCTCACGGTGCCGGATGATGAGCTTGTCTTGTCTGAAAGCCTCACCCTCGATCCGTGGCGTTCGGCAGGACCTTGCGGCGGTAGTTTTGGATTTCCCGGAGGGCCTGTGGACCGGGCCCGCACGGACGCACGATCAGACGTTTTGACCTTCACGACCGCTCCGCAAGAGACAGACAGACTGCTGGCAGGAACCCTCACAGGCTGTTTCGAGTTCGAAAGCGAATATGAGAGCTTCGATCTCCACGCCACTCTCTCCCGTGTGGACAGGCATGGAAAGGTTCATCCACTTGCCGAAGGCTATGCCTTGGCTAAGCCCGGTCAGACCTTCCTTCCAATGCGCGGCACGTGCCTGACGCTTCAAAAAGGTGAGCGGCTCAGGCTTTCCCTCTCCCTTGCCTGTTTCCCGGTCTTTCCAGTCAATCCCGGTACAGGCGACAGCCCCATCACAGCGACGCTGGATCAGCAGCAGGTCACAACAGTTCATCTGAGATGTGGCTCGGGCACATACCTTCTTCTTCCTTGGCTCAAACAGGAAAGCTAACTCTCATGCCTTTTGCAAAATGCAGCCCCGATAGTGTTGAAGCCTTCCGGATTGCGCCGGACGCAACCAATTACTTTGCCATCCTGTTTGACAGGAAAGCTGGTGATTATTCTTCCATCGCAGTCGTGGAAATTTTCGAGCCGGGAGGAGCCACGCCTCCGAATACCCATACAGATGCTGACGAAATGTTCTTTGTTCTTTCAGGAACGGGTCGAGCCTGGTGTGATGGCAAAAGCTGTGAGTTGAAGGCTGGTGATGCACTTCTGGTCAAACCTGGCTCGGAACATGTTCTGGAGAATACCGGTACCAGCAAGTTGTATACGCTGACAGTCATGACGCCGGACGAAGCGTTCGGAGACCTTATCCGTAGCGGCATTCCGGTCAAGCTGGATGCCGAAGACCTCTCTGTCCTCTGTGGAGGGAGTCAATGAGACGTCTGGGCAGTACTTATGCCAATAGCTGGGGTGCGACAGAGTCTTCTATCAGTCTACTGCGACCAGAACGCAAGTCCAAGCCGGTCAGTATCCCCTCCGCGCCGCAAACACTGACTTTCGATCTGGCTCGGACGGCGATTATTGTCATCGATATGCAGAACGACTTCTGTCATTCGGACGGCTGGCTTGCATCGATTGGCGTGGATATTGCTGCGGCCCGTCGTCCGATCAAGCCTTTACAGACGCTTCTTCCCATTCTGCGCGAGCATGACGTACCGGTCGTCTGGCTAAACTGGGGAAACCGCCGGGATAAACTCAATCTCCCGCCATCATTCCTGCATGTTTACGATCCGACAGGAGAAGATAAAGGGATCGGATCACCAGTTGGTGCAGCGGACAGGAAAGTTCTTGAGGATGGCAGTTGGAATGCTGCCATCGTCGACGAACTGGATGTCGAGGCAGAAGATATTCATGTCTCGAAATATCGGATGAGTGGCTTCTGGGATACGCCTCTTGAGGGCATCCTCCGGAACCTGCGTGTGGATACCCTGCTTTTTGCCGGCGTGAATAGCGATCAGTGCGTTCTCAGTACGCTGACAGACGCAGGCTGCCTTGGATATGACTGCATTCTGCTGAACGACTGCTCCGCAACAACGTCTCCTGAATTCTGCGAGCAGGCTACAATTTATAACGTCAGACAGTGCTATGGCTTCGTGGCGACGGGTTCAGATCTGGTGAAGGCTTTAAGAAAGTAAAATTCCTCCAGTTCATATCTGAACATAAAAAGGCGTAATACCGGTCTGGGTATTACGCCTTTTCTATATTTGTATGATGTATCGTAATTTTATTACGGATTATCGAGAAATAGATCTCTTTTTTTGCTTATGGTGCTTTTCCACCGAGCATTCAGGCGCTCCCCTGTATCAGGATCTCGGCTGAACAATAGCACAGGGGATGCAGGCATTAACGAGATATGCCCTCCATTCGTCAGACAGCACATCGACCGTCTGGAGTACCAAACCTTAAAAGATGAAAAGACACTACGTTCCATCTATGATGTTGCTCGATACAAAAATACCCTCAGAAGCTTACAAACTTCTGAGGGTATAGATCGAATAAGAAGTGTCGATCAGAATGCTGTAGAAATCGTTCCGGTCATGCTGAAACGTGGCTCAACATAGAATTGTGCGCTTGAACCCGTACCTGAAAGATTGCCGTTCATCAAACGCACTGCCGAAGCGTTTGTGCCTACACCAACAACGCCCGTCCGAACAATAGAACCCGTCAGGTTGGTGAAGTTCAGACGGATGGTGGGCGATTTGGCGTACCAGACAGGCTTGAAATGGTAGCCCAGAGACAGCGTGTTGGTCACATAGCCAGGAATGCGCTGGTCTCCCGCGATGGAAACAGACTGCGGACCAGTATAGTGAAGAGTGGCGTTGGCAAAAAAGCCTTGGTTTACATAGCTCAGGCCGAAATTTGCCATGACATGCGGTGAAAGCGGAGCTTGTGTTCCCTTGCTTCTGAATGCAGTCAGAGTACCAGCAGCATCGGATGCAGCAATATTGGTATCCATCCGGGCATTCAGATACTCAAACGAGACGTAAGGGCTAAATCCATAGATTGGCTGCGTGGAAACCATGACGTCGAAACCGCGAGCTGTCTGGTTACCAGCGTTAACGACGCCAGTCTGATTATTGCCCAGATAGGTCGTCAGAAGTCTGTTTGTAATATTGTAGTTGAACAGATCCAGATCAACAATGACGTACTTGTCATTGTAACGGTATCCCAGTTCTTCCTTAATGGAGTACTGGTTCTTCGGAAGTGTTCCTGTGTAAGCTGTATTTCCAAGTGCAGATGCAGATGGCTGACGGAAGTCGCCCTCAGCATTCACGTACACCTGATGGTGGTCGTTAAAGTGGTAGCTGATTGACAGATGAGGCAGCGGCGCAGTCAGGTTTTGGCCCATCTGCTTGTTGGCAGGATATGTCCTATACCAGACGTTGGACATGACATATTTGAATCCAGCATTAACTAGGTCACGTTGACAAAGGATCTGATCCAGAGCCTTGCGGCGG
>NZ_BANH01000047.1 GCF_000964465.1 Gluconobacter thailandicus F149-1 = NBRC 100600 | reverse complement strand
TCACAGACTGCATCGTGCTCATCACACAAAGCTATGTACGTCCGCCAGTCTTTCAAGACCTAACAGGCCCTAGCTGGAATGACGCACAATATCAGACGACATCAATCAATTATGGAGGAAAAACTTACAGTCTTAAGGGTAAGCATCAGGTATATTATCCAAAATTCATGTATAAAGCGAATCTGAATTATACTTGGCACAAGGCGATGTTTAATTTTAATGTCAATTACATTGGCCCAAGACCCATGACGTATCTTAACGATGAATATGTTCCATGCTATTGGATGGCAAATCTCAATCTTGCATATAACTTCGGTAAGGTTGGATTTGCGCAAAACTTAAAAACCACCTTCGGCATCACCAATCTTTTCGATAGCAACTATATTGGGGGGATCTACGGGGCAGCGTCAGTTTCAGGAGATAATAACGCCAATCTGTTCGTTGGAGCGCCTCGACAGTACTTCGGTACTGTCTCTGCTGAATTCTAACCCGACGCGATGGCTCATAGGGGTGGGCTATGGCATAGCAATAGCCCATTGGACTGCCATTCACTTTCTGGAATGACGATGAAAAAGCTTCTTATGGTGTCGGTCTGTGCGCTGACATTCTCGCAGACGGCCCTGGCACAGCCGGTTACTGGTTCGGTCTATACAGACATGCCGACCGATTTCCATGAGATCAATTCGGCTTTTGATTATACTCGTCAGGATGTGATGATTCCGATGCGTGACGGGATTAAGCTTCATACCGTCATTCTCATTCCAAAAGCAGCCAAAAACGCGGGAACGCTGATGACCCGCACGCCTTACAATGCTGCCCATATGGCCTCTCTTGGATCGAGCAGTCACATGGCATCCATCCTTCCGGGTTACGACAACATGCCCGATGTTATTGTCGAAGGTGGGTATATCCGCGTTCTTCAGGACATCCGGGGTAAATTCGGTTCTGAGGGTGAGTATGTGATGAATCGACCAATGCGCGGGCCATTGAATGGTACGGCTGTCGATGAAAGCACGGATACCTGGGATACTATTGAATGGCTGGTTCATAATGTTCCACAGAGCAACGGAAAGGTCGGTATTCTCGGTGTATCCTATGACGGATATACTGCGATCACGGCATTATTCCATCCGCATCCGGCCTTGAAGGTTTCGGTGCCGATGAACCCCATGGTTGATGGATGGATGGGGGATGACTGGTTTCATAATGGTGCGTTCCGCGAGGAAATGCTTCCGTACATTTACGATCAGGGGGCTACGCGGAAAAACACGGCCGAATGGTGGAATAGTGCCTATGATTCGTACACATTCTTCCTGAATGGCGTTTCCGCAGGGGCAGTCGGCAAGTCTCGCGGAATGGACCAGATCGGTTTCTTTCGCCAACTGCTTGCCCACCCTGCCTATGACTCATGGTGGCAGCTACAGGCGCTTGATCGCCTTCTTTCCAAAGAGGGGCTGAAAGTCCCAACCATGCTCGTGCATAGCCTGTGGGATCAGGAAGATAATTATGGTGCGATCGCCGTCTATGATGCATTGCGCAAACACCCCGAAGCGCAGGCAAATCTCTGGCTTGCGATGGGGCCGTGGAACCATGGTGGCGAAATCCACGCGGCCAGTATGCTTGGCTCGGTGGATCTCCATTCCGATACGGGACTGTATTTCCGCAAGCACGTTCTGATGCCGTTCCTCGCGCATTACCTCAAAGACGACGCAATCCCACTTCCTGCACGCGTGACGGCCTATCGTAGCGGTGAAAACGAATGGGAAAGCATGGATGCTCTGCCTGCGCCGGAGTGTGATAGCCAATGTTCCTCCCTGTATTTTCAGCCGGATCGTGGGCTTGCGTTTACGAAACCCGTCGGCAATGCAGGGCAGTTGACCTATGTTTCCGATCCGGATCATCCGGTTCCTTATATTTCTCGCCCCGTCATTTCCAAAGATGAAACAAATTCCGGCTGGCGCTGGTGGCTCACCGCAGATCAGCGAAATGCTGAGGCGCGGCCGGATGTATTGTCTTTGACTTCCGGAGTTCTGACGAAGCCGTTTACCATCACCGGTGAGCCATTGATGCATCTCACTGCGACAACAACGGGAACTGACGGGGATTTTGTTGTCAAACTGATTGACGTTTATCCTGATGAAGTCGATTCCCAGCCTGCGATGGGAGGGTATCAACTGATGGTATCTGGCAATATTCTGCGCGGGCGATATCGGAAAAGCTTTGAAAAGCCTGAACCAATTCCAGCCAATGTGAAGCAGGTTTATTCCGTCCGCCTGCCGATGTTGAACCATACCTTCATGCCGGGTCATCGGATCATGATACAGGTTCAGTCAAGCTGGTTCCCGCTCTACGACCGAAATCCCCAGACTTATGTTGATAACATCATGGTCGCCCCCAAAAGCGCTTATAAATCAGCAGAAATTTCAGTGGACATTGCGGACAGTTGGTTGCAAATCCATGGAAGGACAAAGCCGACCTTGTGAAGCATAACCGTAAGCGCAAAGCTAACTTATACGTTGCTTAAGGTGGCGCGGGCATATCTGATGGATCAGACATGAGTGGGTATTCCTGTTGTTTCTGGCTAAATATGGCGCATATCTTGAGCACAGACAGGCCGCGCTTGCACCGGATATGTCTGAGCTCCCTTCAAGGGAAGCTCTCGAATATACGGTCTCCTGTGATTTTGGAGAGTGTCATTGAGACGGAAAGATTTTCTAGCCTTTGGATCAACCCACAGCCATGACAGCTTCAAGATGCCTTAGAATTTCAGCCCGGAGTTCCTGCAGACGGGGATCTTCCCGATGGGGCGTTGATGGCCAATCCAGCGGGATATTGGCCAGAATGCGTGCAGGGCGGGGACTGAAGACAATGACGCGTGTTGCCAGAAGAAGGGCTTCTTCTATGTCATGAGTCACCATCAAAGCCGTAAAGCCTTGGGATTTCCAGAGACGGTAAAGCTCTGCCTGCATGGCCAGTCGGGTCAGGCTATCGAGTTTGCCAAGTGGCTCATCCAGAAGAAGCAGGCGCGGGTTGTTAATCAGCGCGCGCGCCAGTGCAACACGTTGAGCCATGCCGCCTGAGAGTTGATGCGGCCATGCTGCGGCAAACTCTTCCAGACCGACAAGGCGAATTGCCGCATCAATGGCCTCGGGGTCCTTTTCTCCGCGAATATCCAACCCAAGGGAAATATTGCCCCGGACTGTACGCCATGGATAAAGCGTGGGGTCCTGAAACATGATGATGCGGCTGGGATCAGGCTCCGTAACGGGGGTTCCATCAGCAAGAAGTGTCCCCGCGTCCGGTGATTCGAGACCTGCGACGAGACGTAGAAGGGTGGACTTTCCGCATCCTGAGGGCCCGATCAGGGCTACAAATTCACCGGGTTCCACATCCAGGCTCACATCATCCAGCACAAGCCGGGAGCCCGAGGGCATGTGATAGCTGTGATGGATGTGAGATAATGTCAGGCCAAGAGGAGCCTCGGGATGAGTGGAATTTACCATTTGAGGCCGTCTTTCTGCCATTTGAGAAGATGATCCCGGACCTTGAACAGCACCGTCATAAGTGTTGTGCACATCAGGGACATGACGAACAGGGCGGCATACATGTTCGGGTAAGCAGCCCATCCCTGAGCCCACTGCATGTAAAAACCCAGTCCTGATTTCACGCCCAGCATTTCTGCTACAACGAGCATGGCGAAAGACGCACCCAGTCCCATGAACAACCCGACAAAAATCTGGGGTGTTGCGGCTGGAAGTGCTACGCGAAGAACCAGAAAACGATTTTTCGCCCCCATTGTTCTGGCAACATCGTAATAGGCCGGATCGACGGCCGACACGCCAGACCACGTTAGAACAGCAACGGGAAAACCCGCCGCGAGCGCCATAAGAGCCTCACCGGCCCAGCGGGTTGAAGGAATGACGACAAATGCCAGTGGCAGAAGTGCTGCGGGCGGCAACGGACCGATGACCCGCATGACGGGTCGAACCCAGTAACGGACATGATGGGATCGCCCCAACGCCACACCAACAATAATCCCAAGAATGGAACCGGGGACATATCCTCCTGCCAACAGAAGGAGGGAATGGAACAGACTGTCTCCAAGGCGTTTCCAGTCTGTCAGAAAGACATCCAGCAGATCCTGTGGCGTTCCAAAAAATGGTCTTGGAAGGAGCAGGAGTTTTGCCTGTATGAGCTCCCATGCCCCCAAACCAAGCCCGAGAACAAAAGCCCACGGAGCGCGGTCTTTCAAACGGCCTGTTGCGGCAAGAGCGATCAGCACAAGACCGATGACCATCTGAAAGACTGCAAACTGGTTGGTGGCAGGGAAGTCATCCGCGTCTGGCCATTTCCATGTTACCAGTGCTGCCAGAAGCCATGCAGGCCCCGCGGCCCAACGCCAGAACTGGGCTGGCCTGAAACGGATTTTCGTGGTTTGGACGTGCGTCTCCAGAGCGCGAGGATCTCCCAGCGAAGTCTGCGCGTCGCTCATCAGCTGAACAAATCCTGCGTGACACGCTGTGCATAGCGCTCAGTGTTCAGGGAAGGGCGGAAAACTCCTATCTGCTTTAGGGCTTCTGCATAACGTACGATCTCCTGCCTGAAGTCACCTGTTAGCGTCTGATGATGATGACCCTGCATCTGGAGCATCGCCGCAAGGTCCTTGATATTCGCTTTGGGGGCGTAAGGCTGGAAAATGGCAGCTGCCTCCTCAGAGTTGCAGGCCAGCCACGCACCGGCTTCCATAATCGCACGTGTGACAGCCGCAGCGACCTTCGGCTCATTCCGGATAAGGCTGCCTCGTAACCCAATGACACAGCACGTCAGACGAGCCCATTCACCCTTCATGTTGTTGTCAATATCCAGAAGGCCAAACTGGCGCCGCTGTGGGTAAGAAAACGGGTCGGCATCTGAAATGGCCTGAACGTCTCCGCGTTGCAGAGCGAGAGGCAGCAGATCGGCCGGGAATTGCCGCCACTGAACATCTGTTTCGGGATCAAGCCCTGCTTCTTTCAGACGGATGCTGAAGAAATTCCGGTCGGGGCCGCCAATATCCGTCACCCCGACAGTTTTTCCCTTGAGATCCGTAAGTGTTTTGATCCCGGTGGACGGAGCCGTCATAAGATACATGCAGCCCGCATGCAGTCCTGCTACGAGCTTGACATCAAAGCCCTGCTGAAGCGGCTTGAGCCAGCGCAGAGCCATCCCAGGTGCTCCATCAGCCTTGCCGGTTGAAAGGGCCTCAAGAAGCTGATCCGTTGCCCCGGCAAAATTCACGTAGTCGATATTCAGATTGTATTTCTTGAAAAACCCTTTCTCCTTCGCGACCGGAACGGCAGCGGTGCAGATCGAGGCCTCATTCCATGCGATCGTCAGGTTGCGAGGGGGGCCCGGAATGGGCTCAACGGTTGCGGGTCCTGCGGCCTGACACTGATTTTGTGCTCCTCCCATGTCCATATGATCCATGGCCTGCGCAAGGGCGCGTCCATGCGCGCTTAAAGTGGATGCACTTGCCAGAGAGCCAGTCAGGACAGTACGGCGTGAGGGAAGAAACGCGTGGAACATCAGCAGTTATCCTGGAAAATCAGTCAGGCCCTTTTGACGGGCAGATGGTGAAAATCACGGGAGAACCAGGCGAGCCCATGTTCGGCGTTTGCGCTGGTGGAAATGGATTTCACAGCACAGAACAGGACGTCATGCGTCCCTGCGCTGTGAATGGCATCAATCTCGCAGTCAAGCGTGACGAGTGCGTCTGAAAGCAGAGCGGATCCTGTCTCGCCAAGAACCCAGTCGCCTTGCGCAAACTTCTCATCAGGCTCCACCGAGCGGCTGGCAAACACCCGCGCCAGATCATGATGAGTTGGCGACAGAACACTGATTCCAATGACACCGTTCTTCAGAAACGCCTGATGCGAGCGGTTGCTGCGGTTGAGACAGACCAAAACCGTCGGAGGCGTATCGCTAACGCTGCTGATGGCGGAAACCGTCAAGCCCTGGCGCCCTGCAGGACCGTCTGTCGTGACGAGAACGACAGGAGCCCCCAAAAGGCTCATGGCCTCCCGAAACAGTTCCTGACTGACGGCAGGGGTTTCAAAAGTGGCCGGTGGAAACAGGGTTGCGGTGTTATGCGGCATGAGAAACGCCTCTATGTTCAAGCCCGAGAGCCTTCAAAATGGTTGGAGTTTCGGTTCTGCGCATCCAGTCAGGCGAGATGTCGATAAAACTCACGACGCGCCCGGGGTTGAGAACCAGAATAGTGGGTTTTGGAAGTTCCCAGCTGGATGTTCCATTCAGGGCTTCGCTTCGGCCACCTTTGGAAATCGCGGCTTCCCGCGCAGTGCTATCAAAGAGATAGGTAATACCCAGATGGCGAGACAGCGTCAGTTCCGGGTCATTCAAGACCGGGAAAGGCAGGTCATTCCGCGCTCTGATGCTATCCAGTTCTGGGAAAGGTTGCGAGGATACTGCAACAAGCGGAATACTGGCAGCTTTCAGAACGGGAGCCAGTGTTTCTGCATAGTAGGGCAGCGCAATATTACAGGCAGGACAGCCCGCGAACCTGAAAAACACCAGAACGGCTGGCCCGGAAGACACCAGATCATCCAGTGTAATCCTGGCCCCCTTTGCTTCTAGGAGCACGTGGGGTGAAAGAACATCTCCGGCTTTCACATGCCCAGTCTCGGACTGTGCCCGGACAAGAGCGTCCCGCTGCGCAACATTTCCCGCCAGAGCTTCTGGAGACCATGTCTTGCGACGTTCAGCCTCAAGAGCTTCATAGCGGCTTTGAAGGGAAGAAGAGAAAGTGCTCATGCTCAATAGACCCCAAGGGTGACCTTACCAGCTCACCATGCGGGAGAACCGAGCACGGTTTCCAAGGAGTTTTTCTTATGTGGTAATTTGCACCCGGTCATTGATCCGCTGTCGCCTGACCCAGAAGCTCGGCAAGATCCTGTGCGGCTTCCGGCAAGCCATTTCTCTGCACGAGGATGGTTTCGATTTCCGGGACTTCCGGCAGGGTGCCTGTTGGCAAGATAGAAAGTCCTTCCGAGGTCGCAAAGCGACGTGTCCGGCAACTTGCACCCAGCCCACTCCGGACACCGGCTCGCATGGCGGGAAGGTGAGGAGTTTCCAGCACAATGCGGTAGTCCCGACGCGCTTTCGCAAGAGTCCTCAGCGAGGCTTCGCGGAAACGGCAGGGCGGTTCCAGCAAAACAAGCGGAATTTCAGACTGATCCAGAACGCTCGGATCTCCGATCCAGACCATTCTGTCATGTCCGACAATGCGCCAGGATGAATTGGGACGATCTCCGTGCTGACCCAGGCAGAGAACGATATCCAGCCGGGAGCGATCAAACATTTCCAGCAGTTCCGCTGATCCGCCAACGCGCACGGTCAGCCTGCAACGAGGATGTTCGAGACGGAAACGCGCCAGAACGTCCGGGAGGATGGTATCGGCAAAGTCCTGCACCATGCCGATCGTGATCGGTTCCGGCTCGGAAACATGGCCAAGTTTGTGCATGATCCGGTCGTTGAGGGCAAGAAGTTGGCGCGCATAGGCGACGAGTTCCTCGCCAGCAGGCGTGAGAACCAGCTTTCGTCCATCCCGACGGAACAGCTTCTGCTGAAGAACATCTTCCAGCCGCTTCATCTGCAAACTCAGAGCGGACTGCGTTAAGAATATCGTTTCAGTTGCCTGTGCCATGGAACCGGCTTCCACGATCGCGACGAAAGACCGCAGAAGTTCAGTCGGAACATTGCGTGCCATGCGCTGGGGAAGGGAGGTGTGGGACATAGCAGCGCTCCGTGCTGGAGACATGGTCTATAATTAACCATGCAAAAGTGTGGCATTTGTGTTTCTTGCTTGAATTATGACGTAATAAAATGAGTATATTGTCAATACAACAATTTATTATAGTCTTTTAGGGGTTTCAGCCATGCCTGTGGAATTCATCGGGTTCGTGAGCAGTCAGAACCATTCCGAGATTATTCCACCAACCGGGCCGGTTATTGATCTTGCCCATATCGAGACTGCCGCCAAAATCCATGAAAATGGCGGTTTTGACAGGGTATTGATCGCTTTCCATTCCAATTCGCCCGAGAGCATCCTGCTGGCCCAGCATGTCGCTGCCACGACACGGACGCTGGGCTTGATGGTGGCGCATCGCCCCGGATTCACGGCCCCGACTCTTGCAGCCCGTCAGTTTGCAACGCTTGATCAGCTTAGCCGCGGTCGGGCTGCTGTGCATATCATCACGGGTGGGAGTGATACGGAACTCCAGGCGGATGGCGATCATACCGTCAAGGCAGAGCGGTACGCCCGAACTCGCGAATATCTTGAGATCGTGCGTCGGGAATGGAGCAGCCGGGAGCCGTTCGATTATCAGGGCAAATTCTACAATGTGCGTGGAGCCCAGTCGCGCGTGCTGCCCTATCAGGGTGACGCCATTCCGGTTTACTTTGGCGGGTCTTCGGACGAAGCCATTGCCGTAGCGGGTGAACAGGCAGACGTTTATGCTCTGTGGGGCGAAACCTATGAGCAGGTCCGTGAAACTGTCTCTCGTGTTCGTGCCGCGGCAGAAAAGGCAGGACGCAGCAACCTGCGGTTTTCGCTTTCTCTTCGACCCATACTGGCTGAAACAGAGGAAGCTGCATGGGCCAAGGCCGATGCCATTCTCGAGAAGGCCAAGGCTCTTCAGGAAAAGACGGGTTATACCCGCTCGTCTGTCATTCCGAATGAAGGCTCTCGCCGCCTGCTAGCTGCAGCCGAGCAGGGCTCGCGACTGGACAAGCGCCTCTGGACGGGCATTGCAGCTCTGACGGGCGCTAAGGGTAACTCTACGTCATTGGTGGGAACGCCGGATCAGGTGGCGGAAGCTCTTTTGGATTACTATCGTCTGGGAATTTCGACGTTCCTGATCCGTGGGTTTGACCCTCTTGTGGATGCCTATGATTATGGGCGGGATCTGTTGCCGCGTGTTCGCGACCTGGTTGCGAAAGAAGACCAGCGCTCTGGCCAGAAGGCTGCCTGAAACATGGCAACCGCCTCAACGGCCTTGACGGTTATCAACCAGATCGGGCCGGAAATCGGCCATATCCTTTCTGGGCTGGGCGAGCGCGTCCGGGTGGTGGCTCAGAGCAGGGACGTTTCTGAGCCGTGGAATACGGGCGAGGCGGACATTCTGCTGACCGGTCCGTCTGCAGCCTGGCGCAACGCCCCTGAAGCACCTCCCGTTGGCTGGAATCCGGCGCTCCGCTGGGTGCAGATTGCATCGGCCGGAGTGGATGGTTTTCCGGAATGGCTGCTTCAGGGACGCGATATTACGACGGGCCGCGGCAATGCTGCCGGGCCAATTGCTGAGTACGTCCTTCTTGCCCTTCTGGCCCAGGCCAAGCGGTTCGAAACGTTCAAGCCCTTATCTCCCGAGGATTGGGGCCAGCAGGCTTCCGTCGTCAAACATGACACGCCATTGGGATCGCTGGCGGGGCAGACACTTGGTCTTGCGGGGTATGGGGCCATAGGGCAGCAAATTGCTCGTCTGGCACGGAGTTTCGGGATGTCCGTTCTCGTCTGGCGCAGAAGTGCCTGGACGGATCGAGAGGTCGCCCGGGAAGATGTGCAGCCTGTCGCCGATCTCGGGACGCTGTTTGAACGCTCCGATCATCTGGTGCTGGCTCTGCCGCTGACTTCAGAAACGGACAGGATCGTGGGAGCGGCTGTTTTGGCGCGAGCAAAGCCTGGGCTGCATCTCGTCAATGTGGCGCGTGGAAAGCTGATTGATGAAACGGCTCTCTTGCACAGCCTTGATCATGGGAACGTCGCGGCAGCGACGCTGGATGTTACGGCACCGGAGCCTCCTCCTGCGAGGCATCCTTTTTATACCCACCCCAAAATTCGGTTGACGCCACACATTTCCTGGTCCGGGCCAGACGTATTGGCCAGTCTGGGGCAGCGCATTACTCGAAATTTCGAAAATTTCCTTCAGGGGCGGCCGCTGGAAGCCCGGTTGGATCTGAGCCGTGGATACTGATTTCTCAAGGAAGACTCTCATGAGTGCGACACAGCATAACATCTCGTCCCTGCAGGAAGGCCGTGCACGGACCCACCGTCTTCAGCCCCGCAAGCCTGCGGCGACGTTCGAAGAGGAGCGCCTCCATCGGAAGCAGCGCCTGGCTGCGACGTTCCGGCTCTTCGGGCGCTATGGCTTCGATCAGGGGCTTGCAGGCCATGTGACAGCCCGTGATCCGGAGTTCCCGGAGCGGTACTGGATCAATCCGCTGGCTGTGCATTTCTCGCAGATCAAGGTTTCTGATCTTCAGCTTGTGGATCATGAAGGAAATATCCTGATCGGGGATCGCCCGATCAATACGGCCGGCTTCACCATTCATTCGGCTCTGCACCGTGCGCGTCCGGATGTAGTCGCTGCGGCGCATACACACTCCACATATGGCAAGGCATTTTCTGCGTTAGGGACCGAATTGCTTCCCATCACGCAGGATTCCTGTGCTTTTTATGAGGACCATGCGGTCTTCGATCCTTTCAGTGGGGTGGTACTGGATGACAGTGAAGGCGACCGTCTGGCCGCGACGCTGGGAAACCGGAAAGCTCTGATCCTTCAGAACCACGGTCTTCTGACCGCGGGGCCGACCGTTGAAGCCGTGGCATGGTGGTTTCTGGCCATGGATAACGCCGCGCATACGCAGCTTCTGGCGCAGGCCGCCGGGCCGCTGAAGCCTATTGCGTCGGATATTGCACGGCTGACCGCCAGCCAGGTCGGAACGGCACAGGGCGCCTATTATTCTTTCCAGCCTCTCTGGGACTGGATCGTCGCCCTTGAGCCCGATCTGCTCGATTAAGGACTGCGAGATCAATGACGAATATTGAACCATTACGAGAGTTCGTTTCCGGATTTACGCGGCTGTTCGAGACACATCTCGACGCCGCATCTATCCAGAAAGCAGGGGCGGAGCTTCTGAAAACCCTCGTCTCGCACGATGACTGGTTGCCCGAAACCTATACCCGGCCGCATCCGGAACGCTACAGCCAGTATCTCCTTCACTGTGATCCATTGGAGCGGTTTTCTGTCGTCAGTTTCGTCTGGGGCCCGGGACAGAAAACGCCTTTGCACGATCATCGTGTGTGGGGCCTGATCGGGATGCTACGGGGAAAGGAGAGCGAAACGCAGTTCACGCGCAGGGACGACGGAAGCTTTGAAAAGGGCGGGACCGACTTCCTTGAACCAGGTGAAGTCGCGTTTCTGGCGCCGGGGGTGAATGACTATCATCTCGTGGCCAACGCCCTGCCAGATCAGACGTCGATTTCCATTCATGTGTATGGTGCCAACATCGGTGGCGTTTCGCGCGCCGTTTACGATGAGACCAGCGGCACCGAGAAGACCTTCATATCCGGATATTCGAGCGAGGATGTTCCCAATCTCTGGGATCGTTCCAGGAGCAAGGCTGCATGAACAGCATTACAAACCTTCTGCCAGTGACCTCTTCTGAGATCGTCCGGCAAAGCCTGAAAAATGGGGCTGAAATCGCGCTTCTGGATGTCCGTGAAGAAGGGCCTTTTGCCTCGGCGCATCCGCTCTTCGCTGTCAATCTTCCCATTGGACGCATCGAGGAGCGCATTGCCGGCCTGGTGCCGCGCAAGGATGCGCCCATTGTTGTGTATGATAACGGGGAAGGCCGTACGGCAAAAGCTGTTCGACTGCTCCAGTCCCTTGGATATTCTGACGTCTCGGCGTTGGAGGGCGGTCTGGAGGGCTGGAAGCGATCCGGGGGGGAGATCTTCATTGATGTGAACGTCCCGTCCAAGGCATTTGGCGAACTCGTTGAACATGTTCGGCACACACCGTCTCTTCCAGCGCGTGAGGTTCAGGACAGGATCAAGCGCGGCGATGATCTTGTCATTCTCGATGCACGCCGGTTCATCGAATACAATGTCATGGCCATTCCAGGCGGGCGTTCGGTTCCGGGCGGCGAACTGGCGTTGCGGGTTCGGGATATTGCGCCTTCGCCGGAAACAACTGTTATTGTGAACTGCGCGGGACGGACAAGATCCATCATTGGCACGCAGTCTCTCGTCAATGCTGGAATTCCCAACCCGGTTTTTGCACTGCGTAATGGTACCATTGGCTGGACGCTGGAAGGGCTTTCGCTCGAACATGGGGCTACCCGCAAGGGAACAGACGTTTCAGAGCAAAACCATCAGGCGGCACATACCCGCGCAGAGCTATTGGCGGAACGGACAGGTGTTCGGATCATCACTGCGGACGGTCTGGAAAAATTACGGGCTGATCCGGAACGAACTGTCTATCGGCTGGATGTCCGTTCACCTGAAGAATACGTGGAAGGACATCTGAAGGATTTCCGTTCCGCACCGGGCGGCCAGCTTGTGCAGGCGACAGACGAATGGGTCGGTGTCCGGCATGGAACCATTGTTCTGACGGACGATGATGGGGTTCGGGCCAGAATGACGGCCCACTGGCTTAGGCAGTTGGGGTGGAACGAAGTCTACGTTCTGGATAAATGGGACGGTCTGCCGCTTGAAACCGGACAGGAAGCGCCTCTGCTTTCGCAGCCTTTACCAGACGTCGAAACGATTTCTGCCGTTGAGCTGCAAGAGAGTCTTGTGACTGGCGATATTCTGGTTCTGGATCTGGCCACCAGCCCTGCTTTCCGGAAGGGACATATTCCGGGCGCAAAGTTCCTGATCCGTCCGGATCTGGTGTCTCATCCGGCAACCCGGCAGGCCAAGAATATTGTTCTAGTGTCTCCGAATGGTATCGCCGCCAATCTGGCAGCGCCGGATCTTGTCGGGGAAGGCAGACGTGTTCGTGTCCTGAAGGGTGGCACGGAAGCATGGCAGGCAGAAGGGTATGCGCTTGAGGCAGGGCTAAACGAGGCGCAAGCGATCTCGGAGCCGGATGATGTTTACAAGCGCCCTTATGAAGGGACAGACAACGCGGCAGAAGCCATGCAGGCTTATCTGGATTGGGAGTACGGACTGGTTGCCCAGCTTGAGAAGGATGGAACCCATGGGTTCAGGGTTCTGGAAGAGATCTGAGCTCTGACAGGCCCTTTCTGCCCCCGGCGGCGTTTATCGTCGCCGGGTTTTTTATGTCTAAATCTTCAGTGCTTCGCGGCCGGCAGCCAGAAGGGCGCTGTCGCCCTGTGGCGTGTGAACGCGTCCGCACAGGACATTGCGGTAATGCCGTTCAAGAGGATTATCCTGGCTGAGTCCGGGATTCCCAATGGCCGCGACTGCTTTACTCACGGCTGTAATGGCATTTTCCGTGACGACCTGTTTGGCCAATCCGGCGCGGGTATCGCTTTCCGTACTCTGTTCCGCAAGAGTGATCGCATGGTTAATCAGAGCCTCATTTGACAGAAGGAGAGCATCGATCTCTCCCAGCAAGATCTGAAAACGAGGGAGCGTTGCAAGGGAATCTACGAGATTGGAGGGCACACGGCTATGAAGAAATTCAACCAGCCAATCCCGTGCCGCGATGGCGATGCCATTATAGAGCCCCGCAATGACAATCGCATGCCAGCTTGCAATCGCGACCGGACCAGTTTCTTTTGCGGGTGAAGGCGCCAGAAGGCCCAGATAGCGCTCCGGGATCTCCACGTCATCGAAGATGATCGTATGGCTTCCTGTGGCGCGCATTCCGAGCTGGTGCCAGCTTTTCTCGATCCGCACACCCCTCAGATCCAGGGGTACCAGAACCGGCCCGACTTTGGGTTCAGCATCGTCTGTTTTTGCCCAGACTACGCCCCATTGAAGAGCTGTGGAGCCTGTTGAGAAGATTTTGCGCCCCGAAATACGCCACGTAGAACCGTTCCGGCTGACCGTCGTTGCGGGAAGTCCACCACGGGCAGGCGTGCCAAGTTCCGGTTCTACGCGCAGGGCATTGATGAGAGCACCTTCCTGACGGATGCTCTCGAACAGTTCCTGCTTCACATCGTCGGACCATTGCGGCGAATGTGCGAAAGCTCCGGACTGAAGATACTGCATCGCCAGAATGAGGGCAGTCGATGGATCACCCTGTGCAAGACGACTGACAATCTGGGTCACGGTGCGAAGAGAAATGTCTTCCCCACCGGCCTCCTTCGGGAGTGCCAGAGTGAGGAAACCCGCGTCATGAAGGTCATGCAGGTTCTCAATCGCAATGTTACCGCTACGATCATAGCGTGCTGCGCGTTCGGCAAAAACCTGAACCAGCTCGTCGAGGGTTTTGTCCGTTACGGAAGTACTGGTTGTGGAAGAAAATGGACTGTCACCCATGGCGGTTCTCCGTCTTTCCTCTATCTGGCGGATACTAGAGCGTATTTATTGTGGGGTAGAAACCGTCAGATCAAAAGCGCCTTCAAGTTTCCCTGCCTCTTTCAGGAATCCACCGGAACGATAGGCGTCCAGGGTCGTCTGTTCCTGCTGAATGACTTTCGTTGTCAAAGGTGCAGGAGAGGCAATAAGGCGTTTGGCCACGGCGGTTGCGACGGGCAGCGGTAGACCGGTTTGGCGGGCCAGAATGGCGGCATATTCGGCCTGATGCTCCGTTCCCCACGCGTAAGCAGCCGTCATCCGTTTATAGAAATCAGTCAGTTGCGCATGTTTTGTTGCCAGGGCCTCGTTGGTCGCGACAAAGAAACTGTTGTTGGGCATGACGTCCCGGCCATCCACGATATTGCGTGCATGGCTCTGGACCACCGCCAGTGAAACATAGGGTTCCCATGTGGACCAGGCATCAATCTGCCCCGTATCAAGTGCAGCCTTGGCCTGAGCTGGTGCAAGGAAAACGATATGCGGAGCGGGTGCGGGAATGGCGCCCGTCGCAATCAGGCGAAGAAGCAACAGATGACCGATCGAGCCTTTGCCTGTTCCAATCCTTTTTCCGGACAGATCCGCCGCAGTGTGGATGGGGGAAGAGGCTGAAGTAACTACAGCGGTCGACTCTCCGCCTCCTCTGGGTGGAACCAGAAAGGCTGCCTTGATGGGCAGATGAGCGCCCCAGGCAAAAAGAAAGGGCCCATCTCCCGCAATTCCCGTATCCACGGCGTTCGCCGCAAGCGCCTGTAGAAGGGGAGCGGCGGCCTCAAATTCGGTCCATTGAAGAGTGTAGGGCAGATTTTTGTCCTGTCCGGCAGCCTCAAGAAGAGCCTTCTGCTGCCCTTTCTGATCGGCGACGATCAGGGTGCCTTCTGCCTGGGCAAAAGAGGTTCCCAAAAAAAGTGCCGCCATGAAGGGCAGAAATTTTCTTACAGAGGCCATAAAAAGTAACTCGTTCAAATTTTGGAAATGGGCCCTGTGCGCAACAGGAAAGTCTCCAGATTGAGAGCATGTCTGCTCAGGCACAATTAAATCACGTCAAACATTGGTATTTACAATATTCACCTGACATCTGCGCGTAGAATAGGGAAGGTGGGCGTCTATTGCTGCCTGTGGGAGGACGCCCGATGTCAGACGCCATCACACTGACTGGACCGTACAAGACTGCTGAAGCCAAGGGGAAACCCCGGAGTTTGAGGACGCTTGTTTCCATAAGGCGTTACGCGTCTCCCATTGTTCTGGTCTGTCTCTGGCAAGCTGCGTGCTCCCTGGGGCTGCTTTCCACCCGGCTTGTCGCATCTCCGCTCCAGATTGCGGTAACGGGCTGGACGCTGGTGCGTGACGGAACGCTTCCTTTCAATCTTGGCGTTTCTCTTCTGCGGGCGGGAAGTGGCCTGGGCCTTGCCATCAGCTTTGGGGTGACGCTCGCACTGATTTCGGGCCTGTCCAGGATTGGGGAGGATGTTGTTGATGCACCTCTGCAAGTCCTGCGGACTTTGCCCGCGCTGGCGCTTGTGCCGTTGTTCATCCTGTGGTTCGGGATTGGTGAAACCCCCAAAATTCTGCTTGTCGCGCTGGGGGCAACGTTTCCGATCTATCTGAACCTTCACAAAGGCATCCGGTCTATTGATCCGAAGCTCGTGGAAATGGCGTCCACGCTGGGCTTGTCGCGCTGGCAGACGATCCGGGATGTGTTTCTCCCCGGAGCGTTGCCTGATTTCCTGACAGGGCTGCGCTATGCCGTCGGTGTGTCCTGGCTGATGCTGGTCGTTGCCGAACAGGTGAATGCGGAAAGCGGTATCGGACACATGATGATGGATGCCCAGGATTTCCTGCGCACGGACATCATCCTTGTAGGTCTTCTCGTTTACGGTGTGCTGGGCCTTATATCCGATCAGATTGTCCGTTTTCTGGAAAGTGCCCTGCTGTCCTGGCGCCCCGATGGCCGAAAAGGGCGAACGGCATGACACATACACATTCTGAAGCTCATCCTGGCACTGCTGTCATTGTGGAGCAGCTGACGCGACGGTTCAACAATGGTCCTCCTGTTCTGGATGGGCTGGATCTGGCGATTGCTCCCGGTGAGTTTGTTGCTCTGCTGGGGCATAGCGGATCTGGAAAGTCGACCCTGTTGAGAACACTGGCAGGACTTGATCCGGTGACGGATGGGGCTGTGACCAGACCTCGTGAAGTCTCGGTCGTGTTTCAGGAGCACCGTCTGCTTCCATGGAAACGTGTGTGGAAGAATGTCGTGCTGGGGCAGGAAGACAAAGGCATCCGGCACCGTGCGGAAACCGTTCTGGAAGAGGTGGGGTTGTCTCATCGCAGTAATGCCTGGCCGCTTACGCTCTCGGGAGGCGAAGCGCAGCGCGCGGCGCTTGCCCGGGCTCTTGTAAGAGAGCCTGCCTTTCTGATGCTGGATGAACCGTTCGCTGCTCTGGATGCCCTGACGCGGTTGAAGATGCAGCAACTGGTGGCTGATCTCTGGAAGAAACACGGTTGTGCGGTGCTGCTCGTGACACATGATGTGGACGAAGCCCTTCTTCTCGCTGACCGTGCTGTAGTGCTTGAACGAGGACGCATTCGGGTAGATGTTCCCATTACGATACCGCGTCCTCGGCGGCACTCCGATCCGGGGTTTGATGCGCTGCGGAGTCTGTTGCTAGATGCACTGGGCGTGCATGCTGCGTGAGTTTGTATTTTTGATAAGGCCAATTTCATGACAACTGCCCCCGGCCGCGCGCCGAATTCTGCTGTCCTCCCGGCTATTCTTGATCGATGGTCTCCACGGGCTTATCAGCCGACGGATATTAATCTTGAAGATTTGCTCGGGTTTCTGGATGCAGGTCGCTGGGCACCTTCGGCTTACAATATCCAGCCGTGGCGCTTTATTTACGCCCGTCGAAATACCCCTGACTGGGACCGGTTCCTGTCCTGGTTGATTCCGTTCAACCGGAGTTGGGCGGAAAACGCTTCAGCTATTGTCTATATCGCCTCCAGAACAATCACCATTTCCAGTAGAACGGGAGAACCTTCTCCATTACCGACCCATGCTTTTGATGCGGGTGCAGCTTCCGTTCTGATACAGATTCAGGCCTCACAGGCAGGGTGGGCTGTCCATCCAATCAGCGGTTTCGATCGTGATTTGGCACATGCAGGGCTGGAGTTTCCAGAAGACTATCAGGTTCATGCAGCCCTCGTGATTGGGCGGCAGGGGGATGCTGGTGCCCTGTCGGAAGAACTGCGTGAGCGCGAACAGCCTTCTGGTCGTTTTCCTCTTGCGGAAATAGCATTTGAAGGACGTTTCAGGTCGAACGAATAGTAAGAATTCGGGAAAGTTATTTTTTAATTTATCCTGCAATAATTAAATTATTGCAGGATGAATTAAATATAATAATATCACGGTTTTATTTATATTATATTGGTTGAATGCAATCCGAAAACCAAAGATAACTCATATGAAAACCGGAAACATTACAGATAGTTAGGTAATAATTTTTCATTATTAAAATGTTTGAAAAGTAAAAGTTATTAGAATGAAACCACTTTCTTTTGGAGTGGTTTCATGTCTATCGAATTTATCGGTTATGTCAGCGCACGCGAACAGACAGAGACCCTTGATCTTTCAGGGCCAGAAATCGATCCAGCGTATATTGCCGCCACGGCTCTGATCCATGAACGGAGTGGCTTTGACAGGGTTCTTGTTGCGGCTCATTCGACTTCTCCAGACAGCACGTTGATTGCTCAGTATGCGGCGTCTGTAACATCGCAACTCGGGTTGCTCATTGCACACCGTCCGGGTTTTACCGCTCCTACTCTGGCGGCAAGACAGTTTGCAACCCTGGATCACATCACTCAGGGACGGGTAGCTGTTCATATCATTACGGGTGGAAATGATCGTGAGCTTGAGGCTGACGGTGATCATCTATCGAAAGTGGAGCGGTATCAACGAACAGCAGAATATTTGCAAATTCTTCGCCGCGAATGGGCGGGAGACAGACCCTTTGATCATGATGGCAGGTTCTACCGTCTGAGGAACGCGTCTTCCTCTGTGTTGCCCTATCAGCCGGAGGGTATCCCTCTGTATTTCGGCGGGGCTTCCGAAGAGGCCATCGGTGTCGCTGGCGAACTCGCAGACGGGTATGCCTTGTGGGGAGAGCCACGGGCCAATGCAGCCGAGTTGGTAGAAAAAGTGCGCTCTGCTGGACAACGGCATAATCGGTCTTTGCGGTTCTCCATTTCTTTTCGCCCGATCATTGCGGATACGGAGGAGGAGGCCTGGGAGCGTGCTGCGATTATTCAGAAGCAGGTCGAGACGCGGCAGGCGACCATTCTTCCAGCACAAAACGGGATAGCCCTCGACGACGCGGGCGCACATCCAACGGAGGACACCCTTCCAACAAATGAGGGCTCAAGGCGCCTGCAGGCGATTGCAGCGAAGTCCGCACGTCATGATGAACGTCTCTGGACAGGTGTCGCACAGGTAACGGGAGGTCGCTGGAATTCCACATCTCTGGTTGGGACTGCAGATCAGGTCGCAGACAGCCTGCTTCAATACTATCGGCTGGGAATTGAGACCTTTCTCATACGTGGGTTTGATCCGCTGAATGACGCCATTCGGTATGGAAGAGACCTTATTCCCCGGGTTCGTGCGCTGGTCGAGCAGGAAGACAAGCTCCGTCACACCTCAGGTTGAAGTTTCGGATTTTCTAAGGATATGTTTATTATGAAGCGTCTCAGCCTGCGCGCTTTTTTACTTATCAGCCTGCCTGACCTGTCCATGGCTGCGACGGTTCATCAGGACGTACGAACGCAAAATCGCGCACATCATAAACCCACGGTTCAGCCAGCAGCCAATGCTCCCATATATCGTCCTGCACCGCACGATCTCAACAGCAGCACGCAGGAGTCCGTTACGGTTCATGTAACGCGTCAGGCTCCTAAACTGGCGCGTAAGGTTCCACTGGGCGCATTTGGGACACGATCAGAGTTCGATACACCTTTTTCGGTCAGCACGATTTCGGCTGACCGGATCGAACAGATGCAGGCGACCGATATCAATGATGTCATGCGCTATGAACCGGGTGTACAAGCCAATTCGAATGGATCGTCCACAGCATCAGGTTCAAGTGTCAGGGTGCGTGGCCTGAACCTTGACTGGACGAATGGCTACAAGATCGACGGCCTGGCTATTCCTTACTGGTATATTGATCTGCCTCTGGCGAATTTCGATCATGTACAGGTCGTCAAAGGAGCTTCGGCCTTCATGTATGGCTTTGGCTCACCCGGGGGTGTTCTGGATTACCAGTTGAAAGCACCGGTTGAAGAAAGGAAACTGACGCTGGAAGCGGGTTACCGGTCTGACGCTGTATTCAGGCAGATGCTGGACGCTGGCGGGTCTTTGGATAAAAATCATCGGGTGCAAACGCGATTTGTTTTTGCAAGCGAAGTCGGGGATCAGGTGAATGACAGCTTCCTGCGTAACCTGTCTTTGTCTTTTACAACAAACGTCCGCATTACGAACACGCTGCACTGGCATTTCAATTCGTTCTACCTGAATACACTTCAGAAAGGCATGGTGAATACCATTGCATCCGCCAATGGTGTTGGCGCGGTGGAAACAATGAGCGGGCGTGAAGCATTCGGTGCGGCAGATTCATGGAAAACCAATGACATGAAGAGATTCAGCACAGGCTTCGACTGGGATTTTTCCAAAAAATGGAGTGCTCATCTGACGTATGGCTATACGCATCTTGATGAAAAATTTCCTTCCAATCAGGTGACGTTTACCGGAACAAATGGTGACTATAGGAGCCAGGCCTTCGAGATGGTCCGTGTTCTGACCTATCATCAGGTGGATGCCACAACTCAGGGGCATTTTGAGACAGGTCCGTTACATCATGATGTGATTGCCGGAGTCACATGGCTGCGTCAGATGTTCGATGCAGACGCCAATTCCGGGGCTAAAACTCCTGTGGAATACGGGAATATCTTTGTCGATCGTCCTACATTGACAAGTGCGAGCAACTTCAACCCTCGGATGTATCGCTATATTGATTACCAACAGGTAGCACCATTCTGGAGCGATACAATCACCTTTCACCGCTGGTCTCTCATGGCGGGAGGCCGGTATACGAATTATCTGGAAAACGATTTTTCGACGTCCGGCACGCAGACCGCGGCTCACAGAAACAATCCTGTCACGCCCCTTGTGTCTCTGAGCTACAAAGTTACACCAGAAATAAATACCTATTTTAGCTGGGTGCAGGCCATGCAGTCGGGTGGGCAAGCTGGTGCATCCAACGTGAATTACATGCAGGTGTTCGGCCCGATACGGAGTGATGAATATGAACTGGGAGTAAAGATACAGAAGAAAAAATGGAACGGAACACTGGCCGTATTCCGTATGGACACTGGGGCTGCGTATACAAATGCCCAGAATTATTATGTTCAGGACGGGCTTTCCCGGTATCAGGGTGTTGAGGCAGCGGGATCCTGGCTCGTTACCCGTGATCTCAACGTCAATGGGAGTATTGCTTATCTGGACGCTCGATATGTTCAGGCCGCAGCAGGGTATCACAACCATAAACTGGAGGCTGTGGCTCCGTTTCAGGCCTCGTTCAATACGGAATATCGTTTGAAATATATCAAAGGTCTAAGCGTTAATGCCGGTTTCAACTACGTTTCCCGAAGCTGGCTGGATGCTGCTAATACGGTTCGATTACCATCTTATATTGTAGGCAATATCGGAGCGGCTTACAGCACGAAAATTGGCAGCCATCATGTTGTACTGAGAGCGGCAGTCGAAAATATCGGAAATGTTCGTTATTGGCTAAGCCGTGGAAACAGAAACTTGTTTCCAGGAGCACCTCGCACGGTTTCTCTCAATGCGCGTTTTGATCTCTAAAGCATAATGCGATCAGTCTGATTCATATTTTGCGTATGTGGGGTAGACATTATTAAGCGTGCATAGATTGACTTTCTTGATTTTAGCGATGGCGCTCTTGATCGGGGCCGTATTTAAACCTGCTAGGTAGATTGAACGGATATCGGGCTTGGGCATCTAAGAGCCTGTTTGGAAAATCGATCTGATGTGATTCAAGCT
>NZ_BANH01000048.1 GCF_000964465.1 Gluconobacter thailandicus F149-1 = NBRC 100600 | reverse complement strand
GGGCGGCAGGAAAGCTCATCGGACGTCCACCCCGCCTGACGTCCGTTCAGCGTCAGCACATTCGCGAAATGGCGCAGCAGGGCAAATCTCTTAGAGAGATTGCCAGACTGTTTCGTGTCGGACCAAGCACTGTCTACCGCGTCGTGCAGCAGACAGCTTAAAGCCAGTCATAGGTATCAGCTTAGTGGCGTATTCCGCCCTGCCTGCTTTTGAGTGCAAGACCGGCAAGACCTAAAGCCGCGATGAGCGCGATCCAATACCCGCTCTTCCAGGACGTCGCATGAATCAACGAGGAGACCTGCTTCTCGACCATCACCTGCATATCGCGCTGCATTGCGCCATCGCCTCCCAGACCGCCGAAAAGTTGGCCGGTGCTTTTCACTGCATCCGCTGCGAAATGACGCAGCTTCGTATGCACCACCAGCGGGAGAGTAATCAGGAAGACAAGAGGTAGGACATTCAACATCTGCGCTCGTTTGAACGTCAGCCATGGTGCAATCCAGGGCAGGACGATCACCAGACATCCGATCAGACGCCAAAAACCAAAGTGAACCGTAAGATCGGCGGCACTGGCATCAACGCCCAACAACTGGCTGACGGTGTAGGCCAGATTGACACCAAGGATCGTATTGCCAGCTTCAAGGCTCCAGCCGGGGAGCACGAAAAAACCAAGCAGCAATGCACCCGACAGGACAACACCTGGCATCGTCATGCGGTCTTTCTGCGCCTGGAGCAGAGGCAACACTTTCTCGCCAAATGTTCCACCGTTCGAGCGAAGGGTTTGACCCAATGCGCTGAGCGTTTCATGGGTTAGAACATCGCGCCCGAGCAAACGCACTGCGTTGACGTCGCCATTCGCTGCCAGTGTGAACACGACTTTCTGGTTGCGAGCGGGAGCGGCTGTTCCCTGCCAAACCTTGGGCAGCATGAAGGAATATTGCTGGCCATCAGCGACGATCAGACCTGGCGTTGCATCGGGTATTTTGATGATCACACCCCGATGTTCCGGCTCATGAGGCACTCTGGAAGTCTGACTTTTACCAGGAAAGGTGTTTGCTTCTTCTGGTGCCACGTTTTGCAAAGGGGATACGGTCATGACCACGCCCTCACAATGCTGGCTTGACGGTGTTGTGGGCCAGCTTTGCGTCTACAGCCGCATTGAGCTGCTTGATGACTTCAGCCGTTATGGTCTGGACAGCTCCGATATCCTCGATCGCAATGCTCAGATGACTGACGGCTGACGGATTTTGCGGGACCACATCAACGGCTATCTGCATCCAGGCTTGCGTAACAGACGCCCGTGGATCGGACGACGGCGAGAATGCAACAGGGTCGCCATGAGCTTTTTCGGTGACCGTGCCATCCTTGAGTGCATACAGAGCGGTCACGGCAGAAGCATTGTAAAGAGACGGGAGATGGGCGTTATACCGGGTGACAAGTTCCCCTTTCAAAGCATCGTATCCCGGAGCATTAATGGCCGGATAATCGACACTGCGTTCGATCTTGATGACTATGCCTCCCATGACGGGAGGTGCCAGCGACACATTGATGGCGTCGCCATTTCGTTGGCAGGACAGCATCGACGGATAAGACTGGGTCTCCATATCGACGCCCTTATAGGAAGTCCGCAGGGTCTCGGTACGAATTGATGGGTCCGCCTGACAGGCCTGGCGAAGTTGGGCTGTTGCCTCCAGTGCAGACATGCCCAACGAGATCCCCATGAGAGAGGCATGTCCCAGCGCATTGTCCATTGGACGATACGTCAGGGTCTTTTGCAGTGTCACGCCGCCATTATCCTGAGGAGCCTGCGGCGTTGCCGGAGTATTGGGAATGTGACCAGCACCCATCCCCATGGCGGCGTTGACCATGCTGCGGCGAAAAGCTGCTACAGCATCCTGTGCATGGGCGACCGGTGGCAGGGCACCGCACAGTAAGAGACAGACGACTACCCGTTTCATGAATTTCTCCGGACCAATGACCTGACGCTGGCGTGACGACGTTGCAGCCAAACTGCAAACAAACAGGAGGCAGTGAGAACTCAGACAGGATACTCTCCTTGTCTGCTCCTTTTCTCTTTTGGTCCTGCTTCGCTGACCTGCAACGCTGGGTTTCACAATCCGTCGTTTTTGGAACAGGCCAGGAAAAACGGGTCCTGCTGTTCCGAAATCCTGTTCCGGAACGCAGGGAGGTCAGAAGCATGACACGGTATGGCTACGCACGGGTTTCGACAGGCGACCAGGTCTGTGACGGGCAGGTATCGGCTCTTCAGAAAGAAGGTGTGACCGAAATCGTATTTGATACGGTGTCAGGCAGCGTGCCTGCTGCCAGTCGACCGGGGCTTGCTGGCCTGCTCAGTCGCCTCAATGAGGGAGACAGTCTGGTTGTGGCGTGTCTGGACAGGCTGGGTCGTAACACGCTCGATGTCATGGGGCTGGTGAATAACCTGACGGGCCGCCACATCCGAGTGCGTATTCTCAACATCGGGATTGAGACGGGTACCCCGAATGGTCAGTTGTTTCTGACCATCCTGGCAGGCTTTGCGCAGTTTGAACGGGAACTGATCCGCGAGCGAACAAGGGCAGGACTTGCGGCTATCCGGCTGGCCGGGAAACAGCTTGGGCGACCACATGTTCTGACAACCCGGCAGAGAAAACACGTCAAGGAACTGAGCGCTGCTGGACGATCACT
>NZ_BANH01000049.1 GCF_000964465.1 Gluconobacter thailandicus F149-1 = NBRC 100600 | reverse complement strand
AAAGCTCTTTTAAGTCGAGACCCAGAGATCGTCTCTGCACTGGAACTGGGTCTTTTCGACAACCTGCTTTTGCCCCGCCGGGAAACTCACCCCACTCCTGCCGCCTCGAACCCGGTCGTATCCGCAAGGCCGATATTTTCCGGTCCAGGGCGGTAAGAAAATGTACCTCGTGTCTCACTTTTCTGTACTTTATGACCTGTACCTCGTGTCTGTATTAAGACACTGAAAAATCTTCGTTTTTTCAAGGTTTCTCGCCTCAGAAAAAGGATGGAAATTTTCCCTTCCCTGCGTTGCTG
>NZ_BANH01000050.1 GCF_000964465.1 Gluconobacter thailandicus F149-1 = NBRC 100600 | reverse complement strand
GCCTCGCCGCAACCATCATGTTCTGGCTATGAGTCCTGAGCCTAAACATAATCTGTGTAATCTTCTGTTTCCCACCTTGGATTGCTGCGTCAGGCAGCTGTTCAAGTGGGCAGTCGAAACAAAACGCTCCCCTGGTACGGCCCCGATGGCAGACAGAAAACCACGCGAAGTAAGGAGCGACTTCGCATCGGATCACTCCTTCAGTCCTGGAAATTTTCAGGAAAAACAGCCATTTTCCAATACGGAAGGGGGCGTCTTTCGTTTTGTGCGTTTCTTTTCCCCAAGGCGTCTGCTTCGCTTTCTGACGTTTCGTTCAGGCCGAATTCTGGCTCAGTCCCTTCATCTGGGTCATTCCCGCGTACCGACGCATTTGCAATCTGCATTTGACTATTCACGTCTGCGGGTTCTGGCTCTTTTTCTCCCGTTCTTTCTTTTTGCTCAACTACTCAGTGCGCCTGTTGTTGCGGTCTGTCTCTGGTCAATAGATTACTGGGCCGCACTCATGCTTGTGGCATGTGTGGAGAGCCTTGTGGGTTTATGGACCATTTCGAAATGGCCTTTCCTCAGCAGTTTTTGTGAATGTCCGATCAGAAGCTGGTTTGCCGGAAGGGAGGCTTCGCCTGCTAAAAATCTCGGATACGCCTGGACATACAGTCAGATAGCCCGATCGCTCAGACTGTTGAATGGCGCGCTGGGTGTGGTCTGGGGCTGGTTTCTGATCTGCGTCTTCCATATGCCGAGTGAGAAGGCGCATATTGTTGCAGTGATAGTCTGCATGGGGCTTTTTGCGCCCCTTCTGTTGTGTTCGGTTGTCAGTGGAGCTGTTGAGGCTCTGGTGCTTCCTGTCGTGGCCGCAGCATGTCTGGTGATGGCGCAACATTTCTGCGGTGCGCTGGCATTCCTTATTCTTTCGCTCTTTCTGGAAACGACAGTCTGCGGCCTTTTCGTAATCGGCGTCAGCCGGCTGGCTCGCTATCTGTTGCAGCGGCTTTTGCAGGACCGTCTTGAACAGCGGGAGCGAAATGAGATCATGAGCATGATGGCCCGCGGATCTGACAGCCATATTGGTGACTGGATCTGGGAAATCGATGCAAATGGTTGCATACAGACGCCCTCCGACGAATTTTGCACCCTTCTGAAACGATCTTCTGAAGAGATGGCCGGTATGCGGCTTGTTGATCTTCTGGCGTTACCTGTCATTCAGCCGGGGTGCCCCCTTCCCTTGATTGACGGGCAGCCCATGTCTGCGTCAGCACATTTAGCCCACTGTCTTGCCAACAGGCTGGCGTTCAGGGACCTGTGTATCCCTGTCACAGTCGGTGAGAATACCATTTGGTGGCTTATGACAGGGCGCCCTGTTTTCAGGCACGGGGTTCTGCATGGTTATCGTGGGATCGGTGCGAATGTAACCAGGCAGCGGAATGCGAGATCTCTTTATGCCGAACGTATCCGACATGATGAACTGACAGGGCTTTTGAACCGTCTTGCTTTCTGTGAGCAGTTGCAAAGTGCACTGCTTGAAAAAATTGCGCTATTTCGTTTCGGCGCACTCCTGTTTCTGTCACTGGATAATTTTTTTCGTGATGGTGTGGAGACGCAGGACGAGACCTCCCGGAATGAACTGCTTTCAGAAACGGGAAATCGCCTCCGACGGTTCGCCAAGGACAAGCCAGGTGTGGCGGGGCGTTACGGCAAGGCGGAATTTGCGTTTTTCCCGATCGTACAAAATCCTCTTTCTTCAGATCTGGAAGACGCAAAATCTCTGGCTCTTGAATTGATGGCATTGCTTGAGAAACCGATGGTTCTAAGCGACGGCGCGGTTCTTTCCGCCAGAGTGTCCGCCGGAATTGCCCCGGTGTCTGGCAAAGGACAAACTCTCGAAATCCTCCTGGAAGCGGCCGACATGGCCCTGCATGATGCAAGAGGAAAAACTCAGGAGCGATATTCTTTCTATGAGCGCCTTACACTGGAAGATGAAGAGCGCCAGCAGTATCTGCTTCAGGATGTGAGGCAGGCTGTTCAGGAACGGGCTTTTTCTCTCGTTTACCAGCCGATTGTTGACGCGCAGACGGGAGCAATCAACGGGTTTGAGGCGCTGTCGCGCTGGAATGGCTCCCGACATGGACCGCTTTCAATTGAACGGGTCATCGGTCTGATTGAGGTTTCTGGACGTGGAAGTGAGTTTGACTTCTGGGTTCTTGAAACTGCCTGTGAGGCTGCGGTGAAATGGCCCTCCCATCTCTGGGTGGCGGTCAATATGATGGCGTCCCAGTTCTCTCAGCCTCAGGTTGCGGAACGGATCCTGGCCACATTGTCCCGTGCTGGACTGGATCCACGGCGCTTGCAGATCGAGGTGACTGAAACCCTGGGATTGCAACGGGACCCGAGTGTCTGTCATGCGTTCCAGTTGCTGGACCGGCAGGGTGTCAGACTGGTGCTGGATGATTTCGGCACGGGTTTTTCAACATTGAGTTATCTGCGCCTGTTCCCGTTCTCCAAAATCAAGCTCGATACCATTTTCGTGCAGGATCTGTTTCAGGATTCCCGAAGCGCGGCCATTGTGCGGAACGCTATCGAACTAGCGGTCGATCTGGGTATCGCCGTGACCGCAGAAGGGGTATCGTCCCTGGAACATTACCGATTTCTCCGGACCCAGGGGTGTACGGAAGTGCAAGGTTATTTTCTCGGTCGTCCTTGCCCCGCGGAAGATCTTGTCTGGGATCCTCTGCCACTGTCCTCTTTTGCGCAGGTTTGAATGGTCTGATCCGCAAGGCCGTCATGCGTCTCATGTAAGGTACGATGAAACAGTTTTTTCTGTCTGCGCCTGACGGCGGTGCTTCCTGGCTGTCGAAGCCTCATGCGGCGGGACGTCCTGTCCTGATGGGTATTCTGAATGTCACTCCGGATTCATTTTCTGATGGAGGGCGTTTTCAGTCACCCGAGACAGCCATAGCCCATGCCAGGGAAATGCTGACGGACGGGGCGGATATTTTAGATATCGGCGCAGAATCGACCAGGCCGGGGTTCAGGCTTGTTCCGGCAGATGAAGAATGGGCCCGGCTCGAACCCGTTATTAACAGGCTGGCTCCAGAAGGGGTGGCCCTCTCTGTCGATACAACGAAAGCCGTAGTTGCGCGCAAGGCTTTGCAGAGTGGTGTGCGGCTTATCAATGATGTCTGGGGCTTCCATGCGGATCCGGAAATGCCGTCTGTTATTGCGGATAGCGGAGCCTGGGCGGTGGTGATGCACAACCGGCATGAGGTGGATGATCAACTGGACCTGCTGGCAGACTGGCGGCGCTTTTTCGATCATTCCTTGGAGCTTGCCGAAAAAGCGGGCATCGACAGAAATCGCCTTATTCTGGATCCCGGCGTCGGGTTTGGAAAAACCCAGGACCAGAATGTTCAGGCGATCGCAGCCCTCGGGACGTTGAAACGGGAGTATGGGCGTCCGATTCTGCTCGGGCTTTCCCGGAAATCCATGTTTGGATATTTGTTGGGCCGACCGATAGAAGACCGTCTGGCGGGAACATTAGCGGCTAATCTTGTGGGAGCAGATCTGGGGGCCGATATTCTGCGTGTTCATGACATTCGTGAACACGCTGACGCTCTCTCCATTCGATGCCTTCTCAAGGAGAACGCATGATTTCGGCTCCTCTGACCTCTGTTTTCGTGCGAGACCTGTGTCTGTTTGGCTATCATGGGGTTCTGCCGGAAGAGAACCGTGTTGGGCAGCGGTTCATCATTGATATTGAGATCCGGGCCGACCTGTCAGGTGCAATTGAGGGTGACGACTACCTTCAGGCCGTCTGTTACGGGACACTCTGCGATATTGCTGCGGAAATTGTCACTGGAAAGCCGATGGGCCTTATCGAGGCGCTGGCTGGACGGATTGCTGACGAAATTCTGGCTCGTCTGGACCGGGTTGAGGTTGTGCTTGTGACTGTCCACAAGCCCTCTGCTCCAGTGCCGTATCCGGTATCCGAAACAGCGACGATTGTGACGCGTCACAGTATTCATGATGTGGCGTTCTCTCTGGGCGCCAATCTTGGAGAGCGCGAAGTTACCCTGAATGCAGCGCTGGATCGCTTGTCCATGGAAGAGGGGTTGGAGATCACGGATGTATCTTCCCTCTATGACAGCGCGCCATGGGGTGGGATCGATCAGCCGGCTTTCGTCAATCTCTGTGCTGTGGGCCGCACGACGCTGGCCCCTCATGCCCTGCTCAGGCTCTGCAAGGCGCTTGAGGGAGAGCTGGGCCGCATTCCGGGACTGCGATGGGGGGCACGGGCAGTGGATATTGACCTGCTGTATTATGACGATCGCAGCTTGTCCGACCGTGTCCTGACGGTGCCTCACCGGCACCTTTTTGAGCGGGCTTTCGTGCTGGAGCCGCTGGCAGAAATCGCGCCGGAGCGGCTGATTGGTGGACGCCGGGTGGCGGACGCGCTAGCAGTCCTGCCTCGCATCCGCGGAGATGTGATCCGGCGTGGTCCGGGTCAAGCCGCGTCGGGGAACGAAGGAGCCTGAAACCCGCCATGACAGATCTGAACGCCACTGCCATGACTGCCTGCAAGGACGATCAGCGACCGCTAGGTGCTCTGTCACGGCCTGTAGATGCGGAAGAGCGGCTTGCCAGTGCTATTCGGACTATTCTGGAGGCCGTGGGAGAAAACCCCGAGCGCGAAGGATTGCAGGATACGCCGCAACGTGTGGCCAAGATGTATCTGGAAGTTTTCGGCGGCCTGTATGAAGACCCACGTGAGCATCTGAAAACGCAGTTTTCCGCCGATCAGCATCATGGCGCTGTGATTGTGAAAGATATCCGCTTTCATTCCATGTGCGAACACCATTTGCTTCCGGTACATGGCAAGGCGCATGTAGCCTATCTGCCAGCGGGTGGTCGTCTGACAGGGCTGAGCAAGCTGGCACGTGTTGTGGAAGGTTTTGCCCGTCGTCCGCAGCTTCAGGAGCGCATGACCGATCAGGTGGCACAGGCCATGGAAGATGTTCTGGCACCGGAAGCCGTTCTGGTCGTAATCGAGGCCGAGCATATGTGCATGAGTATGCGCGGCGTTCGTTCCCCCGGTTCGACGACCGTGACAACCGTAGCTCGGGGAACATGGAAGCACGACCACGCCGCGCGGATGGAGATCCTGTCGCTCCTCCGCGGCTGACAATCGTCAGACGTCTGAAATACTCATATCAGCCCGGTTCCACCAGCACTCCTGTGGAGCTCGGCTGACTTGTGGCAGATAGAAGGCCGGATCACCCGTCAGGCGCACGGTGTTGGTGGGGGTTTCTTCCAGTTCCAGAGCGTAAACGCGTAGGCTGGAGCCCTGATCAGCCAGAATAGCCGTCAGTTTGGCGAGCAGGAGAGCGGCCATAACTTCGGTTGTCGGGTCGCCGGGCGTAACGACGATCCTACGTGCGCGCTCAGGTTCATGAGCGCGAAACCATGCCAGAAGCGGGTCATGCTCCGAAAGCTGAAGAGCATGATCGAGGCTGTTGTCCACAAAGTCATGCCAGCGCGTCTTGGCCTCTGCAAACGGCAGGATCATGTTCTGATGACCGTCCAGGCGTATCTCTTCTACGGGCCTGAGCGTTACCTTCACATATTCATTGTGACCATGTGGAATGGCACATTTCTCGCTGCTTCCGGTAATCAGCCGGTGACCCATGCAGAAACGGCGGGTAAAAACGAGTTCGGCCGTCATACCTGGCTCTCGCAGTATCGACGCCAGCCATCCGCGCGAAGTTCACAGGCCGGGCACGTGCCGCAGCCATAGCCCCATGCGTGATGATGGGTCCGGTCTCCCATGTAGCACGAATGGCTTTCATGGTTAATCAGATCAACGAGCGTCTTGCCGCCAAGTTCTTCTGTCAGATCCCAGGTCTGTGCCTTGTCGATCCACATCAGCGGTGTATGCAATACGAAGCGCTGGTCCATACCGAGATTGAGCGCGACCTGAAGGGCCTTGATTGTATCGTCACGGCAGTCCGGATAGCCTGAATAGTCGGTCTCACACACACCGGTGACGATGTGCTTGACGTTTCGGCGATAGGCGAGGGCAGCTGCAAAGGTCAAAAAAATCAGGTTGCGGCCTGGTACAAATGTATTGGGCAGGCCGCTTTCATTGAAACCGATCTCGGCTTCGCGTGTCAGGGCCGTTTCGGACAAAGCGCCGAGGGAGGCGAGATCAATCGTGTGATCTTCGCCAAGTCGTGCTTTCCATTCCGGGGAGTGTTCGGCCATCCGGGTCCGGAGCGTATCCCGGCATTCGAGCTCTACGAGGTGACGCTGGCCATAAGCATAGCCGACGGTTTCGACGCGGTCGAAGCGGGACAGCGCCCAGGCCAGGCACGTTGCAGAATCCTGACCGCCGGAAAACAGGACGAGTGCGGCGTTGCTCATGGGATTCCGATCAGTTTGTGGGTTTGCAGGGACAGGCGCCAGCGTGGATGCGCGAGGCAGTACGCCACCGCAGCCTGTGTGTTTTCCAGCCGTGCGAGCCCATCCATGGGCTGAAGCCAGAAATGCTGGAACGACAGGCCATCGAACATTTCAGGCGGAAGCTCTGTCTGTGGATAAACGAGTTTCAGTTCCGCGCCGCTGGTCTGGACGAGAGGGCCGCCCGGCTTGGGACTGACACAGACCCAGTCGATCCCCGCGGGTGCAGTAATTGTACCGTTCGTTTCGACGGCAATTTCGAACCCATTGGCTTTGACAGCGGCAATCAGTTCCGCATCCAGTTGCAGGAGAGGTTCGCCACCCGTGAAGACGACGTAACGTCGGCCACTTTCGTCCGCAGCATTTTTCCAGCACTGTTCGATGGTTTCGGCCAGTTCGGAAGCGGTTTTGAAGCGGCCACCGCCTTCACCATCCACTCCAATAAAGTCCGTATCGCAGAAGCGGCATGCCGCCGTTTCACGATCCTGCTCACGGCCTGACCACAGATTGCACCCGGCAAACCGGCAGAACACGGACGCACGACCCGTCTGCGCACCCTCTCCCTGGAGGGTTACGAACATTTCCTTCACAGCATAAGACATGACCGCAGCATGTCGGCGAGGATCGCGCCGGATGCAAGGGAAAACATTCTTTTATTCGCAGGTATATGTTTCCTCAGGTCACAGGGGTGGGCAGAAACGTCTTTCATGGTAGGGAGAGGCTCATGGAAGACAGCAACTCCCGTACTCCCATACTTGATCTCGCACCGCAGAGGGGATTCGGCCGTGTACGGGCCGCTCTGGATGATCTGAAGGCTGGACTGCGTCTGCTGCCGCTGGCGCTTGCGCTGGGCTGGCTGGATATCAAGCTACGGTATCGCGGTTCAATTCTTGGGCCATTCTGGCTGACGCTTTCAACGGCCATCATGGTTGCGGCAATGGGGGTGGTTTACGGCTACCTTTTCCACATGGATCTGCCGCACTACCTGCCGTTTCTGTCGCTTTCGATCGTTCTGTGGGGATATATCAGCGGCGTCATCAACGATGCGGCGACGGTCTTTACGCAAAGCACGTCTCTCTTCCATGCAAGACGTATCCCGGCGACACTTCCCGTTATCCGGCTCGTTGTCCGCAATGTGCTGACGTTCCTGCACAACGTCGTAGTGATTGCTGTCGTTTTCGGCGTTTATCATCTCTGGCCCAAACAGAGCTGGAGCCTGCTTGTCAGTCTGCCCATCTGGTTTCTGGACAGTTTTGCAATCATTCTCCTGATTGGCATGCTGGGCGCCCGCTTTCGGGACATTGCGCCAATCATGTCCTCCATCCTTCAGATCTTCTTCTTCGTCACGCCTGTGATCTGGAAGCCGGATCTGATTTATGTGGGCCGCCAGTATCTGCTGCTGGATCCGTTTTATCCCATCCTCGAAATCATGCGTGGTCCCCTGATGGGATATGATGTGCGTTCCTCTTTGTGGATCGCAGCGATTGTTCAGGGTGCTCTATTATGGGGACTGGCTGCAGCCCTGTTCTGCCGGATGCGCGCCCGTATCCCTTACTGGATCTGACCTCATGCCCCGTATCGACATTGATCGGCTCCAGATCGATTTCCCGCTTTATCACGGCCAGAGCCGGTCTCTGAAGAAGCACGTCGGAAATACACTTTCCAATCTACGTCCAGGGTCTCCCGCGGCTCATCTGATGCAGGACGGGCGCGAGCGCACAGTCGTCAGTGTTCTGAGGGAGATCAGTTTCAATCTGAAGTCTGGCGAACGTCTTGGTCTGATTGGCCGGAACGGAGCAGGAAAAACAACACTTTTGCGGACCATGGCTGGCATCTATGAGCCAGTTGGTGGCCGCGTGAGGCTGGAAGGCTCCCTGGGCACCCTGCTGGATGCCGGTCTTGGCATGAATATGGAGCTGACAGGACGGGAAAATATTCGTCTGTATGGCTTGCATGGCGGGTTATCCAAGGCGCAGATCAGCCAGATTGATCGGGACGTGCAGGACTTTGCGGATTTGGGGTCGTATGTGGATATGCCCCTGAAAACCTACAGTTCCGGGATGACTGTGCGTCTGGCTTTTGGTCTGGCGACGGCCATGAGACCTCAGATCCTGCTGATGGATGAATGGTTTCTGGCAGGCGATGGTGCTTTCATGAACAAGGCGCAGGACCGTCTTGAGGCCATGGTCCAGCATGCGGATATTCTGGTGATTTCTACCCACCAGCCAGATGTGATGCGCAAATGGTGCACACGGGTTATCTGGCTGGAGGATGGCCGGATCCGGATGGATGGAACGCCCGACGAAGTGCTGGACGTTTACCTTACGGCCTGACTGGACCTGTCTCAGGCAGTAAGGTCAAGCTCGCGGTCGCTGTTGGTAGAACCAGAAGATGTGCCGCCAGTCGTTGTCTCGGAAACGATATTACCCGAAGAATCAGTGACAGTCGTCGTGACAGACCCGTCAGCATTGGTGGATGTCGTCGTTGTCGTTTCCTGGGTGGAAGACGTTGAAGACGTGTCCTGGCGGCTTCCAGTGCTGTAAAGGGATGACATGGCAGAAGAGCCAAGGGAAGAAATGCTGGAAGACATGATACATCCTTGAAGAAAGAAGGAGGTATCAGTGTGGTATGGCAGGCGTTAACGTATCCTTACCAAAGTCTTATCGCTTCAAAACGAAGTGCAACGGTATGTAACCGACATCATTTCAGTGGATTTTAGTTTTTTGGGGAGATTTATACACCACTCATGTAAAGAGTGGCGCGAGTGACGGGGCTCGAACCCGCGACCTCCGGCGTGACAGGCCGGCGCTCTAACCAACTGAGCTACACCCGCAAACCGCTTTTCAGCGATCTTTGGACCGTCCGTTTGGTGCCGTGTTGGCGTCCTCTCGGTCGGTGGCGGTGATTTACCAACCTCCCCGGACAGTGGCAAGAGGCTTTTTCGAAAAAAATGCTTTTTTGAACAAAAAAAGTAACTTGCGGGGGAAATTGATCCTGCGAGACAAGTGTAACGGTTTGCAATAATGAAAAGTGGAACGAGATGGGCATGAGAACATGGATGCAGGGAGCCATCATCGGAACGCTTGTGTCGGGATTGGCAGCCTGCTCGCCGACAGGGCCACTTCAATGCAAGGTTTATACAAGCGGTGTGATGCCCATCATCAATCGTTCAGGCTCTCCCATTGTTCGGGCGGGCATTAACGGTCATCCCGTTGCCCTTATTGTGGATACGGGGTCAATGACGTCTTTGATAGGAACATCCCATATTAATCCTCTGGGTCTGGAGGTGCTGGGAGCGTTCGGAACGATCAGCGGCGTGGGGGGCGCAGAACTCGCTGAGGTCGTGAAGATCGACAGCCTGGAAATGGGGCCATCCAAAGCGTCTAATTTTTCTGTTGTTGCGGCAGGAAAATTTGAAAGGTCTATAGATGGCCTTCCGGTTGTCGGTCTGTTTGGTGCCGATTTCCTTGGCAACTACGATACGATCATTGATATTCCCGATCATATCGTCCGCTTGGTTCGAACTGAAGATTGTCCAAGTCCCACGCCCGGTTGGGGCGAACGTATTCATACCATTCACGTGAATCATGGCGTGTCCGCTAACTCGAAGACGATACTGGACGTCAAGATCAATGGGCATTTGGCGGACGCGACTTTGGATACCGGTGCTACGAATACGGCCATGACAATGCATACGGCACGTCGTGCAGGTGTGACGCGCGAAATGCTGCAGCAGGATCCTGTAAGCGTAGTCTGGGGGATAACCCATGATCCCGTGAAGGCTTATCATCATCTTTTTTCAACGCTTGAGGTCGGCGATATCGTGTTTCACAATATCCGCCTGGCTGTTGTGGATGATCTGCCAGATACGGATGTACTGCTTGGCAGCGATTTCATGCGCCATTACCGTTTGTGGATCGGGCGTGGACGCAAGTTATATGCGCAGCATGACACGGACATTCCGGCCAATGACCCAGACCGTCAGGCTGCTGAGTAAACGTTTCCGGGCGCCAAGAGCATAAGGCGACGGACTGTTAACAGACTATCAATCAGTTCCCCGTAAACAGGTTTCCATGTTCGTAGGTCTTGCGCCTGCGGGATATGGGGACCTGTTATGACTGGGCAATCTGGAATGTTTTCCTCTCATGTGAGCGTACGATCTGAAAGTAGTATCGCTTCCAGTTTTTTCTTCTGGGCGACAGTGCTTTTTCCGGTAGTGGTCCTCACAGGAGTTACATTCTGGCGCTTCTGGAGTGTGCCGGGAACTGGCTCTTCGATGCCTGTTTTCATGGGAGTAGCGCCTGACGGGCTGGTTCTGCTCTTGAGCCTGCTTGCGGCTATCATACTGTTTTTTAGAATAGTCCGGCCTGCTTATGCCCTGTCAAAAGGCTCTCATGTCCTTGCCGTTCAGGACATCCTTCCATCTGAAAATTCGGTTCCTGAGCTCGTCGCAATACAGGCACGCTTACAGCGTGTGCAGTCTGATCTCCTCAAAAGCAACAAGGATGCATTTGAAGCCCGTACAGCCTTGTTGAGAGCGCAGGAAAACGCCGAAAGTGCTCAGGCAGAGACTCAAGTAGAATCCCAATCTTTTGAAAAAATGACAGAAGTTCTCGGCGTGGCGCTGAGCAAATTGCGAGCAGGATGTCTGGATCACCGTCTAGAAGATGCTTTTCCGGAGCGATATGAGCGACTTCGATTGGATTTTAATGCCACTGCTGAAGATCTTCAGAAAATTTTGATGTCCCTGAATGACAGTGTTGGGACAATTTCGTCCGGTTCGGCAGAAATCGCATCTGCCGCAGACGACCTTGCCCGCCGCACCGAGCAGCAGGTCAGTCGACTTGAAGAAACAACGCTATCTGTCGGAGCTGTGACAGAAACCGTTAAAAAAACTGCTGAGGCTGCAACTCACGCTAGCACTGTTGCCCAGCAGACCGTTGAGCGGGCACAAAACTCAGGGGATGTGATGGCCGCGGCAACAGCGGCCATGCTGGATATTCAAAACTCTTCCAAGCAAATTGGTCAGATCCTTGGATTGTTAGACGACATTACTTTTCAAACAAATCTTTTGGCTCTGAATGCCGGCGTAGAGGCCGCTCGAGCAGGGGAGGCGGGAAGAGGCTTTGCTGTCGTCGCAACAGAAGTGCGAGCCCTGGCGCAGCGTTCGGCAGACGCTGCCAAGGATATCAAAAGTCTGATTAGTTCCAGTATTCAGCAAATTAGCCAAGGTACGGCTCTGGTCCAGGAAACGGGAGGAGCAATGAAGACCATTGTGGAAAACGTAGGTGAAATCAGTCTTCTTATCGGTGAGATTGCAACGACAGCTCAAGATCAGGCTAATAATCTTTCTGAAATCAGTACTGCCGTCAGTCAGATGGACCAGAATACACAACAAAATGCTGCAATGGTCGAAGAGGCCACAGCGGCAAGTCACAATCTAAGCGCTGAAGCCGAAGAGCTGGTTCAGATTGTTCGTCATTTTCATCTGTGTAGTGAAGATGTTTCTCCCGTTAGCTCCGAAGTTCAGCGACGTGACCTATCACCTTCTATGCCTTTGGTTACAGAGCGATATCAGACCTCCGATGAAGGTTGGGAGGAGTTTCGGTAATGGAAATTTTTTGTTTGCCAGAGCTTCTTGAGACAGGAGTCTCTTTTGATTTGTTGGAACACCTGAAAGCTTTGCCAGAAGATATTGTTCTGGATGGCAGTGAGGTGAAACGTTTGGGCGGCCGATGCCTCGAGATCTTACTGTCAGCCCGAAAAACTGCACTGGCGCGCAATAAGAAATTCATAATTCAAAACCCTTCGCCTGAACTGGAAAAGTCTTTGATTCTGCTTGGAGCTAGAAGGCTTTTAGATGGGGACAAGACACAGTGAATATTCTGATTGTTGATGACTCGAGAACAATCCGGAACCTTCTGAAAAATACGCTGGAAGGCGCAGGATATACTGTTTGTCAGGCAGAAGATGGTATGGATGCGCTCGAAAAGCTAAGTGAATTTGACCCATCTATTATTATTACTGACCTTAATATGCCTCGTATGAATGGTTTCGAATTGGTGCAGAAATTGCGACAGCAAGCTAAAACGAAATTTATACCTATTCTGTTTTTGACAACCGAAGGCAGTCCAGAAGTAAGAGAAAAAGGTCGCGAAGCTGGTGCGACAGGCTGGCTCGTAAAGCCATTTGATGCAACGCGTCTTTTGAACACGATTGATCGGGTCTCGGCATGAACAATTATGTTGAAACTGATGACTTGGAAAGTATCCGGTTAATCTTCTTTGAAGAATGCGGAGAACAGCTGAGCCTTCTTGAGGAAGAGCTTTCCTCTCTGGATGCAGCGACAGGTCCAGGAGAAAAGATAAATACTATTTTCCGGGCGGTTCACTCCATAAAAGGGGGAGCTGGGGCATTCGGCATGGAAAAGCTTGTTCGGTTTTCCCATCTGTTTGAAGCGGTACTAGAAAAATTTCGCGGCGGAGAGTGCACGGTTGACCAAGCCGCCATAGCTACTTTTTTAAAGGCTGCCGACGTACTTACCGATATCGTAGCATTTTATCGAGATGGAACAGATCTATCAGTTCAAGATGATGTGGTTGAAGAACTGGATCGTTATATCAACGTGCCAGAAGCACTTTCGAAAAGTCCAGTCTCAGTTGAAGAACTCCCTGAAGATATAGAAGGAATTTCTTTCACTCCAATAAAAATTGATCTTCCAAAAAAAGAGAAATTTTTATTAGAAATTACTCCTAGAATTGGCTTATATGAAAGCGGAGACGATATTCGTAACATTCTGTCTTTTTTAGAAAAAAAAGGAGAAATGGAAGTCGAGATACACTGTGATGATTTACCTAACATTGAGGAATTTAATGTAAATAAAACGTATTCTACATGGAATATTGTAATATTTTCTAATGAAAATAAGAATTCTCTTGAAGAAATTTTCGAATGGTCTGGAGATAATATCAAAGTAGAATTTTTAGAAGAAAAACACGTTAGTTGCAAATTAGCAGGAAAAATTCCAAATAATTTCGACAAAAATAAGGTTGACGAATTTTCTGGAGCACAGAAGCCATCGAGAGACTCTAGAAAAGAAAATCCAACTATCCGGGTTGATACCAAGCGAGTTGATAAACTTGTAGATCTTCTGAGTGAGCTTGTAATTAATCAAGGAGCTATTCGCTCTCAGATGAAAGTTAATGATATTCGTCCTGGTTCTGCGCTGGACATTGTCATTTCTGAGTTGGATCAACTCACGCATGAGTTGCAGGAAAACGTGATGGCAATGCGGGCGCATCCTATTAAAACCGTTTTTCAACGGATGGGGCGTATTGTACGCGAAACAAGTCGAGTTTCTGGAAAAGACGTAATTCTACATCTTGAAGGTGAAGACACTGAGGTTGATCGGTCTATCCTGGAAAAATTATCTGACCCTCTGACACACATGGTACGGAATGCCATAGATCATGGGCTCGAAAGTACACATCTTCGTGTTGCAGCAGGAAAACCTGCAGAAGGGCAATTGTCTTTACGTGCATTTCATCGTTCTGGCCGGATTATAATTGAAATTGAAGATGATGGCGCCGGTTTGAATTGTGAAAAAATTCATCAAAAAGCGATCTCAAAGGGAATTATTAATAATTCTATTCTAATGGAGAAAGAAGAAATACAAAACCTTATTTTCGAGCCTGGTTTTTCTACCGTTGAAAATGTGTCTGACCTTTCGGGGCGGGGAGTAGGAATGGATGTCGTTAGAAAATCCATTTCTGAAATAGGCGGAAGAATTTCTATTTTAACAGAAGAAGACAAAGGGACATTATTTTCGATTTCGCTTCCGTTGACCTTAGCTGTTGTCGAAGGACTAATTTTCAGAACCCAGAAGCAAAATTTTATTGTTCCAGTTTCTGGAGTGGTGGAAGCATTTCTTTTTCAAGAAAGTAAAAAATTCAAAATTTCGGAAGATGTGTGGGGATATCCCTACCGTGATGAGTATATTCCTATTATAAATAGCGAAAATTTAACTGAAAAAAATAAAATAGAAACAAAAAATAATTCATGCTTAATAATAGAAAATGAAAAAAAAGAAAAAATTGCTTTAATTGTTGATGAAATCATTGATCAGTCCAGATTTGTAGTTAAATCAATAGAAAAAAATTATAAAAAAATATCCGGGTTTTCGTCAGCTACCATTTTGGGGGATGGGGGCGTCGCGCTGATTGTGGACGTAGATTTTCTTATTGAAAGTGTTTCCGGGAAAAAAAATGTCAGAGCGGCTAAATAAGGAAAATCAAAATGCCAAAAGTGCTTGTTTTTACGACGTACGATCAAGAGTACGCCATTGATATTGGTGCTGTACGCGAAATTCGGAATTGGGTTCAGGCTACACCTATTCCTTCCTCTCCGTCTTTTATGGAAGGAATTATTAATATTCGTGGAACGGTTATTCCTCTCGTTGATTTTTGTAAAAAAATAAATCCATCGAGCGATAATGGCGAAAAAAAAGCCATGGTTATTATAGAAAATGGTGAAAAAACAGTTTCATTTTCTGTTAATAATGTTTCAGACATTATCGACTACGACGAAAATAGCAGAAAAAATCTTCCTGATGTTTCTCAAGGAGATGTTTCCACGTTTCTAGAGGGAATACTTTCTATTGAAGGCCGTGTCATATTTATCTTGGATATCCCAAATCTTATTAAAGAATGCTTTCATTGAGCAACAAAGACGAGAAAATATCACGGCGTTCTTTAAGGATTATTTCTCAGATCGCCTACGATGTTTCAGGTATTCTTTTGAATGATAAGAAAGAAGACCTTGTATTCTCGCGTCTAAATAAAAGGCTGAGAGAAAATAAAATTTCAAATTTTGAGGAATATTGTGATATTATTCAATCAGATGCAGTTGAGCGTTCGCAAATGGTTGCTGCTTTAACAACAAATGTTACGGCATTCTATAGAGAGAAGCATCATTTTAATTATCTATCAAATATAATCCGAAATGGATTTATTAATAAAATAAAAAATGGTGAAGAATTACGCATATGGTCTGCTGCTTGCTCAAGTGGAGAGGAGGCTTATTCTGCAGCAATGACTGCTTCTGAAATTCTTGCGGATTTGTCAACCGCTAAGATGAAAATTTTAGGAACTGATATTGATACTAATATGCTTGAACGATCCAGAATTGGATTTTACGATCTAGAAGAAAAAAAATCTATTCCTTTGGAAATTTTTAATAAATTTTGCTTAGAAAAAGGAAAAGAGTTCACTTTCAAAAAGGAAATATTGGAAACAGTAAGATTTAAATCTCTAAACCTTATAACTGAGTGGCCGTTTGAATCAAAGTTTCATGCGATATTTTGTCGAAATGTAGCAATTTATTTTGATAAGCCAACAAGAGAAAAATTATGGTCCCGATTAGCTGAAAGACTTCACGTGGGCGGTGAAATATATATTGGACATTCGGAAAGAATTTCGAATCCAGATCTTCTTGGTTTGAGGCCTGTAGGATTGAATTCATATAAGAGAGTAAAATAGTGTTTGGCGGCCATAAGATTTATTCCGAAACCATTTCTGTATTGGTTGTTGATGACTCTTTGACAAGTCGAGCGCTTATAACGCTTGCGCTTAAGCGGAACCCTAAAATCAAAGTTGTTGGAACAGCGGGTACGCCACTTGAAGCTAAGGACCTGATTTTAAAGCTTAAGCCCGACGTGTTGACGTTAGATGTTGAAATGCCCGGAATGAATGGGTTGCAGTTTCTGGAAAAGATTATGCGTCTGAGGCCCATGCCTGTTGTCATGGTGTCTAGTCTTCTGGCGGCTCGCAGCGAAATGGTTGAAATGGCCTGTCGACTGGGAGCTGTAGAATGTTTTTCCAAATCGTCCGGTGAGCAAGGTGAAGCTGTTTTTGTGGGTTTGGCAGACGTGGTTGTTCGTGCGGCCTCTCAACGTGTCAATGCTCATCTGGGTGTCTCGACCGGCTTTTCGGGCAGCTCTGACTTTATAGTTGCAATCGGCGCTTCAACGGGAGGAGTTGAGGCACTCGGAGAAGTGCTAGGAAGTTTTCCGGAAGATTGCCCCCCGACAGTGATTGTGCAGCATATGCCGCAGCAATTTTCTAAAAATTTTGCCCGGCGTCTCAATTCAATTTCACGTCCAGAAGTTTGTCTCGCGACAGATGGATGCAAGCTTGCCAGGGGAAAAGTATTTATTGCTCCCGGGGGCGAGATGCACACTGAAGTATCCCGCACGGGACGTATGTCTCCTTATAGTTGTCATCTTGTGTCCGGTCCTCCTCTCAATGGACATCGTCCCTCTGTGGACGCCCTGTTTTTTTCAGTTGCCCAAGCGGCAGGACGGCATGCTGTAGGTGTCATTCTTACAGGGATGGAGACTGATGGTGCTCGGGGCTTGCTGGCCATGAGGCAGAGTGGTGCACGAACTATCGGGCAGGATCGCAACACGTCAATCATCTACGGCATGCCAAAGGCTGCCTTTGAATGTGGAGCTGTAGAAGTGCAGTTGCCGCTGTCTGAAATAGGACCATCAGTCCTTCGTCTTGCTGAAAATCGTACTCAGGAGAGTCATTAATGATTTCCGCTTCATCCATGTCCGTTCTTCTTGTGGACGATCAGACATCCATTCGTTCGCTTCTGCGGAACAGTCTAGTTCAGCTTGGATTTGTGCATGTCGCAGGCGTCCGTAACGGAATAGAGGCTTTGGAGCACCTGAAGGCAAATCCAACGCATTTGATTATTTCTGATTTCAACATGCCAGATATGGACGGCCTCGAATTGCTCAAGGCCGTGCGTGCGTCTTCGCATAGTGCAAAAACAGGCTTCATCATGCTGACGGGGCAGGCCAGCAAGGAATTGGTTCAGCAAGCCATTTCTGCGGGGGTGAACAATTTTCTTGCCAAGCCATTCACGACCAGTTCTCTGAAAGCTCGCATCGAGGCCGTGTTTGGTCCGATCTGCGGAGCCTGAGAATATGGCGTTTCTTGCGCTTGCGACTTTGTTCCAAGGGGCTGCCGGTCATCTTTCACGAACTCTTAGTGAATGTCAGACGCTAGAGCAGTTGGCACTTTCACATGTCGCTCCTGAAGAGACCACTACTTTGCAGTCTTTTGATTCCCTAACGCAGACTCTCGAGCAGTTTCAGAGTCTGTTTCAACGGCTTGCAGGCCAGGAAGATGTCTTGGGCATCACAATTAGTGCTGACGCGGTCGAGCAGGTGACGTTAGCCGCTCTGCGTGAGAGGCTTACTGGAAGCAGTGAGCCTTCTTCGCAGTATGCGGGTGATATTGAACTCTTCTAACTGGTTTTTAGCTAGGTTTGCTCGCATCATCCGGAGTGGAGTGAACCATCGCGCGATGACGCTGAAGTCCCCGAATGAGTTGTTCCGCGTCGGTGGGAGTAAACACAAGTCCAACCGGGCCGTAAGCCGGGTGCTGGAATGCCAATAAAGACCCCTCTGTCAGGGTATCGATCTGAAGTGCCCAGTTGGTTTTGTACACGGGAGAAAACCGAGCACCTTCAATGGGTGCCGAGGGTTTCTTTTCTACCAGAGCGGTTCGCGCCAGACCCAGGCTGGTAATCAGTTGGGTGAGTTGGGCTTCATCAAGCGTAATATCGCCGTTAAGGCCGCTGCTCTCCAAGAAAGAAAGAACAATCTTCTGTCCGTCCTCGGAGCGGGTAACCTGCATGCGTGGTCCGGTTGTCATCTTCCTGAGACTCTCTTTGAAGCGTAGAAACGCGTTAATCCTGAAGGAGGGGGCCTGCCCATGTCCACCATCCCAGATGGGCGGCCTCTTTGGAAAGCTCAATTTCAGCGTTGCGGGCTGCGTCTGGGGTTGGAAAGAGGCCAAAGCAGGTTGCGCCTGATCCACTCATACGAGCCATTAGGCACTCTTTCTGCATATCCAGTGTGTCGAGGACTTTCCCGATACTTGGGGCGTGGTGGATTGCAGGAGCTTGAAGGTCATTGGCTGTAAGAGAGAGCATCTCCACAAGATCGCTCATGGAGGTCCAGCGGGCGGGGAATACGGGAGCAGGCCGTTCAATAATTCCTCCCATAGCGGCGAAGCTTCGGAAAATATCGGGTGTGGAAACTGCAAGGCCCGGATTGATGAGTAGGATGCCGCCATTTGGCATGGCGGGAGCCACTGTCAGAATTTCTCCAATTCCCTCCATTCGGTTTGGTTTTTGCTGCACGCACACCGGCACATCGGCTCCCAAAGGTTCCGCAATAGCGATGAGGTCTGCCTCATCGATGTTCCAGAGCTCTCCTAGCAATCTTAGCGTGCAGGCGGCATCAGCTGATCCGCCGCCAATGCCAGACGCGACTGGAAGATTTTTTTCCAACGTCAGGTGATAGGGGTCGTTTTTTCCGGCATGAGCCTGAAGAGCGCGGGCAGCCCGAAGGACGAGGTTGCTGTCGTCAGCCTCCAAGCCTGCGCCGAAGCGTCCTTCAATAGAGAGAGAAAAGCGGTCTGATTTTTCCGCAATACGCACCTCATCAGCGGCACCCGCAAAAACCGCAAGGCTGTCGAGAAGGTGATATCCGTCAGGGCGGCGGCCGGTCATATGCAGGTAGAGATTGATCTTGGCGTGAGCGGTGTCTTGAAGAAGGGTCATTTGTCCTGTTCAAACGCTTTAAGATGTGGGCCGCCCTGTTGAAGGGCATTGAGAATGAGCGTGCGATCCTGCGGCTGTGGATTGTCATCCAGGGACTGGTTCCACTGATCCTGTGCCTCTGTGTGGCGGCCCAGATACCAGTAGGCAACTCCCAGGTGATAACCAATCTCAGCATCACTGGATGCGTGTTCGGCAGCCTGAATGAGAATGGGGAGAGCTGTTTTCAGGTCACCTTTATGCTTCAGAAGGGCCCAGGCATAGCTGTCCTGAATAGAAGGGTCATTGGGTTGAAGTTCCAGTGCGCGTTTGAGAAGCTGAAGCGCGTGTTCCTGGTCTAGATCGTGCTCAATGCTGGCATATCCAACGAAGTTGAGAACTTCCGGTTGATCTGGCGCCAGTTCAAGAGCGTGATGCATGTCATCCTGCATCATGGCCCAGTTTCCGTTCTCCTGAGCCGCCATGGCGCGGCCGAGGAGAATAGGCCAGGCAATTTCCTTGCGTGGTGGGGAGGCTTTCAGAGCCTTTGTATAGAGAGTGATCGCATCGGCATGATGTCCCATCTGGTCCTGGACTTCTGCAAGCTGGACCAGAAATTCCGGATTGTCCGGGAGAAGAGCCAGAGCACGATTCAGGGCATCTGCCTGCATCGGTAAGTCGTGAGAGCGGCTGGCCAGATTGACACGTTCCTGAGCAGCTAACGCAGCGAGTGGATCCGTGTTGGAAACATGTTCGAGAACGTCCAGCCCTTTAGGAATCTGGTTTCCTTCCCGAAAGGTGTCTGCCAGAAAAATGCGTGCCACCGTCAGGCTGGGATCAAGATAAAGTGCCTGCTGGAGAGTAATAATGGCCGGATCCCGCGGGATACCCTCCTGCTGAATGATGTCCGTAATCATCAGGCCAAGTTGCAGATTCAGAATTGCTGCACCTTGTGCTGCGGATAAGGGGGGGCGTTTTCGAAGATTGTGCTGAAGGGGGCCGATAATCATCGAAGCAAGGGGTGAACTGACGCCAAGTGCAGCGATTGCGTCACGTGCGGCCGGATGTTGTTCTTGCCCCTCTAGCCAGCCACCATAAAGCTGAGCGTACAAAACCTGGAGGGTGAGGGGGTCATCGGGGCTGCTGCCTGCCTTTTGGTAAAAAGACTGGGCCTGATGCGGGGTTGGGAGACGCTCTGCAATCAGGGCGGCATGAAGCTGGTACAGGCGGCGTGTCGGAGCAAAGACTGCTGCAGCGTTCAGCGTGCTGAGGGCCTGATCGACGTGTCCTTCTTCTGCCTGCGCCCACGCAAGCAGCACGGGGGCCGATACGGAAACCAGCGGTCCGTGATGGCTGTTACGGCTTAGGGTCTGACGCATTTCTGTCCAGGCTTTTCTGGGAACAGCGTTCTGCGCAAGAACAAGGGTAGCAATGTCACTGGCTGGAAGGGTCTTCGCCAAGGCGACGGCTTCGTCTTCATGACCGGTCATCGCAGCGTAGCGTAGGCCGTCTTCATGCAGCTTCAGATCGCGCGAGGATAAGGCCAGCACATGCGAGAGGGCATCGTGCGCCGCGTCGATCTCCCCACGCTGCATCATGACGCTGGAGGCCAGGAGCCACCCGGTCAGTGATTTGTCGGGGCTGATCGCTGGCAGAACTTCCGGCGCAGGCGCGGCAGAAGCGGGGGGAAACAGCACCCCGGCCAGCAGGACTGCTGAAAGACCCGCGCGAAGCGAGTAGGAAAAAACCGGAATTGATCTGGGCCAGCCGCGCGTGATCTGCATAATGGAAACAATCCTAGACCGCCTGTGGTCTGACGCCAACCTGAACGGATGCTTCATGACGCCCCAGCCAGTTCCGAGCCGGGCCGAACTGCTTGCTGCCCTGCAGCTGCAATACGAATGGGGAGTGGACGAAGTCCTCTCGGAAGAGACGATTGATCGTCTTTCCGAGGCCTCTCGAGCCCTGCCTGCGCGGACAGAGGTGCCTCTGCGGCCACAGACTCCGTCTGTATCGATACGAAGCTCAGCGCCGTTCGCTCTGGAGCAGGCAAAGGATTTACCGTCCCTTATTGCCGCCAGCGAGACGCTGGACGACCTCTTTCTGGCTCGGACGGCAACCCACCGGCTCAAGCCGGTTCATGTGGAGCATGCTCCTTTCATGTTGATTGGTGAAACGCCTGATGCCGATGAAGACCGTTCAGGAACGCTGTTTGCGGGCAGGGCAGGAGGGCTTCTGGAGCGGATGCTGGTCTCTGTAGGGCTGGATCGGGCGTCTTTATCCATGGCGCCGGCCGTTCCCTGGCGGCCACCCGGTGGGCGTGGTGTCACTGATCAGGAAATGCGGTCCTGTCAGCCACTTCTGCTCAAGACGATTGCGCTTTGTCGGCCGCCTTTGATTGTCACGATGGGAGTGACGCCATTGCGGATGTTGTTGGGCGATCAGGCAATGTTGAACCGCCTGAGGGGGAAGTGGACTGCAGTGGCGATTCCTGGTCTGCCGAATCCGATCCCTCTGCTTCCTATGCGGCACCCGCTTCAGCTGGCGGCCAGTCCGGCTGCACGGCGGAATGCCTGGCAGGATTTGTTGGTTCTGATGGAAAGATTGGATGTTGAGAATAGGGTACAAAGCCAGTCTTAATTTCAGTGCCGAAAAAACTTCGTGAAAACGTAAAAAACTACTCGAAAACAGGTGTTTGCCACTGGATTGTTCCAGTGTGTGACTGTATCATCGCTTAGTCCGGATGTCTGTCCGAGTTAACGAAGCCTTGCCAGCGCAGCAGAAACCGGGTAGCACCCCGCTGCTATGCGAAGGATTAACCCTTTCATCTCAGGTGGCACGGCGCGAGCGTTGCTCGTCAGTGTGCTGATTCTGGCCGGTGGAACATTCTCCCCGGCGCGTGCTGAAGGTGGGCGGTTGCAACCGCCCCAACCGGATCATGCAGGTGACGAAACAGCGTTTGCGGAAGCACGCCCCTCCCTAGGTGGAGACGGTACCGTCTCGCTGCCTCACCCTCTTACGGCCACCGTGGCCAACCGATATCGTCTGATTCTTCAGGCCCAACGCCGTGGCGATCTGCAAACAGCGAACGATCTGACGCGTCTGCTGACCGATCGCGTGCTGCTGGCAGACGTTCTCGCAGACCGCTATCTGGCGCCAGGTGCGCATCCTGCAGCCGATCAACTCCGTGATTGGCTGAAAAGCTACTCAACGCAGCCAGATGCGCCGGCTATTCAGGGTCTTCTGCTCCGAACAGCGTCCGCAGGTTCCGTTCCGGCGCAGTCCTTTGTGCATTCTCTCGCCCCCGATGACCGGCCCGATACGGTGCATGTGTCGCCCAATTTCACGCCAGACCCGCTGGCGCGCGCCTTTACCCGCAATCCTCTTCTGGATCGCACGGTTCAGGAGCGAGCTATGCAGGGCCTCAAAGGCGCGACCAGCGCGTTGCACCTTGTGGATATTACCCCAGGCATGACGCCGGCCTACGCTGCGCAGCTATACGGGGAAATCTCCCTCAGTCTGCTGTCTCAAGGTGAAGCGCAAAGTGCATTACATCACGGATGTAAGGGCTTTGAGCGCGGCGACCATCAGGTCGGGCTGCCAGCTTATGTGGCCGGCCTGGCTGCCTGGCGGGAAGGCCATATCGATGCAGCGTATGAGCTGTTCGAATCCGCGGCCAATGCTCCTGTAACCTCGCAGGAGCTTCATGCTGCTGCTGCCTTCTGGGCTGCGCGTGCAGAGGCGCGCCGTCATGCAATGGCGGCGTATGTGTCCTGGCTGCATCGTGCAGCGAACCATCACGAAACTTTTTATGGAATGCTGGCAGCCCAGACGCTTGATCTGGGACGGAAGGGACATGCCCGTCTGCCAGACAGTCCTACCGAGATCACCCTGCATGACCCTGTGCCGGTTCTCGGTGAAATCGATGTCGAAGCTATTGGCGCCCTTCCACAGGGAAGGCAACTTTTCGCGCTTCTTCAGATCGGAGAGCGTGCACGTGCCGAAGCCCTGATGCGGCGTATCTGGCCTGATATTGCGGCTGACAGCGCGCGTGCCCGTTCGCTTCAGCTCGTCGCACAGGCCGCTGGTTTCGAGGATCTGTCCGAACAGCTGGCGTCTCTCATCATGGACGGTGAGAGCCATCCTGATACCGCTGCAACGGCGCTTCCAATGCCTCGTCTGCGTCCCAATCATGGTTTCCGCATGAATCCGGCGCTGGTCTATGCTTTGACGCGGGTTGAATCGAACTTTGATCCGGCCGCGACATCAGGGGCTGGGGCCCATGGCCTGATGCAGATCCGTCCTGTGACGGCGAGCTTTATCACGCTGCATCATCAGACCTATGATGCTCATGGTATGGCGGTGATTCCGGTCCCGCCCGATATGGTTAGCCGTTTGCATAATCCGGCCTCCAATCTCGAGATCGGTCAGCTCTACGTGCTGTATCTTGCGAACCAGTCCAGCCATACGGCACAGGCTGCCCAGCCTGAGGGTGGGGACCTTGTGCGTGTTCTGGCGTCCTATAATGCGGGGCCTGGTGCGATTGCGCGCTGGGAGAGTGCCCAGACCGCAGATCTCCATGATCCTCTGTTTTTCATGGAAACCCTGCCGAATACCGAGACGCGTGATTATGTTCACCGTACCCTCACATATACATGGCTTTATGCCAAGCGGATGGGGCTCTCTTCTCCGTCACTCAAGGCTTTGACGCACGCCGAGTGGCCGTCCTTTGGAGCCGAAATGGCCTTGGCGCATGAGCGACTGGCCCTGAACTGACCCACACAAAAAAACGCCGCCCACAAAAGCAGAGGGCGGCGTTTTCTGGTATCTGACAGCCCGGCAGTAATGCGCCGGGCTTTTGGTTTTTTAGGAGCTTCAGCTTTTCTGCGTCTGAAGGCCGAGATCATTCATTTCTTCATGAACTGCAGCGGCTTTTGCAGCGGAGAACACTTCCATTGCATTGGCGCCCTTAGGCTGCTTCAGGCGGATGAAGCATGTGATCACGGCGGCCAGAAGGTATAGGGCTGCGTAAATAAAGACGACGCCCTGTGTGCCGTAGCTGGTGACGAACAGCGTTGCCAGCGCCGGGCCGAGGAAGTTGCTCAGTCCACCACCAAGGTTCTGAACCGACACTGCTGCACCTTTATGTTCAGGAGCAATTGCCGGGAAGATCGCGCCCATTGGAACAAACGCATTGAGCGTCAAAGCCAAAAACAGGGCGCCAATGATGGCCGTAAACATATTGCCCGGCATCAGATGGGGGATGAAGTAGAAGGCAATGCTTGCCATGGCACATCCGACAAACCCGAACCAGCGCATTTGACGCAGCCAGCCGATCCGGTCCCCGATCAGGCCCCACAAGACGTTCGTCACAGGCTGTACCAGGAAGAATGCACCATAAATCCGGAGCCATTCCGGCATGGTGAATCCGACTTCTGGGGACGTATAGAACAGCGGCATAATGACCGGGAAGCCGAACAGGGACAGGTTGCAGATGACGCGCGTGATGAGCGCCAATGCAATGTCACGGTTCTCCACAATCAGTGTGAGGCTGCGGCTGATTTCGATAAGCTGATCCTTCAGAGGAACCTTGGCGGCCAGCGGTGCAGCTTCGGCAGGCTCTTCACGAATGGTCAGGCAGGCGAGTGCGCCGCCAGCAAGAACCCATGCCAGGGACATCCACAGCGTTGGCATGAAGCCGAAAGCCGGAATCGTCCAGCTCGGCAGGAACGAGGCAATGATGCCGTAACCCAGCGTAAACATGGACCAGACCCAGCCAATGGCAGAGGCCAGACGATGATCAGGGGTCTTCTGAACGATCCAGAAGAAGAAGGCATAGAAGAACAGCGGGTATGCGAAACCGCGCAGGCCGTAGAACAGCATCATCATCGGGAAGGAATGCTGAGCCAGGCCGAGGCCGAGGAAAGCTACATGGCACAGCGCCCACCAGAGAGTGCCGATCGCCATAATGCGACGTGCACCATAAACTTCAGCCAGAACGCCGGACAGCCAGCTCGAAATGGCGGCTGTTGCACCATAAATGGTGAAGAGCATGCCGGCTTGCTTGGGCGTGAAGCCGATCTGCGTGACGTATTTCGCAAGGAATGCGACTTCGATGCCGTCGCCCGTCATGTAAAGGGCAACGGCGATGTAGCCCCACAATAACATTACCGGCATGCCCCAGAGCACGCGTGACTTGGTGATGAGTGGTCGGGGGGGTGGAGAAATCTCTGTGGCACTCATGGATGGTCATGTCTCCGTGAAGGGACGTTGTCTTCAAAGGGTGTCATCGGTCGGGAGTCCACACCATCAACAGTGTCCCGTAGCGTTAGAATTCCAGGAGAAGCCATTCCAAGAAACTGCGCTTCCAGCCCACTGAACAAGCCAGTTGCGCGTGTGGCAGACGGCAGGATCTGAAAACGTTTAGCGCTAAAGTTTGTCTCTCTTCTAAACATGGCAAGCTCCTGTGACAGCGGGAATGTGTGTTCGGGTTGTCGTGCGGAGACTGGCAATCCATCTCCAGATATCCTCTCGGATTCGCCGCGTGCGAAGCTGAGGGGAGGCTGGAAGAGGCAACAGTTGGAACTGCCGGAAAGCCGTAACCGATGACCGTATGGGGTTTACGATCGCACAGAGAATAACATGTTATTTTTATAATTAAAGAATATTTCTGTTATTTGTGTGAATATCCTCTGTGTGAAATGTGACGATCTGATCAAAGGAGTTCAACGAGTGCTACACCGGCGACGATCACCACCAGCAGGATCAACAGAATTACGGTCAGGCGTTTCTCGATAAAGTCCCGGACGGGTTCACCAAAAGCCTTAAGCAGCGCTGCTTCCAGAAAAAAGCGTGCCCCTCGCGTGACGATGCTGGCTGCAATAAAGGGCAGAAGCGGATAATGTGCCGCTCCAGCGGCCAGGGTAACAAACTTGTAGGGAAGTGGGGTGAGACCCTTTCCGAGAATGATCCAGACACCATACCGGCGGAACATCTCTTCAAGTGCCAGGATTCGTCCATCTGCGTGGTAGAAATGTGCGATCGGCATGCCGATGTGTTTCATCAGGAAGGCCCCGAGAATCCACCCGATTACGCCACCAACCACGCTCGCGGCTGTACAGACAGTTGCCAGAAACCATGCCCGGTCCTGTCGGGTCAGGATCATGGGGATCAGCATCAGATCTACCGGGATGGGAAAGACGCAGGCTTCTGCCATGGCGATGACGATCAGCCACCATACAGCTTTGGGAGAGGCGGCGAGGTCGGTAATGCGGCGGTAGACGGAGTTGATCACGGTATGGTCCTGCGGAGAAACGTCAGGACTTCCTATCCTCCCAGCCACTGAATGGAAATCCGTTGGTGTTTCATCCGGGATATGGAAAGTAGACATACTATCTCCCTCACCAAACGGATTTTCTGTGCCCCAGCGTTATTCTCTTACGGCCCGCCTGTTTCACTGGGGCATGGCGGCCATCATCATTCCCGTCTGGATGATCGGCTTTTCTGCTGGACGGCTTCTGCCGCGTGGACCCTCTCCCCTCAAAGGGGAACTGCTGTCCATTCATAAGGAAATCGCGTCGACAGTCATTATTCTTGTGGTGTTGAGAATGGCCTGGCGCGCAACCCACCGTCCGCCGGCATTGCCGGAGAGTATTCCTGAAGAGCAGCAGATTGCTGCGCGGGTTCTTCAGGGATGTCTCTATCTTCTGATGCTAAGTACGCCTCTGACAGGCTGGCTCATGGCGTCCGCTTACGGAGCCCCGGTCCAGATGCTCTGGACCGTTCATCTTCCAGCGCTCATCCAGAAAACACCTCTTCTGGCTCCCGCCCTGGGAGTGCTGCACCAGTTCTCGGCCTGGATACTGGGTGTTCTGATTGCCGGGCATATTCTGGCTGCCCTGATGCACCGGCTTTCCCGGCGCGATCAGGTCATGGACATGATGCTCTGAAAAAAGGCCTCTGCCGGGAGCAGAGGCCCTGATCGCCTGCGCCTTACTTCGGGGGCGCTGGCTGTTCCGGCGGAAAGGCTTCTGCCTTGAGCGCCTGTCGAGGATGGTCGGTCATCTGCTTGTTCAGATAGGCAATTGCCGCATCAAGCTGCTGGTCCTGGCCGTTGAAAGCCGCAACCGGCATGTTCTCGATTTCAATGTCCGGTGAGACGCCTTTGTTCTCGACCAGCCAGTGCCCGTTCATATCGAAATACGGATTTTCAGCCGTGCGGGCATTCCCGTTATCGATCAGGCGATCACCGTCAGAAAGCCAGACGCCTGCGCCCGCTGTGCGCTCACCGAGAACCGGCGCGAGATGAAGAGACTTTATCCCCTGCGAGAAGGTCTCACCGTCTGAATAGGTTCTTTCATCAGCGATGACGATAAGATGTCCCTGGAAGGCCTGCTGCATATCGATGGCCGGTGCGTTGCCGTAGCGGCTCCAGAACATCCATGGCCGGCGCATGAGTTGGGTCAGAACCCAGCTGTCAATGTTGCCGCCGTTGTTCCCGCGGACATCAACAATCAGGCCGTCCTTGTCGATATTGGCGTAGAATTCCCGTGCAAAGGCCTCCATGTCGTCTCCGACCATGGCTTGCAGATGCAGGTAGCCGATACGCCCATGGCTTGCGCGATCCACAGCGTCCGCGCGGCTGACTTCCCAGTCCCGCGCACGAAGGGATTTCTGCTTGGCAAAACTGACGGCTGTCACGACTGTCTTGTGCTCTTTTCCCTTGCGGGAGAGCGTGAGAAGAACCTGCTTTCCAGCCTGATTGGCAAGCAAGGTAGAGAGATCCGGTTCGCCAGCCGTAAGCTGACCGTTGACGGCCACAATCAGATCTCCATCCTGAGCGTCCACGCCGGGTGCCGCGAGGGGAGATTGCTGATCCGGCAGATCCCGGTCTCCTCTATATATATGTGTGATGCAGAAGCCTTGGGTTTCACGTGTCAGTTGCGCGCCCAGCCCGGCGATCAGGCTTGTAGCTGGTTCGTCAAGGCTCTGTGCCGGACGAAGCTGGGAATGCATGGCACCAATTTCCGCCACCATCTGTCCGAGCAGGTCATCCAGATCAGCGCGATCCCCCAGTCGGTCCACAAACGGTGCAAAATGGGCTCTGACAGCTTTCCAGTCCACGCCATGCAGATCGCGGTCGTAGTAATGGTCACGATGCAGGCGCCAGGCATCAACAAATTCATCGCTCCATTCCTGCGCCGGGTCGATCCTCAGGCGAAGTCCATCCAGACTGACGGTCTTGCCAGCAACATCGTCAGGCTTTTTCGCCCCGACAGGGAGCAGCATCACGTCCGGCGTCTGCTTTGGGCGCGGCGTGACGGTCATGATGGTTTTGCCATCAGCCGAGATGTCGAAGTCTTCAACCTTCGGAGCAAAGGTTTCGACCTTGTGCTCATTGTTGTCGATGTGGATGGACTTCAGAGGGTTCGTATCTTCCCCCGTGCCATCCATGGTGAAGAGGAACTCGCTGGAGGCTCCTAGCCCATGATAGTCCGCTGCGGGAACCGGAACCTGATACAGGCGATCCGCCAGTCCGTTCCATTCAAGAGCGGGCAAGGGCTTTTTCGGTGCCTTCTTGTCGTCTTTTTCTCCATCCTTGGGCTCAGGCTTGGTCTTGCTGTCGTCATGATCCAGTTCAGTCGGAGGCTGGAAGGGGAAGCGGTTTTCGGCCTGAAGTGCCAGAGCATAGATCCCCGTTCGGTGAGGAAATGCCGGACCAAGATTACGGTCCCCCCATGGAGAGTCATTGGCGAGAGAGAAGGTCCGGTCAGACAAGAACCAGAGCCATTTTCCGTCTGGGGAAAATGTCGGGCTGTAAGAATCGTAGCGGTCTCCGGTGACCCACCCCGTCCGGCCGGTTTCAGGTGCATAGAGGGCAATCTGTCGACGGAGCCCAGTGCCACGGGTTCTGACAAAAGACAGAATTTTCCCGTCTGCTGACCATGAGAGCGCGTCGAAAACATTCGTCCCGTCCGAAGTGGCGTCATCCACCAGCTTCTCGGACCTGCTGGAAAGGTTGAAGAGCCATAGGCGACCGAGGAGGTCTGTGTGGGCCACGTATTTTCCATCTGGCGAAATAGCCAGCGCGACGGGTTCGGTCGAGGAAGGCTGGCTCAGTGCTTCTCCCTTTCCGCTGCCATCGGCTGCAAAACGCCATAATGAGGATTCCCCGCCAGCATCGCTGAAGGCGATAACGGATTTGCCGTCTGGTGTGACGCGGGCCAATCTCAGGCGCACATTATCCGCGGTTGGAATAACGATCAGACGTCGGGGCGATGCTGCAGCCACAACAGTATGCCCACGCATGGTGAAGACCGTCGCATTGCCCTTGGGAGAGATGGCCTCAGACGTCGTGAAGCGTGTCGGGCGATCCAGCCAGTAAGGCGCACGCGGTGCGTTGTCCGACACCAGTGTGATGGGGATCTGTTTGATCTGGCCGGATGTCAGGTCCAAAGCAAACAGGTCAGCCCCCTTGCGAAAGACGACAGTGTCTCCGGAGAGGGAGGCCTCCAGAACACTGTAATCCGTAAACTGCGTGAGTTGCTTCGCATCGGTTCCATCCGTTGCGAGGTTCCAGAGATTGTAGCGGCCGTTCTCGTCGGAAATCACGATCAGCCGGTTACGCCAGGGCATGGGGTGAAGGAGATTGGCCGTACGTGACCCGATCCGCTCGGCTTCTTTTCCGGCTTGCAGATCGAAGCGCCAGAGCTGGGACAGGCTGCCGCCCCGATAGGCCCGCATGTGATCGCCCGTGACGGCAAGCCCGAAGCGGACGGCATAGAGCCATTTTCCGTCAGGGCTGAGGGCGGCGTCATTGGCGTAGGCCAAGGGGTAAACGTGTTTGGTGCCTGTCTTCGGGTCGAGAGACGCGACGTTGTAACTGTAGTAGGGCCCGGTCGCATCCGGCATGGCATACAGAATGCCAGCGTGGGAATCCCAACCGGTCAGAAGCAGTTTGGGGGCGTTCTCAAATGTTACACGCCGAGGCGTGCCACCCGAGCTTGGCATGACATAAATTTCTGTCGGGCCATCATAATTGGCCAGAAACGCAATTTCGGTTCCGTCCGGGGAAAGAACGGGATGCGGGTCAACCGCATTGGCCCCATGAGGCGCGCTGGTCAGGCGCTGGGCGGTGCCTCCTCCAAGAGGAACGCTCCATACAGACTGTTCCGCATTGAACAGAACTGTCTGGCCAGTGAGGGACGGTTCCCTGAAATATCCGGTTTCTGCCTGGGCTGTCAGACCATAGCCGCACCCCAGGAGAGCAGCACATGAAAGAAGGGAGCGTCGAAGGGAGAACCGCATAATGAACAAGACTTCTCATATGAAATTTAGCCCAATGATGCGGCGGTTTCATATCGGCGTCGAGATGGCATGCGGTATTTCAGACGCTTAAAACAAAAAACGCCAGCCTTTGAAGGCTGGCGTTTCCTGCTTGAAAAGAAAGCGAAATCAGGCTGTGAGGGCTGCTGCTGTCTTTACTTCAGAAACGATGTACTGGCTGTTCGACAGGATCTGCACGCCCACCATGGCGATGCTGTGTGCAGCTCGGTCTTTGATCTGGATCTCGGCATTACCGGTCGTCCAGCGGGCAGCCTGGCTTTCCAGGGCGCTCCAGCCAGACAGCGTTTCTTTCGTCAGGTGGGCGGAAAGGTTGGTCGTGCTGCCTGCATCATACAGAACAACGCTGCCAACGAGCACACCAAGCTGGCGACGATCATCAACGAACGGTCCGATAACGTCTGCCGGACGGCTCGTGCGAGACATCAGGCGCACGGTGCGCACGTTCTGCGGGAGCATGAACATGGCGTAGCCGTTCGTCTCACGCATCTTGCGGAGGATCGTACCATCTTCCGTGACGAGGTGCAGGTCTGCATCGTCTGTCAGCGTGACAGCCTGGTCATTCTCAGAGACGCCAATTGCCTCAGCGCGTGCCGTAATCGCGTGGAATACCGGCTCAACCGTTTCACGAGCTGTCGTCAGGGGAGCCGCAGCGTCTTCTGCCCAGCTCTTGATGACGCCACCAATGCTGACAACGGAACCGTCCTGTCGAAAGGAACCACGGTTGCCGGTATTCAGGTAGCTCTCGGTCAGCAGGCCATTGGCCGTGATGACAGAGTGTTCTGCCGTCTCGATGTGGAAATACTCGTAGGACGTGATGGACAGGTCGTAATGGATGGAACGACCGTTCACCAGCATACGGGCTGGGATGAGCTTGCCATCAAGGAACAGGCAGTGTTCAGCCGTGACCAGCAGATCCTGATGGGGGACGCCCGGGGAGATGGCATCCGCAAGGATGCGGACCGGATAGCCGGCTTCATCGGCAGGAAGATCAGCGCGAACCATCATGCTGCGGCGGCCAGCCCATGTCACAGGGCGGATTTCTTCTCGGCCAGCAACATTCACGATGACGTTGTCGCCAGCTTCAAGGCTTTCGACAGCAGCTTCGCCAGTAGGCGTCAGGATCATTGAGCCTGCAAGGAAGCATGTCAGCGTGGAGTTATCGCCACTGCTGGATGTGCTGAAATCTGCAGCTTTGTAGTATGTGCCCTGCGGATTCTTGGCCGTGTGAAGGGTGCTGAGAGTTTTGCCGCTACTGTCTGTGACGGTGATGACACCATCGCCGGAATCCACGAGCTTTACAGCGCCATAGGAATTCAGGAATGTGATGTTATCGCCAGGAGCTACATTCGCGAAGCTGACATTGGTATTATTATAAGCGTTAATACTAACAGAGCTGTTAGCTGCAGGATCGCCAAAATCAAAGACCAGCGGGCCTGCGGAGCCGTAAGCATTGGTGTCCGTAAAGGAGCCACCATTCATCTTGATGGTACCAGCAGGGAGTGTGCTGGCGTTCAGCTTGAAGTTCGTGCCGGCATTGATAACAAGCAGGGCATTGCTGCTCAGCGTGAGCTGCTGGACTTCTACTGTTTTGTTGTTGTTGAGATCTACCGTTCCGTGAATGGTCAGGCTGTCTACGGCTGTGCTGGGGCTGCCCGTAACAATGGTTTCCTGTCCATCGGTACCAAGGTCACCGCCTTTCTGGGGGATGGATGACCAGTCTGTCGTGTTCGTCACGTGTTTGTTCCAATTAATAATATGTCTGGCAGGGCCGTGGCAGACAATCGATCTGACGGCCCGAATCTCTGCGCATCATTACGTTCAAACAAAACTAACATTCAATTGTATTTTGAAAAATACAAACAGTTCATGAATTGGTAAGGCGCAGTACAAGGTGCTGCTCTTCGCTCCCTGGAACGTGAAGCGGGCATAAAATCCACATGAATCAAAAGATTATGGTGTTGCGGCCTTAGCTGACGGCTGCTTTGAGCCCTTGTCCGGCGGCGAGAGGGCATAGCGGTAACATGGCCAGCAAGCAGGCGCCCAGAAGGTCGAATCCGGCAGCCGGGGAGGCGCCAAGCTGGCCAGCGTAGGACGATGCCGCGCCAAAAATCAGCACGGGTGTCGCGAGGGGAAGCACTAGCAACGGCAGAAGAACGCCTCCACGTCGGGCGCCAAGCACCACGGAGGCCGCCATGCCACCCAAGAGGGACAGACACATGGTTCCCAGCATCAAACCCAGAAGTAGCAGGGGGAGTTCGCCACCCTTGACGCCTAGCATAATCCCGAGCGGGATCGCGGCGATCAGCAACGGCAAGCCCGTTGTCAGCCAGTGAGCGATCATCTTGGCGAACGCAACGGCATATGCTGGCAGCCCCGTCAGCATGAGCAGATCGAGTGATCCGTCTTCCAGTTCCGAGCCGAACAGGCGGTCCAGAGGAAGCAGAGAGGCCAGAAGGGCGCAGACCCAGACAATCCCTGGCCCCATATGGCGCAGCAGATCCGGAGAGGGGCCGAGTGCCAGCGGGAACAGACTGCCGCACAGTATAAAGAAGAGCAGGGATGCGAGCGTATCGGCACCAAACCGGTAGGCCATGCGAAGGTCACGGTCGATCAGGGCAAGAAAAGCAGTCATGACAACCAGATCGGTTCAACATTCGCGAGAGATGGCAGTTCATGCGAACGGGTGTTTTCAAGGGGCAGGGGAACATGCGTCGTCACGATCATGGCGCCCCCCTTGGCGCGATGTGCGGCCATGATGGCACCAAGGCGCTCGATACTCGCCACATCCAGCCCGACAGTGGGCTCATCCAGAAGCCAAAGTGGTGCACCGGATAGCATGACACGTGCAAAAGCGGCGCGACGTTTCTGCCCGGAAGAGAGAAGGCGCGCCGGCAGATCGGCCAGAAACGCCAGATCCAGAGCGTCCAGAACCTCGTTCATCTGGCCTTGCCCGAGCTTCGCGGCGAGTGCAAGATTTTGGGTCAGCGACATTCCGGGCTTAAGGGCATCCTGATGGCCTAGCCAGGCGAGTTCCGTCTGACGTTCGACCGTTCCGCCATCTGGTTTGCGTAATCCGGAAATGGTTCTCAGGAGCGTGGATTTTCCTGCGCCATTCGGGCCGGTCAGGATCATCGCATCTCCGGCGAACAATGACAGTGACACGCTATCAAGCACCAGTCGGTCTCCGCGGAACACCGTAACATCCCTGACATCCAGAAGGGGCAAGGCAGGTGTTGAAGGAGGCGGCTGGGGGGGCATGTCTCTTGTTCTGTCTCGTTACACAGTCCTGTCTGACTTAGAGCCCCTGGAGAAAAGAACTGCAAGGGGCGTCCGAAAAGCTGCAATATGGTGAATTCTCGCAGTCACGTGACGGAAAGGTCTCGATAGCTGTAGCGAGGTTCGTTATGAGGGCTGAGCGATGGAGAAATCGTACGTCTTCTGAAAGGATATCCGGAACTGACTGATCTGGTGTTACAGGCGAGCGCAATCGCCAAGTCTTTTGATGGCAACGAAATTCTTCGTGGTCTGTCACTTGATGTTGAACGTGGCGAACTGATCTCGATTATCGGGCCTTCAGGCTGTGGCAAATCCACGTTCCTGCGGTGCCTCAATTTTCTGGAGCATCCTGATGCCGGGACAGTCCGTATTGAAGACGTGACACTTTCCTGTACTGGCAAAAGCTGGACGCGTGCCAATGAAGCGCAGGCCCATCGGCTGCGCGCGCATGTCGGTATGGTGTTTCAGGCCTTCAATCTTTTTCCGCACAGAACCGTCATCGACAATGTCATGATGGCTCCCATGCAGGTGAAGGGTATCTCGCGGGATGAGGCGCAGGCCACCGCATGCACCCTTTTGGAGAAAGTCGGTCTCTCTGGCGTCAAAAGCCGTTATCCGGACAGTCTCTCAGGCGGCCAGAAGCAGCGCGCCGCCATTGCGCGGGCACTGGCGATGAAGCCTTCCGTGATGCTGTACGATGAACCGACTTCCGCACTTGATCCGGAGCTTTCGGAAGAGGTTCTGTCCGTCATGCGGGATCTGGACGATGACGGTATGACGCAGCTTGTCGTGACACATGACATGCGATTTGCCCGGGCTGCCTCTGACCGGGTACTTTATGTCGAAGGCGGGGAAATTGTGGAGAGCGGTGACCCGGATCTGATGTTCGCCAACCCGAAAGAGGGGCGCACGCGCCGCTTCCTGCGGACGCTGCTGTCATGAACAAGTTTTTCGCGTGTCTCTTTGCGCTGGCGCTCACGCTTGCGCCATTCGTTCATGCCGTAGCCGCTGACGAGCAGACGGCCACACCGCTGGTTGTTCCGGGAGCCAGGGACAGCACGGATCTGCCCTGGGCCTCGGACGGTGAGGCCAATGTGCCTTATGTGTTCCATGATCCGGAACATGAGTCCCGCATGACGGGCTTCGAGTACGATCTGGTCAATGCCATTGCGGAGAAGATGCACCGCAAGGGGCGCTTCATTCAGAATGACTGGGATGGCCTGATTCCTGGCCTGTCCCGCGACCTTTACAGCATGGTTGTGGACGGCATCGAAATGACGCCGGAACACAAGGCGGCCGTTCTGTTCTCGCGTCCTTATTACGTGACGAGCGAGCGCATTATCCTGCGTAAGGAAGAGACCGGCCTCGATACGATGGAAGCTCTCAAAGGGCACAGGATCGGGACCATCAAGGACACGACAGCGGAGCGTATGCTCCGTCGGCAGGGTGGTTCCAACATTCGGTCTTATGAAGAAGAGACGAATGCCTTTTCGGATCTTCGGAATGGACGGCTGGATGCGATCCTGCTCGATGCCCCGATCGCGATGTATTACGGCAGCATTTCCGATGACATGAAGCTGGTGGGAGAACCGATCGGCAGCATGGAATATGGCATCGCCTTCGCGCCCGGAAGCCGAGCACTGCGCGATCAGGTGGATGCAGCTCTTGGGGAACTGATCAAAGACGGGACGCTTCACAAAATTCTGGCCCGCTGGAATCTGTGGACTCCTTTGATGGAGAACTACACCGGCGACCATGCCCAGCTGGATATTGCTCCGGTGGAATGGGACCGGTACCGCGCGGCCATGGCCAGCACGACGGGAAATAACTGGAAAGTTCTGATTCACCGGTATGTTGGTTTTCTGCCCCTGATCGGGCAAGCCGCCCTTATGACGCTGGCGGTCTCCGCACTGGCCATGATTATCGCTGTGGCGCTGGGCTTGTTGCTCGCGCTTGCCAGGCACTATGGGGGAGCGATACTGCGTTTGACGGCAGGTTTTTATGTGGAAATCGTGCGCGGTACGCCGCTGCTGATTCAGGTGCTGTTCATTTTCTATGGTCTGCCAGCGTTTGGTATCCGCCTGTCACCTTTCATGGCGGGCGTGCTGTCTCTCGGGCTGAACTATGCCGCTTACGAGGCCGAGAATTACCGTGCGGGGCTGTTGTCCGTGCCGCGCGGGCAGATGGAAGCGGCGATTGCCCTGAACATGACTCACTGGCAGGCTTTGCGGCTGGTGGTCGTGCCTCAGGCTTTCCGGACGGTTGTGCCGGTCATGACCAACGACTTCATTTCCCTACTCAAGGACAGTTCGCTTGTTTCCGTCATTACCCTGACAGAACTCAGCCAGACCTATGTACGTCTGTCGTCCACGTATTACGATTATTTCGGAACAGGGCTGATGGTTGGCGCGGCCTATCTGTTGCTGGGTCTGCCCTTCGTGCGTCTGGCTCGCATGGCTGAACGGCGTATGGGACGCAGCATGGGCGGCACTGTCGGGCATCACTGATACCCGCGGACGTGTTGATCCCCCTGAAGTGGCCCGTGCCTATCCCTATCCTGCTTCGAGAGGGTCCTTAGGGTGCTTGGGGAGCGGATGGATCTCTGGTGGGGGCGATGGGGATCGCATTCGCATCCAGCTTGCCGTCGAAACCCTTGCGGACCAGATCTGTCCATCCCGGCATCCATGCCTTGACATCGGAAATGAATTTTTCCGCGGCCGGATTGGTTTTGATGCCGTCTTTCGTCCAGACGGGCAGAGGAGCCAGAAGTTGGCGTGAGCCGGGTTCGATTGGGGCAATCAGAGTTTCAACAGCTTCTATCTGGACGCCCTGAGTGCCTTGAACAGCGGCATGATACCATCCAAGCGCGATCATGAGCGGCGGGATGGGAAAACCCAGTGTACTCATCCGGTCAAAACCCGCGCTCACAAACGGGCTGCCGTTGGGGGAGCCGGGCAGGATGACTGCATTGCCAATATAGGCGCATTCTTCCACCGCGCCCTGTTTTTCCACAATGTGAGACGCATAGTTCCGGTCATCATGACAGGGGCGTTCCAGATCATCCACTGCCTGAGGCGGCAGAGGCTGCTGGCTGGCTTCCACGACTATCACGCCCGAAACGACGCCGAGGGATGTTCTGGCCAGAATCTGTTGGGAAATCTCGCCATGTGGCCCGGTGCGGGCTGCCAGAATGGGGTGCCATTCTCCGACTGGAAGCGGAATGATGCGTCCGGCCAGATGCAATCCGCCCTGTTGGGTGATGGCGGGATCGGGGGCCGTCACACTATCAGGACTATTGCCCGGCGTGCCGCTGCCATTTCCCTGTCCGGATTGTGTAGGCGCAGGGCTGACGCCGAGGGCTTTGCCCGGCAGCCATGGAAGATGCTTTTTGAGGGTGGGGGTAGGAAAAAAGGTTGCCATTCCAAGCCCGCCCACCATGACGAAAAGGCTTGTGCGCCAGAGTGGCGCGCGGCGCCAGAGTCGACCAAATGCTGTCATGGATCAGTGGCTCAGGCGGCCGAGCTGGACATCGGCATCCTTGGAAATTTCGGCCGTAACCCCTTCTTCCCCGGCGGTCAGGCGAACCATTTTCGCGCCCTGCTGACGGGCGACAATCAGACTTTCGCTAACCATATCCTCAATGGAACGCACCAGATCGCGGGCGCTGGCTCCGGTTCCAAGGTTTTTCTGCTTTACCATGACCTGGAAGAGCAGGGCGGCATCAATGCCGCCTGTCTCGACATGGAGACCGTAGCTTTCGATCATGGCTTCGATTTCCAGAGCCGCAACGCGTGCCAGATCCAGCCCTCTTAGAGCGCGGAAGACGAAAATGCGGTCAAGGCGGTTCAGGACTTCCGGAGCGAACCCAGCCCGTTTGAGGGCTTCAACGGACTCGGCTCGCATCTTGTCCGGCTCGTTTTCAAGCCGGTCTGCAATTTCTGTCAGGGCATCGGTTGCGATGTTGGAGGTCAGCATGAAGATAGCGCGTGTGGTGGATACCTGTTCACCCGTGGATGCTTCCGTGACATGGCCGTCGTTCCAGGCGGTCAGGAACTTCTTGAAGACATCCGGATGGGCTTTCTCGATTTCATCCAGGAGCACCACGGCATCCGGCTGGTCCTTGAGGCCGCCCGTCAGTTTGCCGAACGTGTCAGAACCTACATAGCCTTTCGGGGAGCCGAAAAGCTGGGTTGCTGCATGAGGGCTGGACATCTGCGTCATGTCGAAATGCAGAAGCGGACGTTCCATCTGCTTTGCAATCTGCTTGGCCAGATAGGTCTTTCCTGTTCCCGGAGGGCCAGCCAGAAGGAAGATGCCGACAGGTTTTCCACGCACCTGAAGAGCCAGACGCCTGCGAAGCTGCTGGGCAATATCTTCGCAAACGCGGTCCTGTCCGATGACTCTGGCACGGAGGGAGGCGGCCAGCTCTTCCGCATCGATAACGGTTTCGCGCTGCTCGCGGGCCATGAGTTCCTCGAGGGCGCCGCGATTGGTCAGCCGGCTGAGAACGTCCATGATCAAACCTTTCCTCCGACGCAGCCCACGGCGCGCCAGTTTTTCAGCAGATGTTTCGTAGGTCAGGCCCAGAGCGGTCAACGCGGCGCCTGTCCCTGCAAGGGGGAGATAGGCAGGGCGCATCCAGTCTATGGCTCGCCAGAGTCCGTCCAGGGACAGATGTAGCATGACGGCGACCTGAATAACCGCCAGAATCAGAAAGGCTGCCATCATGAGTGGCATGGCCCGGTTGAGCATGGGGACGAGCGACTTGAACACCGGGAAGCCTTTACTGAACGATGACGTCAAGCACGATACGCTGGTTTAGCGCAGTCAGGCTCGGGAGTGCTTCGGGGCCGAGAGCCGTCATGGCTCCGATAATAAGGGCAGGAGTATGAGGCATGGTAACGGGATCGATAGTGACCTGAGCTGCTTCCGCAATTGGAAGCACCAGGCGCTGGAACTGTCCTGTCAGAACAATACGCTGTGTCAGTCCTGACACTGTAACATCAATGGTCTGCCCTGTAACGCCTGCGCCATCAAGGACGGGCATTTCCACCAGGCGCATGTCGCCGCGCTGGACGGCGGCCATGATGCGGCTTTTCTGCTCTTCCGTGAAACTGGTGCCGGCCAAGGCTTTGGGAGCATCTCCGGGAGCAATCATGGAAAGCTGGGCATTCGCCTGAAACGTGGACGCCGCGCTCGCGGTCGGGTTTCCCGAGGTTGAGGAGAGTGCAGCCGTTGCCGGGGTCGAATGAGTGAAGAAAAAGGCTCCTGCACCAATGGATGCAACGGCCAGAAGTGTTCCCCCCGCCCAGAGTGAATGACTGCGAGACGTTTCCTGTTTGGGGAGGAGTTGGGGTTTAGGCTCGGGCTGGACTGTCATTGGATAGTCATCTCACTCCGACAGGCCTCTCAAGGCAAGCATTCCGAGCACGGATAAATGTAAACAAATCTTTCGAATCCCTGCATGGCAGCTTCCCTGTGCTTGTACTTGCATTGAGGGGAGTGAAGGCCTAAATAGATGTCATTCCATTCATCTTCCGCTTTTTCGGGGGGTGGCCCTGACGGGCCGCCTTTTTTGTCTTGCCTCAACAGAACACATCTTCCGGTATCGAACTGCCCCATCTGACGGGTCTTGAAGCCCGTATTGCGGAGCGGATCGCGCCGACCCTGGCGGATCTGGGCTACGAGCTCGTCCGCCTTTCCGTTCTCGGGCGGGATACCCCGACCATCCAGATTATGGCAGACCGTGCAAACGGCTCCCTGATTTCCGTGGATGATTGCGAGCAGATCAGTCACGCCGTGGGCGCGATCCTTGACGTCGATGATCCAATTCCTGGCGCATGGATGCTGGAAGTGTCGTCCGCAGGGATTGATCGCCCGCTGACCCGCGCCAAGGACTGGGACCGATTCGCTGGCCATCTGGCCAAAGCCGAACTTGACGTGCCGCTGAATGGCCGTCGCCGCTTTTCCGGAACGGTGATGGGCGCGCGAGATGGCAAAGGTGTTATCCGTCTGGATGACGGTACCGAGGCAGAGCTGCCGCTGACGGAAGTCCGCAAAGCTCGTCTGGTGCTGACGGATGCCCTGATCGAGGCGAGTGCTGCCCTGTCAGGCGTTTCGTCCGACGAGGAAAGCGATGGCGATACGCCCCGCGTTCCGAAACTGAATCCGAAGAAGCCGGGGAAGAAGAACTAATGACCCGTCTCATGCTGGCTGGAGGTCCGATCTGATGGACACATCTGTTATCCGCCCTGAACTGCTGCTGGTCGCAGACGCAGTCTCGCGCGAGAAGAACATCGACCGCGAGGAAGTGCTGGAAGCGATGGAGCAGGCCATTCAGAAGGCCGGCCGTGCAAAGTATGGTCACGAGAAGGATATTCGCGCGACCATCGACCGCAAGACGGGCGAAGTTCGCCTCAGCCGCTGGACGGAAGCTGTTGAGCAGGTGGAGAATGAGGACACGCAGATCCCCATTCACATCGCACGCAAGTTTCAGCCGGAAATCCAGATTGGCGAGCATCTCGTCGATCCGCTGCCTCCAATCGATTTCGGGCGTATTGCTGCCCAGACGGCCAAGCAGGTCATCGTGCAGCGCGTCCGTGAGTATGAGCGCAAGCGCCAGTATAACGAATTCAAGGATCGCGTAGGCGAGATCGTCAACGGTACCGTCAAGCGGACCGAGTACGGCAACATGATGGTCGAGATCGGCAGTGCCGAAGGCCTTCTGCGTCGTGACGAACTGATCCCGCGTGAGGCTTTCCGTAACTCCGATCGCATTCGTGCCTATATCTATGATGTACGTGACGAGCCGCGCGGACCGCAGATCTTCCTGTCCCGGACGCATCCGGCTTTCCTTGCAAAGCTGTTTGCCCAGGAAGTGCCAGAAATCTATGATGGCATCATCGAGATCAAGGCTGTTGCCCGTGATCCCGGATCGCGTGCCAAGATGGCTGTGATTTCCCGCGATGCCGCCATTGATCCGGTCGGTGCCTGCGTTGGTATGCGTGGTTCCCGCGTTCAGGCTGTTGTGGCAGAGCTGCAGGGCGAAAAGATCGACATTATTCCCTGGAGCCCGCAGGCCGCCACATTCGTGGTGAACGCCCTTGCTCCTGCTGAAGTCAGCAAGGTGGTGATGGACGAGGACGCTGGACGTGTTGAAGTCGTGGTGCCGGATGAGCAGCTTTCGCTTGCCATTGGTCGTCGTGGCCAAAACGTGCGTCTGGCCAGCCAGCTGACACGCTGGGATATCGATATCCTGACGGAAGCCGAGGAATCGGAGCGCCGTCAGGAAGAGTTCCGCAAGCGTACGGGTCTCTTTGTTGATTCTCTCGACGTGGATGATGTGATTGCAAGCCTGCTGGTCACGGAAGGCTTCCATTCCATTGAGGAACTGGCCTATACGGACCCGGGTGAACTGCATGATATCGAAGGCTTCGACGAGAGTGTTGCCGAAGAGCTGATGCTGCGTGCAAACGAGTATCTGGCAGGCAAGGAGCAGGAGCTGGACGACAAGCGCAAGGCGCTTGGTGTGACAGACGATATTGTTGATCTTGGAGTCTTCACGAACCAGATGCTTGTGACGCTGGGAGAGAAGGGCGTGAAAACGCTCGACGATCTGGCAGATCTGGCAGGTGATGAACTTGTGGACATTCTTGGCGCCGATGCCATGGATGAAGACGCCGCAAACGAAGTCATTATGGCTGCCCGAGCCCACTGGTTTGAAGGTGACGAATCGGCTGAAGCCGGCAAGCAGGACGGGGAGTCGACCGACGTCTGATATTTCTGATACTGATAATGGTCCCGTTCGCGGTGCTCTAGGGCGCCGCAGTTCAGAGCGGCGCTGCCTCGTAAGTCGAGAGCAGAGGCCGCCTGAAAGCATGATCCGTTTCGTGGTCAGCCCGGAGAACCGGGTTGTGCCAGATCTGGCGGCAAAGCTGCCCGGTCGGGGAATGTGGTTGAGTGCTAGCCGGGATGTGTTAGATAGCCCCCGCACCCGTCAGGCTTTTGCACGTGCTGCGAAAGCTCAGGTGTCTGTACCGGACTGTCTGGCAGATCTCGTTGAAGCCGGGCTGGTACAGAGGATGTTGGACGCTGTCAGTCTGGCCCGCAGAGCGGGGCAGGTTGTCTGCGGGTTTCAGAAGTGCCGGGAGTGGCTCACTTCCGGGAGGGCAGGGGTGGTGATCCGTTCGGAAAGTGCAAGTCCGGACGAGTTCTCCAGACTGGTGTCGGGCCGGCGTTCTCTGCCGGTGGTGACAGTTCCCGATCGAGTCCTGGCTTCGGCGTTCGGCCGGGACCGGGCGGTCTATGCGGTGATGGCGCCGGGTGCGCTGGCACAGCGCCTGATCGCCGAACATGAGAGATTTTCGGGAGTGGCAGGACGTCCACTCCCAGACCCCACAGGGGTCAGTAAGGAACAGGCGGAACTATGAGCGACGGCAACGAGCGCAACCAGGACGGAACACAGACCCCATCACAGGGCGGCGAACAGACCAAGAGCGGCCGCCTGTCCCTACGCCCCGCAGGCCGCAAGGATGTTGGTCGTACAGTGGATGCCGGCTCCGTGCGGCAGAGCTTCAGCCACGGCCGTTCCAAGGTCGTGCAGGTTGAGGTTCGCAAGCCAAAGCGTGCAGCCTCTGGTCCGGGTGGTCCGGCAGGTGGCGGTGCACGTGGTGGTCGCGGTGCTGGCGCTGGTGGTCGTGCCCTGACGGCTGCGGAACTTGCAACGCGTCAGCGTGTCCTCGAAGCACAGCGTAAGGCTGCGGCTGACGAGGCTGCACGTCGTGAGGCGGAAAAGATCCAGATCATGTCGGCTGCTGAAGCAGCCCGTCGTGCCGAGGAAGAACAGCGTCTGGCTGCTGAAGCCCAGGCCGCTGAAGAGGCTGCTCGCAAGGAGCGCGATCTTCACGCTGTCCGTACAGCCGAAGAAGCCCGTATCCACGCTGAGGAAGAAGCCCAGCGCGCTGCACGTCAGGCAGAGCGGGAAGCTGAAGAAGCTGCACGTGCGGCTCCTCTTGATCCGCGCAACCATTCAACCGGTGGTGTTCAACTCGCTGCGCCGGTTCAGCGGCTTCGTCCGCTGGCTGAGCGTGCCATTATGCCGGAGCGTCCCATTCAGACGGCTCGCCCGGCTGCTGCTCCGGCTCAGCCGCGCGGTGGTGAGACCCTGCATCTGCGTTCACCTGCTGCGAATGCAGGTGGCGAGGAAGAGCGTCGTGCACCAGCACGCCGCAGTGGCGGCGGTGGCGCCCCGAATGGTCCGGCACAGCGTCGTTCGACGCAGCCTTCTCCGCGCAAGAGCCCGGGTGGCAATGATCGTCGCAGTGGCCGTATTGACGTGCGTGCAGCGATTGAAGGCGATGACGGCAAGACCCGTTCACTCGCTTCGGTCCGTCGTCAGCGTGACCGTGAGCGCCGCCAGGCTGAGCTGGAGCGTCTGCGCTCCGATCAGGTGCGTGTTGTTCGTGATGTCATTGTGCCGGAAACCATTACGGTTGCCGAGTTGGCCAATCGTATGGCTTCCCGTCAGGGTGAAGTTATCAAGTCGCTCATGAAGATGGGCGTGATGGCGACAGCTACCCAGAGTATCGATGGCGATACGGCAGAGCTGATCGTTGAAGAATTTGGCCATCGTGTGAAGCGCGTTGCTGAAAGCGACGTGGAGATTGGTATCGAAGGTGTTGAAGATCGTCCGGAAGACCTGAAGCCACGTGCTCCGGTTGTTACCGTGATGGGCCATGTTGATCATGGTAAGACGTCCCTGCTGGACGCTCTGCGGGCTGCTGATGTGGCGGGTGGAGAAGCAGGTGGCATTACGCAGCACATCGGTGCGTATCAGGTCACGGCGCCTTCCGGTAAGAAGATCACCTTCATTGATACGCCGGGCCATGAGGCATTTACCTCCATGCGTGCTCGCGGTGCATCCGTGACGGACGTGGTTGTGCTGGTGGTTGCAGCAGATGACGGCGTCATGCCGCAGACGATCGAAGCCATCAAGCATGCCAAGGCTGCGAATGCTCCGATCATTGTGGCGATCAACAAGATCGACAAGCCGGGTGCAAATCCGGATCGTGTCCGTCAGGAACTGCTCAGCCACGAAATCGTCGTGGAAGCCATGGGCGGCGATACGCAGGACATCGAAGTGTCTGCTCTCAAGCGGACCGGTCTGGACAAGCTGGAAGAAGCTATTCTTCTGCAGGCTGAAATGCTTGACCTGAAGGCCAACCCGGATCGCGTGGCTGAAGGTACGGTTATCGAAAGCCGTCTGGATCGTGGACGTGGCCCTGTTGCTTCTGTTCTGGTTCAGAAGGGCACCCTTCGCCGGGGTGACATCGTTGTCGCTGGTGCGGAATGGGGACGTGTCCGTGCGGTTCTTGATGACCGTGGACGTCAGCTCAAGGATGCTGGCCCATCCATGCCGGTGGAAATCCTCGGTGTGACGGGTGTTCCTGGTGCAGGCGAGCCGTTCGTTGTTGTTGAGAACGATGCCCGTGCCCGTGAGATCAGCGAGTTTCGTCAGCGCGTCATCAAGGACAAGCAGGCTGCAACCCAGGTTGCTGCTCGCGGAACGCTTGATCAGATGCTGGCCCGTATTCAGGCCGGTGATCAGAAGGAAGTTGCCCTTCTCATCAAGGCTGACGTGCAGGGTTCCGCTGAAGCAATTGCGACGACAGTCCAGAAGCTTGCCCATGAAGAAGTTGCAATTCGCGTTCTGAACGCTTCTGTCGGTCAGATCACGGAAAGCGACATTCAGCTGGCCAAGGCTTCCGATGCCATCATTGTGGCATTCAACGTTCGTGCGACAACGCAGGCTCGTGAGCTGGCGCAGCGCGAAGGTGTGGACATCCGCTACTACTCCATCATCTACCAGGTGGCGGATGACGTAGAGCAGCTCGTGAAGGGCAAGGTTGCGCCCAAGCATCGCGAGAAGTTCCTGGGCTATGCGGAAATCCGTCAGGTCTTCAACATCACGAAGACTGGCAAGGTTGCCGGTTGCTATGTCACCGAAGGCCTCGTCAAGCGTGGTTGTGGCGTGCGTCTGCTGCGTGAGAACGTGGTCATCCATCAGGGTGATCTTAGCCAGCTCAAGCGCTTCAAGGACGACGTCAAGGAAGTGGCTCGTGGCTATGAGTGCGGTCTCTCCTTCGCAGGTTACAATGATCTGCGCGAAGGCGATGTCGTCGAGTGCTACGAGATGGAAGTGATCCCGGCTTGAGCTCACGTTCGAGAAATGACCTGAAGGGTCCGGCGGGCGTCTCGGCTCACGGACCAAGCACCCGACAGCTTAGGGTGGCAGAAGAGGTTCGCCGTGCTCTGGCGGAAATCTTCGCCCGCACGGAATTCCGTGACCCCGAGCTGCTGGATGTTCGTGTGACTGTGACGGAAGTTCGGATTTCTCCGGATTTTCGTCATGCAACAGCCTTTGTGACCCGTTTGGGTCGCAGTGATGTGGAAGAAGTGCTTCCAGCCCTGAAGCGGGTCGCGCCTTTTCTGCGAAACGGACTGTCCAAGATGCTTCGGCTCAGGACTGTTCCCGAAATCCATTTCCAGCCGGATACGGCTCTGGACAATGCGATGGAACTGGATCAGTTGTTCCGGTCTCCGGAAGTCAAACGCGATCTGGAAGACTGATTTGAAAAACTCCTTCTGACATTTGTCAGGAGGAGTTTTTTGCATTTACCCGTCTGACTGGTCTATCAGCGCCCGATCATGGAAAAGGGTGTTGGGACAGTGGCGAGAAAACGTGGGCGCGAGATTGATGGTTGGCTGATTCTCGACAAGCCCCTCGGCCCCACCTCAACGGATATGGTCAACAAGCTGCGTTGGGCCTTTGATGCTCAGAAGGCGGGCCATGCTGGCACGCTTGACCCTCTGGCTTCTGGTATTCTCCCAATCGCTTTTGGCAAAGCGACGAGGACCATTCCCTATATTATGGATGCGACAAAGCGTTACCGCTTTACGCTCTCACTGGGGGAAAGCCGCACAACGGATGATCGGGAAGGGGAGGTGCTGGCAACCTCTGTCCATCGTCCCACTGACGATGATCTCAGAGCGTGCCTCCCAACTCTGACAGGCGATGTTCTGCAGATCCCTCCCGTCTTTTCAGCGTTGCGGGTAGGCGGCCAGCGTGCTTACGATCTGGCGCGTTCTGGCCGTCCGCCCGAGCTTCCGCCCCGGCCGGCGAGGATCGACTCGATAACACTCGTAGAACGTCCTGATGCGGATACGGCTGTTTTCGAGGTGCAGTCTGGCAAGGGGGTCTATATGCGCTCCCTGGCGCGGGACATTGCTCTCGCATGCGGAACTGTTGGCCATATTTCCGTTCTCCGTCGGACGAAATGCGGGCCGTTCGATCTGTCTCATGCGATGACGATTGATCAGATAGCACTGGACAAATCGCCTCAAACTGTGGACAAGGCCGATGCTCTTCCGGCTCCTCTGCTGGATGTAGCGACCGCGCTGGTCGACATCCCGGCGCTGGCCGTTACCGAAGCGGAGGGAAGGATACTGATCTGGGGACAGTCTCTTGACCCCTCTGATCTTACGTATCCTCTGCCGGCCGTGTCACAGGAGGGAGACCAATTGTGGCGTGCGATGATCGGAGAGCACGTGATTGGCCTGTGTCAGATCCGCGATGGACGGCTCAGGGCAGCACGGATGCTGGAAAACCACGAGTTTTTTGGAGAACACGATGTCGATTACTGCAGAACGCCGCACGGCTCTGATCGCTGAATACCGCCAGAACGAGACCGATACGGGCTCCCCGGAAGTTCAGGTTGCGATCCTGACCGAGCGTATTGTCAACCTGACCGAGCACCTGAAGACCCACAAGAAGGACTTCCACTCCCGTCGTGGTCTTCTGATGATGGTCGGTCAGCGTCGCAGCATGCTGGACTATCTGAAGCGCAAGGATCAGGCTCGTTACCAGAGCGTGATCGAGCGTCTCGGCCTGCGTCGCTGATACGTCGTCCGGGGGCTTGCCCCCGGACATTCCTGCCGTCGGACCTGTCCGCAGGTGGGGTGCGCGACCGGCGTTTCAGGCCACATGGTGTCGTTGCGGGTATTCTCCCGTTACCACCGCCATGCCGTCCGAAACGCTGCTCCGTCACCTGCCGGACTGTCCAGATGATGGCTCGTTCCTAATTTAGGAGAACGATATGTTCGATTATTTCCGTAAGGAAATCGAGTGGGCCGGACGCCCGCTAATCCTCGAAACCGGCAAGATTGCCCGTCAGGCTGACGGTGCTGTCATGGTCACTTATGGTGACACGGTTGTTCTGTGTACGGCTGTTGGTGCCAAGAGCGTCAAGCCGGGACAGGACTTCTTCCCGATGACGGTCAATTATCAGGAAAAGGCTTATGCGGCTGGTAAGATCCCGGGTGGGTTCTTCAAGCGCGAAGGCCGTCCGTCTGAAGCAGAAGTGCTGAATGCACGTCTGATTGACCGTCCGCTCCGTCCGCTGTTCCCGGAGAACTTCCGTAACGAAGTTCAGGTTACGGCAACGGTTCTGAGCCATGATATGGAAAACGATCCGGCGATCGTCTCCCTTATCGGTTGCTCTGCTGCCCTGACGCTTTCCGGTATCCCGTTCTTCGGTCCGGTCGGTGCTGCCCGTATCGGCCGCATTGATGGCAAGTTCGTCGTGAACCCGACGCTGTCCGAAGTTAAGGACAGCACGCTGGATCTCGTCGTTGCCGGTACGTCTGAAGGCGTGCTGATGGTTGAATCCGAAGCTAGCGAGCTTTCGGAAGAGACCATGCTGGAAGCCGTGACCTTGGGTCACACCTCCTTCCAGCCTGTGATCGAAGCCATCATCGCTCTGGCCGAACACGCAGCGAAAGCTCCGTGGGATCTTCCGTCGCTCACGAAGGAAGAAATTGCCCTTCGCAAGCGCGTCGAGAAGATCGGCAACAAGCTGATGGCCGAAGCCTACAAGGAGCGCGTCAAGCAGGCTCGCTACAAGAAGGTCGGCGAAGCCAAGGACCGTATTAACGAGATCCTGGCGGAAGAAGGTTTTGATGTCGAGCTGGCCAAGCCGATGCTCAAGGAACTGGAAGCCCAGGTCGTTCGCGGTTCCATCCTCAAGACGGGTATCCGTATTGATGGCCGCGATCTGAAGACGGTTCGTCCGATCCTTGCGGAAGTTGGCATTCTGCCGCGTGCGCATGGGTCGTCGCTCTTCACCCGTGGTGAAACGCAGGCGCTGGTCGTTGCAACGCTTGGCACGGGCCAGGACGAGCAGATCATTGATGCGCTCGAAGGTGAGTACCGCTCAAACTTCCTGCTGCACTACAACTTCCCTCCGTATTCGGTCGGTGAGTGTGGTCGTATGGGTTCCCCAGGTCGTCGTGAAATCGGTCACGGCAAGCTGGCATGGCGCGCTCTGCACCCGCTTCTGCCGTCCAAGGAGCAGTTCCCGTACACGATGCGGGTGGTCTCCGAGATCACGGAGAGCAACGGCTCCTCGTCCATGGCAACCGTCTGCGGTTCGTCCCTGGCGCTGATGGATGCTGGTGTTCCGCTGCCGCGTCCGGTGGCTGGTATCGCCATGGGCCTGATCAAGGAAGATCGTGGTTTTGCAGTCCTGTCCGACATTCTGGGTGATGAAGATCATCTGGGTGACATGGACTTCAAGGTTGCCGGTACGGATCAGGGCATCACGGCCCTTCAGATGGACATCAAGATCACGTCCATCACGCCGGAAATCATGCAGATCGCCCTAGAGCAGGCTCGCGATGGCCGTATCCACATCCTTGGCGAAATGGCCAAGGCTCTGACAGAAGGTCGTGATGACGTGTCCGGCAATGCGCCGAAGATCACGACGATGTCCGTGCCGAAGGAAAAGATCCGCGACGTGATCGGTTCTGGTGGCAAGGTCATCCGTGAGATCGTCGAGTATTCCGGTGCCAAGGTGGACATCGGGGATGACGGCACGATCACGATCGCTGCTTCCAATGACGAGCAGGCCCAGAAGGCCATTGCCCGCATTGAGGGTATCGTCGCGGAGCCGGAAATCGGCCGCATCTATGACGGCAAGGTTGTGAAGACGGCGGACTTCGGTGCGTTCGTGAACTTCCTTGGGCCGCGTGATGGTCTGGTTCACATCTCCGAACTGACGCAGGGCCGCGTCGCCAAGACGTCTGACGTGGTTCAGCAGGGTGATGCCGTGAAGGTCAAGGTCATCGGCTTTGATGACCGCGGCAAGGTCAAGCTGTCCATGCGGGTTGTTGATCAGGAAACCGGTGCCGATATTACGGAGAGCGTGGGGGCCAAGCCTGGTCGTCCGCCCCGTCGCGACGCCGAGTGAGTCCTCGGGCGGGGCTCGCAAGGCCCCGCCTTTTTTGTGTGAGTATCGGAGACATCGAGTCCCCATGAAGTTGATCGACACCCTTCGTTTTGGTGGTCAGGATGTTCTGCCTCTGGTTGAGGGAGGCAAAGGTGTTTCTGTCTCCACCGGTATCTCGGCAGGTCACTGGGCTGCTGCCGGTGGAATTGGAACCATTTCTGCCGTCAACGCTGACAGCTATGACGAGCAGGGGCGTCCAGTTCCCCAGATCTATCATGGTCGTACCCGCCGTGAGCGGCAGCGCGAACTGATCCGTTATGCGATTGATGGTGGTATCGCGCAGGCGAAGATCGCTCATGAGATTGCTGGCGGCAAAGGTCGTCTCCACGCCAATATCCTGTGGGAGATGGGCGGCGCAGAAGAGATCATCGAGGGCATCCTTGAGGGAGCCCCGGGTCTGATCAATGGTTTGACCTGTGGTGCGGGCATGCCGTATCGCCTGTCCGAAATCGCGGTCAAGCACGGCATTCCGTATTATCCCATTGTCTCCTCAGGGCGCGCCTTCAATGCGCTTTGGCGTCGAGCTTACAGCAAGGCGCCGGAACTGCTTGGTGGCGTGGTCTATGAAGATCCGTGGCGGGCCGGTGGCCATAACGGTCTCTCCAACACGGAAAACCCGCTGAACCCGGAAGATCCGTTTCCGCGTGTGCTCGAACTGCGTCGGGTCTTGCGTCAGTATGGTCTGGATGAGACGCCGATCATTATGGCGGGCGGTGTCTGGGCGCTGGAAGAGTGGCAGGACTGGATCGGGAACCCGGATCTGGGCCCGATTGCATTCCAGTTCGGGACGCGTCCGTTGCTCACGCAGGAAAGCCCGATCCCGGATGCGTGGAAGCGCCGTCTTCTGACGCTGAAGAAGGGAGATGTGTATCTCAACCGCTTCTCCCCGACCGGTTTTTATTCTTCTGCGGTGAACAACAGCTTCATGCAGGATCTTCGTGGTCGCTCTGAGCGACAGGTCGCCTATAGCCCGGAAGCGACAGCAGAGCTGGATGCGTCTTACGGCGTCGGCGCGCGCAAGCGCGAAGTGTTTGTCTCTTCGACAGACCGTCAGCATATTGCTGGCTGGGAAGCGCAGGGCTTCACGGAAGCGCTTCGTACGCCGGATGATACTCTGGTTTTCGTCACGCCTGACAGTGCCCGTGAGATCCTTGCAGATCAGACGAACTGCATGGGCTGTCTGTCTGCCTGCAAGTTCTCCAACTGGATGCAGCGTGAGCCTTACACCAACGGACAGAAGGCTGATCCGCGCTCCTTCTGCATCCAGAAAACGCTTCAGACGATCGCCCATGCCCCGAATGATGAGCATGCGGATGATGTGGTTGACCACAATCTGATGTTTGGTGGCACGAATGCGTGGCGTTTTGGAACCGATCCCTTCTATGCGAACGGATTTGTTCCTACAGTCGGTCAACTCGTGGAGCGTATTCTGACAGGACGATAACATGACGGTGCGTGATCCACTGGCGCGACAGGCTTCATTGAACCGCACCCGTCACCTGACTTTCCTGTCTCAGTTTCTGGCGCGTCATTCGGTCCCCCTCAGCCCCGAGCAGCTTGCTCCGGCTGAGGGTGTCCGGGCGGCTCTGGCAACGGTTGTTGCTCTTCTTCCTGCTCTTTACTTTCATCAGGCTGTTTTTGCCTGGGCTGCTTTTGCGGCGTTCTGGTGCTGCCTGATTGAACCGGGGGGAACAGCGCGGGAACAGTTCCGTATTCTGGGCATCTTCACCGTTGCGGGTGCCGTACTGGGTGGTGTGGCTTCCCTGATTGCCACCTCGCCTTTCTGGGGTGTTCTACCCTGGCTGATCGTGACAGGCCTGTTTGTGGGGCTGGCACGGGCTCTTGTGCCCAGTATGGCTCTACTCTGTGCCTTACTGGGATGTGTGATGCTCGCAGGGATTGGTTTCCCGGCGTCCACGCTTCAGGATGCGTTGACGATCAGCTACGCGTTTGGTGGCGGCGGTCTCTGGGCCATTCTTCTTTGCCTCCTCATCTGGCCACAGCATCCTTATGCCCCTGCACGCCGTGCGGTGGGAGGGTGTTATCGATTGCTGTCCGTCATGGCTGGGGAACTTGCTGCAGGGCGCCTGCAGGAAACCGTTCACCGGCAGACAATCCGAACGGCCATCGAGCGGGCGAGGGGTGTTGCGCTTCAGATTGATGCCGGCCATGCCAGTTACAGCATGCGCGGACGGCTGATTGCGTCTCTGGCAGGGGCGGAGCGTCTCTTTACGGCGATGCTGGCTGTTGAGCATCTCGTGGAAACACGCGGCCTGGATTTCGAGGCACGGGGAACGCTGGCGGCGTTTTCAGCGCTCTGTCAGCATGCGAGTGAGGCCGCGCTTGCGCCTGTTCCCAATCTCGAAGCGCTGTCTCATGATGCGTTGACGCTCGCAGGTAGTATTCGCGTCCGGTCGGGCACGATCAGCGAGCTTGTTGCGACCAGTGCGCGCACATTGGGAAATCTTGCGGAAGGGCTGGCGGAAAAAGCCCGGATGCCTTTCGATGCAGAAGCACCGCGGCATGTGGCGCGTCTGACGCCGGTGATCTGGCGGCATGCGCTGCGGATGGTCGTCGGCCTTCTGGGAACATATCTGGCGACTGAATGGCTTGGTCTCACCTATGGGTTCTGGGCGCTCGTTGCATTTCTTCTCGTGATCCAGCCTTCCGGCCAGACAACGCTCGTACGGGCTCTGGAACGTGTGCTGGGAACGATTGGGGGTGGTGTTCTGGTTCTGATCGTTTCGCCGTTCCTTCCAGGTCTGTCGGAAATGGCGGTGGCGCTGGCCCTGTTCGTGATCGGGGCGATTGCGATGCGGGCCGTGAATTACACGCTGCTTGTCATGTTCCTGAGTGCGCATTTCATCATTGTTACGGAAATGACGATGCCGTCTCACGGCATTGCCTGGCTGCGTATTCTCGATAACACGCTGGGAAGTCTGATTGGCCTTGGCTGTGCGTTTGCAGTCTGTCCCCAGCGGTCGACGCAGGACATGAATGGCCTGCTCCGTGCTGCCATTGTTGGTAATTTGCGATATCTTGCTGCTGTCCTGAACGGTGGTGACACACTTATGACTGACAGAAGCCAGCGTCAGGCCGGGGTGGATACGACACGAGCCGAGTTTGCGCGTGGATCGTTACCGATCCTGGGTGGATTATCGAGTGTCGGGCAGGAAAGTGAACACACGCACAAACTGCTTCGGTCGTTGCGACGGCTGAGCGGTGAGGTAACGCTTTTGCGCTTTGATATGGCAGCGGGCCTTTGTATGCCTGATCCCGAGGCTGCAACATTCTGGCAGACCAGAGCGGACACTCTCGCCGCCGGAGAACCTCTCGCAGATATTGCGGCGGAACTCGAGAGCGGAAAGATCAGGTCCGAAATCGCGGCCCTTGAGCGAGTGGATCGGACGGTGTCCGTGCTCCCCGAAACACCCCTCAAGTCATAATGCTTTGGTGCTGGACGGCTCGGTTAGGGCCGCCCGCCCGGACCGCCTGGTCCCCCTCCGCGGCCACCTCCGCCACCTGGTCCATGCCCGCCACCGCCATGACCGGGGCCACCGTGGAAGCCTCCGCCGCCTAGGCCGCCGCCTGGCCCCCCGTCCGGACGGCCGCCTCCTCCGGGAAACCCGCCGCCGGGTCCACCCCCTGGGCGGCCCATATGGCCGCCACCGCCAGGAGGCGGGCCTCTACGATCCATGCGACCGCCCTGCCAGCGTCCGCCTCGGCCAGGATAAGGACCAACAGCGTATCCCGGTCCCCAGTTGCCCCAACCACCGTTCCCCCAGCCGGTATTGTAGTAGCTGCCGCCGTAATAATCGCCGCCTCCATATCCGCCGTATCCGTCATATCCGACACAGCCCGAAAGGAAGGGGACGAGGGAGAATGCACCGACAAGTGCCAGAGTGCGTGACAGACGAATGATCATTTCGCATCTCCTGTGGCCGCAGCATCATGCCATTCCATCACACCGAACGCTGCTCCGGCAGGGTCTGCAATGATGGCAATAATGGTGCCCTGTCGGTCGGGATGAGGCTGAACCAGCACTTTTCCGCCGAGTTCAGCAGCTTTTTGGGCAGTGGCCCCGACGTTGTCGACCTGCACGAAGTTCATCCAGCGTGCATGTGCGCCAACTGGCAGGCGCGGGGGGAGAGGGTTGATGGTGGCACGGGGTATGGATTGGGATTCCAGAAGATAGGAGCTTCCCCGTTTTGTATCCGGCGCGGCTTCAACCTGATAGCCGAACAGTTTCTGATAAAAGCCAGCGGCTTCGTAGGGGTTGCTGGTCAGAAGCGCGTTCCAGACCCATTCCCCCTGTTGCGGAGGCGTCGTGTCATCAGGTGTATCGCCTGTGGCGGAGCGCAGGGCTGCAAACAGACCGCCCTGTGGGTCTGAGATAACACTCTCATCTCCCCGGCCTACCACGTTCTGCGGTTTGAACAGGATATGGCCGCCCCAGACTTTCGCAGCATTGGCTGCGGCTTTTACGTCCTGCACGGAGATGAATGGCAGCCAGAGCGGGTCGCCATGAGCGATCATGTTGGGCCGTTCGACAAGTCCGGCAACAGGGTGGCCATTGACGATGGCCTGTGTGTACCGGCCTTTCGAGACCGGGATGTCCTTGAAAGTCCAGCCCAGTAAAGCACTGTAGAATGCTTTGGCCTTATCGAGGTCTGGGGTGGTCAGCTGCGCATAAACGATCTTGCCGGGTAGAATCTGCTCCTTTGCAGGCGCTGACGTGTCAGCCGCATGAAGAGGGGGCGCGATGGCAAAAGAGAGGCCCGTTCCCAGAAGGAGGGCCATGGATCGCCGGGTTTTGCGTGTATGAGTACGAAACAACGACAACGGATGTCTCCTTGCAGGACAGGAGGATGCCTACGGAGCAGGCATGACGTGAGCAGTTAACGCACGTCCCGTTGTTTTGTTCCAGATCGGTCCTTTTGAAGAGCAGGATCAGATCAGGGCCAGTTCTGCCAGTTCCCGACGCAGTTGTGGGGGGAGGTCAGCGATGCCGTCTCCCCCCGCGGATTGTCCGAGATCAGGCGGAGCGTCCTTCGGGTCCAGATAGCGCCAGCCCTGGAATGGACGCATCGTGCGGGGCTGCACCGGAATGATGTCGTCTGACACAACGATGAGCGTGCCTTCTGTCCCATCCGGGCGGCGGCAGGCTTCCAGCCCGATGATGGGCTGGCGGCACAGAATCATGCCGTCCATCACGCGGTACAGGGAGCCGCCGTCCAGAACCTCGGCGGCCCGTTTGGGCATGGTCCGCGTGGGCACGGCACCATGACCGTTCACACGCGGATGCTTCATTCGTTCCCGGAGAACCTCAATGGTCGGGCAACCGACGGCCAGCTTGATGATGTTCAGCATGTCGGTTGCCTTTCTTCAGGTCTTAGTGGGTACCCATGGCGTTCTGTGCCTGAGCGACGAACTCGTCGATGAAGCGCTTCGTGTCTACGGACTGAACGAGCTTCACCTTCTGCAGACCCATACCCTTTGGTGCTGTGGCTTCAGGCCAGACATGGGCGTGACCGTAATCCATGCCAGGAGCTGTGTTGATGTCCATATAGGCATCGACGGACTTCGTAACCAGATCTGGTTCGACAGCGATGGCGGATGTCAGCTCATCCCAGAGCGGCAGCGGAGCGTAGAACTTCTGAAGATACTCCGTAACGGGCGTCTTCTTCTCCGCAATGCGGTTCATCAACTCATGCGTCATCATGATGTCGTTCGAGACATTGCCAACACAGATGATGGACGCCCAGGGTGCTGTGAGGGTGATGTGTGCTGCTTCCGGATCGGCGATCATGTTGAAGTCGGATGCGAAGTCAGCATTGCCGGTGACGGACATCATGCTGGAATCCAGCAGGCCCCCCATGAACACAAGCTGCTTGGCGTTTGCTGCGAAGGTCGGGTCCAGACGGATGGCGAGGGCGAGGTTCGTCAGCGGACCTGCGGCAATGATCGTGACCTGATGGGGATGGTCGTGAACAGCCTTGATCAGAACCATGGCGGCGGGAAGCGGATCGACGGCCATGTGCGCCGTCCCATCCGGCATCTTGCCGAGGGCAGGCTGGGTCGCGGGCGTCTTGTCGATAGAGCCGAGGCCGCCCCAGGCGCCCTTCCAGGGAATGGTGCCGTACTGCTTTTCACGCAGTCGCGTTGCGGCCACCGTGTTGACGAGCGGCAACGTCGCGCCATCGGCCACGGGAATCTGTGTCTGTTTGGCGATTTCGAGGAAACGACGCAGATGGGCCGATTCAGCATTTTCCCAGTCATCGCCGATTGTGACGGTCAGGGCCAGAAGATTGACGTTGTCGCGGTTCAGCAGCGGAATGACGGACTGGATGTCCGAGCCGCCTGGGCCGAGATAGTCGTTGTCCTGAATGTAATATCCCGGAGTGGCAGGGGCAGCGGAAGCAATGCCGGTCAAAGCGCAGGCAGCAAGGAGGGCAGAGAGAATGGATCGGCGCATGGTCTCGTCCTGTTGATTAACGCCCGATCATGCCCTCAAGTGACCAATCTTGCCAGCAATGCTTCAAGACGAAGTCTGCCTTCGTCCGTCGCTTTCAGAATACCCCCCTCCCGGATGAGGTAATTCTCTTCCAGGCAGGCTTCGAGCATGAGCGGATCTACGCAGTCTTCCAGGGCTCGACCCGTACGGTGGGCAAAGCGGGTTTCGTCGATCCCTTCGGAGAGGCGTAACCCCATCAGGAGAGCTTCCCGTCCCTTTTCTTCAGGGGAAAGGGCTGTTTCATCCGTGCTGCCAGACCCTGTTTTCTCAACACGCTCTGCCCATGGCTCTGGTGCACGATGGCGTCGGGTGGCGTATAGCCCGTCTTCCAGTGTGAGGCGTCCATGCGCTCCCGGACCGATGCCGATGTAATCCGCATAGCGCCAGTATGTCAGATTATGGCGGCTCTCCGCGCCCGGCTTTGCGTAGTTGGAGACTTCATAGGGCAGAAGGCCGTGTCGGGCTGCTGTCTCGCCTGTGAGGTCATAGAGGCGTGCAGCGTCGTCAGCGTCTGGCAGGGTGAGTTCGCCTCTGCGATGCAGGGCTTCGAACTTTGTACCGGGCTCGATTGTGAGCTGATAGAGCGACAGATGATCGGCCACGAGATCAAGTGCCGTGGATAGTTCGTTCTCCCAGTCCGCATCGCTCTGGCCCGGTCGGGCGTAAATCAGATCGAAAGAGATGCGCGGAAACAGGGAACGGGCGGTTTCAAGCGCCTGAATGGCCTGCCCGGCTGAATGTTCCCGGCCCAGCATTTTGAGCGCGTCGTCCCGAAGGCTCTGGACCCCGAGAGACACACGGTTCACGCCGGCCTGACGGAAGGCGGAGAATTTTCCGGCTTCCACACTGGTCGGGTTTGCTTCGAGTGTGATTTCCAGATCCGGCTCGGCATCGAAGAGCTGATGAGCGTCCTCAATGAGGGCTGCGACCGTTTCCGGGGCCATCAGGGAGGGTGTGCCGCCGCCGAAGAAAATGGAGCGGAGCGGCCGACGGCCAAGACGGGCCGCGTCATGTGCCAGTTCCTGACGAAGTGCCGCGGCGAAGCGCTTCTGCGGAATTTCATCCCGAACATGGGAGTTGAAGTCGCAGTAGGGGCACTTCGCCAGACAGAACGGCCAGTGAATGTAGAGGGAAAGAGGTTCGGTCAAATTGCAATCCGGACGCCGAACTCCACCACGCGGTCAGGCGGGATGCGGAAGAATTCCGTGGTCGAGGCAGCATTACGCAGGAGGAGCAGGAACAGCCACATCCGCCAAAGCTGCATTTTGGGAACGCGGGAGCGCACCACAAGCTCATGGGATGTGAAATAGGAAGCCTGAATGGCGTCAAACGCCACGCCCAGCGCTTTCAGTTCCATCAGGGCACGGGGCAGGTTCGGCATTTCCATGAAACCGTACCGGACGATCACGCGATGGATGTTCGGTGCCAGTTCCTGAACGATCGTGCGGTGGCCGCGCTCTGCTTCCGGCTGGTCGAGGTTCTGCACGGTCACGAACATGACGTGCTCATGCAGGACCTTGTTGTGCTTCAGGTTATGCAGCAACGAGTTCGGAACGATATCCGGGTTGGCTGTCAGGAAGACAGCGAGGCCTGGCACACGGATGGTGCGCGATTGCGGGAGACGGGCCAGGAACGAGGCCATCGGCATGGAGTCCGCCTGCTGTTTGGCCGCAATCAGGCCGCGGCCGCGCTTCCAGGTTGTCATGACGATGGTACTGATGATGCCGATGGCAAGCGGCACCCAGCCACCATCCGGGATCTTCAACACGTTGGCGGAGAAGAACACTGCATCCACCACGAAGAAGAGGCCGAACACGGCACCAACGGCCACAGCGCTCCATTTGAAAGTGCGACGGAACACGACCATGGCCAGCACGCAGGTGCAGAGGAAGGTGCCGGTCACTGCGATACCGTAAGCCGCTGCCAGCGCTGCGGATGAGCGGAAGGACAGCACCAGCACCAGTGCACCGAAGGCAAGGATCCAGTTCAGGGACGGCAGATAGATCTGTGCTTCCTCATCCGCATTCGTATGAACGATACGGGTGCGGGGCAGATAGCCGAGCTGGATGAGCTGTCGGCAGAGTGAGAAGCTGCCCGAGATGCCTGCCTGAGACGCAATAACGGTTGCGAAGGTGGCAAGGATAAGCAGGGGGATCTGCGCCCAGTGTGGCCCCAGATGATAGAACGGATTGGCCAGAGTGGCGGGGTCATGAATCAGCAGCGCTGCCTGGCCGAAATAGTTCAGCGTCAGGGATGGCAGCACGAAAAACAGCCAGGCCTTGCGGATTGGCGCGCGGCCGAAATGCCCCATATCGGCATAAAGCGCCTCGGCACCCGTCACGGACAGCACGACTGAACCCAGCGCGATAAAGGACAGGTAGCCGTGCAGAACGATGAATTCGAGCGCAAAAGTCGGGGACAGGGCCAGCAGAATATGGGGATACAGGAGAATACCGCGGACGCCGAGAATGGCGAGGACCGTAAACCAGAGTACCATGATCGGGCCGAAAGCCCGGCCGATCTTGCCCGTTCCCATGGCCTGGGCCGTAAAGAGCGCCACGAGGACGACCATTGCGATCGGGATGATCACGTGGCTCGCTGACGGGACCGCAATCTCAAGGCCTTCCACGGCAGAAAGAACCGAGACGGCGGGGGTGATGATGCTGTCCCCGAAGAACAGACAGGTCCCGGCAATACCGACGAGGCCGAACAGCCATCGGAATTTCTGGGATTTGCAGACGCGCTGGGCGAGGGACATCAGGGCGATGATGCCGCCTTCACCGTCGTGATCGGCGCGCATGATGAGCAGGACATATTTGAATGTCACGATCAGCATGAGTGCCCAGAAAGTGAGGCTGGCCAGCCCCATAACTTCCCAGGCCGCGGCCGGATGCTTTACGGACCCTACAATGCCGACGGAGGACTGAAGGGCATAAAGCGGGCTGGTTCCGATATCGCCGTATACCACGCCGAGAACCGCCAGAAGCGCGCCAAAGCCTGCCGGCTTTTTGTGACTGCTTCCTTCGGTGTCCCCGAGTTCGGATGTATTGCCGTCCTTGCGTGCCTGATCGATGGTTTGAAGAACTTCCCCGCTCTCCACAGGAACCCCGGCACCGGGATGAGGAGGGGGAGCGTTATCGCCGTCGTGTTCTGGCATCGGTGGTTCCATTTACGGGCATCGCAGGAAACCAGCACGTCCAACACCTCACACGGATGTGTCGGAGCGCGGTCTTTCCCCCTCATGACAAGATTTCTTACAGAGATGCAAGCTGTGCGTTAGGAAGCTGTCATGGGGCGGGTGCCAAAGATGGCGCTTCCAACCCGGACAAGTGTGGCTCCTTCGGCAATTGCCGTCTCGAAATCAGCGGACATGCCCATGGAGATAACGGGCAGGCCGTGGCGCCTGGCCAGGTCTGTCAGAAAACGGAAATGCGCCGCCGGATCTTCATCTTCGGGGGGAATGCACATCAGACCACGCACTTTGGGCCCGAACCTTGTCATGCAGGTCTTGATAAAAGGATCAGCATCGTCACGCGGGACGCCCGACTTCTGGGGTTCGTTCCCGGTGTTGACCTGCACGAGAAGCTCCGGCAGGCGACCGACCTTGTCCGCAGCCTTTTCCAGCGCATCGGCCAGAGCGGGGCGGTCCAGAGTCTCGATCACATCCGCAATGCGGCAGGCGTCAACGGCCTTGTTGGTCTGGAGGCCACCAATAATGTGAAGGCGCAGGTCCGGCCATGTGTGACGAAGATCGGGAAACTTGGAGGTTGCTTCCTGAACGCGGTTCTCCCCGAAAACGCGCTGACCGGCTTTCAGAGCGGCTTCAACGGCCTCTTTCGGATGGAATTTACTGACGGCGACGAGGCCAACATCCGAGGCTGAACGCCCCGAAATTTCGCACGCATGAATGATGCGACTGCGGATAAGGGAGAGATTTTCTGCAATCTGATCGGACATGTCGGCAGAAGACTCCATTGCGTCCGAAGCCGCAAGATGCGATTTCGGCAGCATGCGAGAGATCGACGCCTGAGAATGACACAGAATACGCCCCCCCGCGGCTCCGGCCGTCCGAAGAACCCGTCCGCTTCCCGTCAGGGAGTACGCCGTCCGAAACAGGGACAGGATCGCCGTCCTGCGCCTGACCCGACACGCGACCTTGCCTTTGATATTGTCTGTGGTGTGGTTGAGCACCGCCGCATGCTGGAAACGACGCTGGATCGTGCCGGACCGATGGATCTGCGGGATCGTGCATCCGCGCACCGTCTGGCTGCGACGACGCTACGCTATCTTGGCAGCATGACCGAAGTTTTGCAGCCGATGCTGCGCCGGGAGCCGCCTGAACCTGTCCGTTGTGCGCTCCTGCTTGGCGTGGCGCAGCTTCTGCATCTGGAAACGCCGCCTCATGCGGCGGTTGGCACGATCGTGGATCTTCTGCGCCGGCGTGGACTGGCTCCGTTCGCCGGGCTGGCCAATGCGGTTCTGCGTCGGGTGGCCCGTGAGGGACGGGATCTGCTGGAAGGTCTGGATGAGGCTCGTCTGGATGTGCAGCCCTGGATGTGGGGTGCATGGGGGCAACGTGCGCGCTCCATTTCCCGTGGTCTTCATCGTGAAGCTCCGCTGGATCTGAGCATGCGCCCCGGGGCAACCATTCCAGAAGGCGGGGACGTTCTGCCGACAGGGACTGTGCGCTTCCCGGCCGGAACGCGTATTTTCGCGATGGAAGGTTTTGAGGAGGGGCAGTTCTGGGCACAGGACGTTGCTGCCGCAATGCCCGTGAAGCTGATGGGCGATGTCTCTGGCAAGGCCGTCATTGATCTGTGTGCGGCGCCCGGTGGCAAGACAGCGCAGCTGGCAACGGCGGGAGCGCAGGTCGTTGCCATCGAGAAAGAAGAAGCCCGTGCCGTGCGGCTGCGTGAGAATATCGCGCGGATGCGTGTATCGGCTGAAACGATCGTGGCAGATGGCCTGATCTGGCGCCCGCAGGCTCCTGTCGATGCGGTTCTGCTGGATGCGCCATGCTCGGCGACCGGGACGTTCCGTCGTCACCCGGACGTGTTGTGGATCAAGCGTCCCCGCGATGTGACCGCACTGGCTCAGGGGCAGGATGCCTTTATTGATGCCGCACGCGAGATGCTCAAGCCGGGTGGGATGCTGATGTATGCCGTCTGCTCCCTTCAGGATGAAGAAGGGCCGGATCGTATTCGCGCTGCACTGGAACGCGGCGGTTGGAGGCACGAGCCCTTTACGGACGCGGAACTGGCAGAGATGTCCATCGCCCGCACGCCGGAAGGGTTCTTCCGGACGCATCCCGGTCTCTGGTGGGATCGCGGTGGGATGGATGGCTTTTTCGCTGCCCGCCTGATCAAGGTCTGATGAAAAACCCCGTCTGAGCAGTCAGGCGGGGTTTTTTATGCCTCTTGAGTCCGCAGTTCAGATCTTCGGAAGATGAACGCAGACCTCAAGGCCACCTTCCGGTCTGTTGGTCATGGTGATGTCTCCACCATTGGAGCGGATGATCGTCTGGGCGGAGGTCAGCCCCAGTCCCACGCCTCCCGTTTGTCTGTTGCGGGATTTGTCCAGACGAAAATAGGGATCAAAAACGCGTGGCAGGCTCTCTTCCGGAATGCCGGGCCCCGTGTCCCGGATAAAGACCAGAAAATCGCCATTTGGCTGGATTTCGAGGTCGATTGTCGGCGGTGTGGCGTATTTGATGGCGTTCTCGACCAGATTTGTGAAGACGCGCTTTAGAGCATAGAGACGACCAACATAGCTGGCTTTTCCGGGACCCTGATATTCGACCGTATGGCCCTGGTCGCAGTAGTCATAAGCGATGGTCTGGAGAAGGCCCGGCAGGTCGAACATGATGCTCTCTTCGCCAGACGCGTCATCGCGGAAGAAGGACAGCGCGCCATCAATCATGGCCTGCATTTCGTCTACATCCCGGAAAAGGGCGGTCTGCTGCTGTGAGCACTGAATGAACTCGCCCCGCAGGCGTATCCGGGTCAGTGGCGTGCGCAGATCATGGGAAATGGCAGCGAGCATTGTCGTACGGTGTTCGATGAAACGCTGGATCTGGGCCTGCATGCCGTTGATCGTCTGGGCGACGAGAGAAATCTCTCTTGGTCCTTTTTCATCGATATGGGCCGTGCGGGGCTGAAGGCCGAGCTGCTTCACCCCTTGGGCAAGATGCTCAATCGGACGAGACATCTGACGGGATGCAATCATGGAAACGGCAATGACCCACAGCGCAAGCATCAATCCCTGAAGGGAGAGGCGCTGAGGGCTATAGAGGCCCCAGACACGTTCGAGAGCAACGCACAGGATCCAGCTTCCATCCCCGAAACGTACACCGACAAAATAAGCATCCCGAAACCGGTGACGATCATAGGGCAGACCGGATTCCTGAGAGACGGGGTTGTCTTCCTGGAAGACGACGATCTTGCTGGGGTAGCGGCGCAGGTAAGGCTGTAGAAAATGCCAGCTCTGTCCGACTTCATCTTCGCGGTAATGTCCTGTTTCGAGCAGGTGAGAGACATGACTGTCTTTCTCATACCATGCGAAATGGACTTCATTAGTATTCGCTGCCTCTATGAGGTGTGACCTGTCAGACGGCTGAGCCACTTCAACCATCCGGATTACGGTACCGACCACTCCCAGCAGCCCGGTCTCCTGAATGTCCGGTTTGGCCCACTGGCCGCCAAAAGTGAAAAACAGCTGAAGCACCAGCAGGGTGACACCGGCAGCAAGCGTAACCGTGATAGCAAGGCGGCGTGTGATTGTGTCTTCCAGCAGGGACAGACGTCTCATGAGCGTTTTACAGTCTCGGAGAAAATATAGCCGCCATTTCTGACTGTTCGGATCAGGGCCGGGTTTTTGGGGTCATCTTCCAGTTTGTGGCGCAGGCGGCTGACCTGAACGTCAATGCTGCGGTCATAGGCTGCATGCATGGAGCCGCGTGCGAGATCCATCAGTTGGTCTCTGGTCAGAACCCGCTGGGGATGTTCGACGAAGGACAGAAGAAGATCGAACTCACCCCCGGACAACATCACGAGGGAATTGTCGGCAGAGCGGAGCTCCCTGCGTGCCACATCCAGTTTCCAGCCCCCAAAGTGGAGCAGGGGACGTGTTGGTGTCTCTACTGCGGTGAGGCGCTCGGAGGTTCGTCTCAGAACGGCTTTGACCCGTGCCAGCAGTTCGCGTTGATCAAACGGCTTGGTCAGGTAATCGTCTGCTCCGATTTCGAGCCCGACGACACGATCCGTGTGATCGGCCATGGCAGACAGCATGATGACAGGAATTTGGGATGATGCCCGCAAACGGGTGCACAAACTGAACCCGTCTTCCTTGCGAAGCATGATGTCGAGAATAATGAGATCGACAGTTTCGCGTTTGAGCAGCGAGAACATCGCGTCTCCATCTTCGGCGATCGAGACATGATAATGATGTTTCTGAAGAAATCCTGTCAGAAGCGTCAGGATATCGCGGTCATCATCGACAATAAGAAGATGCGGCATGCTGGTCATTCTCCGCCTTTAGCATGACCCGTTATCTGCGGAATGTCCGGGTCTGCAAACTTGTTTCAGGCCAGACATAATTCACAATCCTGCATGGGATTTGAGTTGGCGAGCAGAGAATGTTTTCTGCATCAGATTGAGGAAGACATGTCTGCCATGGCCATCTGAAGTGACGGAAACCGGGCAGAAGAGCCGGGCCGTTACCCTTTTGGAAGGGTTTCAAAGGCTCTTTCTCCCTACATTGAAAATCGGTCCCCCTCTTGAAGGGGAGTTTTTTTCAAATGGTTACCATACTCTCGAGCTGGTTTTGTGGTTCCGACTCTTCGTCAGACTCTAGCCAGATCTGCCACAAAAACTTTCATAGGCTCAGGACTCATAGCCAGAAGATGACGGTTGCGGCGAGGC
>NZ_BANH01000051.1 GCF_000964465.1 Gluconobacter thailandicus F149-1 = NBRC 100600 | reverse complement strand
CTTATTATATACACGATATAATAATGGAGGGGCAAGAGAAAAATGCAGTTTTTCACACAGATAATGGCGGTTCCCCGCCAAAAATTACCCTTGCATCCGCCCCCTCAAAACCCCAGCCTTTCGTTCGACCTGCCAGCGGCAGGGCGAAAGGCAGCGCAGCGACGCCTTTCGTCCCGACACCTTCAGATCCGCCGGCAACGCAGCGCAGGTCTAGGGGTCATCTCAGGGGACCCGTCTGCACGGAGCGACCAAAGGGAGCGCAGGAAGATGGGGTGGATGATCCCCTAGACCGGAGCGAGGCTGCTGGCACCAGCGCAGCCCCCCTTGGGGGGCGAGCACCGGGGGGACATACCGGGCTTCCGATCGTTACCCGGATGGGCGGAGACAGACGGCGACCGCAGCGCAG
>NZ_BANH01000052.1 GCF_000964465.1 Gluconobacter thailandicus F149-1 = NBRC 100600 | reverse complement strand
TAGGTCACGTTGACAAAGGATCTGATCCAGAGCCTTGCGGCGGCGATATTGAGGAAACTCATGAAGGACAAGGCGGTCTTGTCATAGCGGGTTGCGATACGGCGCATCTGCTTGAGCCTGTTGAACATCCGCTCGATGCGATTGCGGTCCTGATATCGTTGCCAGTCTGTTTGCTGAGGAGCTTTACGGCCTTTGCGTGATGGAATAACCGGCAGAATCCCGTGGATCAGAAGTTCCTGACGGAAACGGTCACTGTCATAACCCCGATCAGCCAGCATGGCTCTGGGATTTGGAACTGGCAATTTCATCAGGGCATTTGTGGCCTTATAATCTGAGACCTGGCCTCCGGTGAGGACAAAGCCAAGAGGACGTCCCTGATTGTCGCATCGGGCGTGGATTTTGCTCGTAAAGCCGCCGCGTGATCGACCAAAAGCTTCCGCATGAGCCCCCCTTTTGCGCCAGCGGCCTGTGAATGGGCACGGACTACCGTGCTGTCGAGCATATGCTGCCAGTTATCGGTCAGTCCCAGGTCTACAAGGGTTTGCAGCAGGGCATCCCAGACACCCTGTTCAGCCCAACGCCGGAACCTGACATAGACCGAGTTCCACTTTCCGTAGCGCTCATGCATGTCCCGCCAGGGGCAGCCTGTGCGCAGAACATGCAACATGCCATTGAGAAACAGGCGGTTATCTCCGGCTGGACGAGCCCAACGCCCGCGCTCAGGCGGCAGGAGCGGCCCAATCATCGCCCATTCATGATCCGTCAGATCGCCTCGCGCCATGCCTGTTCTCTCTGCCCGTTATCCCACAGGCAGAAAGTGAATCAGATCTCAGCCAAATCGTCTAGATCTTTTGTCAACATTACCTA
>NZ_BANH01000053.1 GCF_000964465.1 Gluconobacter thailandicus F149-1 = NBRC 100600 | reverse complement strand
CTGCGACGTATTGGAGGGCTTGAGGCGACCAAAAATCGCCAGGATAGCTTTTGGCTCGACCACCACCAGGACATCTCTGACGCCATCAAAGCAGCACGCACGCAGGGCGAAGCAGACGGATTAGCACGAGCCATTCGCGAAGGTGCCGCTCATACCCCGCCGCACCAAATCCCTAGCGGTCCCTCTCAATCGCCTGTTCCGGCACGGCGCGGGTCGTCGAAGCCCTGGCCTTCTCTCATTGATGATTTCTTTTCCAAGAAGGGCATCAAGGACAAGACGCTAGATTCATATCGCGCAGCACTGGGAGAGCTGGAACAACATATCGGCCCCAAAAGGGTGCGAGACATCACACTACAAGACCTCCAAGGCTTTATTGACCATCTCGAAACCCGTCCAAACAAGCGCGGCGGGGTACTGAAACGCGACAGTGTAAAGCGATACAAGAGCCACCTTAATGTGTTCTTCGAATGGTGCATGAGCCGGGAGCACATGCCCGAAATCAATCTTGGACGTATACAAATCAGAGACAGGACCGAAGGAGAGAAGCTGGATGTTCCACGCCGAGCCTTCACCGAACATGAACTGACAACTATTTTCAGCAGCCCCCTATTTACAGGCTACAAAGGCCATGAGAGCCGGACCGGGCGGAGGGCGGCGGAATGATTATCGGCGCGACCAGAATCCGGGTCGCCTCGAAGTCCGGCCCACATGCGCTGATAAAGCACGTCTTCGCCGGGAAAGATAATGAAGCCATTGCCATTCTCCAGGGCGGCAGACACATGGTCCAAGCGGCTCACGAGGCTGCCGGGAGGACATACAGCAACCGCCATTTTTCAGTGTCCCCGGAAGAGGCAACGACGCGAGACCAAGCGCGGGGTATCTTCCAGTCCATCGCAGCCGAGTTCGGCTTCAATCTTGATGATGCAACGGTAGTAGAGCATCGGAAATCCCGCCAGGACGGCCAAGGATATGAGCGCCACTGGCATATAATAGTGCCCGAGATGCGCCAAGATGGTAGCGCACTGGACAGCAAGTTTATGAAGCCGCGCCAGGAGAAGCTCGGCAGGCTGGCAGAAATCCGGCTGGGCCATCATGTGACCCACGGCAAGCATGATAAAGCCGTATTGAAGGCCCTGGAGCGTGACAGCCTGCCGGAAGCCCAGGCGTTCGCGGACATCTTGAAGTGGCGGGAGTTTGGGCCAGGCGCTGGCACTCCGAAGGCGGCTTACAGTTCGGAGACCCACCAAATCCTGAAGAGGAACGGTCTGAGTACCCCCGCCATCAAGGCCGCCATATCCGCAGCATGGCAGGCAAGAAGCGCGGAAAACGGCCTCTCTTTCAAAGACATGCTTCACCATTGCGGCATCGACCTAGTGCCAGGCCGACGACCAGGCACATGGGTCGCGTCAGTTGATGGTGTGGAAGTCACGGCTCTGCACCGTCTCCTAAAAATCAAGGCGGCGGAGGTATCGGCAGAGATGGCACAGTCACGGAAATCACCCGCATGGACCAGAGCCCAGGGCGGCTATGATGAGTTGAGCACGCAGAACCAGAAGCGTGCCCAAAGCAGCTTTCAGGCGTTCCAGCGTATCTATCATGCCCGTCATGGGACCGAGTACCCGTATGACCTGGAGAACTATGTCGCATGGGTCCAAGAACAGGAGGCATTGCGTCAGCAGTCCACCCCAGCGATGACCCCGGCATCCCCCAGGCGCACCGGGGCCTTCAGTGATGAGCAGGCCCCCCCTGTCCAGCAGACACCAACGGCGCAGGCTCCATCACGTCCGAAATCGCTACCTCTCCCGGATGACAAAGATGCCCTCAAGCGCGTGGTTGGTGAATCGCCCTGGTCTGAGGCCAATCGTGACCCCGTTCGCATCTCTGACGAGTACCGCAGGCGCGTGCAGACAGTCCGTGAGAAAGCGGAAAAGCGGCTGGAAACCACCGAAAAATCCATCGAGCGCACAGCTCCACGGGACGAGATTGCTGAGGGTAAAACCGTCGAGAAACTCGCTGATATCGCTGCCGGTATTGCTCTCAAACTGGTCAATAGCATCTTGAAAGTGTTCGGTATCCCGGAAATCCCGCATCCGAATTTCGGTGGTCCTCGGGTTGTCGGTCAGTTCCCCGGCAATCCGCGTGAGCATGAGACGGCACACAAGGAGGCCGAAAAACTCAGGGAGTATGTTGCCAACCTTCCCGACGACGAGGCCATCACGCAAAAGGGGGAGCATGTCGCCCAGGCCAGACAAGCAGAACACGATGGCTGGCTTGACCAGACAGCCCCGGCACGTCTCAAGCTCTCTAGTATCGAAGCAAGAGAGAAAGCAGAGCTTGAGGAACAGGAACGCAAGGCTCGCGTGGAGGAAGCCCGCCAGGCGCAGGCCCTGGCAGCGAAGGAGCGTGTGGAGCTTGATGCCCCGGAACTCGGCCCAGAGGTCCATCTCGACGAGAAAATCGAGCGCCTGAGGTTCTGACTTATTGCAACAAAACGTGACAGGGAGAACCATCGGTTCATGAGAACTGATGACCCTTTTTTCATGAATCATCATCACACGTCATGAATTGATGAACGGTTCATAAATGGCTGTTTTCTGCTAATTATTTCGTCCTATCCCATTCCGTGATTCGATATCTCCAGGTCAATAGAAGGAGATTGAGTGATGGTGGATGTGGTGATTTGGGTGGGAACACCGGGAGCGGGACCAGCGGGAGTTCGGGACGTTGACGATGGGCCACTGGTCGATGCCCTGGCCCGATGCGGCGCAATGTCGGACCGCATCATCGTTGAGAGGATGTCGGGTGTGTTGGACATGCCCGCATGCGCGCTGTCAGTTCACCACCTGGGCGGGGTGCTCGCCTTGGGGGTCGGGTTGGGAGCCATTTGACCCGCTAACCCCCTGTGTGGCACACACCTGTGGCACACGCTGGCTTCCTGTAAGCCATTGTTTTGATTAATCAATACGTTGGATTCCCCTCGTTTTTCCTCCCCTATGGGACACCAAATTTTTTTGGTAATGGTATCAGCGACATAGAGCTGTATCGGGCGCCAAAACTAAAAAATTAAATAGCGATTTTGGACCAATTCTGGACCAATGACGATTCCGTCTCA
>NZ_BANH01000054.1 GCF_000964465.1 Gluconobacter thailandicus F149-1 = NBRC 100600 | reverse complement strand
GAGCTTGAATCACATCAGATCGATTTTCCAAACAGGCTCTAAGAAGAATGTCCGGTTATGAGCAAAATTGCCGATACTCGGACATCCCCTTTAACTAGCATGAATCGAAAAATATCCACTCGATTTCAATAAGATCCGCAACAATCTCAATTCACACAGACAACCCTGAGAAGAGACCTCTCACCCTAAACTTCTTGTCCCCAGCCAGCGGACTTTCTCCGGATCGCGATGATCGAAGAAACTACTGGCTTTCTGATCGAGCATGGCAATCGCTCTGAGATCAGTATCATCCAACGTAAAATCGAAAATTGCGAAGTTCTCAGCCATACGCTCTTTGCGCACTGACTTGGGGATTGCAATAATCCCGCGCTGATTCAACCAACGGAGCACGACCTGAGCGATGGTTTTGCCATGCTTCTGCGCAATTGACTGCAGCACGTCATTAGAGAACAGCCCGTTTCGCCCCTCTGCAAACGGTCCCCAGGCTTCCGCCTGAACATCATATTGCTTCAGGATTTCCAACGCATCGTCCTGCTGGTGAAAAGGATGGAGTTCAATCTGATTGATCGCTGGCGTGACCTCGTTGTGCAGTACAAAATCCACCAGTCGGTCAGAATAGAAGTTGCTGACACCGATCGCCCGGATACGGCCCGCACGATACAGTTCTTCCATTGCGCGCCATGCCCCATAGACGTCTCCGTATGGTTGATGGATCAGCCAGAGATCGAGATAGTCTGTTTGGAGTTTGTTCAACGAGCGCTCAAAAGCAGCCTTGGCTCCCTCATAGCTTGCATTTTTAATCCAGAGCTTGGTGGTTACAAACAAATCGCCGCGGTCGATCCCATGGTTGCGGATCGCATGACCGACGGCTTCCTCATTCTCATAGGACGTTGCGGTATCGAGAAGCCGGTAACCGACATCAATGGCGTCCCGGACACTCCGTTCGCACTCGGCCGGTGAAACACGCCGAAGCCAAGAGAGGGCATCTGGATGCCATTGTTCAGTGTCACTGCAGGAATGGTGATTGTCATGACTGTTCTCTCCGCGGTGAGGCTCAGCGATTGATAAGCTTTTGATATGAGGAGGGATAACGGGCCCCTTGAAGTGTGATGTCGTTAAGGGCCGGCTCAATGCGGGCCAGATCATCACGCGTCAGAATGACATCAGCTCCTCCCAGATTTTCTTCGAGGCGGGAAAGCTTGGTCGTACCCGGAATGGGAACAATCCACGGCTTCTGCGCCAGAAGCCACGCCAGGGCGACCTGCGCAGGCGTGCAGGATTTTTCAGATGCAATAGCTTTGACAAGATCAACAAGAGCTTGGTTCGCGGCCAGTGCATCTGCTTGAAAACGGGGAACAGAGCTTCGGAAATCATCTTTGGCGAACACGACCTTGGGGGCGAGTTTTCCAGTCAGAAACCCTTTGCCAAGCGGCGCAAATGGCACAAAGCCTATCCCCAGTTCTTCAAGGAGCGGCAGAATTTCCAATTCCGGCTCGCGCCAGAACATCGAATATTCACTCTGGAGAGCTGCAACTGGCTGTACGGCATGTGCACGACGGATTGAATGCGTTCCGGCTTCAGACATGCCAAAATGCTTGACCTTACCCGCTACGATAAGATCTTTCACTGTTCCGGCAACATCTTCGACCGGAACGTTTGGATCGACGCGATGCTGGTAAAAGAGATCAATCCTATCAGTCCGCAGGCGCTTCAGCGCTTCATCTGCAACCTGTCGAATACGCTCTGGCCGACTATCCAATCCCTGTGCTGGTATGCCGTTTACGAACCCAAATTTGGTGGCAATCACGACTTGATTACGAACCGGCTCTAGTGCTTCCCCAACGACTTCTTCATTGATGTCTGGCCCATAAGCTTCGGCAGTATCGAAGAAAGTGACTCCACGCTCATATGCTGCGCGGATCAGGGCAATAGCATCCTTGCGATCGGTGGCAGGGCCATAGCCATAGCTCAGGCCCATGCAGCCGAAGCCCAGCGCTGATACTTCCAGACCACTCTGGCCCAACAGACGTTTTTGCATGTTTCTTGATCCCGCGTGTTAATCCTTGGGCATCTGCCAAGGCTCTAAACACGCAAATCATAAGCCCAGACTCATCAATCGATTAGACAAGGTAAATTTCTTGGGTCTATGACTTTTAGTCATGAAACTCATCAGAAGACCCGAGTAAAATGCGGCGTGAAGAGCTTGGAAGTCTGGCCATGTTCATGGCAGTTGCTGATGAAGGCAGCTTCACCAAGGCCGCGGGCAAACTTGGCATTTCACAATCTGCGCTCAGCCATTCTCTTCGGCGGCTCGAAGCCAGACTGGGCCTACAGCTTCTTACGCGCACAACCAGGAGTGTGGCACTTACTGTGGCTGGGGAAGGCCTTATAGAAACACTGCGTCCTGCCCTTGAGGAGATTGATCAGAAGCTTGCCGCACTGACCGAGTTGCGGGACCGCCCTGCTGGCACTGTTCGGATCACGACAAGTTCTCACGCGGCGTACACAGTGCTCTGGCCAGCTATTAATCGTCTCACAGACGAACATCCTGACATCAACGTGGAAATCAATATTAAAGGAGGCCTCGTCGATATCGTGGCTGAGCGATATGACGCTGGAATAAGGCTTGGAGAAAGACTGGAGCAGGACATGATTGCGGTGCCAGTCAGTCCACGCCTTCGGATGGCCGCCGTGGCCTCGCCATCATACCTGAGCGGAAAGACCATTCCGGAAACGCCGTACGATCTTGCGCAACACAACTGCATCAACCTGCGCTTGCCGACTTCCGGTGGATTATATGCTTGGGAGTTTGAGCACGATGGCAAAGAGATCCGGGTTAAAACGCAAGGACAGCTTGTGTTCAACGATATCAATCTGATTGTAAAAGCTGCGCTCACCGGGCACGGTATTGCTTTCATGCTTGAGGATCATGTCAAAGATTACCTTTTTTCCGGAAGCCTGGTGCGAATTCTTGAAGAGTGGTGTGAGCCATTTGATGGCTATTATCTGTATTACCCAAGCAGGCGTCAGCCCTCTCCAGCATTCAACCTTGTTCTGGATGCCCTACGCTATAGGAGATGAATAAGGTTTGTTACGGGCGAAAGTCCCAAGTTCCGTCTGTCACGCTTCGCCTAACAATGTCTGCTTTCGGGCAACTACTATAAACGCTCAAATGACCGAGATGAGGCGACTGCTGCCTGGCTGCTCTAATATCGCTGAGCCGCCAGGCGAATCAGGGGGGAAACGGAATGTCCGGTTTCGAAAGCGCGCGAAAGAAACCAGACGTCGATGATTTATGCCTTGCTGCCAAGACGATCCTGCGTCTTTGTCTCGAAATCGGAGGCGTCGTGACGTTCATGAAGCTGGCTTGAGAGTTCTCCGGATGTCCGGTTGACCATACGGCCACGCTGAACGGCTGGTCGTTCCAGAAGTCGGTCTGCCCATGCTTTGAGATGGGGATAGTCCTGAACGCTCAGGAACGTGGCCGCATCATTATAGAGCCAACCCTCTACCAGGCCACCATACCACGGAAAAATCGCCATATCGGCAATTGTATATTCTTCGCCAGCTATGAAAGGGCTTTCTGCAAGGCGCCGTTCAAGCACATCTAGTTGCCGCTTGGCTTCCATGGCAAACCGATTGATCGCGTATTCGATTTTCTCTGGCGCATAATCATAGAAATGCCCAAAACCGCCGCCGATATAGGGCGCACTGCCCACCTGCCAGAAAAGCCAGTTCAGGCAGGCTGTCCGATGGGCGATATCTTTGGGAATAAAGGCACCGAATTTTTCGGCCAGATACAGCAGGATTGACCCGGACTCAAAAACGGCCAGAGGCTGATCGCCGCTGTGATCAACAAGGGCTGGAATTTTGGAGTTTGGATTGATCTCCGTAAAGCCGGAGCCGAACTGGTCCCCTTCGCCAATGCGAATAAGCCAGGCGTCATATTCGGCCTGCGTATGGCCCGCAGCAAGCAGTTCCTCAAGCAGGATCGTGACTTTGACGCCATTGGGTGTGCCAAGAGAATAGAGCTGGAGAGGGTGTCGGCCAACGGGCAGGGTCTGCTCGTGGGTGGCGCCGGCACTCGGGCGGTTCGTACTGGCGAATTTGCCGCCACTTGGTGCCGTCCATGTCCAGACTTTTGGGGGTGTATAATCGGAGGGTTCGTTCATGAGATTGTTCCTTTTGACGCAGGGGAGAAACTGGTCGGGTACATGGCCTGGCGCGCGTCTTGATCCATGACAGTCTTGAATGCGTGCCCGTTCATGATGGCATGGGCACGATCGACTGCTGGACGAGCGTTCATCATGTCCATGAAACGGCTCAGATTGGGCCAGCGTTCCAACGGCCTGTCTTCATCTTTCATGACCCGCACTGCCCGGTCCAGCCAGCCCCATGCCGACATGTCCACAATCGTATAATGATCGCCGACAATGAAAGATCGTCCTTCCAGATGATCGTTCAGGATCTGATAATACCGCTCCGCTTCACGACGGTATCGATGGACCGCATAGTCCAGACGTGCCGGTGCCGCATGCTGGAAATGCACAGCCTGTCCTGAAAAGGGGCCAAGACCCGTTGCAACAAACATCAGCCAGGACAGAAGCTGGGGGCGATCCTGCGCCGTTCCGAGGAACTGTCCCGTTTTCTCAGCCAGATAGAGAAGGATGGCCGTGGAGTCGAACAGGGTTGCGGGACTGCCCTGTGGACCATCCGTGTCCACGAGAGCAGGAACCTTGCCGTTGGGATTAAGGACCCGGAACGCGGCATCATGCTGGGCACCACGATAGGTATCGACCGGGATGGCTTCGAAAGCCATGCCTGTTTCAGCCAGAAACAGCGCAATTTTTGCCGGGTTCGGACCAGGGCCATAGTAGAAGTGAATCATGGGCCACTCCCCTGGGTTCAGTGCAGGAAAAGTTTTTGCGTGATGGCGACCGGTATGGTCCTGAACCAAGAGCCGATAAGGCCATGTCCGGGCGCTAAAAGGCTAAGAATTAGTTTGCCGAAGCCTGTGTTGCTTTTCGAAGTGCCGGCGGCATGTCTTCTGGATCCGGGCGTCGGGTATAGTCAGGATTGACCTCGGCATAGAGAATTAGGCCGTCCTGCCCAATGACGAAACGGCCGGGCATCGGCAGCGTCCAGCTGTTATCACCATTAAAAGACGGAAGATCGTTTTTCAGGCTGGTGTAGAGATCCACGAGATAGTCCGGCAGAGCAAATCGCAAACCGAACGCCGCTGCAACGTCGTTATGGACATCCGACAGGATGGGGAAATCGAGATGGTTCTGACGGACCGACTTGCGGCTGTTCACGGCCGTCTGCGGTGAGATGGCAATCAGGCTTGCGCCGAGTTCGCGGAAAGACGGAAGTGCAGCCTCAAGAGCTTGAAGCTCCATGTTGCAGTAGGGGCACCACACACCGCGATAAAAACTGATGACCAGTGGGCCTTTTGACAACAGATCTGCGGAGGACACCGGATTGCCCTCCGGGTCGTTCAGAATGAAGGAAGGAGCCTGGTCCCCAGCTTTGAGCGTGTTTTCCGCTGCACCCGAAGAGATCAGTTCAGCGGTTGCACGGTGCATGACCTCAATCACCGAAGCCGGAACATTGTAAGGCGGCTTACCCGCTTCGAAATCAGCCTTGAAAGCGTCGAGTTTTGCTTGAAGAGACATGGGTATTTCCTTTGAAATGAAGTGACGCCTGACGTTAGGGACGCTGGCTTTTTCAGGGATGAGGGCACGAAGGACTATTGGTCATTCCCCGCCGGAATGGCCGTCAGTCTGAAGTCGGGGCCTTGAGATAATCAGTGTATCCGTGCATCCCACCGCCGTAGAAAGTTGTACGATCGTATGGAGTGAGCGGCAGGTTGTGGCGCAGACGATCTGGTAGATCGGGGTTGCTGATGAAGGTCCGTCCAAACGCTACTGCATCCGCATCGCCTGCCTGAAGAATTGCTTCTACGCTCTCACCAGTGAAGCCGCCCGCAGCAATGATGGTACCACGGAAATGCTGGCGCAGGTGCTTTGCCGCCACCGGCTTTGATTCTGAGATCAGTTCCGTCCCCTTGATGCGGGGTTCGACGACATGCAGATAGGCAATGCTCAGAGCGCCAAGTTTTGCGGCGACATACCCGAAGGTCTCCTGCGGAGTACTATCTGACATGGAGCCATAAGTGCCACTTGGGCTAAGCCGGACGCCGACGCGATCTGCTCCCCACACATCAATGGCAGCCTGCGTAATCTCCAGCAGAAACCGCGCGCGGTTTTCGATCGGGCCGCCATACTCATCCGTGCGGTGATTGGTTCCGTCCTGCAGGAACTGGTCCGGGAGGTAACCATTCGCACCATGGATTTCCACGCCATCAAAACCGGCGGCTTTGGCACGAACCGCACCTTGGTGGAACTGGTCGATCACAGCTGGAATGTCCTGGAGTTCCAGGGCACGCGGCATCGAAAACGGCCGGGCTCCATGAGGTGTATAGGCATCGCCCTCAGCCTGAATGGCTGACGGCGCGACAGGAGCCTTGCCGCCCGGCTGAAGATCAGGATGAGACTGCCGTCCAACATGCCAGAGCTGCATGACGATTTTCCCACCGCCGGCATGAACGGCATCCGTGACAGTGCGCCATCCTTCAATTTGCGCATCCTCATAAATGCCAGGAGCGCCAGCATAGCCGTAGCCTTCCCGTGCCACCGGGGTTGCTTCGGAAATGATGAGACCGCCTTGCGACGTTCTCTGAGTGTAATACTCGCAGAGCAGCGCGCCTGCTTTGTCGCCGGGTTCTGACCGCAGACGTGTCAGCGGGGCCATGACGATACGATGGTCGAGCGACAGCGTCCCGGCCTTGAACGGTGTAAAAAGTTTGGACATGGTTTCTTACTTGGAAGGATCTGTTTCAGGCTTGGAGAACGAGGGCTCGACGGCGGCGATGCCGCGTTGCACGGCAGGTCGGCTTTCGATGTCCGCATACCAGCGGGCGACATGAGGTGTGTCGTCGAGCGTGATGTTGGGAAAGCCGCGACGCCACAGCCAGCCGAAATGGGCGATATCGGCGATGGTAAACTCGTCTCCAGCCACGAACCGGTTTTTCATCAGGACAGTGTCGAGGACATGGAGTGTACGGTTTGCCTCGGTGGAGAAACGCTCTAGCGCAATCGGCTCGGACGTTGCTGCGAACCTTTGGAAAAAGCCGGATTGTCCGAAGGCCGGGCTGAGGCCAGAGGCATGAAAGAACAGTTGCTCAAAAACACGGGCACGGGCTTCCCCTTGAGCGGGAAGAAGTCGGCCTGTTTTCTCCGCAAGAAAAACGAGGATGGCGGCTGATTCCATCAGAGAAAATGCTTGTCCCATCTCATCCGTTTCCACGAGAACCGGCACCTTCCCATTGAGGTTCAGGGCTAGAAATTCCGGGGTCTTCTGCTCCCCTTTGTGGACGTTCACGCCATGAAGCGTGTAGGGAAAATCAAGCTCTTCTAGTGTGATTGTCACTTTGACGCTGTTGGGTGTTGCGAAAGCGTAGACGTCAAGCATCGGCGGTTTCTCCCTGTCTTGTGGAAGACAGGCCGGACATGACCTGCCCCAGAAGGGCCGATGCAGCATGGAGGAGGCTGTCTCTGTCAGATGGAAAGCCAGAAGACTGTCTGCGACCACCAGCGCAGACGTAGCGCGTATGAATGAACCGGACATCTCTGGGCTCCTTTGAAACCCGGCCTGTCCGGGTTGATGCACCAGAGATGCCTATTCCATGCTCGACAAGGCAGGGGGCTTGAGGCGATAAGGGTCATTCCCTGGAGGAATATTATGGACCGTTATCAGGCAATGGCCATGTTCATCCGTGTGGTGGACACTGGCTCATTCTCGGCAGCCGCACGGCAGCTCGGCGTGGGGCAACCCGCAGTTTCGAAGACCATCGCGCAGCTTGAGGCGCGCCTTCAGGTCAGTCTACTCATTCGCTCCACACATGGCCTGACGCCGACCGAGGCGGGACAAAATTTCTACGAGCGGGCACGAAACGCGATTCAAGAGGCCGATGAAGCCGAGCTTTCCGCAAAGGGAGCTGGAGCAGGTCTATCAGGCCGACTGCGGGTTTCGGCGGCAACGACGTTTGCAAGGCTGCACATCATCCCGGAGTTACCGCGGTTTCTTGCGGACCATCCTCAGTTGACCGTCGAAATCATTCTTGATGACCGAATGATCGATCTCGTGGCGGAAGGCGTCGATATTTCCCTGCGGATGGGAACACTCACGGATTCCACGGCAATCGCCCGGAAGATTGCAACAGGACGACGCTCGGTCCTCGCCACGCCTTCCTACCTCAAACAGGCAGCAGCCCTCCGCTCTCCTGCGGATCTGGCGAACTATGAGGCGATCATTTACAGCCAGTTACCAAGCGCCTGGTCATTCCTGCACGAAGGTACCGCAGTGTCGGTCTCTGTCAGCGGACGACTTAAGGTCAGCGCCGCGGAAGGGCTCAGGGCTGCCGTTCTGGCGGATATGGGACTGACCATCGCGTCCGATTGGATGTTTGCGCCAGAACTCGACAGTGGCGCCGTCGTTCGTGTTCTTGACGCATGGTCCCTGCCGACAATCGATCTATGGGCTGTCTTTCCCGCAGGACGGATGATCACCGCCAAAGCCCGTCAATTCGCGGATTTTGTGGAAAGTATTATGAAGGCAGCAGACAAGTGGAGGGGTCGAAGAACCGTTAGTTGATACAGTTTTGTCCTGATTTCTGAGTTTTGGCATACTGATTGATGGTTTCTGATCTGTGCTTTGAGCAGATCTGGAGTTATCCTTTGCTGGATTACTACGCGCTCGCGTTCATTCTCTCCAGGAAGAGGAAACGGCGCATGTTGTAGACGATATTGGCCAGTCCGATCGTCATTGTGGCTCGTGTGATGCCGACAGTTCGGATGAACAGTCCCGTCTGGGATTTCTGATCGGCAAAGACGTGCTCGACACGCGATCGGATGACCGACTTCCCTGCGTTGGATCTCTGGATATGCCGGGACATAGGCTTGAGATGCGGCTTTTTGCGATGAACCTTTGAGACAAAGCCCTGCTTTTCCATGAAGTCCTCATTGGCTTTTGAGCGATAGGCTGTATCTGCCCACACCGTTGAGAGGCCGTATTGGTTTTATCCAGCAGCCCCTCTCTCAATCGTGCCCCATCGCTGGCGGCGGCATCTGTGGTCTTCCATTTGCGAATCATCCTGAACTCCGGTCGATAGAGACGTGGGATTTGTAGCCAAAGAACGGGATAGCGAGATCCGTTGCGGGCATACTCCCGTCATCCTGCCGCTTTGCTTTCGTGAACTTCAGCGTCCAGCGCGCATGGCGGTCCTTGTGAAACAGTTTGGGCGGCTTGTCCTGCCAGTCTTCGGGAATACGTCCCGCCCGGAGATCTGCCTTCTCGGCATTCGTATTGCGCTGCTTTGGAGCAGCCACCAGCGTTGCGTCCAGGATCTGGCCCGACATCGGGAGATAACCGGCGTTGCGCAGGGTCGCGTCAAAGCGATCAAACAGTCTTTCAATCGCACCCACCTGGGTCAGGCTGTTCACGGAACAGCCTGACCGTTTTGGCGTCAGGCACCCGATCTGAAAGCCCCAGACCAAGGAAGCGCATGAAGGAGAGGCGATCGTTGATCAGATATTCCGTCCGCTCATCAGACAGATTGTTCAAGGTCTGGATCACCAGGATCTTGAACATCAACACCGGATCAAACGGGGGACGACCGCCTTTGCTCCCGTCTGAATAGGTCAGAGACATCTCCAGATCAGGGCGGAACACCTCAAAATACACAGTCCGGGAAAACGCTTCGAGTTGATCACCAAGCCCGCTCAATCGAGCAAGTCGCTCTTCAACATCAAAGAAACCCGGCTGCTTCATCTTCCATACCCCAATCAACGCAGGAAAAATGGAACCACAAAGGCAGGCTCAAAACCAGAGGGTTCTTCGAACCCTCCAATCGTCATAAAACCGTAGCACGTCCATACTGTTCTTGGAACGGATTGATGCTACATCGTAAAAACCAGAACATGCAACCATCACTCTGAGATAGACGTAGCGCGAAAGTCAGGCCCAGAAACCATCAATCAAAGCGCTAGAAACCTGAAATCAGGCGCAAAAGCCTATCAATTAATGGTTGTTCGATCCCTTCACCTCATCAACCCCTAAAGAAATTTTAGTTGAAATTTCTCCAATAAATCGATCCGATATGAAACATACGAGGGAGAGCGCCGATGCATAAAACAAAGGTAGCATTAGCAAGCGCAATGATTGGCAACATTGTGGAATGGTACGATTTTTCTCTGTATGCTTCTGCTACGCCACTCGTTTTTTCACGAATGTTTTTTAGTCAGAAACACGATCCTTTTTTCATCCAAGTCGAAGCAATTGCGTTGTTCGGCACTGGGTTTCTTGTACGCCCTGGTGGCGGAATGTTGTTTGGCTATATTGGCGACAGATATGGGCATCTTGTTTCGTTACGCTGGACCTTGTTTTTGATTGGTGTAGCTACAGCGTTGATTGGTATCCTCCCCACATATGCTCAGATCGGCGTTTCAGCTCCTCTGCTTTTACTCCTGCTTCGGCTTATTCAGGGTGGAGCAGCCGGGGGCGAGTGGGCAGGAAGCGTACTGGTGCTCGGTGGTGCTATCCAGACGAACAGTAAATCCAGGCATCTCATGCTTGCCCTGAGCCAGTCTGGTGTGGCGTTGGGAATGGTGCTGGGAACAGGGGCAATGTGGCTGCTGCGGCAGCTCCCTGAGGAAGAATTTCTAAGCTGGGGGTGGCGTATAGCGTTTCTTGCAACGCTTCCTTTTGTTGTCCTCGGAATATTTTTACGCTCTTCACTCACAGCTGCGCCTGTCAGGACGCATGCATCACCCGTATCTTCGTTTCGTGCACTCTTTTGTGAACCGGTAGCTATTTTGAGAGGCATTGGTGTCCGGCTCTCAGAAAATGGTGGGATTTATCTCATTTCTGTTTTCGGGCTTGCTTATGGCCGTTCATGCCATGTCTCTGACTCTATACTTCTTGCTGCCGTTACATGTGGTTTGGCGGTAGATGGGCTTATGATGCCGATTTTTGGCTGGTTATCGAGCCGATGGGATCATTCACGGATCTATCTTTTTGGAATCGTAGCCCTTGCTGTGTTGATTGTACCTTTCTTCTCGCTCGTGGCGGCTGGCCAACCAACCAGCGTCATTCTCGCGTTTGCTTTTATTATGATGTTGGCACATGCGCCGATGATCGCTGTAGAGCCCCATCTGCTCGAAAAACTATTCCCGGCCCACTGCCGTTATTCTGGCATTGCTGTGTCTCACGAGTTTGGCTCGATTATAGCCGGCGGAGTGTCTCCGTTACTGGCCGCATTCCTGTATCATGAGACTGGAAGTGTGAACGGCGTAATCGTCTATGTGTTTCTTCTCGCAATTTGCTCTGCAGCAGCGCTCTATTGGCCTGCTAAACGTTCAAAGGATCATTCTTCCCTGTCCTGAAACTATCAGGTACTGCTAGCCACCATGAATAAGAGCTATGGGGAAGTCACTTGAAGCGAGGTAAAACATGGCGGCAGGCGCATCCTACCGATCCTGCATTTTCTCCTGATACATCCCCGTTTTTCCATCTGTCACGTTTGGTCGGGTTGTATCACTTACGGATGGATGCGCATCTGAAGCCCATTGGGATGGATGTCCCGCGCTGGCGGGTAATCAACATCCTTCATGAGTGCGAATATGCTCCGATAAGTCGGATAGCAGATTTGGCCGTTATCCGCGTTTCTACCATGACGAAGCTTATCTACCGGATGGAAAATGAGGGATTGGTCGAAACTTGTATTTCTCAAGCTGATGGTCGCGTGACCGAAGTTCGCCTTACTGAAAAGGGTGGCAAAGCTATCGATCAGATCCGAGCTAAAGCTGGCCTGATTTTTGAGCGCGCCTTTCATGACATCCCGGATGATGAAATCGCGACTTTCATGAAGCTCACCCGCAGGATCTATGACAATATCTACTGATAACACATAATTCCATAAATAACTGGAATTATCCACCATTCCGGAATAGTATCGAATCGTTCTGTCCTAACGATCTTGGTATGGTTCTGGAGGTGGTGAGTGCTCATTTCCGTCGAAGACGCTCGTCTTGCAGCACGAAGAACGCTGCCTCGCTGGCTGTTCGATTATGTGGACGGGGGGGCGTATTCAGAAGCTTCTCTGAAAAATAACTTTGCTTCCCTTTCGGCCGTCAGGTTCATCCCCGCGATTCTTTGTGGCGTCTCTGCTCCTGACACTGCTGTAAAAATTCTCGAAACTCACCAGACCTTTCCGCTTGTTCTGGCCCCTGTTGGGATGGGTGGTCTGCTTTCTGTGGAAGGGGAGGTTGCAGTGGTCAGAGCGGCCGCTGCTGCAGGTATTCAGACGTGTCTTTCTCACTTTTCGATCCAGTCAATAGAGGATATTGCGAGGGCGGTTGATCCTGCGCTTCTGATGTTTCAGCTCTATATTTTCCGGGACCGTGCCATCACGCGTGATACGCTCCAGCGGGTCTGGAACGCAGGTGTACGAACGCTTGTCGTGACGGTGGATACTCCGGTGACGCCAATGCGCGAACGCGATGCTCGGAATGGTTTTCGGAGCATTTCCAAGCTCTCTTTTCGACACTTCACCCAGATGATGATCCGTCCTGGCTGGACATGGAACATGGCGCACAAGGGTGGTCGGCTTATGGCCAATCTGGAGCCATACGGCATGGGGAAAACGTTTTTTGCCCAATCAGCGACGATTTCCCGAGAGCTAGACCCAACGATCAACTGGCTGGATCTGAAGTGGATCCGTGAGGTCTGGAAAGGTCGTCTGGTGATTAAGGGTGTTCTTCATCCTGAAGATACACGGCGGAGCGCTGAACTCGGCGCGGAGGGCATTGTGCTTTCCAATCATGGTGGCCGTCAGCTTGATGGAGCTGTGTCTGGTTTTGAAATGCTGAGTGAAAATGTTCAGGCAGCAAATGGCCGTCTGGATATTCTTGTGGATGGTGGTTTCAGATACGGGTCTGACATTGCCAAAGCGATGGCTCTGGGAGCTAGTGGTGTGATGATTGGCCGTCCTTGGGCCTTTGGTCTTGCTGCAGAAGGCCAGAAGGGCGTGGCTGATGTCATTGATTATTTTCATCAGGGATTAAGGTCCACGATGACCCTGCTCGGTGCGCGCGATATCGCCGCGCTCAGAGAGGGAGGCAAAGACTTTCTTCGGGATGTAAGTGGTGCGGCCTGTGAGCCTGTTCCCTCATCGAGTATCATGAAAGAACATGTATGACTGTGACATCCGTTCTTCCGGAAGTTCAGGCGTTTCTTGCCCGGACGCATAGCCTTTATCTGGATGGAAAATGGGTAAGCTCCAGTGGAGAGGGGCGCCTGCCAGTCTTTAACCCGGCAACGGGGTCTGTCATAGCGTCAGTCGCGGATGCGACATATGAAGACGTGCAACGTGCAGTTGGGTCTGCCAAAAACAGCTTTCGTAAAGGCGTCTGGCGCGAAATGCGTCCGGCAGATCGGGAACGCATTCTACTGCGATTGGCTGATCTGGTAGAGCGGGATGCTGAAATCCTGGCACAGCTTGAAACACTGGAACAAGGTCAGTCCATTATGTTGTCGCGCCTCCTTGAAGTTGGAGGCGCCCAGAGTTGGATCCGCTACGTTGCGGGCTTGACGACCAAGATCACCGGTCAGACTTTCGATGTCTCCATTCAGATGCCACCCGGAGCTCGCTACACGGCTTACACCCGTAAAGAACCTATTGGTGTCGTAGCGGGCATCGTCCCGTGGAATTTTCCACTGTTGATTGGTGTGTGGAAGGTTCTTCCTGCGCTTGCAGCGGGATGTTCGGTGATTGTGAAGCCCTCCGAAACGACACCGCTCACCATGCTTCGTTTTGGAGAACTGGCGACTGAAGCCGGTGTCCCCGACGGTGTCTTCAACATTCTCACAGGAACCGGTCGTATAGCCGGAGAGTGTCTAGTGCAGCACCCTGATGTTGCAAAGGTCAGCTTTACGGGTTCGACGCCTGTTGGCAAACGTATTGCCCAGAACTGTGCCTCAAGACTTGCTCGCGTCTCGCTTGAACTGGGTGGGAAAAACCCCGCGATCGTGCTGGCTGATGCTGATCTTGGGCGGGTTGTCGGTGGTCTGACCATGGCAGGCTTTATGAATCAGGGACAGGTCTGTGCAGCCTGTTCGCGCATTTACGTAGAAGAGCCATTATTCGACCGTGTAGCAGCGGGTTTGCAGCAGGCTCTTTCCGGAATGAGCATTGGTCCAGGGATGGACGAAAATGCATTCATTAATCCCGTCGTATCGTCTCAGCACCAGAAAAAAATCCAGTCGTTTCTGGATGGAGCAACCGAAGCCGGTGCGGAGATGCTTCAGGGACCGGCTGCGCCGAATGAGCAGGGATTTTATGTTCGCCCGACACTGGTGATTAATCCCGATGACAGTCTGCCTCTGGCGCGCGATGAAGTTTTTGGACCGGTTATGACGCTCACGCGTGTGAAGAACGCGGAAGAGGCCTTGAGCAAGGCCAATGATACGCCTTTTGGCCTGGCAGCAAGCCTTTGGACTGGAAGTCTGGATGCTGCCATGCGCCTTCCGCCGAAAATGGAAGCGGGTACTGTGTGGGTCAACAGTCATGTCATGATTGATCCGAATATGCCGTTCGGTGGTATCAAGGACTCAGGGATTGGTCGTGATTTTGGAACGGGGTGGCTGGATGCTTTCACCGAGACGAAATCCATCTGCATTCAGCACTGAGGCAGGACACATGACTATGAAACGATCGATTCTTGCACTGAGTGTTTGTGGCACGATTATGTCCTCCGTCGCCTGGGCTGGCGACAGCACTGCAAAACCAGCCGACTGGCCGCAGCACGGTCGGACCGCATTTGAGCAGCGTTACAGCCCACTGGATCAGATCAATACCCAGACGATCGGTCGACTTGGGCTGGCTTGGCATCAGGATTTTGATACTCTGAGAGGGCAGGAAGCGACGCCGTTAGTCGTGGATGGCGTTATGTACACGACGACAAACTGGAGCAAGGTCGAAGCTCTCGATGCTGCAACGGGCCGTGTGCTCTGGCGTTATGATCCAAGGGTTCCGGGCAATATCGCAGGGAGAGGATGTTGCGATACGGTTAACCGTGGGGCCGCTTTTCAGGATGGGCGTGTTTATGTCGGGACGTTTGATGGCCGTTTGATTGCTCTGGACGCCAAATCAGGCGCTCTACTCTGGAGTGTTGACACTATTCCGCACGATGCGGCACTGGGTGATATCCGTTCCTATACTATTGATGGCGCACCGAGAGTTGCAAAAGGGGTAGTCATCATTGGCAATGGGGGCTCTGAATTTGGTGCACGAGGGTTTGTCTCGGGCTTCGATGCTGTAACGGGTAAGCTAAAATGGCGCTTTTTTACCGTTCCGGCACCGGGGAATAAGCCAGATCATGCTGTGTCCGACAAAGTACTGGCCTCGGTTGCCTATCCAAGCTGGAGTCCGACGGGAGGCTGGCTTCATTCGGGAGGCGGCGGGACAGTCTGGGACTCAATTCTCTATGACCCAGTCACGGATCTTGTCTATCTCGGGGTCGGTAATGGTTCTCCGTGGAACTACAAGTTTCGGTCTAATGGCATTGGCGATAATCTGTTTGTTGCCAGTATTGTCGCAGTTCGTCCGGACACGGGCGAGTATGTCTGGCATTTTCAGGAAACCCCGAAGGACCAGTGGGATTTTACAGCATCCCAACCGATGATGATCCTTGACCTGCCGGTCAAGGGAAAGATGCGGCATGTTCTGGTGCAGGCGCCTAAAAACGGCTTTTTCTATATGCTGGATGCCGAAACAGGAGAGTTTCTCTCTGCCGTGCCTTACACTTTTCAGAATTGGGCAAAGGGAATTGATCCCAAAACAGGGCGACCAGATATTGTGCCGGATGCAATGTGGTCTTTGAGTGGAAAAACATGGTTTGGCATTCCAGGTTCTTTGGGAGGACATAACTGGGCACCGATGGCCTATAGCCCCAAGACTGGATACGTTTATATTCCTGCCCAGCAGCTTCCCGAGCCATTCAAGGCAGACGAAAACATGGGGCTGCACAAGATTGGCGTGAACCTTGGTATCGATATGACCGGTCTTCCAGCGGATCCCAAGGTTCTTGGGGAGGTCTCAAAAACTGTAGAGGGTTGGCTCCTCGCATGGGACCCAGTGGCCGGGAAGGCTGCGTTTCGTGTGCCGCATGAGGCCCCTTGGAACGGCGGTATACTGGCGACAGGTGGAGATCTTGTATTTCAAGGTCTGTCGACGGGGAATTTTGAGGCGTATTCTGCTCAGGACGGGCATCGTCTGTTTCGGTTTGACACGCATACCGGGGTGGTTGCGCCTCCTATGACGTATGAGGTGAATGGTAAGCAGTATATTGCGTTGGAAGTTGGTTGGGGGGGCGCGTTTCCTTTGATGGGAGGAGCGCTGGCTAGAATACGAAACTCCAGTATCAACCATTCGCGTCTACTGGTTTTTGCTCTGAATGGTCATGACAGCCTTCCTGACGAAACCAGACATGCTCAGAAGCCCGTTAAAACAACTCAGACATTTGATAAAGACAGAGCACGGCAGGGCTATACGTCCTATCAGAGTTATTGCATGGCCTGTCATGGGGATAATGCTGTTTCTGGAGGCGTTTTGCCAGACTTGCGCTGGTCTGGTGCACTGGAAAGCAAAGAAGGGTTTCAGACCGTTGTGCGGAACGGTGCTTTGATCAATTATGGAATGCCTAGTTTCTCAACTGTTCTCGGGGCATCCGAAGCTGAAGATATCCGTAATTTTCTGATTAGCAGAAACCATTAAGGCCTCCTGAGGCCGAGGTTTGAAGTTTTCTTTTAGATTATTCCGAATCTGATATGTTTTAGTGGACATTTCACAAGATTATTCCCAACATGGGGCTATTGGGAACGCATACATGGTTCGGATTCGCAATGAAAACCTTCCATGAGGAAGGCTACATGTTTGTATCCCCCCATATAATGTTTCGGTATCGTTTCTATGTTCCGCGCTGTTTTTCTGAGTGTGTGAGAATGATGAGGAAATGAGTAACATGCGCTTAAAACCATCGAGCACAGAAACTGGCAAGAGCGCCATGCGCGTTACAAGAGTCGTTCGTAAAGCACTCCTTTATTCAGGATGCTCAGCGCTCTCTGTTTCATTCATGTTGGATGCTGGCCTTGGGCATGCTGCTACCATCAGTGCTGCATCGCATAAGAAAGCTGTGTCTGTGCATAAGGCAACACGCAAGGCAATTAACGCAACGCGGTTGGAAGAAGTCACCGTGACGGCTCGGAGGCGCAGTGAGCGGATCGAGCGAACCCCTATTTCCATGACGACTGTGACAGGCACGCAGTTTACGGAGCGAGGTATCACATCGATCGCCAAAATCCAGGATATGGCTCCCAATATCAGTTTTGGAAATGTCGCGTCTAATTCAGGCGTTGCGAATGCTGCAGCAGTCTTTATTCGCGGTATCGGCCAGACTGACTTCTCTTTTGGTGTTGATCCTGGTGTAGGGATGTATGTTGACGGGGTCTATGTAGGAAGCCCGGTCGGGGCTGTTTTGAACATGGTGGATATTGCGAACGTATCCGTCTTGCGTGGCCCACAAGGAACACTGTTTGGCCGGAATACAATTGGTGGGGCAGTATCCGTTTCCTCCCTGACGCCTAACGACAAGCTCTCCGCCAAAGCTGATGTGAAGTATGGCACTGCAAATCGAATTAATGCGCGTCTCTTTTTCAACGTTCCTTTGACAAAGACATTGGCTGCCAACTTCTCGGTTGGTAGTTTTATGCAGGACGGTTACGTTAACGCACCGTATCAAAAAAACCAGCGAAAACTCGGTAACCAGGACACGCAGGTGTATAAGGGCGCATTGCGCTGGCATCCGATCGACAAATTGAGTGTTGTGCTTCGCGGAGACTGGACGCGAGACCGCAGCAATGGCGCGCCCTTTGTGACGACAGGGGTTAATCCCTCTGCCACGAGCAGCATGATTGCGTTAAACAACAATCTCGCAGGCGGCACGTATACGAATTGCTCGGCGGTATCTTGTTACAATTCTCGATACTATAGCAAGAATACCAATTACGGCAGTCAGCCTGATTATTCCAATATGACCAATTGGTCTACATCGGCAACAGTAGATTATGAGATTTCCCATTATTTGGATCTGAAATCTATTACTGCTTACCGTAAAACTGTTGGTCAATTTGCGCAGGATCGTGACGGGTCTCCTATTGGGATTAACTATGTTACAGATCACTATCAGGAAAAGCAATTTTCTGAAGAATTTCAAGCGAACGGTCGTGCTTTAAACAACAAGCTTCATTATTCAACGGGCGTTTATTATTTCGATCAGTCTGGTTACGATGTTAATCCGACGCAGTTTTACATATTAAGCCTGATGAGTGGTGGAAAGTTCAAAGATAAAAATTATGCAGCTTATGCACAGGTAACATACTCGTTTACTAAAAAATTAAACGTGACGGCTGGCGTAAGATACACGGAGGACGATAAGACTTTTATTCCCAATCAATATTATACTCATACAATTGGTGCGCCAATTATTTCTATTCCTAATGGAACTCGGATCGTCCCTCTAAAAGCGTATCATAATAATAATGCCCGTTGGACGCCGATGGTTAATATCTCATATCAGTTCATGCCGGAGTTGATGGGGTACACCACGTTCTCACAGGGATTCAAAGGTGGTGGATTTACTCAGCGTCTGACCAATATTGCTTCGGCTCCACCGTCTTTCCGCCCCGAAAGCGTTAATACATTTGAGGGTGGTCTGAAGTATTATGGTCTAAATCACAGACTGCGCCTGAGCGCAGCAGGTTTTTTTACTTTTTATGATGATGTTCAGCTTCTCGTGGCAGATGCAACAAATATTGGTCCCTATTATACGAATGCTGGTAAAGCCCAGATCTCAGGATTTGAACTTGAAGGCCAATATGCTCTTGGTGACGGTTGGACTGTGAATGGCTCTGTGGGCATGACTGATGCTCATTATACCAGCCTGACAGCCAGTGTGCAGGGACTTAACCTGAATTCCATGTTTGTCCTCGTCTCAAAATGGACTGGCAACGTAGGTATTTCAAAAAGAATAGATCTTGGCTCGTATGGTGTAATAACACCGCGTGTTGATGCAATGTATCGATCCAGATATAATGCTAATTTAAACGCAATTATGTATAATACTCTAATTCAGAAAAAATATATTACGGTTAATATGAGTGCGCGATGGGTCAGTACAAATGAGAGATATAATTTCATGGTCGGGCTCGATAATGCGACCAATGAGAAATTCATGTCTTGGGGAAGTTACTCCGGAAGTTTTGGAAATTACCAAAAATCTTTTGATCGTGGCCGTCAGTGGTACGTCCAGGGTGGAGTTTCATTCTAAGCATGGTGCTTGCTGAATTTCGACTGACAATCGAAGAAATCTTTAATGAAAAAGTAGTGGAATAATCCACTAAACGTCGATAGCGTAACATTCATGAATTGCTGTCAGGGGACGCTCATCCAATGAACGTAGACGGGTCAAATCAGAAGACAGAGTTTCGCGTACGGCCGGTGTATGGGTGTTGTGTCATCACTCTATTGAGTTCGGGAAAGGGTATTTGATGTTGAGGCATGTGGCTGACAGCCAACCCAAAAATATGCTGGACCAGCCTGCTCTCAGTGCTCTTCTTGAAGAGATTCGCGAGCGGGCTCTCGAATTCCGGAGGGTGCGTCGTGTTCCTCAGGATATCGTTGAAGGCTTCCAGCATGTCGGTGTTTACCGTGCGCTTGTTGCGACGCAGTTTGGTGGTCTGGAAGTGTCGCCATCGACCTTTCTGGAGCTCATTGAGACCATTGGGCATGCTGATGGTTCTGCGGGCTGGGTTGCAAGTTTCGGCGTTTCTGCAACCTATCTGGCGGCACTTCCTGTTGCTACACTTGAAACTATTTACGCAGAAGGGCCGGATGTCGTCTTTGCCGGGGCCATTTTCCCGCCTCAGGCGGCAGAAGTTTCCGGGAGCGACTTTATCGTAAACGGCCGTTGGCCCTATGCTAGCGGTTGCCCGGGCGCATCGCTGATTGGCGTTGGGATTGCTGTGGCGGGTGAGAGTGGGGGTTTACCCAGAACGGCGGTGATGCCGGCGTCGTCCGTCAGGATTGAAGAAACATGGAACACGATCGGGCTCGCAGGAACGGGTAGTCACGATGTGATTGTTGAAGGTGTCCGTGTTCCCGAAGAATGGACTTTTATCCGCGGCGGTGCGCCGATGCTGGATAAGCCTATCTATCGATACCCTTCTCTGGGGCTTGCAGCGCAGGTGCTGACGGTTGTCGGTCTTGGCTGCGCCAGACGCGCTTTGGACGAAGTGATTGCAATGGCGGATGGACGCCGCTCAATTACGGGCGCGCCTACCATGGCAGATCGTGCTCATGTTCAGGCGGTAATAGGAGAGGCAGAAGCTATGCTTTTGGCCGCACGCGCCTTTTTCTTTGGTGTGACGGACGAAACCTGGGCTCTTCTGGTAGCTGGTCAGACTGTTCCCGAAGCGATGGCAAATCGTATTCGCCTTGCAGCAACGCATGCTGCGCAGGTGTCTTCAGATGTGGCACGGATGTGTTTCGGACTGGGGGGGATCGCAGCCGTGCAGACCGACCATATCCTTGGACGCTGCATGCAGGACTGCGCTGTCGTTGCGCAGCACGCCTTCATGGCCAAGGGAAATTACGAAGCGGCCGGACGCGTGATTCTCGGGCGAGGCAGTCGACCTGGTTATCCCTGACTTCCTTCGAGACTTTTCATATCAAACCTGAACCAACAGGGAGAATTGCACATGCTGAATTTGCCTGACCCCAAGCGTCTTTTGGGCGAAGACCGTGCTGACGGGTCTATCTACAGTGACCCGGATCTGTACGATATGGAAATGGATCGCATTTTCATGCATAACTGGATCTGGGTGGCACATAAGAGCGATCTTCCTGAGCCGGGTGACTTCATCACAACGTTCGTTGGTTCCCACCCGGTGATCGTTTCGCGTGATCGTAAAGGTGCTGTGCATGTCATGCTGAATCGTTGCCGTCATCGTGCTGCGACGGTTTGTGAACTCAAGCACGGCAAGACTGCGAGCTTTGTCTGTCCGTATCATGGTTGGGCCTATGGACTTGATGGTGCCCTGCGCGGTGTTCCGCATCAAGATGGCTATACTGGCCAGCTCGATAAGTCCAAGCTACCACTCGTTGCGCTGCGGGTTGAAGAATACAATGGGCTGATCTTTGCAACGTTCGACAAGGAGATCATGTCCCTTGATGCCTGGCTGGGGCGTGCGAAGCCGTGGATTGACCTGTTCATGAAGCAGGGCGCTGGTTGGCCTGTCAAAACAATGGGCGAGCACAAATTTACCTTCCCTGGCAACTGGAAGATCCAGCTCGAAAACACTACGGATGCCTACCATTTTCCGATTGTACATAAATCCTTTTTGGACTCTGTCGATCAGGAAACGCAAAATACTTTCGATTTCGTTGGAGGTGCAGGGTTTGTCGAGGACTTGGGTCATGGCCATTCCGTAATGGTTATGATTCCGGAACTGGTGGATCTGGACGAGGGGCTTGATGCGCCTATTCCAGAACGGTTCACTGAACTCGCGACAGAACTCGCGAAAGATTATCCCGATGAACAGGTCCGCAAGATTGTTCGGGCAGTTGGTGGATCCGGATTCAACCTGAACCTGTTCCCAAATCTTGCGTGCTCAATGGCATTTTTCCGTGTTCTGCGGCCATTGAGTGTGATGGAGACTGAAATTCGGCATATCGCAATCGGTATGGACGGCGGTCCGGATATTGCAAACGAAGTGCGTCTTCGTCTGCACGAACATTTCCAGGGGCCCATGGGCTTTGGTACGCCCGATGACGCTGAAGCCTGGGATCGTGTACAGCGGGGATCGCTCGCCGGAAAGGATATTTCCATCCTACTCAATCGCGGCATTGGACACGAAGCGCAACGTGAAGACGGTAATCTGTTTAGTGATGTCAGTGCCGAGACTGGAATGCGGGCTGCCTATAAGCAGTGGCTGGTCGCGATGACGGAGGAAGTTGGCGAATGAGCATCACGCTTGAAGACGCAGTAGCGCTCATCACGCTGGAAGCTGACATGCTGGATCATGGAGATTTCCATGACTGGCTCAAGCTGTATACGCCGGATGGCCGTTATGTGGTTCCGATTGATCCGAATGCCGAGGATTTCGAAAAAGTTCTCAATTACGCTTATGATGACGCAGAAATGCGCGAAAAGCGCGTTGTTCGTCTGCTGAGCGGGCGTTCTATTTCTGCCGCTCCGCCGGCGCGGACAGTTCGGCTGTTGTCGCGTTATCGAATGATGGATAGCAGTGAAACCAGTTGCACATTGCGTTGCGCGCAAATGCTTCAGGAGCTGCGTCAGGGGCGTGTGCATGACTATGCGGCGAACCTGAACTACCGTCTTGAAATGACGAATGATGGTCTGAAGATTGCGCTTAAAGTGGTTCGTCTTCTGATCTCGACAGAGGCGCTGACTGCTGTGAGTTATATCCTTTGAGCCGCGTTGTGCTGGTAACGGGTGCTGCACGTGGGCTGGGGGCCTGCATTGCCGAGCACCTGTTATCTGAAGGATATCGGGTTGCCGTTGCGGATCTGGATTTTGCGGCCTCTCAGTCTCTTGCGTTGGACTGGGGTGAGAATGCCTTTGCGGTGCAGATGGACGTAGCCTCCGAAGATTCTGTCGAGAAGGGACTGGATGCGGTCGAGCAGCATTTTGGTCTGCCTTGGCTGCTGGTGAATAATGCTGCGGTTATGAAGGCTCAGAAGGTTCTTGATATTGATATCGAAACTTTCGATGCAGTCATGGCTGTCAACGTCCGTGGCACGTTTCTGGGCTGCCAGCGCTTTGCGCGCAGATTGCGTGCAAGAAACGCTGAGGGTCGTATCGTCAATATTGGTTCTCTGGCTGGTGAAAACGGAGGAACAGCTACTGGCGCGCATTATGCGGCGTCGAAAGGGGCGATCCATACCCTAACGAAGGTGTTTGCGCGGGATTTGGCGCCTTTCGGGATTACGGTGAATACCGTGGCTCCTGGACCGCTGGATCTGCCTTCGGTAGCGGAAACCATCGGAGCAGATCGTATTGCAGGCCTGATTGCAGCACTGCCGACCGGGAGGCTTGGCGACCCGAAAACGGTTGCGCGCATGGTGGCAGAACTGGCGCATCCCTCTGCGGGCTCAATGACTGGCGCCACCATTGATATTAACAGTGGGCTGTACATGCGATGAAAACTGCGGTGACACTGGAGACAATTAGGGTGCGGGTGGGCTCTTGTGAACTGATGGGGCAGGTTCTGTATTTTGACCTGCTTCCTCTGATCGGCGAGCTTCCTGCATGGAACGCAGGAGCGCATGTTGATCTCCTGCTGGGAAATGGCCTGATTCGGCAGTATTCCCTGTGTGGAGATCCTGCTGATGGAACCCGCTATCGTTTGGCTGTTCTTCTGGATGAGAACTCCCGCGGTGGATCCAGAGCTGTTCATCAGCAGGTGAAGTCTGGCGCGGAGCTGGAGATTGGCGCCCCCCGTAATCTGTTCCCGCTTGCTGTGTCGAAAGGGCATAGTATTTTTGTCGGGGGTGGAATTGGCGTGACCCCACTCATGGCGATGGCATATGACCTTTGGGACCATAAACGGCCATTCACATTGCATTATATTGCGCGTGATCCTGTGTTCGCGCCTATTCTGCAGGCCGCTCCGTTCGCATCCTGTGTTCAGATTCATGACCGGAGTAATCGTAGCGCACCACGTTTTGATCCGTCGAGTGCTCTCCGGGATGCAGTGGTAACAGGGGCCCATATTTATACCTGCGGTCCTGTTGCCTTGATGGATGCTGTGGAGGAAAGCGCACGTTTGGCGGGTTTGCCTGATGCACAGATCCATCGGGAGGCTTTTTCAGCGCTTCCAGTCAGTGGTGGAGAGTGCTTCGAGGTGCTGGCCGCCAAGTCGGGTGTACGGGTTCAGGTCGGTGCTGATGAAACTATTACGGCGGCTCTGGCGCGAGTAGGTGTCAAGGTAACAGTCAGTTGTGAACAAGGTATCTGTGGCACATGTGTCGTGGATCTTCTTGAGGGTGACCCGGATCATAGGGATGAATACCTGACGAACGACGAACGCTCGGAGCAGATTGCCTTGTGCTGTTCACGTGCAAAGTCACCGCTTCTTGTGGTTGATCTCTGATGGCTCGTCCGAAAATCTGTGTCGCGGGAATTGGTGCACTGGGGGGAACCCTGGCCGGCATGCTGTCTACTCTGGACATTGATCTTTCGGTTGTTGCCCGTGGTGAGACGCTTGAAGTGCTTAGGGCAGACGGGCTTGTTCTTCTGGATGAGCATGGAACGCAGACCTGCCATCCCGTAGCGGATATTCGGGCCCCCGATTGTACTCAGGATATTATTATTCTGGTGGGGAAGTCCTATCAACTCGCTGATTTGGCTCAGACTGTAAAGCACGCGATCGGTGTGCAGACACTCGTTGTGCCTGTTGTAAACGGATTTCCCTGGTGGATGGCAGCGGAACGTGGCGGGGTATTTCAGGCAGCATCACCATTGCTCGACCCTGACGGCAGGCTTGCAAAGACAATTTCGTCATCAAACTTGGTCGGGGCAGTAGCTTATGCGATGACCGAGCAGAAGAGACCTGGTATTGTTCAATCCGCCCGCAGTCCGACGCTGGTTCTCGGGCATATTAATCGAGCTCAGCCTGATAGACGTCTGCAACGTCTTGCGGCGCTGTTTACTGAAGCCGGTGTCGGCGTTCGACTGAGTTCGGAAATTCAGTGTGATATCTGGAACAAGATCGCTGCCAATCTAGCAACAAACCCGCTTTCAGTTCTGTGTGAAGCTACGCTGTCTGAGATGGCGAAGTCGCCAAGGATATCGGCTGTTATTCAAGTGGTGCTGGAAGAGGTACTCGCGACTGGCAAGGCCTGTGGTCTAAGTTCGTTACAGAGTGTCGAACAAATTCAGGATGCGATTTTTCAGGCAGGGCCGCATCAGACATCCATGCTTCAGGACTTTCTAGCTGGCCGAACGCTGGAATTAGCCGCTATCGGAGAGGCTATTACAAAGGTCGCTCAGAATCTGAATGCCCCGATGCCTGTGACATCGGCAATTTTGAAGATTGTTGAATTCAAAGCTGTACATCGAATTCAAATATAGGGAGCGAAATCATGACGATGGATACATCGACAGAAGAGTGGTGCCTGAGAAAAAGGCTAGCTGAGTGCTACCATTTGATCAATTATTACGGCTGGACGGAGATGATTTTCAATCATATTTCGCTTCGGCTCCCGGGTGAGCCGAAGCGATATCTGGTGAATCCGTTTGGCCTGAATTATGATGAGGTCACACCGGAGAACCTGCTTATCGTCAATGCAGACGGACAGCTTGTTGGTGAGTCTGCCCATAAGCCCAACCCGGCAGGCTTTGCCCTGCATGGCTCCATTCATACAGCCCGGGAAGACATTCACTGCGTCATTCATACGCATACGAATGCAGTCTGTGCTGTAGCCATGAAACAGGGCGGTTTCAGCCACGATAACTTTTATGGTGCCCAGCTTTTCGAGCGTGTTGGTTATCATGATTTCGAGGGCATTACGCTTTATGATGAAGAACGGCCTCGGATGTTGGAAAGCCTTGGGGACCGTCACGTTATGGTCCTTCGCAATCACGGGATTGCAGTGGGTGAAGCGGATGTCGCCCGGACATTTTTCCTTCTGTGGATCGTCCAGCGCGCTGCTGAAATCCAATGTCATGCTGGTATGATTCCTGGGCCCGATGTTCTCATTACTGATGAGATCAAGCGAAGCTGTGCCAAGGATGCGGCGGCTTTGATTGCGGGTTCGTCAGCGGCAGACAAGATGTTTGATGCTGCTGTTCGCAAGATGCGAAAAGAGCGTGGCCCACTCTGGGCAGGAGATACGGTATGACTGATCTGACTTCGGATGCGTTCCGCAAGGCCATGGCCCATTTTGCAACTGGGGTCGCTGTCGTAACTGCGAGCTCAGATGAGGGGGAACAAGGTGCAACCATCAGTGCACTCAGTTCGGTCTCTCTTGATCCACTGACGCTACTGATCTGCCTGAACCGCCGAAGCGCGACGTGCCGTGCCATTGAGCAGAGTCAACGCTTCGGCCTGAGTATCCTCTCCAACGAACAGGAAGGGATCGCCCGGCATTTTGCGATGCCCTCGCATGCGAAATCCATGGACGAGCATTGCGTTCGTCACGAAGACGGAACCTGCTTCGTCCGTGACGCTCTTGTCCAGATCGGAGTTGAGGTTGTCGAGACCCTCCGTGGAGGAACACATGAAATCTTCCTTGCGCGACCGGTGCATATCACGATGAACGAAGATGTCGAAAAACCACTGCTTTACTATCGTGGTACGTTTGATCTTTTGGCCTGAGTTACTCAAGAAAAGAAAAGGCTCTTTTTTCATGAGCAAGAATGCTTCCGAGCAGGCTGTACGCCTTCTGGCACGTATTGAGCGGCACGAGCCCCAGATTCAGGCTTTTTCCAGCTATGATCCTGCGCGCCTACGGCAAGATGCCCAGACAGTCTCCGACGGGGTGCTGTCAGGCCTCGGAGTAGGGGTGAAGGATATTATTGATACCGTTCATTATCCCACCATGTATGGATCGCCGATTTATAGTGGGCATCATACCGTTAATGATGCGGCCTGTGTTGCGCAGTTGAAAGCGGCTGGAGCCCTCTGCCTAGGTAAAACCGTCACAACGGAATTTGCATTTTTCCAAGCAGGTCCAACCGTTAATCCCCATGATTTTTCAAGAACTCCGGGTGGTTCTTCAAGTGGCTCAGCGGCGGCCGTGGCTGCGGGCATGATCGATATCGGTCTTGCGTCCCAGACGGCAGCATCTCTGACGCGACCTGCGTCCTATTGTGGTGTCGTTGGGTTCAAACCTTCTTACGGGCGATACGCGGCTGCAGGGATCAAAGGGCTGGCTCCATCATTCGATACACTTGGCACTATCACGATTGATGTCGCGACGGCAGCTTTGGCAGATAGTATCCTCAAAGGTCCGCTTCCTGCCTCCGTATCTCTCAAGCCCACCACTCCCGTCAGGATAGGCATTTGCCAGACTCCTTGGTGGGATCAGGCTGAACCTTCTACCAGAATCGCCCTGCATAACGCTGCGACCTTGCTACAAAAGCATGTGAGTGTTGAAGAGGTGGATCTCTCCACTTTTGTCACGGCTGCCGACCTGCATGTGACAATTATGAGTTATGAAGCATGTCAGGCGCTCGCGTGGGAATATGCAGAGCGAAAATCTCTCCTAAGCCCTCAGATTACCAAGCTTCTGGACGCGGGAAGAGATATTACTTACGATGTTTACCGTGCGGCTCTGGTGGATGCCGAAAAGCTACGAGCCGGCATTGCCGAAATTTTCAAGCAGTACGACGTCCTGCTGGCTCCTGCGGCTCCAGGAGAGGCACCCAGACTGGAAGACGGTACCGGAAGTCCGATTTTCAGCCGATTGTGGACGCTTCTACGGATACCTACTGTGACACTTCCAGGTTTCGTTGGTCTCAACGGTCTTCCTGTCGGGCTTCAACTTCTGGGAGCTTTTGGTGCGGATGAGGCGCTTCTGAACTTTGCTGCATGGGTTGAGACTGTTTTTCCGTTTCGCCCTGTCCCTGTAATTTGTCGGTAGTGAGGTGAAATTCATGGATGAGGTTCTTGCCAAACATCTTGAAAAGCTGGAGTGCCGGGTTGCTCAGCTTGAAGCAGAGGCAGATATCCGACGGATTCAAACGCGATACATGTTTTTGTGTGATACGCCGTGTCCGGAAGAAGGAATATCTTCTGACGAAGAGCGTATCGACCGGATCATGGACCTCTACACCGAGGATGCTATCTGGGAGGGGGTTGGCGAATACTATGATAATCAGTTTGGTCGCTGTGACGGCAAAGCCGCCATACGTGCACATTTCTCAAGTTTCTGGGGGCAGAAGAAAGACCCTGAATTGGCGCTGAATGTGCATTACCTGACGTCCGAGCAGATTCATGTCCATGGTGAGACGGCTGACGGACAGTGGATCCATTGCCAGCCCTGGATTTTCAGTGACGGGTCTTCGCTCTTGCGTTCCAGCCGCCTGAATAACCTGTTTCGCAAGGAAGAGGGAGTATGGAAAATTGCCAGGACGCGCACAGAAAATGTCTTTATCGCCCCTCTGAGAACTGGATGGGCAGAGGCATTTCCCAGTCATTCAGTGCTCATGAAGCCCTGATCCACCTCTGTAGAAAGAAATTGTCCATGCAGAATGCTGAACAGGCCGCGTCATTTGAAATCCTTGAATTGCACCGTTTATTACAGGATTGGTTTTGTGGCGAAGGGAGTGAAAGCCCTCTTGGAATTCTAGATCGTATTGCATCAGGGTATCTGATGGTAGGTGCTGCCGGCCGCGTTATCACGCGTGAAGATTTTGCTGCTGTTCTACCTGCTCTGCGAGGAAGTCGGCCCGGCCTCGTCATGGAGATCAGAGATGTCCGCGTTTGCCAGACCTTCAAGGGTGGTATGCTGGCCTTCTATCGCGAGATCCAGACGCAGGGAGAGGTTCGAACGGAGCGCTGGTCCAGCGTCTTGTTCAATGACTCTTCAAATGGAAAAGGGCTTTTGTGGAAGCATCTACAAGAGACATTTTGTAGCTGAAAAGAAGAGACGGCATAATGTGCCGTCTCCAGTTTCCATTATATGACTATTTTTTATAGGCTTTTGTTGAAAAGAAGAGCAGGAGCGCTGCAAGCAGCCCCGCTCCACTCGTAACCAAAGTCAGGGAAAGAGCGATCCCTGATGCGATTTTGAAAACGTGATCATCTAGATAACCAATCAGCATTGAACCGGCTGAGAGGCCGATCAAGGCATTACAGAATAATAGAACAGCTGAAAATTGCGATCTGAAGGGTTTGGGTACGACCTGCTGAAGCACAACAGCAGAGGGAGGCATCGGCATAGCCGCACAGAAAAAGGCTATGCTAAAATATGCAATACAAGCAGAATCGTGGTTTGAAAATACGGCACAGCATAAGAAGAAAGGAGCAGATAATGCTGCGGTTATCCCAACTTTTGCAGCGGGGTTTCGGTATCTTTTTTTTGACAGGAAGTCGATAATTTTCCCGCTGGTATAAGCTCCAGTGCAGCCAAATATTATTGCAGTCAGGCCCATGATTTGGCCTACACTTTGGTGAGAGAAGTCTCTATCTCGCAGTAAGAGGGCGGGCATCCAGCTTAGGATGGAGAAAAGGATAGCAGCGGTTGATGAATACCCGAAAAAGTGCAGTAAAAAGAAAGTCGGATTTTTGAGGAAAAATTTCCACGCTGATCCGGGCATTTGTTTCTGTGGTGTATAATGCCTTTCATTGACCTCATGCACTGTCAGGCCAATTAATAATGCCAAAGGCAGTCCAGGAAGCCCTACGAAAATGAAGCATAGCTTCCAAGATACAATTCCATGCCACTCATGCGTGGCATGTAGCAGGTTGATCAGCATTCCACCAAAAAGAAATGCAAGACCTGCACCAAAAAATGAGCCAAGAGAAAACAGGGCCAGTGTTCTACCAAGCTTTTCTGACGGAACAATATCAGCCAGAAAAGAGTAAACCGCAGGAACAAGGGCAGCTTCACCAATGCCAACAGCCATGCGCGCAAAGAAAAGTTGCCAAAAATTTTGAGCGAGGCCGCAGGCAATCGTTGCAGCACTCCAAATAATAATTCCTGCAACAATAATGGGCGGACGGGCGATACGATCACTTAACGCAGCGATGGGGAGCCCTAGTACTGAATATAGCAGTGCAAAAGCGAGACCGTTCAGCAGCGCAAATTGAAAATCTGACAGTAAGAGTTCCGCTTTTATTGGAGTAATGAGAAGAGCGAGAATCTGCCGATCAACAAAAGATAACACGTACGCGCTAGCAAACAGGGCTATGGATCTTCGAGGAAAAGATGATGTCACGATAAAATCCTTGCAGATTCGGAATGACAAAGATATGAATAATCATATGAAATATCCATAAAATTGACGAAGGTTTTAAATTTTTTTTCCTTCATCGTAAGGGAGTAAGCGATTAATTCTTTTATTCAAAAAATAATGGTATAGACATGGAATATAATAGTAATAAATTTAAATTCTAAGAATTTTTCTTAATTATTAGAGGATGTTTTGGTAGTAAATGAAAAGGAAATAAAAATAAATGAGCCTGGATAAGGAAATTATAGGAACATGGAAGCTCGTATCTTACCAAGTGGAATTGCAGGGATCGGAAGAGTATATTGATGCAATGGGAGATTTTCCACGAGGAAGAGTAATCTTCACGACCGATGGATGGGTTGCCTTTAACCTTGAAGGAGCGGGGCGTAAACCTGCTCACTCGGATGAGGATCGTGCAAATCTGATGCAGACCTTGGTTGCTTATATTGGTCGATATCGGATTGAAGGAAATCAGTGGGTTACAACAGTGCAGACAGCATGGGCTCCGGAATGGGTCGGCACAGAACAGCGTCGTACCGTTACGATTAACGGGGACAGTGCTCATGTCGTTACCCCTTGGAGAAAAATGCCGAATTGGGCACGAGATAAAATGTCGAGAAGTATTATAAAATTTGTTCGCGCTAGTTGACGCTCTATTAATTTATGGTCTTGTCAATTTTTGAAATTTAGTACTAATGATCAAGTTCAGAAGAACACTCGCATGCGCGACGTATATTTTCCCGCAGCATCTGTCTTTATCATACTGGTAAAGTGATCAGTCAGGTGAGGGATTGAAGAGCCGCTGATTGATAAGCTTGGCTCGTGACATCGGCTTTTGATCTGCGTCGTGGATTGGGAGTTATCATTCGTTGAATTGCTACGCTTGCGGTGTTAAACTTTTGCAAAAGAGGCAGCGACGCATGTTGTAGATGATATTGGCCAGCCCGATCGTCATAACGGCTCGAATGATGTCGACTGTTCGGATGAACAATTCCGTCCGTAATTTTTGATCGGCAAAGACATGCTCGACACGCGAGCGGATGACGTATTTCCCCTGCGTTGGACTTCTGGATATGCCGGGGCATAAGCTTGAGATGCAGCTTTTTTCTAGCACTACAGTTGCATTTTGTGTCGTGAGTGAGCGCGGATAGCGCTGACCTGATGCGTTCGTCGAAAGACGGACCATCTGAGGATGTGAGGGAGGGGTAGTCTGCGTTGTGCAAGTTTTACGACGAGGCGCCTGATTT
>NZ_BANH01000055.1 GCF_000964465.1 Gluconobacter thailandicus F149-1 = NBRC 100600 | reverse complement strand
GTTTGATGAGATTTGGAGACGGCGTTACTGATGTCTGATGTGACTTCTGTGTCTGTGCAGTCTGCGGAGACACCGGCACTGGCCCCTTCTGCTTTGCAGACCACGCCTCCTCAGGCAGAGGCGTCAGAAAAAAGCCCGTATCTTGTTGTGCCGTCTGTTCCTGTCATTGAGGGCGGTCAGGGGGTACGGTTCGATTTCAATGATGGTGCGCGGGTCATGGTGCCCGACATCGCGCCTGAGATGGGTCAGTGGCATGTCCGCCTGTCAGACTATTCCACAGGGAACATCCTGTTCGATGCCCGCCTCAAGGGCGGCATGGTGGCTTCGACCAAGAAATTCTTCGTCCCGTTCCTGATCGATGTCTGGCTGGAAAAGCCGGACGGAACCCACGAGGACGTGCTGCATCATGAACTGTCCCTGAAAGAAAAGCCGGTTCTGGTCCAGCTCCCCGTTGGAACACTGGGAGACACGCTCGCCTGGCTCCCGGCCGTTCTGCGTCTCGCGCGGGAAAGTGGGGCCAGAGTGACGTGTTCCGTGGCGGATGTTATTCTTCCGCTCGTCAAGGATGCCAATCCGGAGATCACACTCGTTGGCCATGACGAAGCCAAGGGGAACAAGGATTTCACAGCCGGATTTTACGCGGGCTACAATCTTGGACTGTTCTTTACGGACGCTGAATTCACGCGTCAGCCGACGGACTTCCGGCATGTCGGCCTGCACCGGACGGCAGCCTATATTCTTGGGGTCAATCCCTGGGATGACAGTCCGCCACCCATCACGATCCAGGACGGCGACACGCCTCCGATCGAAGGGCCGTATGTTGTCATTGCCACGCAGGCCAGCACGCAGTGCAAATACTGGAACAACCCGGCAGGCTGGCAGGAGGTCATCGCGTTCCTGAAGGCTTCAGGGTATCGCGTGATCTGCATTGATCAGAAAACGTTTCATGGCACCGGATATGTATACAACCATATTCCTCATGGCGCCGAGGACGAGACAGGCAACCGGCCTCTTGCGGAGCGTGCGCGCTGGCTGAAGCATGCGAATTTCTTCATTGGCCTCTCCAGCGGTCTGGCATGGCTGGCTCATGCCGCAGGCACCCCGGTTGTGATGATTTCCGGCTTTACGCATCCGGACAACGAGTTTGCCACGCCGTACCGCATCATCAACTGGCACACCTGCAATTCCTGCTGGAATGACCCCCAGCATCAGTTCGACCATCAGGATTTCTTCTGGTGCCCGCGTCACAAGGGAACAGACAGGCAGTTCGAATGCACCCGCCTGATCACCGGAACCCAGGTCAT
>NZ_BANH01000056.1 GCF_000964465.1 Gluconobacter thailandicus F149-1 = NBRC 100600 | reverse complement strand
TGCTGGACTGGTTTGCCTCGATTCAGAACGGCACCGGGAGTTGGTCGGATTACGCGCAGTATCTGGGGCTGGGATCGTGGCTGGATTACCTCATCCATATTGAGGCCGTGGGGAGTTTCGACAGCACGACGAACAATATCATGCTGAAGTCCTATACGGGCACCGAGGCTTCGGGGCTTTGGGAAGTTGATTCCTATGATCTGGACGAAAGCCTCGGCGTGAAATGGAATGCTCCGAATGGTGTCGATCCGGACGTGACGGGCTGGGCTAGTGACGGCGCGAATGTGTTTCAGCAGATGCGCGGCGTGTTCCTGCCTCAAATTCAGGCGCGTTATGCGTATCTACGGCGGACCGGCGTGTTGTCGTCGGGAACTATGGCGGGATTGATCCGGCGATACGCCACGTTTCGTGTTGCGGAT
>NZ_BANH01000057.1 GCF_000964465.1 Gluconobacter thailandicus F149-1 = NBRC 100600 | reverse complement strand
ATGCGCAGAAATGCTCACCCGTGATTTTCCAAACAGGCTCTTAAGAATCCGACCTCTTTGAACGAACGATCAGGTACATTAACGAACTAATTATAGCGGGAATCCTACGTTGCTCACCATCAAATAGAGTCTTTAAAAAAGGTATTTTTTGATTATCTCACAGAAATGAAAATTATTTATAAATTTTTTACCTTTAACGATTTATTATCTTTGAAAACTCATCATGTTCATTTAATTCGATGCCCACTCTTCGCCAGTTCGCATCTTCCTTCGCATCTGAGAAATCTCTTTGATAATTCTTAGAAAAAAGTCAGGGAAATATGAGAACAGCAGAAAGTTGATTGTTTTATCCTAAGGATTCCAGAGATGTCTGCCCTTCGTGAACTGTCTGTTTCAGAACTAAATGAAGTATCTGGCGGATGCGGAAGATATAATTACCAATTTGGGATTTCAAACGGAATTAATTTTGGCTGCAACGCGGCGAGCTACGCTTCTTATTATTCAACACAGCTAGGCGCATACAGCGGGTATCTGGCTGGCGTTTACAATGTATTTGCTGATCTGGCACAGTCCGCAAGCAAATCCGTTATCGCTGCTGACATCAAGAACATTGCATCTTACGTCCAGCTTGGTGCCCAGATCGGCGCTCAAAGCGCAACAAACGGTCTCGCTATTTACAAGAGTGTCGTAAGCGCGATTTCGACCTCCATCGCCAATGGCGGCACCAAAATCACGTTCCCGCCTGCTGTCGGCTAATTTCTTTCAGATTTTCTGGGCTTCGTCATGACTGGCGAAGTATATTTACGCCAAAGGCTCCCCGTTGAAAAACGGGGAGCCTTTACTGCTATCTAAGCATTTTTACTTTCTCTTCACTTCTCTTGGTTCATATCGTTACCCATGAGTTCTCTTTTTCGCCGTGAAGCCTTGGATGCCCGTCGTGACGCATGGCTCGGACGTGTCCAGATCAGCCAACCCCTCTCCGTGCGGATTGTGGCCTGGAGTTGTCTGGCTCTCACCGTCGGAACAGTGCTCCTTCTGACGTTTGGTACCTATACCCGTCGCGTGCATGCAACCGGACAGGTCATGCCGAAGAGCGGCCTCCTGACACTTGGCGCCATTCAACCGGGAACGATTTCAGTCATTCACGCCACAGAGGGGCAACACGTTCAGAAAGGCGACATGCTTTTCACAGAAGATCTGGAAGCCACATCCCTGACCGGACCGACACAGAAGCAGGTTCTGGCGGACCTTTTGCGTCAAAAGACGCTTCTGGAGAACCAGCGGGCTTTACGCGAAAAATCCGCTCCCATCGAGCATCAGGCCCTTCTGAATCAGATCCAGTTCCTGACCCGCCAGCGTGAGCAGATCTCTGCCCAGCTTTCCAATGATGAAAGCGTTTTGCCTCTGGTTCAGAGAGCTCTGGCAAAGATGCAGGGCGCGCAGAACAATCATCTGATCACGGAGACGCAGTTCCAGAGCCAGCTTTATACCTACGCGCAGCTTCTCAGCTCCCACGCACAGGCCCTGCAGTCCCGCACTGACGCGGAAAGCAAGATTTCTGATCTCGCCTCCAAACTTGCCCGGTTTGATACCGAGCTCTCCCACGACCTGAATGAACTGGACAAGCAGATTGCGGCCATCGACCAGCAGACTGCGGAGAACGAAGGTCGACGCAGCACGATTGTTCTCGCTCCGGAAGATGGGATCCTGACCGGGGTCCGCGGTTATCTGGGTGAACAGGTCGCAGCGGGCACGTCCCTTGTGACCTTGCTGCCGACAGACCAGGCTCTGCAGATCGAGCTTTACGTCAACAGCGCTTCAATTGGCTTCCTCAAAGAAAACGAGCCTGTCCTGCTGCGCTATGACGCGTTTCCGTACCAGAAATTCGGTCTGCATCATGGTCATATTGCAGAGATCACGCATGCTCCTGTCACCAGCGGAGGGCAGCAGGCACCTCATTCCGGGCAGGAGAACGATCAGAAAAACAGTTCCCCGCAGGATATTTACCGCATCCGGGTCCAACCAGATCAGACTTATATCGAGACCTATGGAACACGACGTCCACTTGAAGCTGGCATGACGGTTTCTGCCGATATTGCAACAGACCGCAGGCACCTCTGGCAGTGGCTCCTTGATCCCGTCATCAGTGTCCGCAACACCCTGACCACCACCACCATTGGCCCGCGATAAGGAGAACCCGGATGCTGCGTGATCTCCAGTTCGGCTTTGGCCGCCATGTTCCTGTCGTTCTTCAGTCCGAAGCGGCTGAGTGCGGCCTCGCCTGCCTCGCCATGGTCATGGGATACCATGGTCACTCCATTGATATTGCCACCTTTCGTCGGCAGCAGGGAACGTCGTCTCAAGGAACAACCCTGCGGGAAATTGTCGGGGTTGCAGGTCGTGTAGGTCTCAACGCCCGTGCTGTCAGGCTGGAAATTGAAGACCTCGATAAACTGACTCTCCCCTGCATTCTACACTGGGGCATGAATCACTTCGTCGTTCTGATAGAGCGCAGGAAGCAGGCCGTCATCATTCATGATCCCGCTGTGGGTAGACGGGAAATTGGTCGGGAGGAATTTTCACGGGAATTCACTGGCGTCGCACTCGAAGTCACACCGACCGAACGTTTCGAGCGTAAGGATGAGCGCAAAACCCTTCGGCTCAGGGACATGTTTCGGCATGTTTCGGGCCTCAAACCCGCACTGGCTTACCTGTTTGCACTCTCTCTGGGCCTGGAAATCATCGCCCTGTTCTCACCGATGGTCAGCCAGATCATCATTGATGAAGTGCTTGTCACAGGAGACCACGATCTTCTCACGACCGTCGCCTGCGCCATGGTCGTGCTCCTGTTGCTCCAGATGCTGGTGGCCAGTGTTCGAAGCTGGGCCGTGGTCATGTTCGGAAGTCGGGTCTCCCTGAAATGGAACGGCTCGCTTTTTGAACATCTGACGCGCCTGCCGCTGGACTATTTCGCACGGCGCCATATCGGAGACGTCATTTCCCGTTTCGGTGCGCTCTCCGCCATTCAGCACACACTAACCACCGACCTCGTGCAAACCATTCTGGACGGCATCATGGCCGTCGGAATGGGCGTGATGCTGTTCCTCTATGGCGGCTGGCTCGGCGCCATTGCCTGTGTGGCCATGGGGCTGGATATTCTTCTGCGTCTGACGACCTACGGCACCTACCGTCGCGCCTCGGAAGAAGCCGTCGTACAGGATGCGAAAAGCCAGACGCATTTCATCGAAACCCTGCGCAACATGGCCACCGTCAAGCTTCTGAACCTTCGGGAGCGGCGTCAGACAGCCTGGCTGAACAGCGTCATTGACTCGATGAACATTCACCTGCGGCTCCAGCGCTTTGATCTGATCTTTGGTCGCCTGGCTGATATGATCTTCGGTGCAGACCGTCTGATCATGCTGGTCCTTGGCGCCAATATGGTCATGCGCGGCCATATGTCCGTCGGTATGCTCGTGGCGTTCCTGTCCTACAAGGACCAGTTTGCCGGCCGGATCAGCAGCCTCATCAATACCGGCTTCAAGCTCCGGATGCTGAGCATCCAGACGGATCGTCTTTCAGATATCGTCATGAGCGAGCCTGAGCCACAAGGCCTTCCCCTGCCATCGCCATCCTCTCATGAGGCAGGCCGCGGCAGTCTGGCCGTCCGCAATCTCTCCGTACGCTACAGCCCTGACGGACCCTGGATTTTCCGGAACCTGTCCTTCGACATTCCTGCCGGACAGAGCGTGGCCATTGTCGGGCCTTCCGGCTGCGGCAAGACGACGCTGCTGAAAACTCTCATGGGACTTCAGCAGCCCACTGAGGGGGAAATCTTTATGGACGGTTCCGAGATCCGCAGTCTCACACTGGATGGCTACCGTTCCCAGATTGCCGGGGTGCTCCAGGATGATGGCCTGTTTTCCGGCTCAATCGGAGACAATATCTGCGGGTTCTCGGAAAGCCCTGATCAGGCGCTCATCGAAACCTGCGCCAGACGGGCCGCCATTCACGACGATGTCCAGCGCATGCCCATGCGGTATGAATCCCTTGTGGGCGACATGGGATCCAGCCTTTCTGGCGGACAGAAGCAGCGCGCCCTTCTCGCCCGCGCCCTTTATCGTGCACCTCAGATCCTGTTTCTTGATGAGGCCACCAGCCATCTGGACGAAGCCACCGAAGCAAAAGTCGCCAAGGCGCTGCGACAGCTCAACAAGACACGCATTATGGTCGCGCATCGACCTGCAACCATTGCACATGCAGACATCGTGTTCCGCCTCACAGCAGACGGCCTGAAAATTGAACGGGAGAGCCATGCTTCCGTGAGTGAGGAAAAGCCCTCAGCTTCCAAATTTACCGGGCTCAGCCAATATGGTCAGTGGACCCAGCCCATAACCGGATGATCCAATAAAAAAGCCGGGCCGCAACAGTGCAGCCCGGCTTTCTTTTTCTCTAAGTCGGCGTGATACGTTAACGCCAAGCCGAGCCCGGCAGCGGAACGAGAATTTCATTTTCCATCCGCGTCAGGAAAGATGCCACCTTCGGTGGCCATATTCCTGTTGCAACCGCAGCTGAACGGACTTCAGCACGCTGGTTCAGATCTACGTATGGCCACAAATGGGCAAAGCGCGGAGTACCTTCAATCGAAACCAGTGTGCATGTCAGCGGCGAAAGCCCTGTCCGCTCCGGTACGGCAGCCAGAAAACGCTCTTCCAGACCTGCCATGCCATCAGGCGTAGCCTCATAGCACCGCCATTCGTAGACACCGCCATAAATCCCTGGCTCAGCCACAGGTGTGACCACACGCCAGGACGTCACATCTACCCGAACCAGATGCTCATGCGGCAGAGACGCCAGTACTTCCGGACGTCCTTCCAGCAATTCGGCATAAGTCTCTGCGGTCCGGAGCAATGTGATCCGGTTGAGCCGACCAATTTCCGTCACCCATGCTCCGACCCCTTCAAGGCCGGAGAGCGCAGAAACGACCTGCGGGACATGTCCGACCTGAACATCCAGAAAGACGGTTTCTGCGTAACTCATCGCATGGGTCTCCAGATCAGGACTTCGTCTGTGCAGCTACAAAGTTTTCCAGCCAGTGAATGGTGTAGTCACCCTTCTGGAAAGACGGATCAGCAAGGATCTTCCGGTGCAATGGGATCACCGTCTGCACGCCATCAACCACACATTCGTCCAGCGCGCGCTGCATGCGGGCGATGGCTTCCTGACGGGTCGGAGCATGAACGATCAGCTTGGCAATCATGCTGTCGTAGTACGGCGGGATGCGATAGCCAGCATAAAGAGCGCTGTCCATTCGTACACCCAGACCGCCCGGAGCATGGAACACATTGACCGTGCCAGGGCTCGGCGCAAAGGTTTCCGGGTTCTCGGCGTTGATGCGGCACTCGATAGCATGGCCGGACATCTTGATGTCCTTCTGCGTGTAGCCAAGCTTCTCGCCAGCCGCGATCCGGATCTGCTCACGCACCAGATCGACGCTGCACACCATTTCCGTCACCGGATGCTCCACCTGAAGGCGGGTGTTCATCTCGATGAAGCAGAACTGACCATCCTGATACAGGAACTCAAGCGTGCCGGCATTCCGGTAACCCATGCGGGCCAGAGCCTCGGTCGAGGTGCGACCGATTTCTTCACGCTCAGCATCCGTCAGAGCCGGAGAACCTGCTTCCTCAAGCAGCTTCTGGTGACGACGCTGGAGGGAGCAGTCACGCTCGCCGAAATGCACCACGTTGCCATGGGCATCACCAAGGATCTGAAGCTCGATATGACGCGGACGATTGAGATACTTTTCAAGATAGACTTCGTCATTCCCGAAGGCCGCGCGCGCTTCGGTACGTGCGACGGTCCAGGCTTCCTCAATCTCGTCAGCCGTCTTGGCAACCTTCATGCCACGACCACCACCGCCAGCAGCGGCTTTGATCAGCACAGGATAGCCCACGCGTTCAGCCACTTCACGAGCCGACTGCAGATCCGGCAGTGCACCGTCAGATCCCGGAACCAATGGAACGCCCAGCTCACGCATGGTCGTCTTGGCCGTGATTTTGTCGCCCATCATACGGATATGCTGAGCGGTCGGACCAATGAAGGCCAGGCCATGCTCTTCAACCGTCTCGGCGAATTCGGCATTCTCGGAAAGGAAGCCATAGCCGGGATGAATCGCTTCCGCACCGGTGATCGTGGCAGCCGAGAGAATGGCAGCAACGTTCAGATACGAATCACGAGAACTTGGCGGACCAATGCAGACGGCTTCGTCCGCCAGACGCACATGCATGGCATCGGCGTCAGCCGTGGAATGAACCGCTACGGTTTTGATGCCCATCTCGCGGCAGGCGCGCTGAATACGCAGCGCAATCTCACCACGGTTGGCAATAAGGATTTTTGAAAACATTACTCGATGATCGCCAGTGGCTCACCAAATTCAACAGGCTGACCGGACTCGACGAGGAACTTCGTCAGCGTGCCAGCGCGAGGAGCCTTGATCTGGTTGAAGGTTTTCATGGCCTCGATCAGCATGATCGTCTGGCCGGCAGCAACTGGCTGGCCTTCCTGCGCGAATGGCGGGGAGGACGGATCAGGCGTCAGGTAAGCCACACCCACCATCGGGCTGGGCACAGCGCCCGGATGCTTGGCCGGATCAGCCGGAGCGGCAGCAGAAACCGGAGCCACAGCGGCAGCCACAGGCGCAGCTGCAACGGCCGGAGCGGCAGCCTGGACCACGTTGACATTGCGCGCCACGCGGATGCGGCTGTCCGCTTCGGAAATCTCGATTTCGGTCAGGCCGGTTTCGGTCAGAATATCGGCCAATGCCCGAATGGCATCCTTGTCCACGAGCATACGGCTCATCCTTCGTCTTCGATCATGTCGGTTATTGCCTGAAGCGCATGCGCGTATCCCCTGACGCCGAGGCCGCAGATCACACCGATGGCGGCCTGCGAGACGTAGGTATGATGCCGGAATGGCTCCCTGCGGTGAATATTCGAGATGTGAACCTCAACGATTGGCAGCTCGACGGCAAGAAGCGCGTCAAGCAAAGCAATCGAGGTATGTCCATAAGCGGCAGGATTGATCACGATTCCATCAGCACGGCCGCGACATTCCTGCACCCAGGACACGAGTTCCCCCTCACCGTTTGTCTGGCGGAAATCAATGGCAACATCCAGACGTTCGGCAGCCTGAATGCACACCTGCTCGACATCATCGAGCGTAGCGTGGCCATAGATTCCGGGTTGACGAAGACCCAGCATATTGAGGTTCGGGCCGTTCAGTACGGCAATGAGAGGACGTTTCATCTGGCCGCGCGATAGCACTTTCGGAGCCGTCATGAAAGCGTCATCGCCCTATTCCTGCCGTCTTCGCAGGGTTCAAAAGGGGACAGGGCCTCGGTTTTGTGCTAGGAAGCATGGTTCGAGCCCGCTTTCGTCCACTGGAGAAGAAACCAGTCTAGTGCATTTTGTCCTGTCTGCCCTACGCCCATCTTTACGTCTGGTTCCTCTGCGCGGCATGACTTTTGCTGTCGCCCTTGCAGGAATGAGCGGTGCCTCTGTCGCCTATGCGGCCGACGAGTCTCCGGATGGTTCAGCGGGGACAGTCAGAACAAGCTGGGCGGATTCGGTACGAACCGCCCTCGCGAACCGAGCGCACAAGGCAGCATCCTGGACGCAGCACGGCATGGCCAGTTGGTATGGACGTCATTTCCATGGCCGCCGAACCAGCAGCGGCCAGATCTTCAACACCAATGACATGACGGCTGCTCATCCCTCCCTGCCAATCGGCACGAAGCTGCTTGTCACGTCTCAGGACACGGGCCGGTCAGTGATCGTCACCGTCAATGATCGAGGTCCATTCAACAGCCGGATTATTGATCTGTCCCATGCTGCCGCCGAACGTATCGGGATGCTGCATAGCGGTACGGCGCATGTCACGATCGCACGGGTTGCTGACCATCCAGCAACGGATATGTCAGCCCCGAATGTCGCAAGCGAAGTGGCTGAAGCCGATTCGGCTGATACCAGTGAAGAAGCCATCCAGGCCGCTTCTTCTCAATCTTCTTCCAGGAAAAGAACCCGCCAGCACTAACCGGCGGGGAAACGCATTCGCCCTGAACCATTAGGGCGAATGCTCTGCTGCGACAGCTTCGGCCACCAGTGGGTCAGGTTGAGGCAGCCCAGAAATACGAGGTTGTGCACCTCGTGCGCGCTCTTCAAGCCCCGCATTCAGCTCCGCGCCGAACAGCACGACATACGCACTCACGAAAAACCACATCATGATCGCGGCGACGGCACCCAAGGGTCCGTACGTTGCGCCATAACTCGCAAAATGTGCGACGTACCAGGAAAATCCAAGGGACAGCAGAACCCACAGAACTGTAGCGACGGCAGAGCCAGGCACAATCCAGCGCCATTTTGCCGCTTCACGGCACGGCGCGAAACGATAAAGCATCGTCACCGCCACGAAGACGAACAGCAGCATCAACAGCGGCGCCAACGTATGAACAACCAGCGGCGCACCATAGGAAACCAGCAGGTCAAAGGGCGGCGGCGGTTTCCGGAACCCCAAGATGCGCGGCAGATAATCAACAAGGGCTGGCGCCGCGACCATGAGGGCCAGTGTGAGAGCGGCACCAAACACCGCCGTAAATGTCGTCGCCAGCGCTGTTGCTTGAAAGCGCAGAAACCCGCGGGTTTCGGTCGTATTATAGGCCATGTTCAGAGCCGAAAGAATCGACTTTGTGCTGGCAGAGGCTGACCAGAGGGCCACAGACAGCGAGAAAATCAGGCCTATCGTCAGGGACGTATGAGGCTGGGACACCAGCTCATGAATCCGGTTCCCGATCAGCGAATACGCGGTGGGTGGCAGTAAATGGCGCAACACTTCAAGCTGCGGCTCTACGGTCTGAAGGTCAAAAGCCAGACCATAAAGCGAAATCAGACTGGAAATGGCCGGGAAGAGCGACAAGGTTGCGTAGAATGCGCATCCGGCAGCTGAAAGCGACGTCTGGGATGAGCCTATCTCTGAGAAGACCTGACGAAATATGATCTTCCAGCCAGCCTTTGGCATATTGAGCGGAGAGGCTGCCCCTGTTCCCGGCGCATCCGGGCCGAGCTTGCGCGCCTGACGGATATCCTCCTCGTCCGGGTCGGGCGTCAGTTGCCTGACACGTTCCATATCGTTCTGGATTGTTTTCCGGTCAGGGTCCGAAGGTGCGTCCGGCGCAGGGCCGGAAGCTGACGCAGAATCGGGAAATAAGCTCACGCAGGGGTCCTCGGCAGTTCCTGTTTATGGGCAGAATGCAAGGTGAACTGCTCTTCAGACGGAAGATCAGTTCGGCCCAGCTATTACGCAGAAATAGCCTTCTGCGTTCCGAATTTGCCCTGATTTCACGGCCATCATTATTTCCTAAATGCAAATAATGCAAAAATACCCCTTGCAACGACGAAGCTTTGGTTTCATACGCCCCGTCACGCAGCAACGCACGTGCCACTGGCCCTCTCGAGGTTACGCAACGACGTCAAGCGTTCTGGCCTTCCGGGTCCCGTTTGTTTGGGTCCCCGCTATTCGCTGGTCCGTTCGACCGTTTCGCAACACACTCGCAGGGTGTCATTCTTCCCTGACGAGTCCGGTTCTGGGAATGAGTGTCATGACTCCCAAAATCACCCGTTTTCTTGCCGAGCAACAGCCGGCAACTCCTTGCCTCGTCGTTGATCTCGATGTTGTGGAAAACAACTATCGTGCTCTTCATGACGCGCTTCCGTCAGGCAAGATCTACTATGCCATCAAGGCCAACCCAGCTCCGGCAATCCTGAAACGCCTTGTCGCTCTCGGGTCCTCCTTCGACGCCGCCTCTCTGGAAGAAATCCGGATGTGCCTCGACGCAGGCGCCACGGCTGACCGTATCTCCTATGGCAATACCCTCAAGAAGGTCGGGGCCATCCGTGAGGCCCGCGCGATGGGGATTGATCTCTTCGTGCTGGACAGCATGGAAGAACTTGAGAAAATCGCCGCCAATGCACCTGGCGCGCGCGTCTTCTGCCGTCTGGCCGTCGAAAACGAAGGTGCTGACTGGCCTCTGTCCCGCAAGTTCGGCACAACGATCGCCCATGCCCGCGATCTCATGCGACGTGCGAAAGAGCTGGGCCTGCACCCTTACGGCCTGTCCTTCCATGTAGGCAGCCAGCAGACCGGCATTGCCGCCTATCAGCACGCCATCGCCAAAGCAGCAACGCTGTATCATGAGCTTCGTGCGGAAGGTCTCGACCTTCAGATGATCAATCTGGGCGGTGGATTCCCGACGCATTATCGGGAGAACATCCCGTCCGTGCAGGATTTTGGTACAGCCATCCGTGCAGCATTGGCCGAACACTTTCCAGACGGTGAGCCTGAAGTCCTGCTTGAGCCAGGCCGGTACATGGTGGGTCAGGCTGGTCTGGTCTCCAGCGAGGTCATTCTCGTCAGCCGCCGCGGTGGCGCTGAGAAGGATCCACGCTGGGTTTATCTGGACATCGGGCGCTTTGGTGGTCTGGCGGAAACAGAAGGCGAAGCCATTCGCTACACATTCCGCACGCCTCACGATGAGAACGACAGCACGCGCTCACCCTGTGTCGTAGCCGGCCCAAGCTGCGATGGTGTGGATATTCTTTACGAAAAGAACCGCATCCCGTTGCCGAACAGCCTGAAATCCGGAGATCGGATCGAGATCCTGGCAACCGGCGCCTATGTCTCGACTTACTGCTCGGTCGGTTTCAATGGCTTCCCACCGCTGACCGAGCACTACATCTAAAACACTCAGTCCGAGAGATCTGGCTTGGCCAGGTCTCTCGGGAAGACGCAGTAGTTACAAATGAGACTGGTGTCCTGCCATGTCGTTAACCCCCTGGGTGGAAACACATCAGCAGGGACAGACACATGAAACTCAGCGCACGCAATCAGCTCAAAAGCCGGATCGTAAAGGGTGCAACAACGTCTCACATCACACTCGACGTCAATGGCACGATCATGAGACAAGCGCCATTACGAACGAGGCCGCGGATGAACTGGAGCTGGCTGTCGGAAAAGAAGCCTATGCCGTTATCAAGGCATCCAGTGTGATGATCGGAGTAGACTGAGGCTTACTCGCCGAACATCGACCAGACCGGACCATGCCTCCAGAAGGCATTCAGCACTTCCTCAAGGGTCAGATCAAAGCCTATCCATGCGATCCAGCCGAAACTGAGAATTCCCAAACTCAACATGAGCAATGAAACCGCTGCTGTTTCGAGTTCTTTGGGCGTGGACGAATAGTCTCTCATTTCTCCACCCTGCCCCCTTAATGAAGCGTTCTGCCTGCCCACGATGCAGGGACGTCACGGGGCCAGAGAACACGCATGTCTGCTGGGTGAATCTTTTTCCAGCGTGCAAGAGATGACAGAGCGCCAGCACCAGCCGTTTTCCGTTCATGGCGCGGAAGCCAGTGACCGATGCCCGCCATACAATCCGAAATCAGCGCCAGTGCCGTCACGATGTACCCTTGCATCAGACGCTCGGGAAACAGATCCGCCAGCAGCGCAAAAACCTCTTTCTGCCCTTCGTTCTGAACAGTCTGGATTCCCTGAAGAAAGCGCTCTTCCATAGCACTCAGGCCCTGCGATCCTGGCGGATTGATATCGAGGGCTGGCGCACCCGTCTCCTTCAGGTGCTGAGTGGCATCCTCAAACGCACGCTCTGCCGCATCCAGAACTGGCCGGAACGATGCGGGGAACATTCCGTCTGTTGTGCGTGTTTCGTGGCAGTAAGGAAGTCGGTAGCGACTGACCAGACACCGGATACTCCAGAGCGCAAGGCGCTCGCAGCAGCACAGGTCAGACAGGAAAAGTGGCGTCCGTGTCATGATCAATCTCCGAATCAGCAGAACCAGAGACACCTTAATTGAGAATGATTTGCAATATCAATCTAAAAATGGGATCTGAATCGCTCATTCCACAAGAGACACGACGATCTGCCGCTCCTGGAAAGTGGACCGCAAAGCTCTGTATTTTCTGAAAAATTACCCGGCGACCTGCGAAAAACGACCGCCGGGCAAACGTTTAGTGCTGGTGACCGCAGGAGCCGTGATCGTGATGATGATGTCCATGATCGTGGACATCATCACTGGCACGAGGAACCGTCTGACAGTGATGGCAGGCGACCCATTCTGCATCTCCGTCGAGATAATGCTCTTTCTTCCAGACCGGAACCCGATGCTTGATCTCGTCGATGATATAACGGCAAGCCCGGAAAGCAGCATCCCGGTGAGCCGCGGACACACCGATCCAGACGGCAACCTCCCCGACCCGAAGCGTTCCCGTTCGATGCATCGCAACAGCATGACTGATCTCGAAACGGGCCAGAGCCTCTTCGATAATCCGCTCACCTTCCTTTACGGCGAGTTCGGCATAAGACTCATATTCCAGCCCATCCACCGGACGGCCTTCATTGCTATTGCGGACCCAGCCTTCGAACGTGCAGAAGCCTCCGGCTTCCGCCAGATGCAGCCCTTCCCGCAGACCGTTCAGGTCAGCAGGCGCATCAGCCATCAAGAAGCGCGTCATCCGCCCGTCACCGGTGGAATGAACACAACATGGTCTCCGTTCTTCAAGGGCTGTGTCCATGGCGCAAAATCCCCGTTCAAAGCCACCCGGAGGCGGGAGGCCTCGAAGGGGAAGCCATATTTTTCCTTCAGCTGCTCATAGAGCGGTCCGACAGTCCCGAAAGCGGTTTCCACCGTTTCAATCTTCTGTCCCGCAAGCTCTCGCATCTGAGCAAAATATTCCACATTGAGGCGGATCATCTGGCCTCCCAGCCGCCGGGATACGCTCTCGCGTTCCTCGGGAGTGTTAATGTTATCCAGGGCACCTGTCGTCCGTGGAGACAGAAGCAGGGTATCGCTATTGATCAGGAGTTTCCGCGGACATTTCCGGCCATTCTCAACCTGTCGAGCCAGAGCCTCAAGAGCGGCAGGCTCCCAGATGGCACAGAGCGGCTCCGGCAGACCATCATGCTCACTCCGATAAGCCACAGCGACATGCTGGTCATCGCGTGCACCAATGAGCGTTTCCAGCGTGATACGATCCAGCAATGGCAGGTCACAGGCCAGAACAAGCCATGCCACATCGGGATACGCCTGATGGGCAGACAGAAGGCCGGCGGCTGGACCATCCACATCGACGGCATCAACGATCAGAGGGAATCCAGCACGGAGGGGATCGTCTTTCTGCCCATTTCTGACCGAGATGAAGCACCGCTCGACCATCGGGGACAAGGCATCGAAAGCATTCCGAAGCTGCGGTTCACCATGATAGGTCAGCGCGGCCTTGTCCTGCCCCATACGGGAACTGAGACCGCCAGCGAGAACCAGTCCGTAAAGCGGGCTCATGCTCCGATCCGCTGGAAGTCCCGCTTCCCACCAGCCTTTCCCATGAGCCGGACATCCCGGATGACCATGTCGTGCGAAAGCGCCTTGCACATATCGTAAATCGTCAACGCGGCTACAGAAGCCCCGGTCAGGGCTTCCATCTCTACGCCTGTCTTGCCCTGGCAGGAGACCCTGCAATCAATGACGGCTTCGTCTGCCTCCATTGTAATCTCAACGCGACACCCATTGAGGGACAAGGGATGACAAAGCGGGATCAGCTGGGACGTCGCTTTCACGCCCATCACGCCTGCAATCTGCGCGACGGTCAGAACAGCGCCCTTCTTTGTCATGAAGCCAGCATCGCTCAGGGTTTTTGCTACATCGGCAGGGAACAGAACCCGAGCCTGCGCATGAGCCGTGCGCTCTGTGACATCCTTGCCGCTGACATCCACCATCCGCGGATCTTCGCCACGTTCGTTAACATGGGTGAGCGTTTTCATCTGTCCCGGCCTCCCGATCTAACCGCCAATATAATTCATTTCGATCCGGTGTGACGCCGGATTGGTCTCACCTGCTACGCGCTCTTCACTATACCTGTCCGTCCGCCCCCGCCACACGGAAGCAAGCTGTTCCCGAAGAGCGTCGTCATCTGCATCACCCCGCAGAATCCCGCGTAAATCCGTTCCCTTAGATGCAAACAGGCAGGTGTAGATCTGTCCGTCTGAGGACAGCCGGGCCCGGGAACAGTCACCGCAGAACGGTGCCGTAACCGACGAAATAAACCCGACTTCACCGCCGCCATCCTGATAGCGATATCGACGGGCGACCTCTCCCTGATACTGAGGCCCAAGAGGTTCCAGCGGCCAACGCGCATTCAGTTGCGCTACAAGATCACGGGATGGAACGACTTCCTTCAGCTCCCAGTGATTACGCGTTCCCACATCCATGTATTCGATAAATCGCACGATAATGCCGGTATGCCGGAACCGGGCGGCAAGATCTTCCACCCCGGTATCGTTCACACCACGTTGCACGACGGTATTCACCTTCACGCCGCCGGAAAACGAGAGCACATTCGCCTTCTCGATCGCTGTCAAAACCGGTTCAAGCTGGGCACGCCCCCCGCTCATACGAGAAAAAATCGCAGGGTCCAGACTGTCGAGGCTAACCGTAACCCGACCCAGCCCAGCATCTTTGAGGGCCATGGCATGACGATCCAGCAAAACGCCATTTGTCGTCAGGGCTACATCTTCAACGCCTGGAATATCAACAAGACGGCGAACCAGAGAAGGCAGCTCAGGCCGAAGAAGTGGCTCCCCCCCAGTCAGGCGCAACTTGGTGACGCCGAGCGAAACGGCTGCCCGAGCCACCCGGACAATCTCGTCGAAACTCAGTCTTTCCTTAGGCTCCAGAAACCGGAAATGCTCATGATACGTCGCTTCCGGCATGCAGTAGGGACACCGGAAATTACACCGGTCCATCACGGAAATCCGGAGATCATGCAGAGGTCGCTGGAAACGATCCCGAACAGAAGATGTGAGTGAACTACCAGCCATGAAAAACAGCGTGAGACCCGGCAGGAGCAGCGCCTTCACCTGGCGCCAGTTCCACGAAGCCATCTGTCGCGGCAAGGAAGCTGAAATCGCCTGAGGTTGGCATCGGATACGGTGTCGCCAGCGCACGCCCGGAACCGTCGTGCGTCACGCGGACCGGAAGATAACGGGTTAGCGTCGCGACACGCGCTGCATCCACAGTCAATTCCACGGAATACGTCTCGGGTCGCTCGACGCCCTGCGCCGCCAGAAGCATGGGAATAACATAGCGCGTGGCACAACAGGTCGCCGAGACCGGGTTCCCAGGCAGGCCGAAAACACGCTGTCCTTCAGGGCCAACACCAAACCAGAGCGGCTTACCTGGACGTTGCGCGACCTTGTGAAAGACACGCTCTACCCCAAGTTTCATCAAAGCTGTCGGCACGTGATCGAACTGTCCCATGGAAACGCCCCCGCTGAGAACCAGAACATCGTGTCTGGCGAGCTGCTTTTCCAGCGCCAGCATCGTCTCGGCGAGATCATCCGGAACGACCGATCGTTCAAGACGGGTAAATCCCCGTGAAGCCAGCGCGCCCGTCAGCGCATATTCATTCGAACGCCGGATTTCCCAATCCCTGACCGAAGCACCAACTTCGACCAGTTCATCACCCGTCGCGATGATGCCAATTGACGGAATACTGGACACCTCAACAGTCGCATGACCATTTCCAGCCAGAACAGCCAGAGCCGGCCCATTCAAACGCAGCCCCGGGGCGAGCAATTCATGTCCCGCTACGCAGTCCGCCCCCTTGCGGTGAATGAACTGGCCTTTTTCGGGCGCGTAGCCGTCCTCAAAACGAATATGCTTTCCATCCCGAACCAACCGTTCGACGGGGACAACCGTATCTGCTCCCGGAGGCAAGACTGCACCTGTCATGACTTCAAGACAGGCATTGCCTTCAGGGAGGGCCTGTCCCGGCACACCTGCGCGCTGAATGCCCTGACAGCCCAGAACCGGCCCGGTTCCATAACGGTAGGCGATACCGTCCATCATGACACGATCATAAGGAGGCTGAGCACGTTCAGCACAGATGGTCTGCTGGAGAATACGGCCTGACGCCTCGGCCAATGAAACCTGCTCGGTTCCAAAATGGCCCGCATACCCCAGAACCAGATCCACGGCCTGTGCGACACTCAGGAGTTCAACCAATTTCCGCTCCACTGATTACCCGTGCTGGAGTTCATTCCTGCCGATATAGACCTGCTGCGGTACGGATCAACTCCTGTGCAGGACAGGCTATGTCATAATCGCATTTGGGATTAGTCTCCTGGGCTCGTAAAGGAAAGGATATTTCATGATGGGGCCGGACAGGCTTGCTCCTCTTCCCCAATGGCCGGAATACGGCCTGACTGATGATCTCCTTCCCACACTGGAAGCATGGCTGGCGCAGGGCAAGCAGGCCGCTCTTGCCACACTCGTCTCCATTACCGGATCTTCGCCCCGCCCGTTGGGCAGTGAAATGGCCATTTCCAGCAGCGGAGACGTTCAGGGGTATGTTTCTGGCGGATGTGTGGAAGCCGCTGTTGCAGCAGAAGCCCTGGAGTGCCTGAAAGAGCTTCGCCCTCGCCTTCTGGACTATGGTGCAGGCAGCCCTGTTCTTGACATCCAGCTCACCTGCGGGGGCCGGATCAGTATTTTTGTTAGACCCATAGTGGATCTGGTCGCACATGTTGCGCAATTGCGGAAAGCCCGTGAAGCACGTCAGGCCATTGCCATCGTGACGGATCTTCAGACAGGGACGATGCAGTTCACGCATCATGCGCCCCCATCTGAAGAGGGAAAGACATTCGCACGGTTCTATCCCCCTCCCCTCCGAATTGTCGTCGCCGGTGGGGATCCTGTCACGCTCGCCCTTCTGAAGCTGGCCCCCCAGTTCAACGTCGAGACATTCCTGCTTCGCCCGCTTGGACCAGTTCTCCCTCCCAGCATGATAACCACGGACCATTATGATCGCAGACGCCTGGAAGAGTGTCTCGAGGAATTACCCCTGGATGGGTGGACCGCCGTGTACACGCTGACCCATGATGCCCATACCGATCTGGAAATCGCCACTAAAGCCCTGAAGTCCGATGCCTTCTGTGTCGGAATTCTGGGAAGCCGCCGCAAGATCACAAGCCGTCTGGCAGCCCTGAAAGCATCAGGTATTGAAACTGCCGAACTTGAAAAACTTCATTTACCGGCAGGCGTGGATATCAACGCCCGCAACCCGATGGAAATCGCGCTTTCCATTCTGTCTCAGGTTACCGCGCATCGGCCCGTATAATGTCTCATAATGCCGTTCTTCTGGCCGCAGGTGGCAGTCGCCGGCTCGGGCAGCCCAAACAACTCCTCATGCGACAGGGCATTCCGCTTGTGCGCCATGTCGCGGACCTTATGCTCCAGACACAGTCAGACAGGTTGATCATTGTCACTGGGGGGAACGCGGAGGCCGTTGAAGCCGCCCTCATTGGACTTCCTGTAGAAATCTGCCGCAATCCAGACTGGAAAACCGGTCTGGCCAGTTCTCTTCAATCCGCGGCAAAATCCCTCAAAGGCAGCCCGGATGCCGTCCTGATTGCAGGAACAGATCAGCCGCGCCTGACGCTTATGCACCTGATGCAACTACTGGAACACAGCGTGGAGCGGAATATCGTCTCGCAGTACCGCCCGGACGCTCAGGGCATCCCAGTACGCCTTACTGCGGAAACACTGGCAAAGGCATCAGAACTCCAGGGAGACAAAGGCTTCCGGGATCTCTGGAAAGACAATCCACCTCTGAAAATCCAGGCTCCAGAACTACTGGAAGATCTCGACACGCCAGAGCAACTGGCAGAAGCGGTCAAAGCAGGCTGGATAGACCAGCCCACCTGAGCGCATACTCCTTTAACTGCGGGCGTAAACGTCCTCGATACGCACGATATCGTCTTCACCAAGATAGGGACCAGACTGGACCTCAATTAGTGTCAACGGAATTTTGCCAGGGTTTTCCAGACGGTGAACACACCCTAGCGGCAGATAGACGCTCTCGTTCTCACGCACCAGAACCAGATCTTCATCGCGCGTGACAAGCGCCGTGCCACCTACTACGACCCAGTGCTCTGCCCGATGAAAATGCTTCTGAAGCGAGAGCTTGGCCCCCGGTTCCACCACGATGCGTTTGACCTGAAAACGGTCCGCCTGAATGAGGCTCTCATAGAAGCCCCACGGGCGATAACACCGGTTATGAGACGTCGCTTCCTTTCGCCCGACCTGCGTCAAACGTGACACCATGTGTTTGACATCCTGCGCCCGGTCCCGATGCGAGACCATGACCGCATCCGGCGTGACAACCACGATCAGGTTATCAACACCTGTTACAGTCGCCACAATCCCGTCAGACCGGACGTAGCAGTTCTTCGCGCCGTCCAGAAACACATCGCCAATCGCGGCATTTCCATCCTCGTCCTTCGCGCTCAGATCCCACAGAGCATCCCAGCTTCCAATATCGGACCATCCAAAGCTGCCTGGCACAACAGCAGCCAGTTCCGTGCGTTCGGCAATCGCGTAATCGACCGAAATGTCTGGTGCGGCTGCAAAGCTCTTTTCTTCAAGCCGCTCGAAATCCATATCCGTGTGGCGGTTGCGGACAGACTGGCCGACAGTTTCGTGGATGCGTGGCTCATACCGCTCTGTTTCCTGAAGGAAGACCCTGGCCTTCACAACGAACATCCCGGAATTCCAGAGATACTGATCGGAATTGCAGAGTTTCAGCGCCTTGGCGGCATCCGGCTTCTCGATAAAGCGGGACACGTCATAGACACCGCGAACACCATTCAGTTCAGCACCAACTTCGATGTAGCCATAGCCGGTTTCAGGCCGGGTCGGCCTCATGCCGAACGTGACAATACGCCCAGCATCTGCCGCTTCAATCGCTTTTCCAAGAGCACCACGAAGAGCCTCTTCATCCGTAATGGCCGCATCCGCAGCCATAATCCACAGAATGGCATCCGGATCCTGCTCCGCAACCATGAAAGCCGCTGCAGCAATGGCAGGCGCGGAGTTCCGTCCGGCTGGCTCCAGAACGATCCTGCTCTTCTGAATCCCGGCATCGCGCAACTGTTCGGCTACGATAAAACGGTGCTCTGAATTACAGATGACGACAGGGTCTGAAAAACCAGCAATCTGGCCACGAAGAGCCGTTTCCTGAATCAGGGTCCTGTCATTCAGGAGGGGCCAGAACTGCTTGGGATAGCTCTTGCGAGAGACAGGCCAGAGACGGCTTCCTGAACCACCTGACAGGATTACCGGGACGACATGCTGAACCATGGAGCAGATATTCTTTCCACCGCGTAAAAGGCGGCCACAGACGTGGGAGCGCCATATCGGGGTATAGTTTCACAAAGCACTGGCAGGAGTGCCAGTTCAAGCCCGGGAAAGGCAAGCCAGATCTGTTTGAAAATATAAAGCGAAACGCGTGTGACAGGCTCTATCACGTTCCGCGATACAGCCTGCCATGCACATCTCGCCAAGGCTCCGCTGACCAAAAGCACGGAGCGCTTTTAAATCTCAAACGATCCGATGGACCCAGCCGTGAACATCATTCGTACGCCCACCCTGAATATCCGTCAGGAGGGTTTTGAGCTTCACCGCTACAGGGCCAGGCGTCTTGCCATCACCAAAAATGGCTTCACCTGAAGGCCGGATCAGCTTGCCGATAGGTGAGAGCACGGCGGCCGTGCCACAGGCAAATGCTTCAGTGTACTTGCCGGACGCCGCACCCGCGAACAGTTCGTCGATCTCTACTGGCTCCTGAAGCACTTCAATACCATGATCCCCAGCCAGCTTGACCAGACTGTCGCGGGTGATGCCACGAAGAATGGTACCACCAAGTGGAGGCGTAACGATCTTGCCGTCATTCCGGACGAACATAACGTTCATCCCGCCCATTTCCTCGACGAAGCGACGCTCGCGCGCATCCAGGAACAGAACCTGGTCGCAGCCCTTTTCCTTGGCTTCGGCCTGGGCAACCAGACTGCCGGCATAGTTGCCGCCACACTTCGCTTCACCCGTACCGCCGATCGCAGCGCGTGTGTAAAATTCGGAAACCCAGACGGACACACAGCCGGAGCTGAAATACGCACCAACCGGACATGCAATCACGATGAACAGATATTCCGTCGCCGGCTTCACACCAAGGAACACTTCATTGGAAATCATGAACGGACGCAGGTAAAGGCTCTGCCCCTCGCCAGAGGGAACCCAGTCCTGATCAACACGAACCAGTTCGTCCACTGCCTGAATAAACAGGTCTTCCGGAAGAGGAGCCATGCCCATCCGCTTCGCTGACGCAGCAAAACGCGACGCATTGGCCTCCGGACGGAACGTCGCCACATGTCCATCCGCTTCCCGATAGGCTTTCATGCCCTCGAAGATTTCCTGACCGTAATGCAGCACCGTGGACGCCGGGTCGATGCTAAGCGGGCGACGAGCCGTTACCTTGGCGTCATGCCAGCCTTTTTCTTCGGTATAGCGAATGATCGCCATGTGATCGGTGAAGACACGACCAAAAGCAGGACTGGCCAGAAGCTCCGCACGACGTGCGGGATCGGTCGGGGTGTCGGTTTTCTCAATGGTAAATGTCGTCATGGAAAAGAACTTCCGCAAGCTGCTCTGATAAACGTGCGGGGCACTCTGCCACAGGAGTTCCAGAGAGGCGATAGGGAAATATTATTTCTAAATCTCTTCAATAACGGACATTAAAGTTTGCGCGCCAGATATGAAAAAACCCCGGCCACAGAATGACCGGGGTTTCTCCAAAGCTTCGAAAAGCTGAGAAATCAGCGCTTCGAGAACTGGAAGGAACGACGTGCCTTCGCGCGGCCGTACTTCTTACGCTCGACAATACGGCTGTCACGCGTCAGGAAGCCAGCAGCCTTCAGGATGCCGCGCAGGCTCGGCTCATAATGCGTCAGTGCACGGGAAATACCGTGACGGACCGCACCGGCCTGACCGGACAGACCGCCACCAGCAACCGTGCAATACACGTCGAACTGGTTGTAACGATCAGCAATCAGGAACGGCTGCGTGAGAAGCATACGCAGAACCGGACGGGCAAAATACGTCGTGACCGTACGGCCATTGACGATGATGTCACCCTTGCCAGGCTTGATCCATACGCGAGCCACGGCGCCCTTACGACGGCCGGTAGCGTAGGAACGGCCCTGGGCGTCACGCTTTACTTCGTGAACCGGGGCGGCATTGGTGGCTACTGCAGGAGCAACGCTCGCAAGGTCCTGCAGCGTGCCGGTGCGCTCTTGGGTCTCGGACATGGTCAGGCCTTACGACTCGTGTGAGATGGTGTTCTTGCGGTTCAGGGCAGCAACGTCCAGCTTGACAGGCTTCTGACCGTCATGCGGGTGCTCGGAACCAGCGTAAACATAGAGGTGCTTCATCTGAGCGCGCTGCAGCGGACCACGTGTGATCATGCGCTCGACAGCCTTCTCGACAACGTGACCCGGGTTCTTGCCCGTGAGACGCTGCGTGATGGTGCGCTCCTTGATGCCACCCGGATGACCCGTGTGGTAATGGAACAGCTTCTGGCCAATCTTGTTACCCGTCAGCACGACCTTTTCTGCGTTGATGACAACAATGTTGTCACCGCAGTCGACGTGCGGGGTGAACTGTGGCTTGTGCTTGCCGCGGAGACGGGTAGCGATGATGGTGGCGAGACGGCCGAGAACGAGCCCTTCGGCGTCGATCAGCACCCAGTTCTTCGTCACCTCCGCCGGCTTCAGCGAACGTGTGGTCTTCATCTGTGACATTCCAGCTTGGGGCGCGGCAGAACCGCGCCGTGGATGGCGCTTTCAGCAGCGATGGCTTGTCCCGAAGGAAGACCATTGCCCTGAAAGCGGATCAGGTGCGGCCTTATTGCGGTCCTGAGCCTTTCCGTCAAGTCATCTTTTTGAATCATGACAGATGATTCGGCGCAGTTTACCGCCATTTTTAATGATGAGGTATTATAATACCGTATTTTTCGTGCCTCGGATTTGCCCCTGACGCCCAGAGTGGTATCGTGCCGCCACTTTTCGGGACTGTGACGTCCTATCCCCAGTGCTGACGAAAAACGGGAAAAACAACGTGAAACGCCCTTGGCTCACAGCGAGCCTGCTCGCGGTCATTGCAGGAATAAGCGCCATTGGTATCAACCATGCCGCGACCGTCGCACTCGATCGTGGAATTTCGCGGTTCCGCGCCGCTCTTCCCGCTGGCGCGACCCTGACTTACGCCTCTGCCCGCCCTGCCATTCTGGCCCGCGGAGCCCTCCTGACAGACGTGGTTCTCCAGAATGGGAATCTGACATTCCGCGCTCATACCATGCGGCTCGGTCATCCCATTCCGACTCCTGACGGCGGCCTGACCCTGTCGCATCTGGATATGGAAGATCCGACTTTCCAGGCTCCCAACAGCATCATTCGCGCTCACAGCGCGCACATGACACATCTTGTCACACCACCGTCCACAATCGGCAAAAGCGGTGTGGATGCACTGGATCTCGGCCACATCAATCTGGACCGCGGCACCGTTGATCATCTGTCTATCCAGAATCTGTCTCAGGTCCTTCAACCCAACGGTACCCATTTCAACAGCCTGACAATCGATAGTGTTCAGATCGACAGCTACGGCCCCGGTCGAACGACAACCGTCACAACCCAGAATGCCATGGCGATTATTTCCCGCACGGCCCTGCAGGCAGATCGAACTTCTCACATGGCGTCAATGCAGTTGGCCCTGCAGGACTTCAAACTCACACAGCCTGAACTTTCCGCCTGGGTCGCTACTCAGCAAACCGGCAAGACCGCGCTCTCTGCCATCCCGCCCGTTGAGAGTCTGAAACTCTCCAATGCCCAGATCATCTCCTCAGATCGATCTTTCACGCTGGATACACTGACAGGCAAAGGGGCGCGGCAGAACGGCAAGGACAGCAGCACATTTCAAGGCCAGGGATTTCATTTCCATGCCCCTCAAACAAAGACACCCATTCATATTGATGGTCTGCACTCCACATTCACCTACACACAGGAGCGGACAGCAGCGACGGGCGCAGTACACGCTCAGGGCCTTCTGGCAGTGCCCGACCTGACGGACTTTCATTTCACCATGGACATGACCGGACCATCCGATCAGCAACTCAAAGCCAAATCGCCCCAGACCCTTCAGGACGCAGTCCGACTGGTTCAAATGACCCTAAGCCTGCATGGCGATCGCCTTGTTCAGATTCTTCCATCCGTAAATGCTGGTCATCCCCTGAATAGCACTGAGCAGGATCAGGCCCGGACCACTCTGGCACAAGGTATGGAAATGGCTCTGTCGCCCTATCCATCTCTCGCTGTCCTGCCGGATTACGTCGCCAATCCCAATAACCGAACGCTGTCCATCGTTTTTGCGCCCAAGCCGCCCATGGCTCTCAGTGCGCTTTCCACATTGGCGTCTACGCCCGTTGGCGTCATGTCGCTACTTTCACCTGATAGCCTGACGGTCAGTGCGCAATGACCCACCCTACGGACGAAACAGGGAATATCTGCGTCATCGGAGCCAGTGGACGCTCAGGGACGGCTCTCTGTCGCGCGCTGATTGAAAACGGAAACCGGGTCATCGCTGTTGTTCGCAATCGCGGCAAGTTGGCCCCGGACCTTGCTGATGCCTGCGTTGCTGTCCGTCAGGCAGACGTGACCGATTCCGTTGCTTTGCCGATTGCACTCGAAAATGCAGCCGTTGTCGTCAACACAGCACATGCCCGGCATCTGCCCGACATTCTTGCTGCCACTCACGCCCCCATTGTCGCTTTGGGCAGTACGCGCAAGTTTACTCGATGGCTTGATGACCATGGACGAGGCGTTCTGGCAGGCGAAGCCGCGTTACAGGCCGATGGCCGACCGTCCATCCTGCTTCACCCCACCATGATTTATGGCGCGCAGGGGGAAGATAACGTACAGCGTCTTGCCCTTCTTCTGGAACGCCTGCCGATTATTCCCCTTCCTGGCGGTGGTCGCTCTCTGGTTCAGCCCATCAATCAGCAGGACGTTACACGCAGCGTCATCGCGGCGATCAATCTGCTTCTTGCAGGCAAGGTCAGCGGGCCTGAGAGCCTCGTCATTGCTGGACCGAACGCCGTTCCGTACCGGACGTTCGTGCGAATGATCCTGTACTTCTCCGGTCTTGGAGGTCGCCCGGTCATCTCCCTGCCCGGATGGCTTCTGATGGCAGCGTCGCGCGTAACGCGGCATCTCCCAAAGCTGCCCAAAATAGCCCCCGAAGAAGTGCGGCGACTGCTGGAAGACAAGAATTTCGACATCACGCCCATGCGTAACCGACTTGGGATCAATCCCATCCCGCTCGAAACCGGATTACAGCAGCTTTTGTCTGCGCCGCCTTCAAATCCGGTCTGAGCAGAACGAAAATTTTCATCTTCTGAAACATTGACGGCTCGATCCATGAGGTTTTCATTGTTCCCTACGCGGGCCCGGCCCGCAAAGGGGAACACCTCAGATGAAAATGACGTTTCTGTCATCAGGCATGATGCTGTCCTTTATTGGGTTTGCGCTCTTCTCAATCAGCGATGCCTGTTCCAAAGGACTGGCAGGGCAACTTGACCCTTTTGAAGTGGCTTTTTCGGGAGGCGTTCTGGGTTTTCTGATCCTGCCCTTCATCCGACGACCCCACGAGCCCTATTCCGACATTTTTGCAACCGACCGGCCATCCATGTGGCTATTGCGTGCCATTTCCACCTTTGTTTCGACGGCTGCCAGTGTCATGGCCTTCATGCTTCTGCCCATGCCAGAAGCTCTGGCGCTCATGTTCCTGATGCCCTTTTTCGTCACTCTGATTTCCGTCGGACTTCTCAAGGAAAGGGTCTCAGGCTGGACATGGCTCTCCGTAGTCGTCGGTTTTCTGGGCGTTCTGATTGTCCTGCGCCCCGGCGTCCGGGCATTTCATCTTGGCCATTTGTGCGCCGTCATTGCAGCCGCAGCAAATGCCGCCAGCGTCATTGCTTATCGACTGGCTGGCAATAACAACGCCCGACTGTCCCTGTTTGGATCCAGCCTCTTCGGCCCCCTGATCGGGGACGGGCTTCTGATGCTGATGCATGCGAGTTGGCCACATGGGGCCGCGACATGGGCCCTTCTGTTGGGATACGGGTTTCTGGCAGCTCTCGGACAGCTTTTCATGATGATGGCTACAGCTCTTGCTCCCGCCAATCGCGTTGCCTTACCTCAGTACAGCCAGATGATCTGGGCCGTAGTGTTCAGCTACCTGCTCTTTCATCAGCCGCTGGATACCTGGACTTTTGTAGGGATTATGGTCGTCACGCTCTCCGGGATGCTGCACTGGATCCGGCAAAAACTCAGATACGAACGTATAGTACTGGAAGAACACTGGCGCCGACATCACACGTCTGAACCACAATCGGCCGCCCATAAAAATTATTTGTAGCACCAGGGATGAAGACGTTATTCGCCTTTCCAGCGCCACTTCCATCCCCCTTCTGTTTTCACGGAGCATATCCAGAGCAATCCGATGACAGTCGCCAGATCCACGAAGGCGGATATCACCATAACCGGGATGCTCTTGGCCCACATCATGAACAGATTGCTCAGAACAATAATTCCAATGGACGCCATGATCGTGACGCGCCCTTCCCAAGTAATAGCCCGGCCGGCCCCATAGCCATATCGCTTCGCCGCGAACCACGGTCTTTCCATGACAAGGCTCCCTGTTCAAAGCTCCTGCATAGAAAATTGCAACACCGATACGAAATCAGTCAAGACAAATCCATCCTGCTGGAGATTTTGTAACCAGGAGTCATCCAGGAGCAGATCACCAATACTCCTCTGATAGGACAGTCTCGTCGAAACTTCGCAATGGCATCCATGCACCACCACCTCAAGAGAGATACTTCAATATACCTCAAAGATAGTCTGTTCTGATCCAAAAGCTCGTTCGTGATCTGCCCGTCTAGCTCGCGATGCCATCGGGTTAGCAGAACGCCCAAAGTGCCTTCGGTCGCGTGAGAGCGTGCTTTGATCTGGGACCTGGCAATCTATCGGAAATGTATTCAGCAAAGGCCAAGAAGCACTCTGAACGGCCTCAGATGGACACTTGGAAATGCTTGTGTTGGTCTCGCCCAAGAAGGCTTCCAATCACCTTTTAACGGCCCCCATCCAGCTTCTAAAAGGGGTTGGCTGATCTGTAAGCGAATAGCTGCAGCCGCTTCATCTCGACGCCTGATAGATTCACAACTGTCTCTTGTGCCCAGCGTTCGCACGACCTCCCGACACAGACCATTGGAAGAGCCTTTAACGGCCCCAACGTCTGCCCAGCGATCCTTTGAGATTGTGAACCTGACAGCGTAACTTCGACGCCTCAGAAGCAGTTGATACACGCCTTCAAACACCCTTGGAGTAATCCAAAAGATGTAACGGTGAACGTGTAACGCAGCGCTGGAACCCAAAAAGTTCCAGAACACTAACTCGTTGATTTAACTTGAAAAAAGATTGCTGGGGCGAATGACGGGGATCGAACCCGCGACAACCGGTACCACAAACCGGCGCTCTACCGACTGAGCTACATCCGCCACACAGCGATGCGTTCTTTAGAGAAAGCCGAAGCAGGCGTCCAGCCCTTTCTCGAACTTTTCTACAAATTTTTCAGTTCAGATGACGGGCACGCCACCCGTCACAGCGATATTCGCCCCTGAGACATAGCTTGCCTCATCGCTTGCCAGAAAAACATAGGCCGCAGCAAGTTCGGCGGGCTGGCCTGGTCGTTTCATCGGACCATCCGCGCCAAAATTCCGGACATGCTCACCATCCATCGTCGCCGGAATTAGAGGCGTCCAGATCGGGCCAGGCGCAACCGTATTGGACCGAATGCCCTTGTCGGCAAGCAATTCTGCCAGACCGCCACTAAAATTCAGAATGGCGCTTTTGGTCGCGGAATAAGCGAGAAGTTTCGGCTTTGGCCTGTCGGCATTCACCGAGATCGTATGGATCAGAGATCCGCCCTCAGGCATATGCGGCACAACAAGGCGAGACAGCCGGAAAACGGCACCTGAATTGGTATCGAATGTTAGATCCCACTCATCTTCACTGACTTCATCCAGAGAATTCCGTTCGATCTGAAACGCTGCGTTGTTCACCAGCACATTCACCTTGCCGAATTCCGCAACACTCTTGTCCACGATTTCCTTGCAGACGAACCGCTCCTTGATGTCACCCGGCAGAAGCAACGCCTTACGCCCTGCTTTCTCGACCCAGAGTGCTGTCTCGCGGGCGTCATCCATTTCTTCTGGCAGGAATGACAGGGCAACGTCCGCCCCTTCCCTGGCAAACGCAATGGCTACGGCGCGGCCAATACCGGAATCCCCGCCCGTAATAATGGCCACCTTCCCCCGCAGCTTCCCACTGCCCACGTAACTCTGTTCTCCATGGTCCGGCTTCGGCGTCATCTGGGATGTCTGGCCGGGAATGCGGTCCTGCAAGGGCGTGTCGAACGGCGGTTTCGGATAGGTACTCATGTGACGCTCCATCATGGTCAGTGAGACGCCAACGTCCTGACGGCACGGAATGTTCAATCATCTTCTGGCATCTTTGGGCGGAAACGCTTCATTCGAAAGGTAAGTCGCGTTACACTGAATGTCTCATTGCCGCGCCGGGCCCGAATACGTCGCACCCTTTTGACCTTTCGCCCTTAAAGGACTGACATGACACCCGCTCTCTACCGCCACCAGTGGGGCCAGAACCCGCTGCGTGAGGTTCTGGCCGGCATGGTCGGCACGTTCGCCCTCATTCCAGAAGTTATTGCCTTCTCCTATATCGCCGGAGTTTCTCCGGCCGTTTCCCTGTTCGCCTCTTTCGTGATTTCAGTGTCAATCGCGATCTTCGGTGGCAGGCCGGGTATGATTTCGGGAGCCGCCGGTTCGGTCGCCCTGGTCGCCGCCCCTCTCGTTCATGCACATGGCGTTCAGGCCATGATCCTCGCGACACTGATTGCTGGCGCCCTACAGATCGTCTTCGGATTACTTCGGCTACAGGCCGTCATGCGCTTCGTTTCGGCTGAAGTGCGCACCGGGTTCGTAAATGCACTGGCCATCATGATCTTCTCTGCCCAGGTGCCGCAGATGCTCGGCGTGGGCTGGGAAACATACGCCCTTATTGCTCTGGGACTGGTTGTTATCTACCTGCTTCCGAAAATTTCGGATGCCATTCCCTCCCCCCTGATCTGTATCGTCCTGCTGACAGCGATCACGATGTTGCATCCGATGCCGGTTCATACGGTGTCGGATCTGGGAGAACTGCCCACCGGTCTCCCTCACCTGACTTTTCCTCATGTCAGTTTCGACTGGGCTACGCTTTCGGTCGTTCTTCCCTATGCCATCGCCATGGCAGCGGTCGGGCTGCTTGAGTCCATGATGACCGCTTCTGTCGTCGATGATCTGACAGATACGCATGGCAACCAGCGCATGGAATGCACAGGTCTCGGCATTTCCAACATTCTCGTTGGCGCTTTTGGTGGCATCGCAGGCTGCGGCATGATTGGCCAGACGGTTGGCAATCTGCGTTATGGTGGGCGGGGCCGTCTTTCGACTTTCACAGCCGGCGCATTCCTGCTGGCCCTGATGGTTCTCCTGCATCGCTGGGTCGGTCAGGTGCCCATGGCTGCGCTTGTTGCCATCATGATCATGGTGTCCATCAGCACATTCTCGTGGAACAGCCTGCGTGACATGCTTCGTCAGCCGAAACTCTCGACCCTGATCATGCTGGTGACGGTCGCTGTGGTTGTTCTGACGCATGATCTCGCGGCTGGCGTTCTGGCTGGCGTATTGCTGTCAGGGGTCTTCTTTGCCTGGAGAGCCGCAGGCCTTCTGACGGTCAGCAGTCATCGTGACGGACCGACGGAAACCTATACAATTACAGGACAGGTCTTCTTCGCCTCCGCAGATGGTCTGTATGATGCAATCGATTATCTGACGGATGCTGAAACTGTCGTCCTGGATCTGACACATGCCCGTTTCTGGGATGTCACGTCCGTTCAGATTCTCGAAAAGACGTTGGACAAGCTCCGAAGCCATGGTCGGGCAGTAGAAGTTGTTGGCCTGAAACAGGACCAGCACAGCATCATCGCGTCCCAGTCTGACAATGCCCTGCTCGCAATGTAACCTTGTCAACAGGAACCATCGCGTCTGAACCGGAAGCGGGGTAAAAGTATTGACCTCGCGACCGTCAGAGGAAATTCCTTCGGATGCCCCGCTTTTTAAGTGCCTGCCTTCTGCCTGGCTGTCTGCTTGTCGCAGGATTGCTTTCTTCAGCAACAGCACGCCCGGTTATATCCACTTCTTCAAGTGGTGCTGATGCACCTATGCCAGCTGCCGCTCAAGCTCTCATCAAACATTACAAGATGCAGCGCGTGCCCGTAGAGGGCGGATGGTTTGCACAGCTACAGCGTACAGCCGAGACCATTCCGGGATCAGCCCTTCCAGAACGCTATGACGGGATTACGCATCCTCTCTCGACGGCTATCCTGTTTGTCGAAACCCGGCGGGATTTTTCCGCGCTGCACAAACTCAAGACAGCCGAAATCTGGCACTTCTATTCTGGAGATCCCGTCCATCTCCTCCTGCTGCACCCGGACGGCATTGCAGAAGAAATTGTGCTGGATCGTGACCATCCGGCCTATGTCGTGCCTGAAAATGTCTGGCAGGGTTCAGCCCCGGTTGGACCCGGCGGCTGGTCTTTTGTAGGCACAACAATGGCTCCCGGATTTATTCCGGAAGATTTTCAGCCTGGCGAACGCAAGGCCCTAAGTCAGCGTTATCCCGCATTCCGCAAACAGATTACTGCCCTGACCCGTACGAAGGACCAACCTTGATGAACATCAGGCCCGGCATTCTAGCGCTCCTGTTTGCACCCACCCTCGCTGCAGCTCAGGTCGTACACCCCGCACATGTTCCTGCCATTTACCCTGCCCCCGGAAGTACATTGCAGGAGTTCGTAGGTATCCGTTCCGTCCTGCTTTCGACCCATCAGAGTATTGCTTTATTCACTCTGGCGCCCGGAACAGCCTACCCGGAAAGCTATAACAGGACATCCGAAGAGATCTATCTCATCCATGAAGGCAAAGGCACTGTCTGGCTCGGGTCGGACATTTCACCGGTTCAGGCAGGTGATATTGTCCGCATCAGCCCACACCTCAAACACCATATTGCTGCCGCGGCCAACTCATCTCTCAGCTTTTACGCAATTTCTGCCCCGCCCTTTACGGCTAATGATTATGTGCAAACCCAGAACCATTAATTTTCTCCGTTCTGAAGCACTCAATTTCCTTCAGAAATTTTAATAGTTCTGATTGTGATTTAGTATTAAAAACCTTTTCCTGACTGGGCGATGAAGCAGGTAAAACGATTAGACTGCTGTCGCCTGTCCAGTTTTCCATACAATCTTTAATGTTGCGGTAATCGGGCCTCCATACTCCGGTTGAACGGAAACTGTATTAAAGCCTTATGCAGCTGCCCGTCTCTTCGTCCGAAGCGCAACCTTTACCGCGCAAACATACCCGCGATCATCGTGTCGATGCATTGCGGGGGGCTGCCTTGCTAATGATGCTGGCAGACCATGTGCCAGATAACCTCATCAATCGCATTACGATCCGGAATTTCGGTTTCGCTGACGCTGCCGAGATTTTCGTCCTGCTCGCTGGATATGCGTCTTATCTGGCCTATGGCCGGCTAATCGACCGGGCAGGCTGGAGCAGCGGCATCAGGCGCATTCTTTCCCGCTGCACCAAGCTATATCTTTATCAAACGGCCCTGACGCTTGTCTTCGTCTGGACGGTTCGGCACTGGCGCCATTACGAACCCGTACCCGACTATATTCTTGAGCCGCAACTGGCACATGGTTACGGATGGCTCTGGCGCACCCTGACATTCGATGCTTTGCCCAGCTACCTGAATATTTTGCCAGTTTACATTGTTCTTCTGGCATTGTTTCCGCTGATTTATGCCGTTCTCAAAAAGAGTACCTGGCTTCTGCTAGGTATCAGTTCTGCAATCTGGGGCGCCGCCAATATTGATCCACACATTACCATTCCAAACTGGCTGGACTCGAATGGCTGGTATCTCAACCCATTCGGCTGGCAGTTTCTCTATATTCTGGGGGTAGTGGGAGCGGTCTGGGCCTCACGGCATAATGGCGATCTTCCCTCCCGTACGTGGGCCAAAGTGCTCTGCAGCGGCTACCTGATCGGCGCATTTATCCTGTGTTTTCCTTATGAATACTGGCACCTTGGCAGCCTGAGACTTTTCCCTGCGCCCCTCAATAATGGCAAAGCAACCCTCGCCATCTGGCGGTTGTTTGACATCATGTCGATCTTTTACCTTGTTCAGTCATCCAGCCTGTTGCGGCGCTTATCCGCAGATCGACTGGGGCAGGTTCTGGCCCTTCTGGGTCGAAACTCTCTGGAAGTGTTCTCGTTCGGGACGGTTCTTGACCTGCTGGGACGCCTGATCCTTGGCAGTTTTGGCACGGGCCTCGGACTTCAGATCCTCATCAATGTTCTGGGGCTGCTCCTGACATTCGCCATGGCTGTCCCGCTGGATCGCTCTCGCCAGAGAGCGAAAGCGGCCAGAGCCAGCACGGCCCTTCAAACGGCAACCGTGCGTCCCGGATAGCTGATCTCGAACCTTTCCTGATCCATGGGAAACAGACGGACAGACACATCCATCCCATTTTCATGATCCAGACGCTCCACGACTTCACCATGCTGGTATAGCCAGGCAAGGGCCGCACCATCCTGAAGGGAGAGTTGGACTCTGATATCCAGCATGGCCTGTGTCAGATACTGGTCCAGCGTCTCGAAAAGATCAGGAATACCATCGCCAGTGATCGCTGAGATAGCGACTGCATTTTCCCGCTTCGGAACAGCTTCAACACCACCCATCAGATCGGCCTTGTTCAGAACCTCGATCGTCCGTTCCGGCCACTGGGCGTCCAGCATGCCATCCCGCACCATGCCGTCCAGAACATTCAGAACGTCAGCCCGCTGCGCTGCGCTGTCCGGATGAGCAATGTCACGCACATGGAGGATGACATCCGCCTGAGATACTTCTTCAAGCGTCGCCCGGAAGGCAGCAATCAGTTCCGTCGGCAGGTCACTGATGAAGCCCACCGTGTCGGACAGAATAACATTCCGTCCTGAAGGCAGACGAAGCGCCCGCATGGTCGGATCAAGCGTTGCGAAAAGCTGATCCTGAGCATGGACCGAAGCGCCAGTCAGAGCATTGAACAGCGTTGATTTACCCGCATTCGTATAACCTACCAGAGCCACAATCGGGAAAGGAACACGCTTGCGGGCATCACGATGCAGGCCACGCGTCCGACGCACCTGCTCCAGTTCTTTCTTGATCTTGCCAATCCGCTCGGCAAGCATCCGCCGATCTGCCTCCATCTGGGTTTCACCCGGGCCGCCAAGGAAGCCAAAGCCACCACGCTGACGCTCAAGATGGGTCCACAGGCGGACAAGACGTGAACGCTGATATTCCAGATGTGCCAGTTCAACCTGAAGCACACCTTCACGCGTTGCCGCACGGGCACCGAAAATATCGAGAATAAGGCCGGTCCGGTCCATAACCTTGCAGCCAAGGGCCTTTTCAAGGTTACGCTGCTGGCCCGGAGAAAGGCGCGCATCAATGATGACAACATCAACCTGATCGAGCTTCACTGCCTCGGCAAGCTGTTCGACCTGTCCGCTTCCCAGAAGTGTTGCAGGGCGTCTGGCCCGCAGCAGGATTGCGGCCTGACGGACAATAACAAGCCCGATGGAGGCGGCTAGACCAACCGCTTCTTCCAGTCGGGCATCAGCGGCCCGGATGTCTTCCTGTGGTCCTGTCTTTTCCCAGGGAAGAATGACAGCAGCGCTGTGTAGCAGGCTTCTTGGTATCAAATCCGCTCAAAGTTCATTTTCCGTAAAGCGTGGGAGCGCTCCCACCGGCATGATTGTACTGATGGCATGTTTGTAAATGAGCTGAACATGCCCATCACGGCGCAGAAGCAGAGTCTGGCCGTCAAACTGGGCCACAACCCCCTGGAGCTTCACACCATTAACCAGAAACACCGTAACCGGCGCTTCAGCCTGACGAAGATGCTGGAGAAAAACCTCCTGCACGGTCTGTGTTCCGGCGGGAGAATTGGAAGGTTCTGACGTCACTGTGCTGTTGTCTCGCCGGTCCTGAAAAGAAGAAGAAATAGGGTCACAGATCGCTCAACTTCCGACCGCCGAAGAGGTGGAGCGATCTTCCTGTGTCGTCACGCCCAGTTGCTTGAGCTTGCGATGCAGCGCACTGCGCTCCATGCAGACAAAATTGGCCGTACGACTGATATTTCCACCCAATCGCATCAACTGGACCTGAAGATACTGCGTCTCGAACAGGTCACGCGCTTCCCGAAGTGGAAGGCTCATGACATCCGCCCCGGAATTCAACCGCGTCATGGAGGGCGCACCCTGACTGATGCTGGACGGCAGCATGTCCGCACGGATGGGATCACTTCCCGAACCCGGCATCATGATCAGCAGACGCTCCATCAGGTTCCGCAACTCGCGAACATTCCCCGGCCATTCATAAGCCTGCAGGGCAGCCAATGCGTCCACGGAAAGCTCACGGATCGGAAGCCCTGATGATTGCGCGCAGCGCTCAAGAAAGTGCTTGGCCAGACCAGGTATGTCCTCCCGACGCTCCCGCAGGGACGGAATACGCAGCGGTACGACAGCAAGACGGTAATACAGGTCTTCCCGGAACCGGTGCGCCATGATCTCGGACTGAAGATCACGATTCGTCGTCGCAATCACGCGGACATCAACCTTGATGCGCGTATTGCCGCCAATCCGCTCGAACGTCTGATCCTGAAGGGCGCGGACAATTTTACCCTGCGTCTCCAGAGGCATATTGGCCACTTCATCAAGCAGCAGCGTACCCCGATGGGAACGCTCCAGAACGCCCCGGCGCGCTGGTTGTCCATCGCTGCCCTCAAGGCCGAACAGCTCTTCCTCAAAGCGGTTCGGAGCCAGCGTGGCGCAGTTCAGTGCAACAAACGGTCCTTCCGCACGGCGGGACCGCGCATGAATCATGCGCGCAGCCACTTCCTTGCCAGAGCCCGCCGGGCCGGTGATCAGCACACGGGAATTGGTCGGTGCAACACGTTCGATCTGCCCACGGACAGCCGAAACGGCTGCACCTTCACCTGACAAGGTCGTTTCCGGCCCTGCCCGCAGCCGCAATTCTGCGTTTTCACGCTGCAAACGCGCAGCTTCCAAAGCACGCTGCACGACAACCAAAAGCCTGTCAGACTGAAAAGGCTTCTCGATGAAGTCATATGCACCGTGTTTGAGACTGGCGACCGCCGTCTCAATCGTGCCATGACCCGAGATCATCAGTGCAGGCATGCCCGGCTCTTCGGCCTGCATGATCTTGAGCAGCTCAAGCCCGTCCAGCTTCGACCCCTGCAACCAGATATCCAGAATGGCCAGGGACGGTCTGTTGGCTCTGAAAAGTTCCAGAGCCTGATCGGAGTTCGCGGCCGTGCGGGTCGCATATCCTTCGTCGTTCAGGATACCTTCGATCAGGAACCGGATGTCCGGCTCGTCATCGACGATCAGAATCTCATGTTCCATCTGTCATCCTCATGATCCGGCCTTCCTTCTCTCCCGCACCGCCTGCTTCTGCCAAAGGCAGAGACAGCGTGACGAGCGTCCCGCGCCGTCCGGTGGACGGATCGGGCTCCCGATCGGTGAGTTGAAGCATCCCGGCATGGTCCTCCATGATCTTTTTGACAATCGCAAGACCGAGGCCCGTGCCCTTCGCCTTGTGTGTCACATAAGGCTCGGTCAGCCGGTGGCGTTCCCCCGCTGGCAGACCGATCCCGTCATCTTCTATCCCTAGCAGGACATGCCCGTCCCGAATGTGCAAGCCCACCACAATGTGTCCGATTGGCTGCACCGTTCCGTCAGAAGCCTTTTCTCCCGGTTTTCCGCGGCCTGTCATGATAATGGCGTCGGCTGCATTCTGTAGCAGATTTGTCAGTGCCTGCCCGATGAGTCGCCGGTCACAGCGTACAACCGGCCCGGATGGCGGAAGATTGACCGTCTCGAACACAATATCGGGATGGGCATTTCTCTGAAGGACCAGAGCCTCACGACAGATCCTTGAGAAGTCCTCATTCTGCATGACAGGCTGCGGCATCCGCGCAAATGCCGAGAATTCATCGACCATCCGGCCAATGTCTCCAACCTGTCGAACGATTGTGTCCACAAGCTGACTGTAGGTATCCGGATCGCTCTGAATTTCCTTCAGAAAACGCCTCTTGAGTCGTTCAGCTGCGAGCTGGATCGGCGTCAGCGGGTTCTTGATCTCATGAGCGACACGCCGCGCCACATCGGCCCACGCCGCCTTGCGCTGTGCAGACTGAAGAGCGGTAATATCGTCGAACGTCACGACATAACCCGCTACATCCGTCCCGCGCAATTCAGCCACAACCCGGACCAGAAGCGTCCGACCCGCACCGGCTCCTCCGCCTTCGCCTGGCCCCCCCGGCCGTTGCGCGCCATCCGTATCCACCTGAATTTCATCCGTATGGACCCTGTCAGGGGCAATGCGAGCTTTATCAAGCAGAATGGAAAATTCAGGGACACTCACGGAGAGCTTTCTGCCAATCGCTGGCTGAAGATCGCGTTGCAGCACTACGGAGGCTGCGCGGTTCGGCAGTTCAATAACCTGCCCGCGATCCAGACCGATCACACCAGCCGACACGCCTGCCAGAACGGTTTCCGTGAAGCGGCGGCGCTCATTGATCTGATCGTAAGCCTGCATCAACTCGGAACGCTGGCTCTCAAGCTGATCCGTCATCCGGTTAAAGGCACGGGACAGACCCACAACCTCGTCGTCTTTCTCCCGGATTGATTTTGCCGGCACAGGGACACGGACACCCAAATCACCCTGGGAAATCCGCGTTGCCGCGAGAATCAGAAGACCCAGAGGGTTGGCAATACGGTTCGCCAGAGCCAGACCGGTCAGCATACCAACCGCCAGAACGAGCAGGCCCATCAGGCCGAAGATGACCACGACCGTGACCTGCGTTTTGCCCCGATTGGAAATCATGCGCTGGTAGTCCTGCACGAGTTCATTCGTACGGCGCATATGTTCCAGAACATCGGGATCTACTGGTCGGGTAATGACCAGCATCAGACCCGAATTTCCACCCAGCGACACAACAGCCCGCACCATACGCTGATCAGGCCGATCCAGAATGGCGACATCCCCGGCGCGCGCCATCTCGACAACAGACTTCGGTGGCAGCGGAGGCCGGGCATTCATGTCCGTATTGCCCAGAAGGCCGCCAACCCCCAGAACCTTGTTGGTCAACGGATCGAAAACTTCCGCATCCGTCAGACCCCGTTCATAAACCTCATCATCCAGCAGTTCCTGAAGACGCGAAGGATTGTGAAAAAGGTCTGTTCCATGTGTGAACAGTTCATCGTTCTGAATCAGGATGAGCGTGTTTGCGAGGGCAAAAGCTTCCGTCCGGATATTATCGTTGTGCTCCTGCAAATAGCCGGCCGCGACAGAGCGGGCTTCTGACAGGGCATTGCTCACCCGGTTGGAGAACCAGATCTCCACGCCATAATGGAAGAACAGCGCAGCGACAGCTCCCACGACAATCGTTGGTGCAACCGCCACGATTCCGAAAAGGGTAATGAGCCGCGCATGAAGTCTCGCACCAGCCAGACCGAGACGACGCTCTGCCAGCATCCGCCCGATCTGCACCACGCCTGCTGCTGTGATGAGCATGAGCATGATAAAGTCGAGCAGGAAAATAATGGCCTGCACCTGAGGGCGATGCGCCAGGGACATTCCACCCGCAAGAACGACAAAGGTCGCAAACGCCAGAACCAGCGCCATGACGGTCAGGAGAACCACCCCGTTGGCGCTTGTCAGTCGTCTCAGCACACGCCCCGGAGACAAAGAACTCACTCGTCACTTCCCTTTGGAACCGTAATATCCAGTTCCCTGATCTTCTTGCGCAAGGTGTTGCGGTTCAGACCGAGCATGGCGGCGGCCCGAAGCTGATTGCCACTTGTCCGGCGCAGCACCATGGTAATGAGCGGACGCTCGACTTCCCCCACCACACTGGCATGAAGGTCGCCTGCATCATTCTCGAGACCCGTCTCGAAATACTCTGTCAGCGGGCGCTCAAGTGCTCTGGCCAGCCCCCGCGGTCGATCATTCCCGGCTCCGGGGAGCCGGCAGACAGCACTGATCCGCTCTGGCCCCAGTCTCTGGGACGGCTCGAATGCCGTCAGCCAGCGATGTAGTCCAGCCTGAAAACCACCCTGCCGGAGCAGCAGCGTCAGATCATGGCGGCTGGCAGCAATAATCCTGACATCTGCCCCCAACTGTTCGATTTCCTCAATAAAACGAACCTGCAAGGACGGCCCAAGGCAATCGATCTCGTCCAGAAGCAGGGTTCCTCCGCGTGCCTGGGCGAACCATCCCGCTTCACGCCCACCAAACAGGGCTTCTTCCCGCAGGGCGCAGGGTATGGCGGTTAGCGCAGCGACAACGAAGGGCTTCTGCGCACGACGGCTATGGCTATGCAGACGGCGCGCCACATCCTGCCGGTCCAGCCGCGAGGCGCCATAAAGAAAAACGGGACGGCAGGCCTCATCGGCCAGCAGAGGTTCAACCTGCGTCATCATGCCTGACGGTAACGATAACGGTCAGACAGGATATGCCTCATGATCTCAAGCCGCCTCACTGCATCCATCACGCGGCATACTGCCAGCAGGTCCGTTTTCACGATCCCTTACCACCCCTGCTTCGATATGCCGGTCGTAGAACTCTTCCATCACGCCAATCGCTTCCGGTGCATTATCCACACGGTTGATGGCGGACCGGAACGTGGCAGACCCTGGCAAACCTGCGGAGTACCAGGACACATGCTTGCGCGCGAGACGCAGGCCTGGACGCTCCCCGAAATGATCGAGCATCATGCGGTAATGGCGCAGGGCAATAGATTTTTCCGTTACCAGATCCGGGTCCGGAACATCCTGCCCCGTTTTCAGGGACTGAGCCACCTGCGCCGTAAACCACGGTCGGCCATAGCATCCTCGCCCAATCATCACGCCATCTGCACCAGACTGATGCAAAGCCTCACGCGCATCACGGATCGTGTTGATGTCGCCATTCACGATAACAGGCAGGCCTACAGCATCCTTTACGGTCTTTACGAAACGCCAGTCTGCCGTCCCATTATAGAACATCTGGCGCGTACGCCCATGAACCGTCACAAGGCGGATCCCGCTCTCTTCCGCAATTTTCGCAAGGCGTGGTGCATTGAGGGAATTGTGATCCCAGCCCATCCGCATCTTGAGCGTCACGGGAACATTCACAGCCCGCACCGTGGCCTCAAGAATCTTTCCCGCCTGCACTTCGTCACGCATCAGGGCAGAGCCGGCCATCTGGCCAATCGCGACCTTCTTTACAGGGCAGCCGAAATTGATGTCGATGAGGTTTGCACCGCCATCAACCGCAATCTTCGCAGCCTGTGCCATCGCCTCCGGATCGCACCCGGCAAGCTGAACCGCATTCGGGCCGTTATCAGCCGAACGCGCCATCCGCATGGTGTTCTCGTTTTCCCGGATCATCGCCCAGGACGCGATCATTTCCGAAACGACCAGCCCGGCGCCCAGATCGCGCGCAAGCTGACGAAACGGCAGATCCGTCACGCCCGAAAGCGGAGCGAGGATCACCGGGTCTTCGATCACCACACCCTGGCCAAGATCAATCGGCGCGAGAACGCGGTTCGGGGGAGCAGAAGAGGAGGAAGCTGTCATGACACCATCAATTTACCGATGCGTCCGCGCAAGCGCAAACGCTCCTTTGCCACGAAACCGTTAACGCCTCTGAAACGCTATGACATAGCACCTCTTCCATCCCCAGCAAGGCAACGCAGGAAGTTCCCATGCCCCACATCACCGCGACCGACGGAACGCGTATCCATTACGAAGAGCAGGGGCACGGACGCCCTCTGGTCATGATCCATGGGTGGACGTTTTCGGGTCGGTTTTTCCATCGCAATGTTGAAGCTTTGTCCGAACACGCTCGTGTCATCACCATGGATCTTCGCGGGCATGGACGCTCGGACAAACCGAAACATGGTTACCGCATAGCGCGCCTTGCAGCTGATTTGCGGGACCTTATCGGAGCATTGAACCTTCAGGATGCCACGGTGCTGGGATGGTCCATCGGCTGTCCGGTCATCTGGTCCTATCTGGAGCTGTTCGGACAGGAACGCCTTCGAAGCGCTATCTTCGTGCAGCAGACACCCAAACAGTATTATTCTCCGGAATGGAAGCTCGGCCACGCCACCTGCTATGATCAGGCCGGACTGGCCTACCTCCAGCAGCAGGTTTTTCTCGATTCCGAAAATTTCGACCAAAACAATCTGGCGGACTGCCTGAGTCATGAGATTCCGAAGGAGGAGAAAACCTTTCTCCTGCGTGAAATGGCCGCCAGCCCCGACTATGCCCGCTCTGCCATGATGGCGGATCATACAACCCAGGACTGGCGAGACGTTCTGCCGCATCTCGGTCTGCGCTCTCTCATGATGGTGGCCGAGAAAGACAATATCCTCCTCGCAGGCGGGCCCGCATGGGTGGCAGATCATATGCCGAACTGTGAAGCCGTTTTCTTCAAGGACAGCGCCCATATGGTGTTCATTGATGAAACGGAGAAATTCAACCGGACCGTCATCGAGTTCCTGAAAGGCTGATCCCATGTCCCTGCCTTTTCTGTTCGGCATGAACGAATTCACCACCCAGCCCTGGTCCTTCGAAGAAGATGTTGCACACTATAAGGCTGCAGGTGTTCAGGCGATCGAGATCTGTGAGGCGAAGCTGGACCCTGCGCGCATCCATGAACAGATGACCCTGGCTGCCAGCAGCGGGATGGTCATCAGCGCCATCCAGCCGTCCGTGCGCACATTCTTCGAGAGCCGGATGGCTCCACAACCGTCCGAACCGGCACAGCGGGTCGCGCGGCTCAGAAAAAGTCTTCAGACACTTGCGCCCTATGCGCCCGGCACCGTTTTCGTCACCAATACGGGTGCGCCACCAGCCGGCAACATGCATAAGGTCATGGACGAGACCATCCGGTATCTGCGGGATCTCTGCCCTCTGGCGGCCGATCTTGGCGTGTCCCTGTCGCTGGAGCCGTTGAACCCGACCTCTGTGAATATCGAAAGCGCCATCTGGACCATCGATCAGGCGATGGACATCATTGACGGCGTCGGGCACCCGGCCATGGGCTTGTGTCTGGATTACTGGAACATCTGGCAGCAGGATGATGTCTGTGCTGCGATCCACCGTGCGGGAGACAAAATCAACGCCCTTCAGGTCAGCGACTGGCGCACGCCCTTCTCCCCAACAGACCGCCTGATCCCCGGTGATGGGCTGATCCCGCTCCATGATCTGCTTCATGCCACCTGGGAGGCCGGGTTCCGGGGTGCGTGTACGGTTGAGATCTTTTCATCCGATGTGCCGGACAGCCTCTATGATGGCGACCTTGACGACCTGATTGCAGCCTCCCGTGCAGGCCTGGAACAGGCATGGCAAAAAGCCTGAATTCAGGCCGTCGGGCCGATTTCCAGCCGGTGCCGCTCCAGACCGGCTTCCATAATCACGAACCGACCGTCATCACGCAGACGCACGAACCCCATGCGCTCAAGACGTTCCAGACAGGGCTGGTCACGTAGCCCCGTTGGCCGCCCTGCATCGCCACAAAGGAGCAACCGGTGCAGGGTCGAGCGGCAACACGTTTCAAGATAGGGTTCTTCCCACATTGTTCCGCGTCTATCCCGTCCCCATGCTGCCGCCAACCCCTCTACCCTCACGTTGTGCCCAGCCCTGTGCACCACGAGCCGGTTTGCGGTAAGGAAGAGACCCATGATTGATCTTGGAAAACTGGCCACACCCCTCCTGCATCGCTTCGACCCGGAAACGGCGCACGAGCTTGCCATAAACTCCATGGCCCTCGGACTTGGAGGGTCTGCCCCGAAAGACGTTCCGGCCCTGGCCACCCGCGCATTTGGTCTTCGCTTTCCGAACCCGATTGGTCTGGCCGCCGGCTTCGATAAAAATGCCCGTGCCGTCCGCCCGCTTGCCAAACTCGGATTCGGTCATGTGGAAGCAGGCACCGTGACACCACGTCCACAGCCTGGAAACCCACAGCCGCGCCTCTTCCGACTGCCGGAAGATGGTGCGATCATCAATCGCATGGGGTTCAATGGCTGCGGCATTGATCGCTTCTGCCGTAACCTCGCGCGCCTGCACCGCCCGATGCCTAATGGTCGCACCCGCGGTGCGACTGTGCCTTTGGGCGCGAATATTGGCATCAACAAGATCGGCGCCGATCCCCTACGCGACTATCCGGAACTCGTCTCTCGCGTCAGCCCCTATGTGGACTACGTGACGATGAACCTGTCGTCCCCCAACACGCCCGGCCTGCGAGACCTTCAATCCGCACAGATGCTCACGGATCTGCTGGCAGCGATCAATACCCGCAACCCGGACCGCCTTCCCCTTCTGGTCAAGCTGGCGCCCGACATGGACGATAGTTCTTATGAACCCATTCTCGAAGCCGCCATTGCGGGCGGAGCGCAAGGCCTGATCCTGACCAACACCACAATTGCCCGCCCTGCTGGCCTCCACAGTGCTTTCGCTTCGGAAACAGGTGGTCTCTCTGGACGTCCGCTTGCTTTGCGTTCCCGTGAAGTCCTGAAAGTCGTCTCCGGCCTCAATAAAGGACGAATTGCCCTGATCTCGTGCGGTGGCATCGAAACCGGTGACGATATTCTCGACCGGATCCGTATGGGCGCAGATATGGTGCAGATCTATTCGTCCTTCGTTCTTCAGGGGCCGGGAATTCTTGCACGCCTGAAAAAAGAACTTCTTGAAGCCATGCGCCGCAACGGATTCGAGACAATCGCTGATGCGCATGGAACCCTACGCCCAGCCTGAAGCAGGCCGGTTCCAGACACAAGATTTTTCCAAGCGCCTCCGTCGTCAAAAGCGGGGGCGTTTTCTGTTTGCTGGACATAAAAATCTGACCGATCAGCAAGTATACACGACCTTCCTGAACCTTGATCCCGTTCAGATCGTTGAAACGACACATCAATACCAGGAGTGAAAGCCCCACATGAGAGAGCCCAGACCCACAGTGCCCGAAAAGTCCCGGCGAACCCGCCTCACTCGCAGAGGTGCTTTCCTTGCCCTGACGCTCTTGTGTGGCGTGCCTCTCCTGACGTCTGCTGCCCCAGCGGCGACTTCAGCGACACAAACCACACCGCAAAAAGTTCCTGCAGATACGAATGGTGGTCTGGGCTGGAGTGCGGTAGCGGATACAATCAACCATCAGCTTGAAGACAGCTCTGCAACCCTCAAGCAGATCTTCACCACACTCAATCGCGCTGACACCAATATCGGCAGCAGCGAACTCGATGACCTTTCGGCCCGGGCCCAGCGCGTTCAGCAGAATACCCAGGATGCGCTGACTCAGGTCCAGTCCTATGACGACATTACGGATTCCTATCTCAAGATTCTTGGCCCAAAAGCCGCGGACAATGAGGACAGTTCCGTCACCGCCCAGCGCGCGCGCCTCCAGCAGAATTCACAGGCCGTGAAGTCCGCGCTGATGCGCGCCAAGCTTTACAGCCTTCAGGCCCAGCAACTGAATTCGGCTGTGGCCACACGGCGCACCCGCCTGCAACAGGCAGCGCTGTCACAGCGCACGATCTCTCCGGCAGCACCAAAATTCTGGCGCGCCCTTCTGACCGAACGCCCGGAGAACCGCTCATCCCTTCACCCAGGCGGCGTTCTGGCAGACTGGATGATGCTCCTGGTCGGTGGCATCGGAACGCTGGTTCTGGTTGGGGTCATTTCACCGTTTACCCTCAAAGCCCTATCCCGTGCGGGGGCCAGATTTCGGACCTCTGCCGAGAGTGGCGTGAAAGATGCTCTGGCCAACAGTGTTCTCGCTATTACCCTCAATGGCATTGTCTGCGCGGCCTTCAACGGCATTGTCTGGCTGATCTGGAGCGCCGCCGCCCTTGATGTGGAAGGCGGCCCGATCGCTCTGACGCTTGGCGAAAGTCTGCCGGTCTGCGGGTTCATCATCGGCGCCGGCCTTCCGGTCTTCGGACGCAAGGGGGTTCTGGCTGCCGGAAACCCTGGAGAACGAAAGGCCCTCCGTGGCGTGGACTGGATGCTGGCCCTCAGCATTCTTTCCCTGAATCTTCTTCGCGCTTTCCAGACACAGGATGTCTTCGGCCCGACGCTTCAGACGCTTCTGGAAATCGTCTTCTCCCTGACAGTCGGCATCTGCGCCGTCGACATCTTCCGACGTCTGGGCAATCAGGACGATACCCGGACGTTCGCCCCCACCGCCCTTGGTCTGTCGTCTCTGGTCTTCGGCATTTCTCTGGTGGCTATCCTGCTGGGCTATGTCTCTTTCGCGTTCTCGCTGAACGGGTGGCTGCTGTCGATCGGAACGGGCCTGGCTATCGTCATACTGCTGGGCCTGTGCTGGCGGAGCGTGCTGGATCACGTCTTTAATTCGGAAGGGCGGTTCAGTGTCCGCCTTCACGCCCTCGGTCTTTCGTCCCGCCGCCTGACTCAAATCAGTGTCATCCTGTCCGGATTAGGCAACATTCTGCTGCTGCTGCTGCTCTTCTCCATCGCCCAGACGGATGGCAGCTTCAGCATGGCCGATATCGGTAACCGGCTGCGGCTTCTGTTTGTCGGCAACACGATTCACGGCGTTAAAATCTCGCTCGACACCGTTGTTCTGTGCATTGGACTGGTCATTGTCGCCTACTATCTGATCCGTCAGACAAAGCACTGGATCCGGGATCGCTTCCTGCCGACCACACAATTGGATATCGGGGCAACCACATCCATTCTCAGTATCTTCACCTACTGCTCCTGGATTCTCGTCGGCCTCGGCATTCTTTCAATTGCCGGCCTGTCGGTCCAGAATCTGACATGGGTCGTCAGCGCCCTGTCGGTGGGTATCGGTTTCGGCCTTCAGTCCATCGTTCAGAACTTCGTGTCCGGCATGATCCTGATGGCAGAGCGCCCGGTTCGCGTCGGGGATCTGGTCGAGATTGCCGGAGCCAAGGGTGACGTCAAGCGCATCAGTATCCGCGCCACGGACATCGGCCTGGGCGATGGTTCGACACTTATCGTGCCGAACTCGCAGTTTATTACTTCCAGTGTGAAGAACTGCACGACTTCCGGCTCGACCAGCGTCCTCACAGTGAACTTCAAGGTGCCCAGCACCGCGGATCTGGACAAGGTAAAATCCCTGCTGATCGAAGTTGCCGCGCAACGTCCCGAAGTTCTTTCCAACCCCGCTCCGTCTGTGAAAGTCAGTGCACTTTCAAACTTCAATCTGACGATGAGCCTGAGTGTCCGCATCATGTCTGCGCGGGACGGGGGGAATGTTCAGGATGCCATCCTGTTTGATGTGTTCCGCCGCTTTGGCTCGGAGAATATCACCCTCACAACTGCCTGATGGATCAAATGCCTCGCCGGAAAACCTCGCATTTCCGGCAGGCATCCATTACGGTTTTCCTGTCAGTACTGTCGGGACACGGACCATGACTCCGCCGTCACACATTTCAGGGCACAACACGACCGGGCAGGTTTTCCATCTGCCGTTGCGTTCGCGACTGCTGGCCACCCCGGAAGCTGCCGTCTATCTTGGTCTTTCCCTGCGGCGCCTCAAGACACTGTCTATCCTGGGCGCAGGGCCACAGCGCACCCATACGCCAGACGGACGACCCGCTTATCGTCGGGAAGATCTGGAAACGTATCTTTCCACCCTATACGAAAAAGCAGACATTTCAGATACCGAAAGGGTAAGGCGCCGCGCCGAGCGGGCCAATCAGCGCAACGCGACCCTGGAGCGCCTGCAGGCTGCCCCGCAGATAGACCTCCCGTTGCCTGATCCGTTCATGATGATGGCCACGACCGGGGAAATGTGCCAGCATATGGTCTTCTTCGCTCTGAAGGTCATGGCCATTTTCGGCTTCATCCTTCTGTGCATTTCGCCCACTCCGCTCCTGCGGACCCATTTCAACTGAGCCGAAACAGCCCCGTATGAAAGTTGCCGTTGTTGCCATCGTCCGCGATGAGGCCTCTGATATCCTCGCATGGCTCGGATGGTATGTCAGGCTAGGCGTCGATACGGTCATTCTCTTTGATGATGGCTCTACAGACGGAATGGATCGCCTCGTTACGGATGCAGCATGTGTGCACGATATTCGCCTGTATCGGATCAAAGGCGGCAGCGGGTCACATGTCGACCGCCAGCGGCTGGTTTACCTTGAAGCGCTCGAACATCTCAAAGCCGAATTTGACTGGATCGGCTTTCTGGATGCCGACGAATATCTGAGCCTCCAGAACCACGACACGATCCAGGACTTCCTGGGCAGCTTTCCGGATGAGGTCGGGGCAGTTGGTATCAACTGGTGCAATTATGGCAGTTCCGGCCATGTCACCAAGCCACTCATGCCAGCCTTCCACGCCTTTACACACCATTACAAACCTGAAAACGGTATCAACAGGCACGTCAAATCTTTCCTGAGACCTGATCGGTGGAGCAGACACTGGTACAATGTCCACTACTTCGACGTCGCGCCTTACAGCTACGTTGATCCTGCCGGACGAGAAATTTATTGGTCGGATACCAAAGGGATCATTCAGGATCCTCCGGACTGGAACGGCGCAAGAATTCTGCATTTTCAGCTTCGAAGCATGGAGCATTACATTGACCGGGCACGGAAACGTAAGGATATCACCCTTCAGGTAGATGGCTTCACCGGCGCTGACCACAATGATGTTTATGATCCCTCTCCCCAGCGCTACACGAGCACCATCCGGGAATGGGAACGCAAGGTTGCCCGCCAGTGTCATGCACGTGTTCTGGATGCGCTGCCGGAGAGCCTGACACAGACTTCCCGATCAGAAGCTCCGGCCTTTGAACTCTTTACGCTCACCACATCGGACAAAGGGCTGATCGGGGTGAAAAATTCCACCCCTTATGTGATGTCCGGGGAATTTCTGGACACACCGCTTCTCGCACTGCGCCTTGGAACTACAAGTAGCCGCCTTTATCTTCTGGCCGTGGATCAAGAGGGAAATATTGCTCCCCTCGCCTTGGACGGTGACGCCAATCTTCTCGATTTCCTGCCCTACGACATCGTCTATACCAACACCCGGAACGTCGTGGCACTTCGTCAGGCTGACCAGGAATACTACCTCGGTGCAGTCCCGGCAGCGCTCGGAGGGCAAGTCTTTTCAGACCGCCGGACTGCCAAGGACTGGGAACTGTTTGAGCTTGCTTCCCTTGCCGACCAGTCCCTGACACAAAAAATTCTGACAGGCCCAGCCTTTCAGTTTGCCGCTCAGGCGCTGTCGCATCCAGCGTCCCTGCAAACGATCAGTGCTCTGTCCCGCGAAGACCTGAGGCTGACGGTCTCTATCTTTCCGTTACTCACCGATCAGCTGGAAGAAAACAAGCGGCAGGAACTGAAGAGCCTTCTTCGTTCCTGACACTCAAGCAAAGGTCTCAGAAGCCGGACAGAACGGCTTTTCCGATCCCTTTGCCACTCTCCATGAGTTCATGCGCCTTACGAAGATTTTCCAGCGTGATCGGACCGATGGTCTGATGGAGGGTTGTGCGTAGAAGCCCGGCATCCACCAGTGAGGCGACCTGACCAAGAATACGCCCCTGCACAGCCATATCAGGTGTCTCGAAGACAGGGCGCGCAAACATATATTCCCAATGCACGGACAGCGACTTGCGCTTGAACGGCATAATGTCGAACTCGGCAGGATCATCGATCATGGCCAGCGCACCTTGTGGAGCCAGCGCACGAACAATCGCGTCCTTGTGCTGTCCCGTCGCCGTTAACCCGGCCACATATCGCACATGCGGGATACCAATGCGCGTCAGCTCCTGATCCAGAGGCCGGCGGTGATCGATCACATGATGCGCGCCCATGGCCTTGCACCATTCAACGGTCTCCGGTCGGGACGCCGTAGCGATGACCTTCAGGCCCGTAAGGCGTCGTGCGATCTGTGTCAGAATGGAACCAACGCCGCCCGCCCCGCCGACGATGAGCAGCGCATCCGGGTTTTCCATCTCTCCTGCCCGCAGACCCAGTCGATCAAACAGAAGCTCCCAGGCCGTCAGGGCCGTCAAAGGAAGCGCAGCAGCCTCCTCATCCGTCAGACTTTCAGGAGCAAGCGCAATGAGACGTTCGTCAACGGCCTGAAAACGGGCGTTGCTTCCCTGCCGCAGACTGCTTCCAGCATAGAAGACGCGATCACCAGCCCGGAACCCGCGCACCTGGCCGCCGGTCGCAACGACCCGACCAACTGCATCATAACCCAGAACACGCACCTGCCCCTCTGGGGGAGCAACGGAACGCAACTTCGTATCAACCGGATTGACGGATACTGCCGAAATCTCAACCACAACATCCCGCGGCCCCGGCTCGGGAGTAGGAATGTCCAGTTCTATCAGCGCATCCGTTTCATCAATGCGGGTCGCACGGGTATGTCCGAACGCTTTCATGGGAAACTCCACAGGCTTTTCAGGAATGACGATCCATCAGCATACTGGTGACGGCGGATTTGAATGGCAGAAGCCGGTTGGCAACCGCCAGCCCGAGCTTTCGTGCTGCAAGGAATGGCGCTTCATCACGCGTATAAACTGTCGCAATGGCATTCGTAGCGGCGAACAACGGCGCCGTCGCCAAACGATGCGTCCGTGCAAATTTAGACAGAACCGAAGGTGCCCCTGCATCCCCCGGCCCGTCATGAATGGCGCGCGCCAGAACTTCCTGCCCTTTCAGACCCAGATTGAACCCATGCGCGGTAATCGGATGCATCCCGACGGCAGCATCCCCGATCAAGGCAAAGCGCGGCGCATGGAAGCGATGGGCATACACAGCCTTCAGAGGATAGGAACAGCGCGGACTTTCGACCGTCATCGGCCCCATGCGACCGTGTGTGCGCTCCGTGATCTCAGCACTGAAAGCCTCCGGCGCAAGGGTTTTGAGACGGGCAATGTCATCATCTGGCAGTGTCAGTACCAGAGAGGACGATGCACCTTCCCGTCCATCAGGCGCGATCGGAAGCAGCGCGATGGTCTGGCCTTCATCAAACCACTGAAGCGCCGTATGGGCATGAGGCTCCGGATGATGCATGCGGCACACAAGGATACTGCGACCGAAATCATGGACGATCGCTCCGATACCGGCGGCATCCCGTAGTTTCGAGAAGCGGCCATCAGCCGCGACCAGAAGGTCTGCGTTCAGCTTCGTACCATCTGTCAGCGTCACGCTCGCGGATCGGGCATCATGCCGCGCTGTCTCAATCCCTTCGCCTGCACGGATTTCAACGCCGGGTGTACGAGCTGCAACGCGATACAACGCACGGCGGATCAGGTGATTGGCAACAAGATGGCCCAGCGCCTCAGGCCCCTCAGCAGGCGCATCAAACAGAAGCGGAGCACTCCCGACAGCTCCTGTTTCGATCCGGGCCGTATGCATCAGGCAAATGGACTCTGCCGGAATTTCAACCCAGGCCCCGGCATCTTTCAGCCAGTTGGACGCATGATGTGTCAGGGCAATTTCGCGGCCATCGAATGGTGGATCAGCAAGAATGGAGAGCGGAGACCGCTCAACAACACAAACCTGCCGCCCATCCCGTGCAAGAGAAATGGCACAAGCAAGCCCAACCGGGCCCCCGCCCGCGACAATCACATCATACTGCATGCGCCTCAGCCCGCGTCTGCGCCAAATGTGACGGGCTCACCTTTCCAGATGGCCATGTAGTCATCAACATCGGCCCGCTTGCGTCCCTCGACCGGCTTTTCCGACGTCCCTACGAACAGGAAACCTGCAAGACGATGAGGCTCCTTGAGACCCAGCGTTTCCAGTAGAGCACGGTCTTCCGAGAATGCGCCCGTCACCCAGACGCCGCCAAAGCCTTCCGCATGAAGCGCATTGAGAACGTTCATGGCTCCGGCTGCCACAGACATTTCCTGTTCAATGACCGGAATCTTGCCATCGGGCTCAATATGCATCCCCAGAGCAATAATCATGGGCATGCTTGAAAAGCGGTCCCGGCGCTTGGCTTTTTTGGCGGCAGGGGCATCCGGCTCCTGCCGGTCCATGGCGTCCAGCACAACCTGGGCAAACGCCTCACGGTGCTTTCCCTTGATAACCGTGTAACGCCAGGGCCGCATCCGACCATGATCCGGCGCTCGAAGCGCAGCGGACAGGATATTGCGAAGCTGATCTCCCTTGGGGGGCGGCTCCACGAGGTTATCCGTCGAGGCGCGGGAGAGAAGGAATTCGAGGGATGCATGATGATGTGCCATGGGTTCAGATATGGCGCGATCGACCGCATCCGCCAAGAGGCTTGCAGAGTCTTGCCCAAACTCTTGAAGAGAGGTGACAGAAACCCTGTTCTGCGGCACTCTATGAGCCTCCTTTTCCATCACTCATTTCAGGGACAGCGTGGAAATAACCCTCACGCTGGTGTAGCAGAACCACCATGACCGAAACCCGTCACGCCCGTCTGCACCGCGCGACAAGCGAAACCGACATCACTCTTGCCCTGTCCCTCGACGGTCAGGGACGCTCCACCGTGGACAGTGGCATCGGCTTTTTCGACCATATGCTGACGGCACTTGCCAAACATGGTGGCTTTGATCTGGAGCTGGTGGCCAAGGGTGATCTGCATATCGACGGGCATCACACGGTTGAGGATGTCGGCATCGTTTTCGGTCAGGCATTCCGTCAGGCCATTGGTGACAAGCGCGGTATCGAGCGCTTCGGTCATGCTCTGGTTCCGCTGGATGAGGCACTGTGTGAAGCAGTCGTGGATATTTCCGGCCGACCCTATCTGGCGTGGAATGTCACATTCCCGCGCGAAAAGATCGGCACGATGGATACGGAACTGTTCGAAGAGTTCTTCCGTGCTTTCGCCATGTCTGCCCATATTGCCCTGCATCTGACCTGCAAGGCTGGCACCAATGCTCATCACATCGCGGAAAGCGGCTTCAAGGCCGTGGCCCGTGCCCTCCGCGTGGCCGTCTCCATGGACCCGCGGGCGGCAGGCGCCATCCCGTCCACCAAGGGCGTCCTGTGAAGCTGTTCACACCCTGCGTTGACCCGAACTCGTCCCGTCCGCTTGGCCTGCCCGTCATGGTGCAGGAGGGCTTTTCTTGGCGGGTTCTGTTTTTCGGCTGGCTGGGCCTCCTGACTTACGGCACCTGGATTTCCGCCATGATGGCGGCGGCCGTTTCGATCCTGCTCCACCTTCTGGTGTCGGCGCGTTGGGAAATGGCCCTCATTGTCAGCCTGCATGCCGCACTCGCCACTTTCACGTCCGATATCCGCCTGTGGGAGATGCGCCTTAACGGGCGCCAGATCGGTGCGCCGATCACTGCCCCCAGCAAGGATATTGCGCTGCTCCGCTGGGCGGACCGGCAACCTTCTCCCGTTTCACCCCCGGAGTTCCCATGCGCGTCGTCGTAATTGACTATAACGGTGGCAATCTTGCCTCGGCCGCTCAGGCCGCCCGCAAAGCCGCTACCCTCCGGGGTATCGACGCCGACGTCACCATCACCCGCGATGCCGATGCGATCCTGAATGCGGATCGTCTCATCCTTCCGGGTCAGGGCGCCTTCGCGGACTGTGCGGAAGGGCTGGGCACGGACCTTCGCAATACACTCGAGACCGCAACTGCTAACGGCACACCCTTTCTGGGTATCTGCGTCGGCATGCAGCTCATGAGCGAATATGGCCTGGAGCATGGTCGCACTGAAGGCCTAGGCTGGATTTCCGGTAATATCCGCCGCATGGACGAAGCTGCGGATGCCGGTTTGCGCCTGCCCCATATGGGCTGGAACACTCTGGACTTCACGCCCGGCGCGCATCTGCTGACGGAAGGGCTGGAACCCGGGGTGCATGGCTATTTCGTCCATTCTTTTGCCCTCCATGACGGCAACCCTGACGAACTGGTAGCAACTGCACAGTATGGTTCTTCGGTCCCAGCTATCGTCGCTCGCGGCAACCGTTGTGGCACGCAGTTCCATGTTGAAAAAAGTCAGGCTGTCGGCCTTACCATCATGGGCAACTTCCTGCGGTGGACATCATGACCGTTACCTGCGAACGCGTCGTCTCGTCCCTGCCTCCCGATGACATGGAAGCTCTGTGCGAGGCTGTAACGGCGGCCATTCTTGATGGTGGGGGCTTTGGATGGCTGCAGCCGCCTGGCTCTCAGGCACTGGAACGCTACTTCGAGGGCATGCTCCTCGTTCCGGAACGCAGTCTTTATGTCGTCCGCGACAAGGGCATGATCTGTGGCGCGGGTCAGCTTGCCCGGCCGCCCTCCAGCTATGAAGCCCATGCCGCGACCGTCAATCTGACAGGATTTTTCGTAGCCCCTTATGCGCGTGGCCGTGGTCTTGGTCGCGCTCTGGCCAATGCCATGATCCAGGGCGCGAAAGCCATGGGCTGCAAGGTTATTAATTGCGACGTGCGTGAAACGCATGACGCTGCTATCGGGCTGTTCCGGTCGCTCGACTTTGAGCACTGGGGAACCCACCCCTATTATGCACGGATCGGAGGCCAGACGGTGCGCGGACTTTTCTTCTCCAAACTTCTTGCCGGTGAACATGAAGCTGCACGCTGGCAGTCCAGCATCGCCGCGCCTGATGCCGGTGGCGCACCCGTACCATCCGAAGCGCCAGAAAAAGCCGCCCATGGTCTGACACTCTACCCCGCCATTGACCTGAAAGACGGTGCCTGCGTCCGTCTGCGTCGCGGCGAAATGGAAGATGCCACGCATTATTCCGATGATCCGGCAGCACAGGCGCGTCTGTTTGAGGAAGCCGGCTGCCGTCACCTGCACGTCGTGGATCTGAACGGTGCTTTCGCTGGCAAATCCACGAACATCCCGGCCATTGAATCCATCGTGAAGGCCACAAGCCTGCCCGTTCAGCTGGGCGGTGGGATCCGTGACATGGCCGCGATCGAGCGTTGGCTGGAAGCTGGCGTGTCCCGCATCATTCTTGGGTCCGTCGCCGTCAAGGACCCGGAACTGGTCCGTCAGGCAGCGCGTGCATTCCCTGGACAGATTGTCGCCGGCATTGATGCCCGTCAGGGCCGTGTCGCGACGGAGGGCTGGGCCGAAGTTTCCGAGCTGGAAGCCAATGATCTGGCTCTCCGCATGGAAGACGCTGGCGTTGCTGCCATCATCTTCACGGAAATCACGCGTGACGGTATGCTGGCCGGTCTGGATCTGGAACAAACGGCTGATATGGCGCGCCGCCTGTCTATCCCTGTGATTGCAAGCGGAGGTGTTGGCACCCTGGATCACCTGAAGGACCTGCGTGAAATCGCCCGCACGGTTCCAGGCATTTCCGGTGCCATTGTCGGCCGCGCGCTTTATGATGGCCGCATTGCCCTCAAGGACGCTCTGGACGTGCTCGGTTCATGCTGAAACTCCGCGTCATTCCGTGTTTGGACGTCAAGGACGGCCGCGTCGTCAAAGGGGTGAACTTCGTCTCCCTTCGCGATGCGGGTGATCCGGTCGAACAGGCAAAACTCTACGACGCCGCTGGTGCAGACGAACTGACGTTTCTGGACATCACGGCCAGCGTCGAGAACCGGGACACCATTCTGGATGTCGTTCGCCGGACTGCTGAAGCCATCTGCCTTCCGCTAACGGTTGGCGGGGGCGTCCGTACCTGTGAGGACATGCGGCGTTTGCTTCTGGCCGGTGCGGACAAATGCGCCGTGAATTCAGCGGCGATCACGCGTCCGGAACTGATCCGCGAAGCATCGCAGCGCTTTGGCAGCCAATGCGTGGTGGTGGCAATTGATGCGCGGTCGAATGGTCGTGGTGGCTGGGAAGTCTATGCCAAGGGCGGCCGAGAACCTACCGGACTGGATGCGGTGGAATGGGCCAAAAAGATGCAGGATCTGGGCGCAGGCGAAATCCTGCTCACCAGCATGGATCGTGATGGCACGAAATCCGGTTTCGACCTGGACCTGCTAAAGGCCGTTTGTAGCACCGTCACCATTCCCGTGGTTGCATCTGGCGGCGTGGGTGAACTCCACCATTTCGTTGAAGGCGCACAGGTTGGTGCAAGCGGCCTGCTCGCAGCCAGCGTATTCCACTTCGGACAGTTCCGCGTTGGGGACGTCAAACAGGCATTGAACGAGGCCGGCCTTCCGGTCAGACTTGGAGAATAAGGCAATGGCAAAGGCAGCAAAACCGGAAGAGCGTAAGGCATCTCCAGCAAGAGAGCATGTGCTGGAACGCCTCTTCGAAACTGTTCAGTCCCGCCGCGGCACGGACCCGACGCTAAGCCATTCCGCACGTCTGATGGCACGCGGACGGAACAAGATTGCCCAGAAGTTTGGCGAAGAAGCTGTCGAGTGTCTGATCGAAGCCGTGAATGGCAATCGCAAGGAACTCGTCGGAGAAAGTGCTGACGTTCTGTACCATCTGATCGTTATGTGGGTAGACGCAGGCGTTTCCCCGGAAGACGTCTGGGCAGAACTGAAGCGTCGCGAAGGCACCAGCGGCATTGCCGAAAAAGCCTCCCGTCCCAAAGAGAAACTTGGCTGAAGGAGGCATTCACATGACGTACGATCACAGCAACATTTTCGCCCGTATTCTTCGCAAGGAAATTCCGTCCCGCACGGTTTACGAAGACGATTACGCACTCGCTTTCCATGACATCGCACCTCAGGCACCAATCCACGTACTGGTCATCCCTAAAGGGCCATACGTGTCCATCGCGGATTTCAGCGCGACAGCTTCTGCTGACGAGATCACCGGGTTCTGGCGCGCTGTCGCAAAGATCGCGGAAGACGAGGGCCTGACGAAAGAAGGCTTTCGTCTCATCAGCAACTCCGGCCCTAATTCCGGGCAGGAAGTTCCGCACTTCCACGTCCATCTTTTCGGCGGCACATCCCTCGGACCGCTACTCTCCAAAAAATCCTGAAATAACGCTTGCCAAGCCCGAGGGGGTCTTCTATTAACCCCCTCGCCCTAGTCCCATTCGTCTAGAGGCCTAGGACACCGCCCTCTCACGGCGGCAACAGGGGTTCGAATCCCCTATGGGACACCATCTAATTTATCGCAGTTTTCTGCGGACTTTAGTGGTAATTGGATAATATCCTGACTTTCCATATATTGGATTTTGAGCCATTCCTGAGCCAATCAGGAAAATATGGCTCTCTGCTGTCAGGGGCTTCGCATGAGCGAAACAGACAAATCAGGACTCGACCCGGCCACAGGTAAACCCCTTCCCAAGGGTGTTTGGTACCGTGGCCCCGGACAGTATCAGGCCCGCAAGATGGTCGATGGCAAACGTCTGAGAAAGACCTTTGCCTCCTCAGCTCTGGCTCGACGCTGGCTCAACGAGAAAAGAGCCGAAGTCGACCTTGGACAGTTCAAGGATACCTCTTCTCTCGACAGAATGCCCATCAGGGAACTGGTGGAACGTTATCGCGACACCTGCATGGCTCACCGAGAAGCGGACAGGATAGGTCATATCCCTGCCCTGCTGGATGACCCGGTGGTTCATGTCATGGTCAGCAAATGGCTGCCTACGGATGTCCGGGCTTTCAGGGACAGAATGCTGAAAGATGGCTATGCCCCGGCCACAGTCGTCAAACGCCTGAACCTTCTGGCCAGCATCATTCAGCACGCAATCAGCGAATGGGATATCCATACGGTCAATCACGCTTCGGGTAGGGTTGTGAAACGACCACCCGGCGCAGACAAGAAGCGCAATCGCAGACTGTCTGGCAACACGGACAATGATTACGGAAAAAGCGAGTACGAGCGTCTTATCATTGCTGTCGCCCGCTCTCATTGCCCGGATGACGCCTGGCTTGTGAAATGGTCCATTGAACAGGCTTGCCGCCTCTCAGAGTCCGTCTCGCTTTGCTGGAAGAATATCGACTTCGAACGCAAGACCCTTTCTTTGGAACGTGTCAAGAACGACAAACACCGCGAAGAACTCGGAGACGAGAAAAGACCCCTGACACCAGGAGCACGTCGCTTACTGCTGAAAAAGCTAGAAGAGATGCCTGAGGCTCCTGCGGCAACCGACAGGCTGTTCAATGTGGGAAACGAGAAGGCTTTTTCAGTTCGCTATGGACGTATCGTTAAAAAAGCAGAGCTGAAAAATCTGACCTTCCACGACCTACGTCATGAAGCAACATCCCGGTTGGCAAGATTTCTGACGAACCCGCTGGACCTAATGCGAGTAACAGGCCATCGCGATCTCAAATCTCTCGATAGATATTATCAACCGATACTTTCGGAGCTTGTTGAAAAAATCGAAGAACAGGAAAGGCTTCTGGGCATACTATATATGGAGTAACTATTTTAATAATTAAATAAATATCTTCAGAAAATTTTATTGTATAACAAAGCATATGATTACGACAAGTTCTTTTCGCAGGATGAATACTTCGATTTCAGACCTAGAAATTACTTGAATAATAAGACTGCATCGCAGTCTTAACCCACGGCAACGTAGCTATGATTCGTGATCCAAGTTATTAATTCTCAAATAAAAACTAAATATCTACCAAAACGTAATCTGTACCGAAACCGGTCATTTAAGGAATGCTGTCAATAACAGCCTGAGGGAGACAGCAAGTACTGTTCCTCAACTCCCGGTATTGGAACAGTACAGGCCGCAGTGGACGGTCCGCCAGACTGTCGTACGGCTGACCC
>NZ_BANH01000058.1 GCF_000964465.1 Gluconobacter thailandicus F149-1 = NBRC 100600 | reverse complement strand
CTGCGACCGTTTTTTCCCAAGAGCCACGGCAAACCTCGTGTTGATGACCGCCGCGTGCTGAGCGGCATCATTTTCGTGAACCGCAATGGTCTGCGCTGGCGGGATGCGCCCCGGGAATACGGCCCACACAAGACGCTCTACAACCGTTGGAAACGTTGGGGCGACATAGATCTTTTCATGCGGATGATGGATGGCCT
>NZ_BANH01000059.1 GCF_000964465.1 Gluconobacter thailandicus F149-1 = NBRC 100600 | reverse complement strand
GTCGCCCTGACAGAACAGGCTGGCCGTTCAAAGCGCCTGATGATTGATGCAACACATCTCAAGGCGCATCGGACATCGGCCTCCCTGCTCAAAAAGGGGCTTTTCCGCGGCATATCGGACGGACAAAAGGCGGACTGAACTCAAAACTCCATGCCGTGTGCGATGGTCAGGGGCGGCCTGTTCGCCTCCATCTGACAGCAGGGCAAGTCAGTGACTTCAAAGGTGCAGACGTGCTGCTGGCAGATCTCCCCGACGAGACAGAAGAAGTCATCGGAGACAGAGGCTATGACAGCACCCTGATCAGGTTATCACTTGCAGAACGCAATATCACTACCTGTATTCCGCCGAAGAAGAACCGGAAATCAAAGCCGCCTTACGACTGGCATCTGTATAAAAAGCGCCACCTCATCGAAA